>NZ_JBQFXE010000002.1:0-644493 GCF_056540685.1 Ruegeria sp. AM2 | reverse complement strand
CCCCATGCTCCTTACGACCCTTGTTCACCAAACGACAAATCGCACCACCCGTCGGATAATAAACACCCGTAACTCCACCCGTCCCAATCGTGATAAACTCCTCTGCATAAACCGCAGTTGAAAACATCGACGCGGCAGCAAGGGTCGAAAGGCCCATTCTCATTCTGGTTTTCATCTTAAAACTCCCTTGATTTTTATGTTGCCAGGAGAAAAGCCCCTAACCAGAGCGTCTGGCCAAAACAATGGACCCATCCGGGATTCCGGTTTCAAACCTCTGATTTTCCCAATTTCTCCCTATGTCCAAAACGTTTCATTCTGAAAGTCTCAAAGTCAAGCTTTCTGGTCCGCGTAGCTTTCCGACGCCTCAATTCTGATGGTTCAACGGGAAGTTTCCCCTCTGACACCGTCAAAATCACAACCTTTGGTTGCTTTGACCAATTGAGCCTGCGCTCCTGAGTCGGAGCAACCCGATGAGACCGTGAAGTCGCGCTGCGACGTGGATCGTGCTCACAGCCCGTTGCCGGACTGAAATTGGGCGGTTAAAACTAGAATGAATTGGACCTCAAACCCGCAAGGCCATCAGATAATGGAAAAAAACGCCCCGAGCCGATTGCTGATCATCGCCGTTTCGATCAGCGCGGCAATCGCAATATGGGGAATTGCAGATCCTCAGGGCTTGGGTCAGCTGGCTGCATCAGCCGTCGCCACGCAATTCGACAGCCGGGGATGGTTCATTATGCTGGAGGCGAGCGGGTTGCTGTTTGTCGCCATTTTCCTTGCCGTTTCCCGGTTCGGAAACATTCGTCTGGGGCCCGACGGTGTCGAACCGGAATTTTCGACACCAGCCTGGATCGCCATGTTGTTCGCCGCCGGAATGGGCGTTGGTCTGCTGTTCTATGGCGCAGCAGAACCGCTGACGCATTTCGAAGTGCTCCGTCAATACAACAATGATCCCGAAGCGGCGAGCTATGCCATGTTCGTTACTTATCTGAACTGGGGTTTTCATGCCTGGGCCATATACGCCGTCGTTGCCTTGGTTATCGCCTATTTCGCTTACCGCCGACATGGCACGCTGTTGCTGAGTGCGCCGCTGATTGATGCCCTAGGAACGGCCAGATGGGTGGTTGCCCTGGGTTGGCTGTTTGATCTTTTGTCGATTGTCGCGATTGCAGTCGGTTTGGCGGGTTCTCTGGCACTTGGGGTTTTTCAGATCCAAACTGGACTGGCAGGTTTGATCGGAGCGTCCGAGCCCGGCAATCTAACAATACCGGTATTTGTTGCCCTCTGCATCGCGTTTATCATTCCTTTGCGGCGGGACCTTGGCGAAGGAATGGCCCGCCTTTCCAATGCGGCGATGCTGATCGCCGTCGCCTTAATGGTTTACCTTTTGATACTTGGTCCAACGTCGTTTTTGATGAATGATATCGTCACCGGATTTGGGCGGTATGTGTTCGACGTTTTGCCCGCCGGATTCTCTACAGCTGAGTTTTTTGACGAAACCGTCGTGAACTGGTTCCAGGACTGGACTCTGAACTATATGATCTGGTGGCTTGCCTGGTCGCCCTTTGTGGGCATCTTCATCGCACGAATCTCACGCGGGCGTACCATCCGAGAGTTTCTTGTCGGTGTCATCATTGCGCCAACGCTATTTTCGATCCTCTGGTTCGGCATATTCGGAGGGTTGGGGTTTTTCGACGCCTTACGTCAGGAAGGAACCCTGTCCGCGATCAACTCGGACAGTCTGGACGCCACGACTTTTGCTTTGTTGGAACGGTTCCCGTTGAACGGGATCACCCGTACAGCAACAATCATCGCGGCGTTTCTTTTTGTGGTGACCAGCGTGGTCAGTGCCGGATTCACACTGGCCATGATCGGCACCGGCGGGGACGAGAACCCATCGCCGCGCATCCGCACGGTCTGGGGTGCAATTCTGGGCGCGTTGGGATTGGCGATGATCCTGGTGGGCGATGTCGCATTGGTCCGCTCGATCATCGCGCTGTCGGCCATCGCCTTTGTGTTCATCGTGCCAGTATTGGTGGTATGTTTGTTCAAAACACTCAGACGGGAAGAGCGACCATGAGCAGCACGTTGATTGACACCCTGCTGAACGTCAATGTCTTTGCGTTTGTCGGCTTTTTAGTCTGGCTTAGCTTGCGACCTGACCCGTAACAATCACTGAGTCCTCATCCGTTCGGGCAAATCAGAACGCAACACGTACCTCTGTGAGTACCAGGTGAGTACCGGAGAAAAGAAAAAACAGAGAGCAGGTTTCCCTAACCCTCTGTTTTTACTTTGGTACCCAAGGCCGGACTCGAACCGGCACGGTATCACTACCGGGGGATTTTGAATCCCCTGCGTCTACCATTCCGCCACTTGGGCCACGACCACTGGATTAGCCTTCAATACCGGGAAGGTCCAGAGGCAAAAATCAACCAATCTTCGGTTTGTTTTTCCAAGGCCGGTTGACGGGTGCCTGACTGCGTGGTTTGGCTTGCCCGATCTGAGTTTGGGAATTTTGTACCTTATGTTGCGATCACTTTATGATTGGACCATCCGTCTGGCCGAGCACCCGCATGCCCTTTGGGCGCTGGCAATCGTCGCTTTCATCGAAAGCTCGTTCTTTCCGATCCCGCCCGATGTGCTGATGATCCCGATGATTCTGGCGCGTCCTTCGCGGGCGTGGCTGATCGCAACAATTGCCCTTGTCGCTTCGGTTCTGGGCGGATTGCTTGGCTATGCGATCGGGGCGTTTTTCTATGAGAGCGTTGGCCAGCCGATCCTCGAATCCATGGGCAAGGCCCACGCGATGGAGGAATTCAACATGCGCTTCAACGATTTTGGCTTTTGGGCCGTCCTGGCCGCAGGGGTCACGCCGTTCCCCTACAAGGTCATCACGATCATGTCGGGTTGGACCGGAATGCCTCTGGGGACGTTCATCGCAACTTCGATTCTGGCGCGGGCGTTGCGCTTTTTCCTTGTGGCCGGTCTGCTTTGGAAATTTGGCGAACCGATCCGCGATTTTATCGAGAAACGGCTGGGTCTGATGTTCACCCTGTTCATCATCTTGCTGTTCGGCGGATTTTTTGTAGTTAAGTACTTATGACGCAAAAAAGACGACTGATCCTGATCGCTGCTGCCGGATCAGCGGCGATGCTATTGGGTGCATGGGGCTTTCAATACCTTGGGGGGCTGGCCCCCTGTAAAATGTGCATCTGGCAGCGCTATCCTCACGGGATTGCCGTTGTCCTGGGCATTGCAGCCTTTGTCTTCCCGGGTATTCGCCCTCTGCCGCTTCTTGGAGCACTGGCAGCCGCAGCAACGGCCGGGATCGGCGTCTTTCACGCGGGTGTCGAGCAAGGCTGGTGGGAAGGCCCCTCTACCTGCACGTCCGGCGATATTGGAGGTCTGACACCCGAGGAATTGCTCAATCAGATCATGTCCGCGCCGCTGGTGCGCTGCGATGAGATTCCATGGGAGATGTTTGGGATTTCGATGGCGGGGTGGAACGCGCTGATTTCTGCAGGGCTTGTTTTGATCTGGCTTGCTGCGTGGCGGTTGCGCTGAAACTTACTGCTGATCCAGTTCAGCATCCCAATAGAGAAAATCAATCCAGCTATCGTGTAAATGATTAGGTGGAAACTTACGGCCAATATTGCGCAAAGCCTCGGCGGCTGGTTGACGGGGCGGCTTGTTCAGCGACATCCCCGCCTGCCGCAGCGATTTGGACCCCTTACGTAGATTGCACGGGCTACACGCCGCAACGACGTTCTGCCAACTGGTAACCCCTCCGGCCGCGCGCGGAACGACGTGGTCAAAAGTCAGTTCTCCACGGCTACCGCAGTACTGACACTTGAATTCATCCCTCAGAAATAAATTAAAGCGCGTGAAGGCCACGCGCTTTCTGGGTTTTACATAGTCTTTCAAAACAACGACCGAGGGTATTCGGATCTCGGTACTCGGGCTTCGGACCACTTCGTCATATTCGGCCACGATGTCCACTCTGTCGAGCCAGGCCGCTTTGATCGCCTCCTGCCAAGGCCAAAGGGACAAGGGGTAATAAGACAAAGGACGGTAATCGGCGTTAAGAACCAATGCCGGATGATGCCTCAGCGCACCGGGTTCCCTGACAAATTCGGTCCTGAAGTCTCCGTCCATACCAGAATCGCTCCTCGCTCTGCGCTGCCCGTTTTTGACATCAGAGCGGGGAACACCCGCCCCGGCCTTACCGTGACTATATATCGTGTTAAAACTCTGACAAGCCCCGAGTTTCCACAATATGTCGAAGATTGGGTAAGCCGAATCCGTAACAACCGTGTGACGGTTATCCACAGGTTGCGCAGCTGTGTTCTGCGGGCTATGGCGGTGCCATGTCCTGGTTCATCCGCTTCAACAAACCGTTCGATGTGCTGCCGCAATTCACGGATCGCGCCAATGCGGATACGCCGCGCCGCACCTTGTCTGATTTCATCGATCTGCCCGGGGTCTATCCTGCGGGACGGTTGGATCGCGATAGCGAGGGGCTAATGCTGTTGACCGACAATGGCCGGTTGCAGGCGCAGATCTCGGACCCCAAGCACAAGATGGCAAAGACTTATTGGGTTCAGGTCGAGGGGATACCTGATACGGCAGCGCTCAAGGCATTGCGCGATGGTATTGAACTCAAGGATGGCCTGACCCGGCCTGCCAAGGCACGGATGATGGATGAGCCCGACGGTCTTTGGGCGCGGACCCCTCCTATTCGTGAGCGCCAGAGTGTTCCAGACACATGGATCGAACTCACGATCCGCGAAGGGCGCAACCGACAGGTACGCCGCATGACCGCTGCGGTCGGGCATCCAACCTTGCGCCTGATCCGAGCCCGGATTGGTGACTGGTCGTTGGACGGTTTGGAGCCAGGTCAATGGGACAGTCTACCTGAGCCTCAAGTGAACGCCGCGCCTCAGCGCAAACGGGATCGCCGCCCACGCCGGTGACAAAAACGCCGATATGTGATAGGCTTAAGGCATGAAACTCTCACGCGACATACCTGCGCCGACAGGCATTCTTGAGGCCGCTCTCTACGTCGATGATCTGGATGCGGCTGAGCGGTTTTATGGTGAGATACTGGCTTTGGAGAAAATCCAACGCGTCGCGGACAGGCATGTGTTTTATCGGGTCGCGGGCTCGGTGCTGCTACTCTTTGTTGCCGACGAGACCGAGAAACCACCGGGAAACCCGGATCTGCCTGTTCCCCCGCACGGTGCGCGCGGTGCGGGGCATGTCTGCCTGACGATGACGCGCGATCAGATCGACACGCTTCGTAGGCATCTGTTGAATTGGAACGTCCCCATCGATGCCGAGTTCGACTGGCCCAACGGAGCGCGGTCTTTGTACGTGCGTGATCCCGCCGGGAATTCCGTCGAGTTTGCCGAAGGTCGCTTGTGGCGCTGAGCCGTTTTCAAAGTGGCTGCTTCTCGCCCCCAACCACACGGCAGATGTCGCTAGAGATCACACCAACTTCACCCAATGCGGCCTGAAACGTCGCCATGTGAGGGGCTTGGAAATGCGCCTCAAGCGCGGCCTGATCGGTCCATTCTTCGTATACGCGGAACCGGTTCGGTTGCCCGAGAATCTGGCTGAACTCGTAAACCAGACACCCTTGTTCCTTGACCGTGTCAGCCACCATCGCCTGCGCCGCCGCGATGGCCTTTTCAACGCCCTCGGGCGATACCTCAACAGTTCCGGTAACGATCAGCATCATGTGCCCTTTCTCAGGTCAAAGCGTTTGGAAATTCTGTTCACTGGCGTTCCGTCACGCAGGGGAACGCCATAGGCCACGGAATAGTCCTGAAAGCCCATCTTGTCGTAATACCTCAGACCCATCGCATTGTCGGCCCGGATCGTCGCGTTGATCGCATTGAACCCCAAAGCCGCCGCCATTTTGACCGTCTCGGCAAACAACGCACGCCCTGCGCCTCTAAGCACCGGTTCGCGACGCGTAAAGGTCGCTATGTCGGCGCAATCCTCAGGCAATTCTTCATATGTGCCGAGCCACTGAAAACCAGCGACCTCGCCCTGCTCATCCAGGGCAACATGGGCGCAAACCTTGTCAGTCCCATCCAGATAGCTCTGCGTGAACAGGGACTCAGTGAAAGGGATTTCAAACGCCGTCGTCCCACCGATGTCGATGATGTCATTCAGGATGCGGCAGGCATCGGCCACATCCTCTCGCATCATCGGACGGACGGTGATCATAGCTAAAGGCTCAGCTTGTCGCGCATGAAGGCCAGTGCGACGCTCAGACCGTCGGGCGCGATGCCGTGCCCGGTGCCTTTCATGACATGGGCGTAGACCTCTTTGAACCCCGCGCCCTGCAACGCTTCGGCAGCTTCGGGCAAAGACTGCGGCGGCACCACGTCGTCGGCATCGCCATGAACCAACAAGATCGGCATACGGCTGACGGTTTCATCGGCCAACAGGTCCGGCTCTAGCAAACGGCCCGAGAAAGCGACGATCCCGGCCACCGGGTCCTCACGGCGCGGGGCGACGTACAGGCTCATCATCGTGCCCTGGCTGAAACCGAACAAAACGACCTGCTCGGGGAGCACGTCCTCGTCGACCATCAAAGCGTCGAGGAAGGCGTTGAAATCAGCGACAGCCATTTCCATGCCCCGCTTTGCCTCTTCCTCGGACGAGCCGTCGATCCATGGGATCGGAAACCACTGAAAGCCATTTGGCATGCCCGGGATTTGTTCGGGCGCGTCAGGTGCCACAAACAGTGTGTCCGGCAGATGTTCGCCCAAAGGATCGGCCAACCCCAATAGGTCCGCCCCATTGGCCCCATAGCCATGTACAAACACAACGACCGAGCGTGTGTCGCCCGAAACCGGCTCTTTTCGGAGCGCATTCAATACCCGAGTCATCTGATCCCTTCTCGTTCTTTTGCCACCCGGTAATAGGCCCACAAAACCCGCGCCGCAACCGACCGCCAGGGCGACCATACTTCGGCCATTTGGCGCAACTCTTTTTCGGTCGGGCGCTTGGGCAGGTCATACAGAATGCGCGCGGCCTCCTGCAGTGCCAGATCGCCCGGAGCGATGACGTCAGCGCGGCCCAAGGAAAACATCGCGTAGATTTCCGCGGTCCAGATGCCGATGCCCGGCACTTCGGTCAAAATGGCAACAACATCTTCATCAGGAACATCACGTAGGGCATTGTAATCTATGCGCGCATCGGCCAGCGCGCGCGCGTATCTGATCTTTTGGCGGCTCAGACCAACAGCCCGTAAATCCTCATCCGTCGCCCACATGATCTTGCGAGGACCGGTCAGTTTCGCGTCCCTTAGCCTCTTCCAGATCGCGTTGGCCGAGGCCACGCTGACCTGCTGGCTGACAATCGCGCTTAGCAACTGAGCGAAACCGTCCGGACGTCGGCGCAGAGGCAAAGGGCCTACCTGCTGCATCGCATAAGCCATGCGTGGGCAAATACCGGCCAGCCATGTGGCCCCCTCGGACACGCAGTCATTGGTTTCGATGATACGACCGACGGGCATGCGCTCTCTCAAAAGTGACAATAATTCGCACGTTAGGCGGATGGACGGGTTATGCAAGCGGCTTGTGCATGCCAGCGATCACCGATACGCATTTGCCCATGACGATGACCTCAGCCACCCCGGACAACAGCCAGGCCAAACGCAATGTGGCCGTGTTGGTTGCTGCGCAATCCATCCTTGGGGCGCAAATGCCGATGATATTCATCGTCGGCGGATTGGCTGGGCAATCGCTGGCCAGCAATCCTTGCCTCGCGACTCTACCGATCTCACTGATCGTTTTGGGGTCCATGCTGGCCGCTACGCCTGTTTCGGCCATCATGCAGCGTTGGGGGCGTCGCGTCGGGTTTCTGGTCGGCGCAACGGCCGGAGCCTGCGGCGGCATTGTTGGCGCATATGGCTTGTATCTCGGGTCTTTCCCAGTGTTCCTTTTGGGCAGCTTGCTGACGGGCATCTATATGAGCGCGCACGGCTTTTATCGCTTTGCCGCTGCCGACACGGCCTCGGACGAATTCAAGCCCAAGGCGATATCCTATGTTATGGCGGGCGGTCTGGCCGCTGCGATCATCGGCCCTCAAATCGTCAAACTGACCTCAACCGCTTATGTGATCCCGTTTCTGGGCACGTATCTGGCGGTGATCGCACTCAATGTCTTTGGGTCCGCTCTGTTCTTTTTCCTCGACATCCCAACGCCCGAGAAACCAACTGCAGACTCCCCCAAGGGCCGTACGCGATTGGAGTTGCTCAAGACCCCCCGTATCGCCGTCGCAATCATCTGCGCAATGGTGTCCTACGCGCTCATGAACCTTGTCATGACCTCAACTCCTTTGGCAGTCGTAGGCTGCGGCTACAGCGCAAATGACGCCGCAGACGTTGTGACCGGACATGTGCTTGCCATGTATGTGCCCAGCTTCTTCACCGGCCACCTCATTGCCCGCTTCGGCGTCGAAAAGATCGTGGCGCTGGGGCTTGCAATTCTAGCCGCTGCTGGCGTCGTCGCATTGCAGGGGATTGAGTTGGAAAACTTCTTCATCGCCCTGATCCTTCTAGGTGTCGGCTGGAATTTTGGTTTCATCGGCGCGACATCCATGCTGGCGGCCTCACACGCGGTTCATGAGCGTGGTCGGATGCAAGGGCTCAACGACCTGCTGGTGTTCGGCGGCGTGACGTTTGCCTCACTGGCCTCGGGTGGTTTGATGAACTGCTCAGGAGGGTCGGCCGTCGAGGGGTGGACAGCCGTCAACCTCGCCATGATTCCGCTTTTGACACTGGCGGGCGGCGCGCTTTTGTGGCTCGTTCTGCGGCCATCAGACGCTCGGACCGCGTGATCCAAACCTACCAACGACCGGTTGCCGCAGTCCGCATCAAAGACCATCGGCGGCGTATCTCGCCTTGCGCCAGCGCGCCTGCTGCGACGCGTTCAGGCTGCGCCACCACCCTGCGCAAAACCCACTCGGTCTGCCATCCAGCGAACAGCGCGGGGCGTGCCTCAGCTGAGACGCCAGATCGCGCCGACCGCGCCTTTTCCAAACGGTCCAGTGCCTCCTGCGCCAGCCTCTGAACACCCTGAAGCGTCCCATCCAGCAAGGGAATACGCCCGCGGGCCTCAAGATCCGGGATCGCCCGCAGCCAGTTCGCAACCCCCATGGCATAGCCAAAATCGCGGAGGACGCTTTCTTCCGCCTCACCCACAGCTTGGGCGGACACAACGATTAAAGTTGCTGTACTATTGTCGATATAGCTGTCGAAATGCTCCCGATCCTCGAATGGATCTTTATATATATCCCAACGCCTTACGGAAACATATTCATCCATTAACGCAGCTAGGTGAGGCGACAATACCCGCGACAAAGGCGTGACCACCTCATGCCGACGCACGGTTGGTCCTTCTGCGATTTCCTGCAACGCGTCACGCCACCATTGCAGACGCATTTCTGCGATCATCGTCTCTTGCGTCACCCAAGGTGCGCGCGCGACTTCGACATTCAAAGCGTATAGCGGGAACAGCACTGCTCGCGCCGCAACCGGGGCTGCCATAGCGGCCATGAACCGATCCGGATCGGCGCGATGAACCAAAGCCGCGCAGGCTTTCACGTCGTCGTCAAACTGCACCTTATTCCGCCGCCGCGCTACGCGGCGCGCAATCGCGAACCAGTTTCCATTGGATGGCGTCCAACAAAGCCTCAAAGGAGGCATCGACTATGTTCGCGCTGACGCCCACGGTCGACCAACGCCGGCCGTGCCCGTCTTCGCTGTCGATGATGACACGTGTCACCGCCTCGGTCCCCCCCTGGGTGATCCGAACTTTGAAATCCACCAGATGCATGTCATCCAAAATCGGCGAATACTGCCCTAGGTCCTTCGATAGCGCTTTGGCCAGAGCGTTCACCGGCCCCCGGTCACTGCCCTCGCCGTCCAAGGATTCGCTCACCGACAGCTTTTTCTCCCCGTCGACTTTCACGACCACCACGGCCTCGGACAGGCTGACCATTTTGTTGTATTTGTTTTTACGCCGCTCGACCGTGACCTTATAGCGCTTTACTTCAAAGAATTCAGACAATTGCCCCAACTCATCGCGGGCCAGCAACTCGAAACTGGCCTGCGCGGTGTCATAGGAATAGCCCTCAGCCTCGCGCCGTTTAATCCGCTCCAGAATACGCCCCAGCGCAGGGTCACCAGCCTCGACCGCAAGTCCCGCATCGGTCAGCCGTTTGCGCAGGTTCGATTGACCTGCCTGGTTCGACATCGGAATGATGCGCGCATTGCCGATACTGGCGGGGTCCACATGCTCATAAGTCGACGGGTCCTTTAGAATCGCACTGGCGTGTAGCCCCGCCTTGTGTGCAAAAGCCGAAGCGCCGACATAGGCCGATTGCTTGCTGGGAACGCGGTTCAAAATATCGTCCAGCATCCGGCTGATCTGCGTCAGCCCTTCCAGCGCTTCGGTTGTCACGCCGATGTCAAACTGACTGGCATAAGGTTCCTTCAGCAACAAAGTCGGGATCAGAGAGGTCAGATTGGCGTTGCCGCATCGCTCACCCAGCCCGTTCAGAGTGCCCTGAACCTGCCGCGCCCCCGCATCCACCGCCGCCAGCGAACACGCAACCGCGTTTTCAGTGTCGTTATGTGTATGAATGCCCAGCCGGTCGCCGGGCAATCCCGCTGCGATCACCTCGGACACGATCCGGCTGACTTCAGCCGGAAGCGCACCGCCATTGGTGTCACACAAAACCACCCAACGCGCCCCGGCATCCAGCGCCGCACGGCATACCTGAACCGCGTAATCCGGATTGTCCTTGTAGCCGTCAAAGAAATGCTCGGCATCAAACAACGCCTCGCGCCCCTGGGCCACGATATGTGCAACGGACGCGCGGACGTTTTCGGTGTTCTCATCCAGCGGAATACCAAGCGCGTCTGTGACATGATAATCATGAGCCTTCCCGACCAGGCATACAGCTGACGTCCCCGCATTCATCACCGCCGCCAGCACGTCGTCATTTTCAGCCGAACGCCCCGAGCGTTTGGTCATCCCAAACGCGGTCAAAACCGCCGAAGTCCTTGGGGCCGCATCAAAAAACGCACTGTCAGTCGGGTTCGCACCAGGCCAGCCGCCTTCTATGTAATCCACACCCAGCTTGTCCAAAGCCTCAGTAATCTGAACCTTTTCTGCGGGTGAGAACTGAACACCTTGGGTCTGCTGCCCGTCTCGCAAAGTGGTGTCGTAAAGATACAGACGTTCTTTGGTCATGTGACACCCTCCAGTTTGGTCGCGTCAAACCCGGCACCTGGAACCAACTCAACTCCATCTTTGCTCATCCGCACCTCAAGCCCGGCCGCGACAAATGCCGTTTTCAAACGATCCACTTCCGAGAAGTCCTTGGACTGCATCGCCTCTGCCCGCGCCTGAACCAGTTTCTCAGCAAAAGAGGACAAGTCCAGCCCATCGACCGCAATCCAATCCCCAAGCTCAGGTGACAAAAGACCCAATACCCGGGCGCTGGCCAACAGCCCAGCGGCATCTCCTTCTGTCGCTAAACGGTGAAGTTCCGTGATGGCACCCGACGTGTTCATGTCATCGGCTAGCGCTGCGATCACCGAGGGTGCCGCGCTGGCGGCGGGCTCGATGCCCGCAGTCAGCGCCCGCCACTTGCGCAACGTCGCCTCGGCCTCGCGCGCCTTTTTCTCGGTCCAGTCCATCGGTTTACGGTAATGAGTTTGCAGGAACACGAACCGGATCACCTCACCCGGCACGCCTTTCTCAAGCAGGTCGCGAACAGTGAAGAAATTGCCCAACGACTTGGACATCTTCTTGCCTTCGACCTGAAGCATCTCATTGTGCATCCAGACCCGAGCGAACTCGCCATGCGGATGCGCGCACTGGCTCTGAGCGATCTCGTTTTCATGATGCGGGAACATCAGATCGTTACCGCCACCGTGGATATCGAAGCTTTCGCCCAACAGCTCATAGCTCATGGCCGAGCATTCGATATGCCATCCCGGACGCCCCCGGCCCCAAGGGCTATCCCACCCCGGCAACTCATCCGTCGAGGGTTTCCACAGGACGAAATCCATCGGGTTCTTTTTGTACGGCGCAACCTCAACTCGCGCACCCGCGATCATGTCGTCGACCGAACGACCCGACAGCTTGCCGTAATCCTCTTTCCAACTGTCCACCGCGAACAGAACATGGCCCTCAGCCTCATAAGCATGACCTTTGTCGATCAAATCTTCGATCATCGCGATCATCTGGGGGATGTACTGCGTGGCGCGGGGCATCTCGTCCGGTTCCATCGTGCCTAGCGCACCCATGTCGTGAAGGTACCAGCTTATGGTTTCATCGGATCGTTCCTGCACCAATTGCTCCAACGAACCGTCGGCCCCCGCCCGTTTGCGTTCCAGCGCGGTGACGTTGATCTTGTCATCCACGTCGGTGAAGTTGCGAACATAGGTCACGTGTTCCGCGCCATAGACATGACGCAGCAACCGATACAGCACATCAAACACCACGACGGGACGCGCGTTGCCCAGATGCGCCCGGTCGTAAACGGTCGGGCCACAGACATACATCCGCACGTTGTCGGCATCGATCGGAACGAAATCCTCTTTCGTCCGTGTCCGAGTGTTGTGCAGTTTGATCGTCGTCATCAGTTCAGCCCTCAAAAACAGCATGCGCAGTCGCGTTGGCGCGGGCTTAGCAACTTGTCTCAGGGATGAAAACGAAAGAAACCGGCCCGCTTGAGAATTCAGCAGGAAATGCAGCAGATAATGATGCAGGTCATCCGGTTCATGCGCCTCGCATAACACGAGATGCCCTTTGAGCCAAGGCTTGAGTTTGGCGGCAGCCGACGGCACTCTGCCATCTATGAGCCGAGAATTCGTCAATAGCATCTGCGCCGAATTGCCGGGCGCTGACCTCTCCGACCCTTGGGGCGGTGGGCATGATGCGTGGAAAATCGGGGGTAAGATGTTTGCCTGCATCGGGTCCCTCGGGGACGGTGTTTCTGTAAAAACACCGGATATCGAGACGGCACAGATGCTGATCGAGGCTGGTATTGGGATAAAGGCACCCTATTTCCATCGCAGCTGGATTCGCCTGCCCTGGGAAACTGATCCCGAGGAAATGCGCCATCGGTTGGTGACCTCCTACGATATCGTCCGGGCGTCTCTGACCAAGAAAGCCCAGGCCGCGCTGCCACCACGAAGCTGATTGACAAACCGACACTGCTCTGCCCCATTCAGCGCCAGTCAGGCGAAGGAGTCGGGTCATGAAATTGTCGCATCACATCACTCATTTGACCGAAGGCGGGTCTGATGGATGGGGCGTTTTTTACCGCGCGCGCCGCATGGTCGCCGAAGGGCATGCGATCACCGAATTGACCATCGGAGAACACGACATTCTGACGGACGCGTCCATCCTTGCGGCCATGGATGCCTCGGCCCGAGACGGGCATACCGGATACGCGATGGTGCCAGGCACTGACTTGCTGCGCGACACTGTCGCTGCGCGCGTTCAATTGCGCACTGGTGTGAAAACAACCCGCGACAATGTGCTGATTACACCCGGTGGGCAATCAGCGCTCTTTGCCGCTCACATTGCTGTATGTGATCCGGGCGATACCGGGCTGTACATTGATCCGTACTACGCGACCTATCCTGGCACGATCCGAGGTGCAGGCGCAGTGGCAAAGCCTGTACAGGCGCGGGCTGAGGACGCGTTTCAACCGCGTGCCGCTGATATCGACGCCGCCGCTGATGGAGCGGTGTCTCTTTTGATCAATTCACCAAATAACCCAACCGGCGTCGTCTATTCCGAAGAGACTCTGGTAGGCATTGCAGATGTGTGCCGTAGCCGCGACCTTTGGTTGATTTCCGATGAGGTCTACGACACCCAAGTTTGGGATGGTCGGCACATCTCACCCAGAACTCTGCCGGATATGGTCGGCCGGACGCTTGTGGTCGGTTCGATGTCAAAATCACATGCGATGACCGGGTCGCGATGCGGATGGATCGTCGGGCCTGAGGATGCGATTGATCATCTGATCAACCTTGCCACGCACACGACATACGGCGTACCGGGTTTCATTCAAGATGCAGCGAGTTTTGCCCTGAACGCAGGCACCGAGCTAGAGGAAGAAATCGCCGCCCCGTTCCGACGCCGACGCGCTCTTGCGATGGGCATCCTTGACGCACAGCAGACCGTTGGCGTGGTTCCGGCGCAAGGCGCCATGTACCTGATGCTGGACATTCGCGCGACTGGGCTTAGTGGCGAAGATTTCGCCAACGCATTGCTCGATACACACGAAATCGCCGTGATGCCGGGTGAGAGCTTTGGCTTGGCCGCCACGGGGCACGTCCGCGTCGCTATGACGGTAGCAGACGAAAAATTTGCGGATGCGCTACAAACCGTTTGCCGCTTTGCTGCAACACTCGCCGACCAGAAGGCGGCGGAATAGAGTGGATCAGAACCGGAATGTTGTGCGCAGGTTGAACACGTTCGTGTCCAAGCCACCACCAGATTCGGGCAAATCGTCGAAGTCCTGACGCAGTGCCTCGCCGCTGATCACAAACCGCTCTCCAATGGGATAGGCAACGCCAATTCCGTAGACAGCTGCAGTGTCGTTTTCACCCGAGGTGTCGGCGCGCGACGTGCCAACGACCACGTAGCCAAGGGCGGAACCAAAGTCGTACCCCCCCCGGATCTTGAGGCGTGACATACTGTCGAGGCTTCCTTCGCCGCGTCCCAAATCAAGGTTCAGCCGGTTGTATTCCAGTTCGCCACCAAGCACGAAGCTTCCAAAATCGTAGTCGTAGCCGACCAATGGCCCGAACCCAAAGTCATTGCCGCCACTGCCCGAAGGTCCATCCGCGTCCGCATAGCCAAAACTGAGCCCTGCATAGGCCCCCGTCCAGTCTTCGGACAGAGCCTGACCAGCCACCAGCGTCAGTGATGCTGCAAGTAGGGCCCTTAAGACGTTCATTCAGACCTCCGAGAACTCGATTCAAGTCCGGCGAACCAGTTTGATCCCGCTATTTCGGGCCCTTGCGCCATGAAATCAGCTTCAACATACGATCTAGTTTCAAATACCTAACATTAGATTAACAGAATTCTACGAAAACGGGAAAAAACATTCTATCACGCTCAATTGCTCGAATTTTATTGCGGTCTTTTTTCGTCGCCAACCGACCCGAAGGTCGCAAACAGAACAGAATTCGAGGCGTTTTGTCGCATAAATTCTATGCATGGTAAAAAGGGATACCATGGCGAACGATGTCTGGAAAATTCACCTGATCAGCCGCACGATCGGCGCGGATCGGGGGCGTGCTGCCCGAGGACGCCCACGGGGCAAGTAACCCCGCTTTTCCTCAGTTTCCAGACCAAAAACCGGACATTTACCATGAATGAACTCTCCCGCTCTTCCTCTCGTAGCGGCGGTCGCGCTGCACGTCGTGCGGCGCGCGCTTCTGCGTTACCTGACCATCTGCGCCCCGTGCGCCCCGGAATGGAAGGCGGCAGATACAAACCGCTCAGTCCGTCAGACGTCGAACGAATACACAAGGCGGCATTGCAAGCTTTGGAAACCATCGGGCTGGCGGATGCACCCCCAAGCGGTATCGACTATTTGATGCGGGCCGGCTGCACACTGGGCAACGATGGTCGCATTCGGTTTCCCGCATCTCTGGTCGAAGATACTTTGGCCACGGCGAACCGATCCGTGACGCTGTACAGCCGCGATGGAAAGACGGACCTGGACCTGACAAGCACCCGGGTCCACTACGGCACTGCCGGAGCAGCCGTGCACATGGTGGACGTCGATGGACGGAATTACCGCGACTCCACCGTGCAAGACCTGCACGATGCAGCGCGCATTTGCGAGCAGTTGGACAACATCCATTTCGTGCAGCGCCCCATGGTGTGCCGCGACATTGCAGACAATCTCGAGATGGACCTGAATACGATCTACGCTTGTAGTTCTGGGACATTCAAGCATATCGGCACCTCATTCACGGACCCGAGCTACGTCGCACAAGCCATTGAGATGCTTCACATGATTGCTGGTGGAGAGGACAAATGGCGCGCGCGACCTTTCGTGTCGAACACGAACTGCTTTGTCGTGCCACCTATGAAGTTCGCGACTGAAAGCTGTCAGGTGATGGAGAACTGCATCAAAGCTGGAATGCCAATTTTGCTGCTCTCGGCAGGTATGGCCGGCGCGACAGCGCCGTCATCCATCGCTGGTGCCATAACACAAGCCACCGCCGAATGTCTGGCCGGTCTGGTTTACGTAAATGCCGTAAGCGCCGGGCATCCCGCGATTTTTGGCACTTGGCCTTTTGGGCTCGACCTGCGAACAGGTGCGATGTCCGTGGGCTCCGGTGAGCAGGCTTTGCTGAGCGCGGGTTGCGCGCAGATGCATGCGTTCTACGACTTGCCCGGGGGCACTGCCGCCGGTGCGTCGGACTCCAAACTTCCTGACATGCAGGCGGGTTGGGAACAGATGTGCTCAAACGTCATGGCCGGATTGTCCGGTGCGAACATGATATACGAGGCCGCTGGGATGCATTCGTCTTTGCTAGGATTTTGCCATGAGTCTTTGATTCTGGGCGATGACCTGATCGGCCAGGCGCAACGTTGCGTGCGAGGGATCGAGGTTTCGGATGAAACGCTCGCGCTGGATCAAATGGCCGAAGTCTGCATGGGCGGGCCAGGTCATTATCTGGGCACCGACGCCACGTTGGGTCGAATGCAGGCCGACTACGTCTACCCAACGTTCGGCGACAGGACTTCGCCCAAGGAATGGGCTGAGCTTGGAAAGCCAGATCTGGTTGAAAAGGCAAAAATGCGGAAAGGCGAAATTTTGAGTCAACCGTCTCCGGCTATGTTTGATCCCTTGCTGGATGCAGCGCTTCGGGACAAGTTTAACATCCACTTGCCATCATAACATTATGAAAAGGCGGCCCGAATAAAATCGGGCCGCCAGTATGTCAGAGATATCAGCCGTTGGTTGGCGGCAGCAAACCAGCCTCTTGCGCGATAGTGATTTCATCTGCATCCAAGGCGCCGTCACCGTTGGCGTCCATCGCCGCGAATTTATCGGTATCGACCTCGGGCATGACAGCCTGAACTTCTTCAATGGTCAGAACACCATCCCCGTTCGCATCCGCGCTGGATTGAGCTTGCGCCAATGCAGGCAATCCGAGAGCGATGAACAATGTGACGGCCAGATTTTGCGGTTTCATGATAGAACCTCCTGTGTGAATTTCTGCGTTTCAGTCCGGACAGGCACCAGACACACGCTTTCGCCCTGCGCCGTCACCCCGTTTCACCGGTCAGTAGCAAATTCGCGCCATTCTCCGCGTGTTTGTCCGAGTCGCGCCTGCAATCAACCGCTGGCAGAAACGCGTAATTGCTGTCTCGGCGGTTCTTTCCTCAGTTGGCACGCACAATCCGGCAAGGCTTTGCCGGGCTTGACGACTCGCTTGCGCAAAAAGAAAGGGGGCCAAAGGCCCCCTGTCAGTTTCGCCATCCAGGCTCCATTCGTTGACCGCCCGGTGTTTTTTTGCCTGCGGCCTGGACGTCGTATGGGACGAGCGCACCCGTCCCTGAAAAGAGTGGGAAGGAGCAAATATTCCGCCCCACCCTGTTCCCGGCCAACACGGGCATGTCGACCGAGTGGAGCAAGGCGCGCTTGGTAAGTCTCAGCGCTTTGCTCCGTATTCGTCGGGGTCGGTACCTGTGGCAGCTATCCGACCCCTGCACCCCGGGTTGCCGGGGCGCTAAACTAGAATTGCTTCATCGCAATCCGGATCGTTTTCATCGAAACACCAAAGTGCTTAGCGAGTTTTGAAGGGGTTCGACCATGAAGACCAATCGCTGCCTTCAAAGCGGCGTCGCCGAACAACAAAACTGCGGCGAACTCGTTAGCTTCTTTCTCCTGATGATCATCTACATAGAAAGCGTAACCTGAACGGTCTAAATACATCGCGTCTGCAAGCGGGTCCTTGTGGTTCGCATGCAAGAAATAGTGGCCCATTTCATGTAGAACTGACCATCTCTGGCTCTCCACCGAGTGCGCTGAGTTCACCTGAATGCAGTAACCATTGTCGGAAAACGGATCCTGCACTAACCGGCCAGCCATTCCGAATGGAAGGTTTATTCTTTCGACTGAAAACCCAAGAGTTTCGGCCAACTCCTTTACTGATTTTGCCTTTCCTCGCGCGTTCGGAGACAAATTGAACTTTCGGAATGCGTCTCTGGCTCTTCCATCGGAAGGCAGTTTTCTGAACAATTCGCGTAAAGTTCTCATTGTCATACTCCTCCTCAACTACACCCGCTTGTCGCGCCGCAGGTGTTGCACTTCATGCAGGTGCCGTTGCGCACCAGCGTGTAGTTTCCGCATTCACCGCAAGGATCGCCCTCGTACCCTTGCATCTTGGCTTTGGTCCGTGCGTCCATTCCAGTTGCGACAGCGGTTTCGGCAGGCGCTTCGAACGTGGCTGCGGTTTCGGCCATGCCAGTCACGTCGCTCTGACCACCGTTGAAGACCATCAGGTCTTGCGGCAGCCGCTTGCGCAAATAGCCAGTTGAACTGATTTGTTTCAGCACTTCCAAGGACTTGGTTGCAGCGCTTTCACTGATTTCCGAGACATTTGACAAACCGTCTTCCTCGCCACGACCCAGATCGTCGAACGTCGCGCCTTCCGGCTTCACATGGGCCAGATCGGTGCGGTCCAGATAGGACACAGCCAATTCGCGGAAGATATAGTCCAGGATCGACGTCGCGTTCTTGATCGAGTCGTTGCCCTGCACCATCCCCGCCGGTTCGAACTTGGTGAAGGTGAAGGCATCCACAAACTCCTCCAGCGGCACGCCGTATTGCAGCCCGACCGACACCGCGATGGCAAAGTTGTTCATCATCGCCCGGAAGCCAGCGCCTTCCTTGTGCATGTCGATGAAGATCTCGCCCAGCTTGCCGTCTTCGAACTCACCAGTGCGGAGATAGACCTTGTGGCCGCCGACTATAGCCTTCTGGGTATAGCCCTTGCGGCGATGGGGCAGTTTCTCACGATGGCTGCGGATCATTTCCTTGACCACAACCTTCTCGATCACCTTTTCGGCCAGAACGACAGCTTTTTCCTGCGTCGAGCCGCTTTCCAGCACTTCCGCCGCTTCATCGTCATCCTCGACCAGCGCCGCCGCCAGAGGCTGCGACAGTTTCGAGCCGTCACGATAGAGAGCGTTCGCCTTCACACCCAGCGACCAGGACAGTTCGTATGCCTTCTGGCAATCTTCGATGGTCGCGTCATTCGGCATATTGATCGTCTTCGAGATCGCACCCGAGATGAAGCTTTGCGCTGCGGCCATCATGGTGATATGGCTGTCAACCCCAAGGAAACGCTTACCTTTCTTGCCGCACGGGTTGGCGCAGTCGAAGATCGAATAGTGCTCTTCCTTCAGATGCGGCGCGCCTTCCAGCGTCATGGTTCCGCAGACATGATCGTTCGCTGCGTCGATATCAGCTTTGGTAAAGCCCAGATGACGCAGCAGATCGAACGTCGGGTCATTCAGCTTGGTCGCCGGGATGCCCAGAACACCGGTGCAGAAATCTTCGCCCAACGTCCACTGGTTGAAGACGAACCGGATGTCGAAGGCGCTTTCCAGCGCAGCGTCCACCTTGGCCAGCTCATTCGGGCCAAAGCCGTGACCGGTCAGTGAGGTATGGTTGATCCCCGGCGCGTTGCCGATGGTGCCGTGACCAACTGCGTAGCCCACGATCTCTTCGATCTGAGCCGAAGAATAGCCCAGCTTTTCCAGCGCCGAAGGCACCGAGCGGTTGATGATCTTGAAGTAACCGCCACCGGCCAGTTTCTTGAACTTGACCAGCGCAAAGTCCGGCTCGATCCCGGTGGTGTCGCAATCCATCACCAGACCAATGGTGCCGGTCGGCGCGATTACGGTGGCCTGCGCGTTACGGTAACCGTTTTTCTCACCAAGGCTCAGTGCCTCATCCCAGGCGGACATGGCCAGATCGACCAGACGCTTATCGGGGCAGTTGCCATGATCCAGAGGCACCGGCTTTACCGCCAGCTTCTCATAGCCGTCAGTTACGCCCTGCGATGCGCGGCGGTGGTTACGGATGACGCGCAGCATGTGGTCGGCATTGCGCTCGTAGCCATTGAAGGCGCCCAACTCACCAGCGATCTCGGCCGAGGTTGCATAGGCCACACCGGTCATGATCGCGGTCAGCGCGCCACAGATCGCCCGGCCCTCGTCCGAGTCATAGCTGTAGCCCATGTTCATCAGCAGGCCGCCGATGTTCGCATAGCCCAGACCCAGCGTGCGGAAGTCGTAAGACAGCTGCGCGATTTCCTTTGATGGGAACTGCGCCATGGTCACCGAGATTTCCAGCGTCAGGGTCCATAGGCGCGAAGCGTGCATATAATCCGCCGCCTGGAACTCACCATCCTTTAGGAAGGTCAGCAGGTTCATCGACGCCAGGTTACAGGCCGTGTCGTCCAGGAACATATATTCCGAGCACGGGTTCGAACCGCGAATCTCACCATCCTGAGGGCATGTGTGCCACTCGTTGACCGTGTCGTGGAACTGGATGCCCGGATCGGCACAGGCCCATGCAGCGTGGCCAACTTTTTCCCACAGATCGCGCGCCTTTACGGTCTTGGCGACCTTGCCATCGGTGCGGTTGATCAACTCCCAATCGGCGTCTTTTTCAACAGCGGTCAGGAACGCGTTGGTCACGCGGATCGAGTTGTTGGAATTCTGGCCCGAGACCGAACTATAGGCTTCCGAATCCCAGTCCGTATCATAGGTCGGGAATTCGATGCTGTCGTGGCCCTGCTTTGCATAGTCCAGAACACGCTTGATGTAAGTTTCGGGGATCGCGACCTTTTTGGCTTCGCGAACCGCCTTCTTCAACGCGTCGTTCGAATTCGGATCATAGGCGTCGTCGGCGGACCCATCCCAAGAACGAATGGCCTCGAAAATACCGTTCAGCATCTTCTCGTGCATCTTTGATCCGGCAACGATCGAGGCCACCTTCTGCTCTTCGATCACCTTCCATTCGATGAATTGCTCGATATCAGGGTGATCTGCATCGACGATCACCATCTTTGCTGCTCGACGGGTTGTCCCGCCTGATTTGATCGCGCCAGCGGCACGGTCGCCGATCTTGAGAAAGCCCATGAGGCCCGAGGACTTGCCACCACCCGACAACGCCTCGCCTTCTGCACGCAGATGGCTGAAGTTGGTCCCGGTACCCGAACCGTATTTGAACAGGCGCGCCTCACGCACCCACAAATCCATGATGCCGCCTTCGTTCACCAGATCATCATCGACGGACTGAATGAAACACGCATGCGGCTGCGGATGCTCGTATGCAGATTTGGACTTGGTCAGCTTGCCGGTCTTGTAGTCCACATAGTGGTGCCCCTGCGCCGGACCGTCGATTCCATACGCCCAGTGCAAGCCAGTATTGAACCATTGCGGCGAGTTCGGCGCGGCGCGCTGGGTCGCCAGCATATAGCGCATCTCGTCGAAATAGGCGCGCGCGTCTTCTTCGGTCGTGAAATAGCCGCCTTTCCAACCCCAATAGGCCCAAGCCCCGGCCAGACGGTCGAACACC
This sequence comes from Ruegeria sp. AM2, assembly GCF_056540685.1. Classification (NCBI taxonomy): domain Bacteria; kingdom Pseudomonadati; phylum Pseudomonadota; class Alphaproteobacteria; order Rhodobacterales; family Roseobacteraceae; genus Ruegeria; species Ruegeria sp. AM2. The sequence continues at coordinate 622,827 of NZ_JBQFXE010000002.1, read as the reverse complement.
TGTTTGGAAGACGTCTCACCTTCGAATTCCGCATCGTCCGTTGGGACCGAGCGCCACAGGAACTCGGGTACGTCCTTTTCCTTGACCTTTTTTAGCTTAGACGGGACGCCCGCTTTGCGGAAGTATTTCTGAGCGATAACGTCGCTGGCCACCTGACTCCACTTTGCGGGAACTTCGATCTCATCAAGGCGGAATACGATGGTACCGTCCGGGTTGCGAATTTCAGACGTGGCGGACACAAAATCCAGCTCTGCATAGGCATCTTGATCTGGTTTGGTGAATTTTCTTTCAATCTTCATGTCCGCTGCCCTAGCTTATGTCTGAACTGTCCGGCACCAAATCTTGTCATGCGGGGTGCCACCCGCAGGTCGAATAACCCGACGCAAAGCACCAGCCGCTGTCATCGACAGCGCAAGACCGCCAATTCGGTCGCACGTCAAAATGGTTAGCTTTCCGTCCCTTGCCCGTCGCCTTGTTCTGGTCGAAGTCTACCAGATGTAGTGGCGTGTCATTCGGCCTATACAATTTGGCGTATCTTGCCATATCAGGTCAACGGGGTTTTTCGCTCATTTTTGAAATCTTTTTTGTTGACCTTTCTCAATCGGCAGGCGGAAAACCGCCGCCGGGCGATTCCTCTACAAGGTATTCCCAAGGTGGACCCTGAAGTTGAATGCCGAATTCCCGTTTTTTGAGGCATGCTTATTGGGCATTCGTAATCTGCCCATTTTAACCGTTAAGTCAGAGAATCATCGTCGCCTTGGTCGGACACATGCCATAATTCTGCGATGACCGAATTTCCGAACCTGGACTTATCACCATGATCTTTCTTCGTTTCCTTGCGATACTTGCCCTCATCGTGTCCTGCACGACACAAGAGAGGATTGCCGGTTCCCGAAGCGCACAGTTCGCTGATTATCCCAAAAATCTGTTCAACTCATTTGAAACAGATTGCGCAGGTCCTGGTGACGATTACCTGAAAGCCGACAAGAACAGCTTTGAATGCCGCGAGTCGCTGCCGCCAGACACAACGGCGTTCTTGATTCTCAATTATGACGGCTACCCGCAGGAGCTTCCGAAAATCGTGACCCGGCTGAGTTCCCGCAAGAACCAACTGGGATACCGTGTCGATGCCGACCTGTTTTTCTTGGTTCCACAGAAGAATGGTCAGACACTGAAAGTCCCCGTCGAAAGCGAGGCTTTGGATCGGGATTTTTCCCGCCTGTACGCCACCTACGGTGGAAGCCCAGTTTAGAAAGGAAAGTGGTCGGGGCGGCAGGATTCGAACCTACGACCCCCTGTACCCAAAACAGGTGCGCTACCAGACTGCGCCACGCCCCGGACCGTGCGCCTTCCTAAACGCGCCGTTCTGATTTGAAAAGCCCTAACAAGCCCAAATCGCCGGACCTTGCGAAAAAATTTCGTGGCGCATTTGCGTTCCCGGCTGAATGCCGTACCGCGTGGCCAATCCGGCGTTGATCTCAAGAACCGCAAACACCGTATCGCCACCATCAATTGGCGTCAGATCGCCGGGCACTGCGCTTTTATGTACGTGCGAGACCAAACCGGTTTTGTCGATGAAAATAATATCCAACGGTATCAGGGTGTTTTTCATCCAGAACGCGACGGGCTGCGGTCTGTCATAGACAAAAAGCATGCCCGCTCGGGACGGCATGCTCTCGCGGAACATGAGTCCCCGAGATTTTTCCTCGGGGGTAATCGCCAACTCGACATCGAACCTTACCTGGGCCGCGTCATTTCTCAATTCGACACGGTCCGCGCGACACTCTGCCCCGGCGCTTCCGCCAAGTCCAAGGGCAAGAATCACCACTGCAGCACGAAACCCGATCATGATTGCCTCAGCTGCTGAGGGCCGCTTCCCAGGCCAGAACCTGCGCTGCCATTCTGCCCCGCTTGCCGTCGATGACGCGGATGGCCAATGCCTCACCCGGTTGCAAGTCCGCAAGGCCGGACCGGCGCAAGACTTCGATATGCAGAAAGACATCGTCGCTGCTGCCGAAAACGTTAGCAAACCCGAAACCTTTGCCTTTGTCGAACCACTTGACGCGCGCGGCCTCCAACGGCGCATGCGCAATCACGGTCGGGTCAAGCTCGGCAAAGTCGGCCAGCATCATGGTGTCGGCACGTGCCGGAGGATCTACGCTGATCACTTCGACCGCCTGAACACCGCGGTCGGTCTTGTGAGTCATGATCTCGATACCGGCACCATCGGCGACCGAGCTCTGCCCAAAGTTACGCAGCACATTGACATGCAGCAGAATGTCCGGGCCGCCTTCGTCGGACACAACAAAGCCGTATCCCTTAGCGGGATCGAACCATTTTACGTGTCCACGGACGCGATACATACTGTTCATGTCATCAGGCACTGCGTTCTCTTCAAAGTAATGTGCGAGTGGTCGAAGATTTGTTGTTTATGATATTGAGCCGCAAATTCAAGCCGAAAAAATCCTTTGTTTACGACCTGTTGCATTTCACGATACGCGAATGTCATGGATTCAGCCTCTGCACTTGCCAGTCCGAGTCTGTTGTGGCTCGGGTCCACCTGAACCTGTCGTGCAGCCGGAAGGTCCCGTCCGCCCAGAATTCGATTTCGACCGGCGACAATCGGTACCCACCCCAAAAATCAGGACGCGGTGGGTTCGGGCCGAGTTTGGCGGTCACCTTGGCGACTTCGGCCATCAGGGAAGCCCGGCTGTCCAATGGTTGTGACTGGCGCGACGCCCAGGCCCCCAGTCTGCTTTTTAAAGAGCGCGAGGCAAAATACGCGTCGGCCTGCGCGCCTTCTTCCCGCGTTATTGTACCACGAACCCTAATCTGACGCCTTAAAGATTTCCAATGCATCACAAATGCCGCCTTGCACGCGCTCTCAAGCTCTATGGCTTTGGCGCTGTGGTAATTCGTATAAAAAACGAACGCATCTTGTTCGACTTCTTTTAATAGTACCATTCTGACATTTGGCAATCCATCCGAATCCACGGTTGCCAGCGCAATCGCGTTCGGATCATTTGGCTCAACTTTCTCGGCCTCAGCCAACCACCGCCCCGCAATGTCAAACGGATCGGCCCCGGCAAAAATGCCATTGCGCTCGCTCATTTCCATCCCCTGGAATGACTTGGACCTAACCCTAAGGCGAGAACCCGCTGCGGGCAAGAGCGCATGGCCTTGATGCAGGGCAATCAATGGCATAAACCAACCGAACATGACGGGATGAGTGGCGGAGAACCAAACATGTCAAATCAGTTGATGGCCGGAAAACGCGGCCTCATCATGGGACTGGCCAATGACAAATCGATCGCATGGGGCATTGCCCGTGCCCTGTCCGAGGCCGGGGCCGAACTTGCCTTTTCCTATCAGGGCGACGCACTGAAAAAGCGCGTCGATCCGTTGGCAGCGCAGTTGGGCAGCGAAATTGTGCTGCCATGCGACGTCGGTGATGAGACCTCGATCGACGACCTCTTCAGCGCGTTGTCCGAAAAGTGGGGCAAGTTGGACTTCATCGTTCACGCCATCGGGTTTTCCGACAAGAATGAGCTGCGAGGTCGTTATGTCGACACCAGCCGCGCCAACTTCAAACTGACAATGGATGTGTCGGTCTATTCCTTCACTGCTGTTATGCAACGGGCAGAAAAGATGATGTCGGAAGGGGGCAGCGCGATCACGCTAACCTACTACGGTGCGGAACAGGTGATGCCGCACTACAACGTTATGGGCGTTGCCAAAGCCGCGCTTGAGGCATCGGTGAAATATCTGGCCGAGGATCTGGGCAAAGACGGCATCCGCGTGAACGCGATCTCGGCAGGCCCGATCAAGACGCTGGCCGCCAGCGGTATCGGCGACTTTCGTTACATCATGAAGTGGAACGAGTATAACTCGCCCCTTCGTCGTAACGTGTCCATTGATGATGTGGGCAAATCGGCGCTGTACTTGTTGTCCGACCTCAGCAGCGGCGTGACCGGTGAAAACCTGCATGTGGATTCGGGCTATCACATCGTCGGCATGAAAGCCGTCGACGCTCCGGACGTTGAAAAAGGATAAAGCCCCATGAGCGCCAAGGACCGCCTGCCTCACGAAAAAGGCTTTCACATCAGCTGGGATCAAATCCACCGCGACTCGCGCGCGTTGGCTTGGCGGCTGGACGGGCAAGGCCCCGACGATGGCGCATGGCGCGCTGTGGTGGCCATCACGCGCGGCGGCATGGCCCCTGCGATGATTGTCAGCCGTGAACTGGACATTCGCAAAGTCGATACCGTCAGCGTCAAATCCTATCACCACCAGTCGCAAGGTCAGGCCGAAGTTCTCAAGGCCCCTGACGCCGAACTGATGGGCGATGGCGAAGGTATCCTGATCATAGATGACCTGGTCGACAGCGGCAAAACCCTGGAACTGGTGCGCGAGATGTACCCCAAAGCCCATTTCGCAACGGTCTACGCCAAACCCAAAGGTCGCCCGATGGTCGACACATATATAACTGAGGTCAGCCAGGACACATGGATATTCTTCCCCTGGGACATGGCCTTGCAATATGTCGAGCCCTATCGCGGCACGGACTGACCTGATCTTCTTCCGTTCAAAAATACTCCGGAGCGCGAGACAGAGCCTCGCAAAAAGACTGCGAACATCATGACCCAGACCCGCACCAGCGCCACCTTCCCGCCCCCGGTCATGGAGGCGCGGCGTTGGCTTGACGGTGTCACCTTTCCGGCTGACCGCCCTCTGATCAACGTCAGCCAAGCCGCTCCTGTGGACCCACCGCCCCTCGCCCTACGTCAGGCGATGGCCGAGTTTGCGGTGACCGAGGACAGCGCGCATCTCTACGGACCCGTTCTGGGAAATAATGACCTGCGTGAAGAACTCGCGAAACAGATCGGGCATCACTACGGTGCCGGTGTCAGCGCCAATCAGGTGGCAATCACGTCCGGCTGCAATCAGGCGTTCTCGGCCGTAATCACGGCGATTACCGATCAAGGGGATGAGGTCATCCTGCCGACGCCATGGTACTTCAACCACAAAATGTGGTTGGACATGGCGGGTGTTCACGCGGTCGACTTGCCGACCGAAGATGATCTGCTGCCCGACCCGGACAAAGCCCGCGCGCTGATCACCGAAAAAACCCGCGCGATTGCGCTGGTGACGCCGAATAATCCCGGCGGCGTCGAATACCCGTCAGACCTGGTGCGCGCTTTCTACGACCTCGCGCAGGAAACCGGCATTCGCTTGCTGCTGGACGAAACATACCGGGATTTCGACAGTCGTAGCGGCCCTCCGCATGATCTGTTCCAACAACCCAACTGGGATGAGACACTTGTTCACCTCTACTCATTTTCAAAAACGTACCGCCTGACCGGTCACCGGGTTGGAGCATTAGCGACCAGCCCGGCCTTGCTGGCTGAAACCGAAAAGTTCCTCGACACGGTTGCCATTTGCCCTGGTCAAATGGGGCAGTTCGCGGCGCTTTGGGGAATGCAGAACCTGTCGCAATGGGTGGCGGCTGAGCGAGACGAAATTCTCGACCGCCGCGCAGCAATCAGCGAAGCGATGCCGAAGCTGGCAGCGAAAGGCTGGCGCCTGCTCGGCCTGGGTGCTTACTTCGCCTATATGGAACATCCATTCGACATTCCGTCGGACGAACTTGCCCGCAGGCTCGTGCCCGAGGCCGGCATTCTGCTGCTGCCCGGAACCATGTTCATGCCCGATCATGACCCGGCAGGAAAGCGGCAGGTTCGCATCGCGTTTGCCAATCTCGACCGGGCGGGTATCGGCCAGATGTTCGACCGTCTACAGGCGCTAAGCTTCTGAGCTTGCCCCTCGGCGGCGCGCGTCGTATTCAGGGCCGCAACCTACAGGGCAGAGACTTGCCATAAGCACGAAAGAGGGCACACATGGCCGCAGGCATGAAAAACCTATCCAAAACCTTTGTCTGGATTCTCATGGGTCTTTTGATGCTGGGTCTGGCCGGGTTCGGCGCAACAAGCCTGACTGGCACGGTCCGCACCGTGGCACAGGTCGGGGACGAAAATGTCTCGGTCGATGAATATTTCCGCGAGTTGCAGCGCGAAATCCGCGCGGTTGAGGCGCAAACTGGTCAGCCGATGCAAATCTCTCAGGCGCGCGATCTGGGTCTGGATCAACTTGCCCTGTCCCGCCTGATTTCTTTGGCTGCGCTTAACAATGAGGTCGGCCAGCTTGGCATCTCGATCGGTGACGAGAACCTGCAGCAGGAAATTGTTCAGATACCCGCTTTTCAGGGCGTGAACGGCACGTTTGACCGCGAGTCTTATCAGTTCCAACTGGACCAGATCGGCATGACGGATTCTGAGTTTGAAGACGACTTGCGCAAAGAATCGGCGCGCACGATCGTCCAAGGTGCCGTCATGAGCGGCGTCGAAATGCCTCGCGCGATGACGGACGCATTGGCAAACTACGTTCTGGCCCGGCGCAGCTTTACCCTTGCGACACTGTCTGCCGACGCTTTGGAAACGCCAGTGGCTGAACCAACCGACGCGCAGGTGCAGGCTTATTATGATGAGAACACCGATCAATTCACCCTTCCCCGCACCAAGCGCATAACCTATGCGATCCTGTCTCCTGCGATGTTGCAGGATAGTGTTGAGGTCGACGACGAAACATTGCGCCGTCTCTATGACGAGCGGGCAGCGCAGTACCAGCAGCCCGAGCGTCGTCTGGTCGAACGCCTGACCTACCCCAACGAGGCAGAAGCCACCGAGGCGCTGGCGCAGTTGGAAGTCGGTGGCGCGAATTTTGAGCAACTGGTTCGGAGCCGTGGACTTGAACTTAGCGACGTGGACTTGGGCGACGTGACTCGCGAAGATCTGGGTGATGCCGCAGATCGGGTCTTTGCCGCCGAGATTGACGATGTGGTCGGCCCTCTTCCCAGTACCTTCGGCCCTGCACTGTTCCGCATCAACGGCACTCTGGCCGCCAATAATATCAGCTTTGAAGAGGCCGAGCCGGAATTGCGGGAAGAACTGGCCGCAGATCGCGCACGCCGTCTAATCGAAGCGCAGGCCGAGGACATCAACGACATGCTGGCGGGTGGCGCGACTCTTGAAGAGCTTGCCGGTGAGACCGAAATGGAGGTCAGCGAAATCGATTGGACCCGGCAAAGCGACGAAGGCGTCGCGGCCTATGACGGGTTCCGTTCGGCGGCTATCGCCGTGAATGAAGGCGACTTCCCCGAAATCGCGTTTCTGGAGGACGGCTCGATCTTTGCTCTGCGTCTGAACGAAGTGCTGGAGCCGCGCCCTGAGCCTCTGGACAGCGCCCGCCCTCGTGTCGCGGGTGCCTGGGTACAGCAGGAGATCGCCAAGGCCCTGCAGGATCAGGCCAATACCATCCTGACGCAGTTGGCAACCGATGGCGACTTCACTGCGACGGGTCTGCCGTTTCGTGTCGAAAACGCTTTGACACGCACCGCATTCCTAGACGATGTGCCTGCGGATTTCATGCCTCAGGTATTCGAAATGGAGCCTGGCGAACTGCGCGTGATCCCCGGCCATGACGCAGCCCTGATCGTTCGGCTGGACGAAGAATTGCCCCCTGCCGAAACGGATGAGCAGCGGCAGATGCAGGACGCCCTGGCGGCGCAGCTTAATCAGGCCTTGGCGCAGGATATATTCAACATCTACGTGCGCGATGCCCAAACCCGCGCCCGCCCCGTTCTGGACCAACAAGCGTTGAACGCGGTTCAGGCGAACTTCTAAAAGAGTACGGACATGGCCCTGACCCCAGACTTTGACAGTTTCGCCCGCGCTTACGAGGCGGGCGAAAATCAGGTCGTCTATACCCGGCTCGCGGCCGATCTGGATACGCCCGTTTCGCTGATGCTCAAACTGACCGGCGCACAGAAAGACGCGTTCATGCTTGAATCCGTCACCGGTGGTGAGGTGCGCGGCCGGTATTCGATCATCGGCATGAAACCCGACCTGATCTGGCGCTGCCGGGGCGAGGTGTCCGAACTCAACCGCTCGGCCCGGTTTGATGCCGACGCGTTTGAGCCGCAGGACGGTAAACCGATGGACAACCTGCGGGCGCTGCTGGCGGAAAGCCGGATCGAACTGCCCGAGGACATGCCTCAGGCTGCGGCCGGTCTGTTCGGGTATCTGGGGTATGACATGGTGCGGCTGGTCGAATACCTGCCGGACGTGAACCCCGACCCGTTGGGTCTGCCGGACGCTATCATGCTGCGACCGTCCGTGGTTGCCGTTCTGGACGGCGTCAAAGGTGAAGTTACAGTCGTGTCCCCCGCATGGGCCAGCGACGGGCAATCCGCCAAAGCGGCGTATGCACAGGCCGCCGAACGCGTCATGGACGCGGTGCGCGATCTGGAACGTGCCATGCCATCTGAAACGCGCGATCTGGGTGACGCGATCGAGGTTGGCCCGCCTGTGTCGAACTTCACCAAGTCCGGCTACATGGAGGCCGTCGAGAAGGCCAAGGAATATATCCGCGCCGGAGACATCTTTCAGGTTGTCCCCGCGCAGCGCTGGACGCAGGACTTCCCACAACCACCCTTTGCGCTTTATCGATCATTGCGGCGCACCAATCCGTCGCCTTTCATGTTCTACTTCAACTTCGGCGGCTTTCAGGTCGTCGGCGCAAGCCCGGAAATCCTTGTACGCGTTTTCGGCAGTGAGGTTACCATTCGACCTATCGCAGGCACGCGTCCTCGTGGCGCGACCCCCGAAGAAGACAAAGCAAACGAGGTCGAGTTGCTGGCTGACCAAAAGGAACTGGCAGAGCACTTGATGCTGCTGGACCTAGGCCGCAACGATACCGGCCGCGTGTCCAAAATCGGCACCGTGCGCCCGACCGAAGAATTCATTATCGAACGCTACAGCCACGTCATGCACATCGTGTCGAACGTGGTCGGAGAGCTTGCCGAAGACAAAGACGCGCTGGATGCGTTCTTCGCAGGGATGCCAGCGGGTACAGTGTCCGGTGCCCCCAAAGTGCGCGCGATGGAAATCATTGACGAGTTGGAACCCGAAAAGCGCGGCGTCTATGGCGGCGGCGTCGGCTATTTCAGCGCAGGCGGTGACATGGACATGTGTATCGCCCTGCGCACCGCAATCGTGAAGGACCATAAGCTTTACATTCAAGCTGGCGGCGGTGTTGTCTATGACAGCGACCCCGAGGCGGAATACATGGAAACTGTCCACAAATCCAACGCGATCCGCCGCGCCGCTGCAGACGCGGCCCGTTTTACCGGAAACGGCAACGCGTAGCAGTTGGGCGAAGGTTTCGCCCGGTACTTAGCCCGTCGCGCCTGCTACTGGATTTGCTTCATCATCACCGCGGAAATCGGAGCCATTGCAACCCGATTGCTGCGGTCTTCCAACCCCCACAGCAGCAGCGCCGAGATCGTCTCGGGGCGCAAGCGGCCCATCATTACGACCGCGCCCTCCTGACCGGCGCGAAAAGCTGCCTGATCCAGGAAACGACGCATGATCTTGGCATCCTGGCGCGCACCGTCAAAGTCGCGGAAAACCACACTGGACGGGACTCCGTCACGGGCCGCCAACTTTTGGACCGTGTTCAACCCATTGTCCTGCGTGACCAGCCCCCGCCCGGTGCCCGCCGCAATCGCAGCGACCTGATCAGCAAGCTTGCGGTTGCCGTGAATGCCGCTGTCGACCCCTTCCAGAATACCAACCGTCTCGGGCAAGGCATCCAACCAAACGGACAAAGACACCTCTGCATCCTGCGCACTGGCGGCTTCGGGTAAATCGGCCAAGGCCAGAACTTCAAAACCAGCCTTGCGATGGCGCGCCATCTTTTCCGCAGCTTCCGGGTCGGAGGGGCTGACCGCAAAGCTCAGCGGGTACGGGAAGTCTTTCAGCGCTTCGGCACCATATGCCCCCGCTTCGTCGATCAAGATGATCGACATCAAAGGCTTGGCATCGGGATTTTCGAAAGTCGCGGCAAAATCCTCGATAGGATTGATCGGAGGCAAAACTTGAGCGGAAGCCTCCTGCACCAGCTCGTCGTCACGCTCATGCAATGGTACAACACGCTTGCCAGCCAAGGTGCCGGACGAGGTCGGCTGGTCTGTCTCGACCGATGGCAGCGTCAAAATACGCGGCTCTTGCCGGGGTTGCGTGTCTTCCTCACCTTCTACGGCAATCGGGTTATCCTGCGGCTCAGGCTGTTCGGGAACAAGGACGGCCACTTGCTGATCCTGCGGCGGGGTTTCGCCGACTGGCGCTGGATCAGGCGCTGGCGGCGTATCTGTCACGACCTCAGGCGCGACCTCTTGCTGAGGCGACGTCGGCGCGGGAATCGGAACAGGCAAAGCGGCCGGCGCGTCTATCGCAGGGCTATCTGACAGTGATGCGGCGATGGTAGGCGCCTCGGGGCTATCGGGGCTTGCGCTGGTTTCAGGCGGCTCGTCCGTCTCCAAACCCGCGCTGCCAAGGCCATCCAGCGTGTCTGTCTGCGCCTCGGGCGCGTCGGGGGCGTGAGGCGGCAGCTCGACAAGATCAGCATCCGCACCGGAATCATCGACATTTCCGGATATTACCGGCTCGGGCGTTGCCGATACTTCGGGTGCCGTTGTTGCGATTTCGGGTTTACGGGTCAACGGCGCTGTCAGGGAAACAACCGCACCCAATGCCAACACAGTGATCGCCCCGGCGATCAGACCACCGAAAAATCCGCCCATCGAAAACTCGCCTCTCGCGTTGTTTCTTGCCTCACACACCCCTGCGACCGTCTGCTGCGGCACTCATCTGCGCGTTCGTCAAGTTGGGATGTCCTCTTGACGCTGCCGCACAAGCCTGAGCATGTATGTCCCGACATTATATCGCGGCTCGGGGCTGTATCGCCAGCCCCAAATGCCCAAGCAAAGACAAGTACTCAAATGCTGCTGCTGATCGACAACTATGACTCGTTTACCTACAATCTCGTGCATTATTTGGGCGAGCTTGGGGCAGAAATGGTCGTGCGCCGCAACGATGCGCTCGACGTGCAGGAAGCGATGGCCATGAACCCCGCTGGCATCTTGCTTAGTCCAGGCCCATGCGACCCGGATCAGGCGGGCATTTGCCTTGCGTTGACGCAGGCCGCAGCCGAGACGCAAACACCGCTGATGGGCGTCTGCCTGGGTCATCAGACCATCGGTCAGACCTTCGGTGGCAAAGTGGTGCGGTGCCATGAAATCGTGCATGGCAAAATGGGCCAGATGCACCACACAAGCAAAGGCGTTTTCGCCGGTCTGCCCTCGCCGTTTGAGGCGACACGCTATCACTCACTGATAGTGGACCGCGAAACCTTGCCCGACTGCCTTGAAATCACGGCAGAGTTGGAGGATGGCACGATCATGGGTTTGCAGCACAAAGTGCTACCGATCCACGGTGTTCAGTTCCATCCGGAATCCATCGCGTCTGAGCACGGGCATGCCCTGCTAAAAAATTTCCTGAATGAGATGAAAGTCCCCGCATGAGCGACGCTCTGAAACCGCTGATCGGTGCCGCCGCCGATCGGCCTTTGACCCGTGCCGAAGCTGAGCAGGCTTTTGGCATCCTTTTCGATGGTGCAGCTACGCCCAGCCAGATCGGCGGCCTGCTGATGGCCATGCGGACCCGAGGTGAGACCGTCGATGAATACGCCGCCGCTGCTGCTGTAATGCGGGCCAAGTGTCATGCTGTCACGGCACCCGAGGGCGCAATGGATATCGTCGGGACCGGAGGCGACGGCAAGGGGACACTGAATATTTCGACGGCCACGGCCTTTGTCGTCGCAGGGGCCGGAGTGGTTGTGGCCAAGCACGGCAACCGGAACCTCAGCTCGAAGTCCGGCGCGGCAGATGCGCTGGGGCAGCTCGGTATCAACGTGATGGTCGGCCCGCAAGTCGTTGAAAAGGCTTTGCAAGACGTCGGCATCGGTTTCATGATGGCTCCGATGCATCACCCGGCAATTGCGCATGTGATGCCTTCCCGGCAAGAACTGGGAACGCGCACGATCTTCAACATTCTCGGGCCGCTGACCAACCCTGCCGGCGTGCGGCGTCAATTAACCGGCGCGTTCAGCCGCGATTTGATCCGCCCGATGGCCGAAACTTTGGGCTTGCTCGGTGCCGAACATGCCTGGTTGGTTCACGGGTCCGACGGCACCGACGAATTGACCATCACCGGCGTCAGTTGGGTGGCCTCGGTCGAAGATGGAACCGTTAGAGAGGTCGAAATCCACCCCGAAGACGCGGGCCTGCCCGTTCATCCTTTCGAGGACATCATTGGCGGCACGCCCGAAGAAAACGCCGTAGCCTTCCGCGCTTTGCTGGACGGCGCGCCTTCGGCCTATCGCGACGCGGTTTTGCTGAACGCGGCCGCTGCGTTGGTTGTGGCCGACGCGGCCAGCGACCTGCGCGAAGGTGTCGCCATGGCTGCCGACAGCATCGATAGCGGCCGGGCAAAGGACAAAATTACCGCTCTGGCGCGCATAACACAGGAAGCCGCATGACCGAGACCGTACTGGACAAGATCAAAGCCTACAAACTGGAAGAAGTTGCAGCGGACAAAGCAGAGACGCCTTTGGCAACTCTGGAGGGCGAAGCCAGAAACGCAGGTGAGGCGCGCGGCTTCGCCAAGGCTCTGCAAACGGCAACGCGCACCGGGTACGGTTTGATTGCGGAAGTCAAAAAAGCCAGCCCGTCCAAAGGGTTGATCCGCGAGGATTTTGACCCGCCATCGCTGGCAAACGCCTATGAGGATGGCGGTGCGGCCTGCTTGTCCGTTCTGACCGATACGCCCAGCTTTCAGGGCGCTAAGGAATTTCTGACCGCCGCCCGCGCTGCTTGTTCGCTGCCTGCTTTGCGCAAGGATTTTATGTACGACCCCTATCAGGTCGTCGAAGCGCGAGCCTTGGGGGCCGACTGCATCCTGATCATCATGGCGTCGGTCAGCGACGCGCAAGCGGCTGAGCTGGAGCAAACGGCCTTTGACTGGGGCATGGATGTTCTGATTGAGGTTCATGACGAAGCGGAACTGGAGCGCGCAACCGCCCTCAAGAGCTCTCTGATCGGGATCAATAACCGTAATCTCAAGACGTTCGAGACGACTCTTGATACGACCCGACGGCTGTCGAAATTGGTTCCTGCCGACCGCACAATCGTTTGTGAAAGCGGTTTGAGTTCATCGGCTGATCTGGCCGACATTGCGCGCTATGGCGCGCGCTGTTTCCTGATTGGTGAAAGCCTGATGCGCCAGGACGACGTGGCTGTTGCGACCCGTAATTTGCTGGCCAACCCGCTAATCCCCGGGGTGATGTGATGTCGCTGACCCATTTTGATGCGCAAGGGCAAGCGCATATGGTCGATGTCTCGGACAAGGATGTGACGGACCGTGTGGCCGTGGCGGCAGGACACATCAGGATGGCGCAGGAAACCTTTGAAATCATTTCAGAAGGTCGCGCAAAGAAGGGTGATGTTCTGGGCGTCGCACGGCTGGCCGGGATCATGGGAGCCAAGAAAACACCCGATCTTATCCCGCTTTGCCATCCGCTGCCGGTAACTCGTGTGGCTGTTGAATTGACGCTGGACCCTGACCTACCCGGTGTTCAAATCGAAGCTACCGTCAAAACCACCGGGCAGACCGGAGTGGAGATGGAAGCTCTGACAGCTGTCTCAACCGCCGCGCTGACTGTTTATGACATGACCAAGGCGGTGGATAAGGCGATGGAAATCGGCGGCATCCGCGTTCTTGTTAAGGATGGCGGCAAATCAGGACGTTACGAGGCGCAATGATTTCGGTTGAAGACGCCCGAGCCCTTCTGTTCGATCTGGTGACGACCCTGCCAACCGAGACGGTCCCGTTGGCCGAAGCGTCAGGTCGTGTCTTGGCGCAGGACGTTGCCGCCATGCGGGATCAACCGCCGTTTGCGGCCTCGTCAATGGACGGCTATGCCGTCAAATCTGCTGAAGTTGAATTGCACGCCATGTTCAAAATTGTCGGCGAGGCCGCAGCCGGACGACGCTTTGAAGGCAGTGTTGGACCGGGTCAGGCCGTACGCATTTTCACCGGCGCGCCCATCCCTGAGGGTGCCGATTTCGTTGTTATTCAAGAAGATACCGACCGTCGCGATGATCTTCTAACGATAACAGATGAACCCAGCCCTAAGTCCAACATTCGACCCGCAGGCGTTGACTTTACGACCGGTACCACGATCACGGCTCCACGCAAGCTGCGGCCTGAAGATGTCGCGCTGATGGCCGCGATGAACATCGCCTCAGTTCCTGTGACGCGCAAACCGACTGTCGCCCTAATCTCGACCGGTGACGAACTGGTCATGCCCGGAGAAACCCCCGGCCCTGATCAGATCATTGCGTCAAACACCTTCGGCCTGAAGGCGCTGCTGGAAGATGCCGGGGCGCACGTGCGCATCTTGCCGATTGCCCGAGACACGGTGTCCTCACTGGAAACGGCGTTTGAATTGGCCCAGGGCGCCGATCTTGTGGTGACAATCGGTGGCGCGTCTGTTGGGGAATACGACCTGGTTGCGGACGTTTCCGAGGGCTTGGGCATGGAACGTTCGTTCTACAAGATCAGGATGCGCCCCGGAAAACCCTTGATGGCAGGACGGTTGGGCGATGCCGCTATGGTCGGCCTTCCTGGCAACCCGGTCAGCGCGATGGTCTGTGGGTATCTGTTCTTGCTGCCAATGGTGCGAAAGATGCTTGGGCAGGCCCAAGTTCTAACCCCGTTTCAGCACGCGCGACTGTCGGTCCCGCTCGGCAAGAACGGCCCGCGTGAACACTACATGCGCGCCGTTCTGGATCAAAACGGCATCCGCGCATGCGACGACCAAGACAGTTCATTGCTGAGCGTTCTGGCGCAGGCCAACGCTTTGTTGGTGCGTGAACCGAATGATCCGGAGCGGGCTCAAGGGGATGAGGTTCAGTACCTGCCGATCTAGCCGCGCGCCAAATCCGTTGACACAAAACGTGAACATGCGTAGAACAAAAGAAAACGCATGAGCGACGAGGTGTGAGCGATGCTGACCAAGAAGCAGTTGGATTTGCTGGAATTCATCCATAAACGCGTGCAGGCGGACGGTGTTCCGCCCAGTTTCGACGAAATGAAGGCCGCATTGGACCTCAGATCCAAATCCGGCATTCACCGTCTGATCACTGCGTTGGAGGAACGCGGATTCATTCGCCGCCTTGCCCACCGCGCCCGCGCTATTGAAATCGTCAAGCTACCCGAAAGTCTGGGCGGTGAACCAACCGCCAGCTTCAAGCCTCGCGTGATTGAGGGCGACAAGCCGGATGGTCCACGGCCTGCGAATTTCGAACCAGTCACAGTGGACGCGATGGAATTGCCGGTGATGGGCCGCATCGCTGCAGGCGTTCCGATCGAAGCGATCAGCCACGTGTCGCACCATGTTGCCGTGCCTGGAACGATGGTCTCGGGCAAGGGCGATCACTACGCGCTGGAGGTTCGGGGTGACTCGATGATCGACGCGGGGATCAATGATGGTGATGTGGTTGTAATTCGTGAAACATCGTCCGCGGACAATGGCGACATCGTCGTAGCGCTTGTCGAAGACCAGGAAGCAACGCTCAAGCGGTTCTTCCGCCGCGGCCACGCGATCGCGCTTGAGGCAGCAAATCCGGCCTACGAAACGCGTGTACTGCCCGAGGACAAGGTTAGGGTACAAGGTCGACTGGTCGGCCTGATCCGCAGCTACTGATCTTTTTCATTGCTGCGTTTCTTGGGTGACCACAGGCGTTGGCCTGAAATGTCGGAGGTTGAGACGACCTGACCATTGGCGAACGCCAGACTGCCGGTTTCCTTTAGTCGGCCCAAGTCGAAGATCTGGCAGTTGCCGGCAAGCTCCAAATCAACTGGAGCGATGACGATCTGGTCGCTTTTACACTCGTCAAAGCCGTGCACGGCGCGCTTTCCGATCAAATGAACAAGTTCAAAGTCTCCTAGGTCGAAACGCTGTGCTAGACCCTTTGTTTGCGGCCAGCGGTTAGCAGCATAGGCTTGCGTGACACCGTCGCCGTCGTTTTCCAACCAGACGGATGCGACAAACCCGCTGCCCTTCGACTTGCTAAGAGCACGGCCCGTTTCGGTCATCACACCGACCAGTCCGCCGCTGTCCGCAATCAGGACTTCGGGACGCTGCCCCTGCCCCCACAGCGCCACGGCAGCGAGTGACGGAGCCAGACCCAACCAGCGCGCTTTGCCTTGCCAAAGAAACACCCAAAGCAGGCCCAATGCCATGACCGGAAGCACAAAATCCGGAGGACCTGCGACATAGCCGAGCGAACCGCTCATGCCCGACACCCAGTCTGCCACCCATAATATCCAGCGCAAGCCCCAGCCCATGACGGTCAGTGCGATCCATTCCAATCCCAATGGTGCCAACAAAGCAGCAACAACCGCCGATGGCACGACAACCGATCCCATCACCGGGACCGACAACAAGTTGGCCAACAAACCGTAGTGAGACATCGTATTGAAATGCGCGGCACCGATGGGGGCGGTCGCCAGCCCTGCGATCGCCGAGGACATCACAAGCGCAGCCACGGGTTTTGTCCACTTCGGACCCGGCAGCGGCCCCCAGTCGCGCAACGCGCCAAACACCGCGACCAACGCCGTTGTGGCCGCGAACGACATCTGAAAACCCGGACTGAGCAGACTTTCTGGCCTCAACACCAACACAATCAGCGCAGCAACGGCCACGGCACGCAGCGAGATCGCCCTTCGGTCGATCAGCACAGCCCCCAACATAACGCAGACCATGACAAAAGCCCGCTCGGTGGCCACATTTCCACCCGACATGAGCAAATAGATCGTCGCAGCGACCAACGCGCACACCGCCGCCACTTTTCGCGCCGAAATACGTAGAGCAAGCGGAGGAATCGCGGACAGGCCAATGCGACAGGTCAGAAACACAAATCCGGTCAGAAGACCCATGTGAAGTCCGGAAATGGCCAGCAGATGCGCCAGGTTCGATGCTCTCAGCGCCTTGAGCGTTTGCTGACCCATTCCGCTGCGATCCCCAGTGGTGACGGCCGCTGCGAACCCCCCGACCTCTGCCGGCAACACAGTGCGTACGCGCTGCGATATTGCCATGCGCAAGGCGTTCACGCGCACTCCGGCCAATCCACTCGCGGCTGGCGCCACCTTCAGCACCGGAACTCGGGTGTACCCGACGGCCCCCAATTGTTGGAACCACGCATGTCGACGGAAATCAAAGCCGCCGGGTTCCACTGGCCCCTGCGGCGGCGACAGGTGGGCCGTTGTCATGATCCTTTGGCCGGGGCGCAATTCCACGGTATCACCATGAACCGAGAGTCGGACGCGCTGTGGCCTCTGGGTAGCAGGCACATCCCCGATGCGTACCTGATCCAGCGTGACCCGCAACGCGTCCGACGCAGACCGGTCCAGCGCCACAACCCGCCCCTCGACCGGGCCATAGTAGCGCCATTGCAGAACCGGTTCTGCAACCATGTGCGCGCGCGATCCAGCCAGCAGAAACCCACCGCAGATCAACGCCGCACCGATCGCCAACGGAGCCCAGGCAACAGGAAAAAGCCACGCCGTACCAAACGCGACAATCATCAAGGCCGCGACCCCGATATAAAGGTCTGTTCCCGGCTCGAACCGCAGACTGAAAAACAGACCAATCCCCACCGCCAGACAGACCGGAGACCAGGCCAGCAAATGCCCGCGCTGGTTCAGCAGCGCCATTGCGACACATGTCCGAACACGCATGGTTGCCCCCGTCCTTCCGGCTCGTTAGACAGACGCAAAACTAAGCCCGCCACGGTTACCAAAAGGTTAATCCCAACCATGTCCGATCAGGTCGTCACCCGCTTTGCCCCCTCGCCCACCGGTTTTTTGCACATCGGCGGCGCACGCACGGCTTTGTTCAACTGGCTTTATGCGCGGGGTCGCGGCGGCAAGTTCTTGTTGCGGATCGAAGACACGGATCGTGAGCGTTCGACGCCCGAGGCGACGGCAGCCATTCTGCAAGGGATGAGCTGGCTGGGACTGGACCATGATGGCGACGTGATCAGTCAATTCGAAGGGGCCGCGCGCCATGCCGAAGTTGCGCATCAACTTCTGGACGCGGGCAAGGCCTATAAGTGTTTTTCAACACAAGACGAAATCGCCGCGTTTCGCGAGGAAGCGCGGGCCGAAGGTCGCTCGACCCTGTTTCGCAGTCCGTGGAGGGATGTTCCGACAAGTGACCACCCCGACGCGCCGTTTGTTATTCGCATCAAAGCCCCTCAGGACGGGACCACCGTGATTCGAGATCGGGTGCAGGGAGATGTCAGCATCCGGAACGATCAATTGGACGACATGATCTTGCTGCGCTCGGACGGAACACCTGTCTACATGCTGGCTGTCGTCGTCGATGACCACGACATAGGCGTGACTCATGTGATCCGGGGCGACGACCATCTGAACAACGCCGCGCGCCAGATGATGATTTATGAAGCCATGGGCTGGGACGTACCGGTCTGGGCGCATATCCCGCTGATCCATGGACCTGATGGAAAGAAGCTGTCGAAACGCCACGGCGCTTTGGGTGCGCAAGAGTATCAGGCGATGGGCTATCCCGCCGCTGGAATGCGTAACTATCTTGCCCGCTTGGGCTGGAGCCATGGCGACGACGAGTTTTTTACGGACGCACAAGCCAAAGAGTGGTTCGATCTGGACGGAATTGGCAAAAGTCCCGCGCGGTTCGACATGAAGAAGCTCGAGAATCTGTGCGGGCAACATATCGCCGTGGCCGATGATGCCGCGTTGCGGCAGGAAGTCGAAGCCTATCTGAACGCAGCCAACTTACCTGCCGTAACGGAAACACAATCCGGTGATCTGGAACGTGCGATGTATTGCCTCAAGGATCGGGCGCGCACATTCCCGGAACTGATTGAAAAGGCTCATTTTGTACTCACATCCCGCCCAATTGAACCTGACGAGAAAGCGGCAAAGGCCCTGACTTCTGTATCCGATGGTATACTGAGTGAATTGACGCCGCACGTGCAAAATGCTAGCTGGACGCGAACCGAGCTGGAGGATGCCTTGAATTCGTTTGCAGAAGCGAAAGGGCTGAAGTTTGGCAAGCTGGCGGGTCCACTCAGGGCGGCGCTGGCAGGTCGGGCAGTGACACCTTCGGTTTTTGATATGATGCTTGTGTTGGGGCGGGATGAAACCCTGGCACGGCTTTCTGACGCAGCGAATTAAACCAAAGCTTCACATTTGGGTAACGCTGCTCCGCTAACACCCGGACTGCGCCTTCTGTGCGCAGCCGTTGCCCGCAAGTTCGGACAGCGAACCGAATTGCGCATGAATGAGGAAGGGACAAAATGACCGACAGCAACAAATCAGCCACCCTGACAGTCCATGGCGAGACGTACGAGTTGCCGGTTCATTCGCCGACCGCTGGTCCGGACGTCATCGATATCCGCAAGCTTTATGGTCAGGCGGGTGTGTTCACCTATGATCCCGGTTTTACTTCCACCGCCAGTTGCGACAGCACGATCACTTATATTGACGGCGAAAAGGGTGAGCTGTTGCATCGCGGCTATCCGATCGACCAGCTGGCCGGCAAATCGCACTTCCTCGAAGTGTGTTACCTGTTGCTGTACGGAGAGCTGCCGACCGCGCCAGTTCTTGAGAAATTCGAATCCACGATCACCCGTCACACCATGCTGCACGAACAAATGCAGTATTTCTACCGCGGGTTCCGTCGCGATGCGCACCCGATGGCGATCATGGTGGGTGTTGTAGGCGCAATGTCGGCCTTCTATCACGACTCGACCGATATCTCGGATCCGCATCAGCGCGAGGTTGCATCGCACCGTCTGATCGCCAAGATGCCGACCATTGCGGCCTGGGCTTATAAGTACCACACCGGCCAGCCCTTCGTGTATCCGCGCAACGATCTTGATTATGCGTCGAACTTCCTGCGCATGTGCTTCAGCGTTCCGGCCGAAGAATATGAGGTCAACCCGATCCTCAGCCGCGCAATGGACCGCATCTTTACGTTGCACGCGGACCACGAACAGAACGCCTCGACCTCGACCGTACGCCTGGCATCGTCTTCCGGGGCGAACCCGTTTGCTTGCATCGCCGCCGGTATCGCCTGTCTGTGGGGACCTGCGCATGGTGGTGCGAACCAGGCATGTCTTGAAATGCTGGAAGAGATCGGCTCGGTGGATCGCATCCCCGAGTTTATCGCGCGGGCCAAAGACAAGAACGATCCGTTCCGACTGATGGGCTTTGGTCACCGCGTCTACAAGAACTTTGACCCGCGCGCCAAGGTCATGAAGCAGTCCGCCGACGAAGTGCTGGACCTGCTGGGTATCGAAGACAATCCCAAGCTGCAAGTCGCCAAGGAACTTGAACGCGAGGCGTTGGAAGATCCGTATTTCGCCGAGAAGAAACTGTTCCCGAACGTGGACTTCTATTCCGGCATCATCCTTGAGGCGATGGGCTTCCCGACCTCGATGTTCACTCCGATCTTTGCGCTGTCGCGCACTGTCGGTTGGGTGAGTCAGTGGAAAGAAATGATCGCTGATCCTCAGAACAAGATCGGTCGCCCGCGCCAGCTGTATTTGGGCGAAACCAGCCGCGACTACGTCGACATCGAAAACCGCTGATACAGAGCTAACCCCCGCCGCAAGCGGGGGTTTTTCGTTTCAGAACAGGTTAAGCTGATCCCCGGCCTGCGCTGGCTTGGCAAACAAGTCGCAGCGCAGCGGAGGTGTTTTTGTCGCAAGCCCAAGCCGCTTTACCGCCGCTTTGAACCGCTTCGCGATCAGTTCAGCATAAACCCCTTCGCCCCGCATTCGGTGTCCCCATCGCGGGTCGTAATCGCGACCACCGTGCATCTCACGAAGGTGGGACATAACCTTGGCCGCGCGGTTGGGTTCTTGTTCCAGCAACCAATCTTGCCACAGCTGAGATACCTCGCGCGGCAATCGCAGCATGATCCAGCTGGCCGAGTCCGCGCCAGCCTGCTTGCCAGCCTCCAACAGGTTTTCCAATTCATGATCAGTAAGCCCCGGAATGACAGGAGACGTCATGACGCGAACCGGCACACCTGCCCGAGTCAACCGTTCTATCATGCGCAGACGCCGGCTTGGTGAGGGTGCTCGCGGTTCCATCCGCCGAGACAAGTCGGCGTTCAGCGTTGTTACCGAGATACCGACGCGCACAAGGCCGCGCTGCGCCATCGGCCCCAGAATATCAAGGTCACGTTCGATCAAGGCCCCCTTGGTCACGATCCCGATCGGGTGCCGAAACTCACTTAGGACCTTCAAGCAATCTCTTGTTATTTCTCGCGTCTTTTCGATTGGCTGGTAAGGGTCGGTGTTGGTTCCCAATGCAATTGTAGCCACTTTGTAAGATCGCAAAGACAATTCGCGGCGCAGCACTTCAGCCGCGTTTGGTCGCGCGGTCAAGCGCGTTTCGAAATCCAGACCGGGCGACAGTCCCAAATAGGCGTGTGATGGGCGGGCAAAACAATAAACGCACCCATGTTCGCACCCGCGATAAGGGTTGATGGACCGATCAAACGGAAGGTCCGGCGACTTGTTGTACGTGATTATGCTGCGGGCGATTTCTTCACGCACTTCGGTTCGCAGCGGCGGCAGGTCTTCGGGAATGTCCCATCCGTCTTGTTCTATATCGGTCACCAACCGCTCGAACCGGCCGGCGGTGTTGCGCGTCGCGCCACGTCCTGGGTGGTGTTTCAATACAGACATTTGTTCGCTTTTTGTTCTAATTCTGATGTTAACATATGCGCCCGATTTCGCAATAGCTTGGTCGGGTCCACCGACCCCGGTTTTGACACAGCAACGCCAAACCGGCCCCTGATTTGACGGTGGAAAATGAAAGGAATGCAGGATGATCTTGCAAAATTAGACGTCGCTGTGTGCGATTATTCAGCCTATAGGTCGGTCTCAGATCGACCGAGGTCGCAATCGTCACAGTAGACCTGCGACGAAATGGCCAAAACGGAAAAAACGCCACCACGGGCCGAATGGCCCAAACAGCTCAGGGAAATGCCCCATGTCTGACGAAGAAGACATCGTCCTGTCCGAACTGAACGACGACGAACTGGTCGAACAGATGTTCGATGACCTGTATGACGGTCTGAAGGAAGAGATCGAAGAAGGCGTAAACATCCTGCTGGAACGCGGTTGGATGCCTTACGACATCCTGACAAAAGCTCTGGTCGGTGGAATGACCATCGTTGGCCATGACTTCCGCGACGGCATCCTTTTCGTGCCAGAGGTTTTGCTGGCAGCCAATGCGATGAAGGGTGGCATGTTCATCCTAAAACCTCTGCTGGCCGAAACCGGCGCTCCGCGCGTCGGCAAGATGGTGATTGGCACAGTCAAAGGCGACATCCACGACATCGGCAAGAACCTCGTATCGATGATGATGGAAGGCGCGGGCTTCGAAGTCGTGGATATCGGCATCAACAACCCGGTCGAAAACTACCTGGAAGCTCTGGAAACCGAACAACCGGACATTCTGGGCATGTCCGCACTTCTTACCACGACAATGCCTTACATGAAGGTCGTGATTGATACGCTGATCGAGCAAGGCCTGAGGGAAGAATACATCGTGCTCGTCGGTGGTGCGCCCTTGAACGAAGAGTTTGGCAAGGCCATCGGTGCAGACGCCTATTGTCGGGACGCGGCGGTTGCCGTCGAAACCGCCAAGGAGTTTGTGTCGCGTAAGCACAATCAATTGGCTGGCTAAGCTGTGTCGTTTTGATCGAAAATCAGCCGCCCTGTCTCGGGGCGGCTTTTTTTGTATACTCAGCGCGAACACGACAGCACAGACGTTGGACCGCGCTTCGTCTGTCATTGCATAGAACGGAATCAGATCATGGCGGACACTCCAGTTCCAACAGATGATCACCTGACAACGGAAGGTTACGACGCACCACAAGCGGCAGGTTCCATCCTACTAATCGCATGTGGAGCGCTTGCGCGTGAAATTCTGGATCTAAAAAAGCGCAATGGCTGGGACCACATTGCCCTGACCTGCCTGCCCGCCATTCTGCACGTTTATCCCGACCGCATCACTGAGGCGGTCGAAGAGGCTGTGCTCAAACACCGTGAGAACTATGATCAGATTTTCGTCGTCTACGCTGATTGCGGAACTGGCGGGCTTTTGCAACAGGCTTGCGCGCGTCTGGGCGTGGAAATGGTCCAAGGCCCGCACTGCTATTCATTCTTCGAAGGCAACGCCGCGTTTTCCGCCCAAAGCGAAGATGAAACGACGGCCTTTTACCTGACCGACTTTCTGGCCCGCCAGTTTGATGCCTTTGTGTGGAAGCCGCTGGGCCTGGATCGTCACCCAGAATTGCGGGACATGTATTTCGGGAATTACACAAAGCTTGTCTATCAGGCGCAGACGGAAGATCCGGACCTGACACGCCGTGCAAAGGACTGCGCCGACCGCATGGGCCTGACGTTCGAGCGCAGATTAACCGGCTATGGAGATCTTGAGACGACGCTGTCTGACTGGGCGACCCGCTGACCAGCCGCCTCTGGATGTCTGCGCCTAGGCGCTGGCCAGTGCCACTTCGCGAATGCGTTCGACCATGGCACGCAACCCGTTGGATCGCTGCGCAGACAAATGGTCGTTCAACCCCAGCCTGCCCAACTCGACTGCTGCGTCCACTTTGGGCACGTCGGCAATCGGCAAATCGTTATAAAGCGCCCGAAGAACGGCGATAAGTCCGCGCACGATCAATGCGTCGCTGTCCCCGTCAAACCGAAATTTTCCTTGTTCAAAGACCGGATGCAACCAGACCTGACTGGCGCAACCGTTCACCTTGGTGGCGGGCACTTTGAGCGCATCCTCCAGCGGTTCCATCGCCTTGCCCTGTTCGATGACATGCCGATACCGGTCTTCCCAGTCCTCAAGGAACTCAAAGTCTTCGACGATTTCTTCAAAGGCCGGGCTTGCCATGGTACTTGGGTCCTCGGATTTAGCGATCTCATTTGTGACCTATGCCGAGGCAACCTGCCTGTCCAGCCCCTAGCGCGGCTTTTCAAGTGACCGAATTTGGGATAACCCGTGTGACGTACTATTGCGCAAAGTGTTGGGTCCATGAACAAAACTCTGTCGGTTCTTCTGATTGCAACCATGTCGCTGTCTGCTTGCAACAGTTGGCGAGACTCGCGGGTGAACCCGACCAACTGGTTCGGCGACAGTGCACCATCGCCTGCTGAAACGTCACCCGACGATGCCAATGCACTTGTTCCACAGCAAAGCGAAGCGCGTGGACTACTTGCCCGACCCGAGGCTGAAGACCGGAGCGTACCGATTGCCGTAATTGATGAGCTTCGAATTGATCCGACCCCAAATGGGGCCATCATTTATGCTGCGGGAACGGCTTCCCGCCAAGGTGCCTTTAACGCGCGCCTTGAGCGGATCGATTCCGAAGAAAACTCAAAAAACGGGGTGCTTGAGTATTCATTTCGTGTCGATTATCCCAACTATGCGACACCTCAGGGCACTACGCGCAGCAGGATGGTTTCAGACGCGATCAACGTCAGCCTGAAGGCGCTGGAGGGGATCCGGTTGGTTCGTGTGGTCGGGATACAAAACGCGCTGGAATCACGCCGCCGCTAAGTATCGCGTCACAACGGAACGACGCGAACCGCCTGTCCTTTGGCCGCCAGCGCAATCTTGCCGTCGCACAGCTTAAGCGCGTCTTCTCCGAAAACCTCAAAGCGCCAGCCTGACATAGCGGGCACGTCCCTCTCGCCAGCGGCGATCTGATCCAGTTCGGCACTGGACGCAATGAGCTTGGCGGCCACACCCGAGCTTTCAGTTTTGGATTTCAGCAAAACACGCAACAAGTCAGCAAGGGCCGGATTGACCTTGAGCTTGTCGCGACTGTTATCAACCTTCGGCATCGCATCAGGCGGGCATTCCAGGCCAAGTTTCACCGCAGTTAGAATGCCTTCGGCGATCACCCCTTTACGAGCCTCGCGCAAAAGCAACCGCGAGCCACCCAGGTCGGACGACGACTTGGGCTTGGTCGAAGCCATCTCGATCAGCGCGTCATCCTTGAATACCCGGCTGCGCGGCACGTTATTGTCCTGCGCGTATGCTTCACGAAAATGTGCCAGTTCCCGAACAACGGCCAGAAATCTGGCCGAGTTTGTCCGGGTTTTGACCCGACGCCAGGCATCCTCGGGCCGGATGTCGTAGGTTTCAGGCCGAGTCAGGATTTGCAGCTCTTCCGCCACCCAGTGGCTGCGATTTGTTTTTTCCAGTTCAGCGGCCAGATATTCATAGATTTTCCGCAAATGCGTCACGTCCGCCAACGCATAGGTCTTTTGCGCCTCGGTCAGCGGGCGGCGCGACCAGTCGGTAAAGCGCGAGGTCTTGTCGACCCCTTCGCGGCAGATCTTTCGCACCAAGGTCTCATAGCCGACCT
Organism: Ruegeria sp. AM2; assembly: GCF_056540685.1. Taxonomy (NCBI): domain Bacteria; kingdom Pseudomonadati; phylum Pseudomonadota; class Alphaproteobacteria; order Rhodobacterales; family Roseobacteraceae; genus Ruegeria; species Ruegeria sp. AM2. Next base: position 597,357 of record NZ_JBQFXE010000002.1, on the reverse strand, counting down.
GTTCACCAAAGCCGCAAACCATCGCGGCGACTTGGGTATCGAACAATGGGGTCGGAAACACGCGCGCTTCGACCCAGAAAATCTCTAGGTCCTGTCTGGCAGCGTGAAAAACTTTCACGACGTCCTCATTGGCAAACAGCGCGTAAAGCGGGTCCAGCGACATGCCGTCTGCCAGCGGATCAACCAAAACCGCGCTGTCTTCGCCTTCGGACGGCACGGCCAGCTGTATCAGACATAGCTTCGAGTAATAGGTCCGTTCTCTCAGAAACTCGGTGTCTACTGTGACATAGGGAAACTTTGCGGCAGCCAAACAAAAATCGGCCAGCTCTTGCGTCGTCGTCAGGGTTTTCATTCGTGCTGCTGTTCTTGCTTTTCTTTTTTGTGTCCGCCCGTTGGAGGTTCGTCGCCCCGAGCTGTCGTGCTGACCATAGGCTGAACAGCCCATGTGTGTAAATCGCACTGAAGTCCTCAACCCAGAAAGACGGGCGTCCTATCACCCATCGCATACCGCCTAAGCACTGCCGGGTAGAGCTTGTGCTCCCACAACAGCACGCGCGCAGCAAGTTGATCCGGCGTGTCTCCGGCCTCAATATTCACTCTGGCCTGCCCCACGACGGGGCCGTCATCCAGCGCCGCGGTTACTTCGTGGACCGAGCATCCGTGCTCGGCATCGCCCGCTTCAATCGCGCGGGCATGCGTGTGCAGGCCCTTGTATTTTGGCAACAGTGACGGATGGATGTTCAGCATTCGACCCTGAAAACGCGACACGAAATCAGCCGTCAGCACCCGCATGAACCCCGCCAGGCATACGATGTCGGGCTGCGCTGCTTGCAAGGGTTTCAGAAGTTCGGCCTCAAAGGCTGCGCGATCGCCCTTGAATGGTCGATGATCCACGGAAGCCGTCGGGATACCCCTTTCAGCCGCTTTTTTCAGACCACCCGCCTCAGGGTCGTTCGACAGAACCAAGCAAGGCCGCGCCGGGTGATCACCAATCATGCTGTCAACCAAAGACACCATGTTGGACCCGCCGCCCGAGATCAGGATCGCGACGCGTTTGTGACTCACAGCAGTTTGCCTGAATAGGAAACACCCGGCACTTTGGTAATAGTTCCAATACGCGCAACCGTTTCACCCGCTTCTGCAAGCAAAGCGGCCTGTTCATCGGCCCGGTCTTCCGCGCATACGACGATCATGCCTATACCGCAGTTGAAGGTCTTGAGCATTTCGCCTTCGGCTATTCCGCCCGTCTCCGCCATCCAGCGGAACACAGGCGGCAGGTCCCAGCTGCTCAGGTCGATCTCTGCCCCCAGCCCCTCGGGCAGAACGCGCGGCAAGTTCTCGGTCAGTCCGCCGCCGGTGATATGGGCCAGCGCATGAACACCGCCCGCGCGGATCGCCTGTAGCGCCGATTGCACGTAAAGCCGCGTTGGCGTCAGCAGCGCCTCACCCAACGAACCCTCACTGAACGGAGATGCAGCATCCCAGTTAAGCCCCGAGATCTCGACCAACTTGCGCACCAGCGAATACCCGTTGGAATGCACCCCGTCCGAAGCCAATCCAAGCAGCACGTCGCCCGGCTGCACGCCAGCGGGTAAATGCGCGCCCCGCTCCATCGCGCCGACCGAGAATCCGGCCAAATCGAAATCGCCATCCGGGTACATTCCGGGCATCTCTGCTGTTTCGCCCCCGATCAGCGCGCATCCCGACCGCACGCAGCCTTCGGCGATGCCCTCGATGATCCGAGCGGCCGTGTCCGTGTCGAGCTTGCCGGTGGCAAAATAATCCAGGAAAAACAGCGGCTCGGCCCCCTGACAGATCAGGTCGTTTACGCACATGGCCACCAGATCGACACCTACGCCGTCTACCACGCCGGTATCGATGGCGATCCGCAGCTTGGTGCCCACACCGTCCGTCGCGCCCACCAGAATCGGGTCCTCGTATCCGGCCGCTTTCAGATCGAACAGAGCGCCAAATCCTCCCAGCCCGCTCATCACGCCTGATCGGTCGGTACGCTTGGCTGCAGGCTTGATCCGATCGACCAGAGCGTTCCCTGCATCGATGTCGACACCTGCGTCGGCATAGGTGATTCCGTTCTTGCCCGCTGTCATGGCCAACCCTTCGTGAATGCTGTCCCGCGCGGGTTAGTCGATTGTTGGGCGCGTTGCAACGGTCAGGCTTGACGCTGGCGTTCACCGTGATAGGCAAAGCGCCATGGCGGGCCTGTAGCTCAATTGGTTAGAGCAGAGCGCTCATAACGCTTTGGTTGGGGGTTCGAGTCCCTCCGGGCCTACCAGAAATCACGCTATGATAATGGCTTTTCCACAAATTATCGCCATGTTCGACGGCAAATTCGGTCTAACCGTGACCAGCAGGTCGGACCAAGGATTGCTGCACGACGCTATTTCCTGATCACCCCCACCTCTTGCCGCGCAGATAACCCATCAGGCACAGAGATGTTGAGATGTCACGGTCTATTCCTAGCCGCTGTTGGGTGCGCGACTCGTCAAAGGTGATTTGTCAATGTGCGGAGCAGCGCCAATTTTGCAGCCAATGCTTTGGAACAGTCGGCACCAAATGGACGACGCGTTGCATGTCTGAACTCGAGAGCCCGAGACATGACTTTTTGACCGCGTTATGTTAAATTCTGAGGGTCAATTCTTGACCAGGCACCGCGTTTGGCGCCTTGCCCAATATTTTAATTTCCACATTGAAAGGATACCACCATGGCTACGCGCAGGACACAATCTACCCGTCTCGCCGAGCTTGAAGATCGCATTGAAGAGCTTGAGGAGCGTCTTGGCGAAGACCGCTACGGTCACCAACACGAAACTGTAAATGACATCCCGCATGTGTGCGCACTTCCCGTTCTGCCGGAACGCAAATTTGACGACGGCGTATCGCGTGATCGGCAGAGGGCGATACTGGCGACCGGCAACAAATGGGCGAACGGGACCAATATTCACTACTACCTTTTCTCCAGCGGAATCTTGGGAGGCTCGGAAGACGAACGAGAGGTCGTGCGTCAGGCGTTTCAGGTTTGGAAGGATGTCGGAATTGGCCTGACCTTTACCGAAGTCTCCGACATTCAGGACGCCGAGCTTCGCATCGGGTTTCTTCGAAATGATGGGTCATGGTCCTATGTGGGGACGGTCGCGCTGCAGGTCGGTCAGACCGAACGCACAATGAACTTTGGTTGGGATATTACGCAGTCCGGGCCGAATGGACTGGATACCGCTTTGCATGAAATCGGGCACGCGCTGGGTTTGAGGCATGAGCATCAGAACCCGCATGCTGGTATCGTTTGGAATCGCCAGGCTGTGTATGACTTTTTTGCCAGGACTCAGACGCCTCCGTGGGATGAAGATACCACCGACCACAACATCTTGAACACAATCGACCCGGCGACCGTGGAAGGGTCGGATTGGGACCCGGACTCCATCATGCATTATTCCTTTGCGCCGGGGCTTATCAATCAACCTGTGCGGTTCAGAAACGGACTTGACCCGGCGCTTGGGCTTTCCGATAGCGACATTGCCGTAATTCGGCGAATCTATCCGCCGCTAGGCGGGGCGTCAGTGCTGCCGGAACTCAAACTGTTCGAATCCCAACGGCTTTCAATCATGCCCGGTGAGCAAAAGGACTTTGCCGTTATCCCGACGCATTCTAGGGACTTCACGTTTTCCACATTTGGGCGCTCTGACACCGTCATGGTTCTGTTCGAGGATATTGACGGAGATCCCGTTTTCATTGAAGGCGACGATGACAGCGGATTCAATCGCAATGCGCGCTTCACAGTTCGCCTGATCAAGGGTCGAAAGTACAAGCTGCGCATCCGGTTGTATTACAACTGGGCCGAAGGGGATACGATCGTAATGATGTGGTAGCCGGATGAGAGGCTCGCGGCCGGTTTGTGATAGCGACGTGTGGCGGGGAAAGCTTGGGGCTATCGCCCCACAACGATATCCGCGCTCAGCCCGCCCAGCCTGTCGCTGCTGCCCAATCGCAGGATGCCGCCATGAGCGCGAGAGATGTCGGCAACGATGGCCAGACCCAGACCTACGCCACTGCCTTGATTTTGATTTCGTGCGGGATCAAGACGGGTAAAGGGTCGCACGGCCTCGGTTCTCTGATCTGGGGGTATCCCCGGCCCGTCATCTTCGACCCGAATGCGCAGGCTTTTGGGTGTCAGGCTCAGACTGACTTCGGCCCGCGATCCATATCGAACGGCATTGCTGATCAGATTTTCAATAGCGCGCCGCATCGCCGTGGGACGCATATTGACAACACCTTCGCCTTCAACAGAGACAAGTTCGGCGTCATAGCCCGCGCGCTTGGCATCGGTGATGATCTGTCGCAGCCACGGCTCTATCTCGACTGCTTCGGGCGACCCTTCGGACGCACCACGGGAAAATTCCAGAAACGCGTCCAGCAGGGACTGCATTTCGTCCACGTCTTTCAACAAAGGAGCGGATTCCTCTTCTGGCAAAAGCGCCAACCCCAGCTTCAACCGGGTCAACGGTGTTCGCAGATCGTGACTGACCCCCGACAGCATGAGGGTGCGCTGCTCGATCTGGCGCTCGATCCGGGCGCGCATATCCACAAAGGCACTGCCTGCCGCACGTACCTCGGTCGCGCCACCGGGCGTATAAGGCACGACCCGCCCCCGACCAAACGCCTGCGCTGCGTCGGCAAGACGGGTGATCGGGCGCAGCTGGTTCCGCATATACAGAAACGAGATCGTCGTCATCAGACCCGCAAAGAACACCATCGTCACGATCAACTGATGCGGCGCCGTGGGGGATAGTCTCCGCCGATCAAAACTAAGCTCTAATATGCCAAGCTGTGTCCGCAAATACATCTCGGCGGTTTGCCCGCTTGGCAATGAAACCTGCACCAGCGTCGGAAGCAACTCACGCAGTTCCGATTCGACCTGTGGCGCAATGAAATCGTACCAACGCCGGCGTTCGGGGTTCGGGGCTTCGTCGAATTCAAGGAACCGGGCGGACATCTGCAAAGCCATCAGTTCCGGCCGCATTTCTGCAAGCGCCTGTTGCTGCGTTTCCGCGCCCTCGATCGTGTTCAGGATCAAATCTACTTCCCGAGACGCCGCCCGCGTCATTTGCGCGGTGACATCCTCCAGGTGTCTCTGCAAAAAGGCGATGGCGACGACCAACAGAACTACAACCACCGGCAAAGCCAGGATAAGGGCGGCTCGGGCATACAGGCTGCGCGGCATATAGGGTTTGAGCCATTGGGTCGTCATGCGCTAAACCTAGCGGGCTGCCCGACGAAGAGAAAGAGGCCAGAATGCTCCCTCCTGACGATTTCAACCCTGTTCCGGGTGCCTGTGTTGACCTGTCAGGCGGGGTGCGGCGTATTGTGGCTCCCAACCCGTCTCCGATGACGTATCGCGGCACGAATACCTACTTGCTGGGCACGCGCGATGTCGCAGTCATCGATCCCGGACCTCTCAGCGAACAACACCTGGATGCGATCCTTGAAGCGCTCGAACCAGGCCAGCGCGTCAGCCATATTTTTGTGACCCACAGCCACCTTGACCACTCTCCTCTTGCTGCTCCTTTGTCCGAGCGAACGGGCGCCCGGGTATTGGCCTTTGGCGGCCCCGAAGCCGGTCGCAGTGACGTCATGACACAGCTCGCGAACCGGGGATTGGCCGGAGGCGGAGAAGGCATTGATGCCGACTTCTGTCCCGACACCGAACTGGAGGATGGGGCGCGTATTGCCGGATACGACTGGGAGCTTGAGGTCATCCATACACCGGGTCATCTGGGCAATCACATTGCATTGGCGTGGGGTGACGTCTGTTTCACCGCCGATCATGTCATGGGCTGGGCCAGTTCTTTGGTTTCCCCGCCTGACGGGGATCTGACGGATTTCATGGCGTCCTGTCAAAAGCTGCGCGCGCGGAACTGGTCGGTCTTCCATCCCGGTCACGGAGCGCCTGTGACCGCCCCCTCAAAGCGTCTGGACTGGCTGATTCATCACCGTCTGGAACGTGAACAGCAAATTCTTGCCGCCCTAGCCCGCGGCCCGGGAACCGCTCGTGAACTGGCCGAAGCGATTTACACCCAGACACCCCCTGCTCTGCTGCCTGCAGCCGAACGCAACGTGTTTGCCCATCTGGTTGACCTGACAGGAAAATCCCGGGTCCGGCCATTGGCGGAACTATCCGCGAAGGCCAGTTTCGCGTCGGCCGAATGACGTGCATGAAACTTTTTGACTTGGAAGGTCTTTCGCCACTGGACGATTAAAATTCGGGTTGCTATACGGCCCGCAGTTCCGGCGTAGCTCAGCGGTAGAGCAGTTGACTGTTAATCAATTGGTCGTAGGTTCGATCCCTACCGCCGGAGCCAGATTTCCCTGAAGGCACAATTGAGCGCGCGCCGTGACACAGTCGTGTTTCCATAGGCTGCGCAGCACAGCCATAAATCCACGGGTTTCAATGAATTGCTTGTCGTGTTCAAAAATGAAAAATAGGTTCTGTTGCATCACGTCAATTCATTAGCCCGAGGGCCATGATCCGACAGGCCAAAAAAAATTTGCGATATGCGCCGCGAGTATGAAATCGGGATGCTCTGGGTCGAAGGCCCGTTGAGCTATGTGGAAGTCCTGTGCGCCAAGTCTTTCCTGGATGCAGGCCATCATGTCCGGATATTTCACTATGGCGACATCCGGAACGCCCCGGATGGTGTCGAGCTGGTTGACGGAAACACGGTTCTCAAAAGCGATCAGTTCCTGAACCACGGCCGGACGGGCAGCTTCGCGTTGTTCTCGGACGTGTTCAGGTATCACCTGCTACACCAGAACGATCGCATGATCTGGGCCGACTTGGACGCCTATTGCCTGAAAGCGTTCGAAACCGATACCGGGCATTTCTTTGGTTGGGAGTCCGAGCACCACATCAATGGTGGTGTTCTGGGCCTTCCACCTGACAGTGAGGCGTTGGGACACCTTCTCGAAATGACTCGGGATGAGTATTACATCCCGGATTGGCATTCGGATCGGCAAAAAGCCCGAATGCAGGTGCTGAAAGACGCGGGGAAACCCGTTCATGTTAGCGAAATGCGATGGGGTGTATGGGGTCCGCAAGCCATCACGCACTTTCTGAAGATAACGGGCGAATCAAAATATGCCCTTCCTGTCAATTCCTTATACCCAATTAGCTTCAAACAGCGCCGCTACCCTATGCGGACACATAGGTTGCGTGAAGTTGCTCAATCCGTGACGGAAGACACGTTTTCAATCCATTTCTATGGCCGCAGAGTGAGGCAGTTTCTCGCATCTATTGGCGGCCTTCCCGAGCCCGGCAGTTACATGGAAGCCTTGCTGGAAAAACACAACATCAACCCGTCCGAGGCCCCGGTTTTCACACGGCAAGAGCGTGAAGCGATCAAAGCGGCAACGAACGCGAACCCCGGCGGTCGGGCTGAATAGTATCCTGGCGGTTGGGTCACTTGGCAGCACCGGGCCGGGATTCAAAACGATCCGTCCCAAAAAACTCATCAGCCCCTCTGGACGCCGGAAAACTTGGTTGCTATACGGCGCGGACCGTTCCGGCGTAGCTCAGCGGTAGAGCAGTTGACTGTTAATCAATTGGTCGTAGGTTCGATCCCTACCGCCGGAGCCAATTCCACATTTCTTGCAGACGTCGCGCAAGTGGGTTTTTGGCTTGCATATTCAAAGTTCTGCGGCAAATCAAAAAGCTTTTCGTCGAGTGTTACCCCACCAATACCCGGTCCTCCACTGAAGCATTCCAGGGCGCCAACTGGCAAAAAGACATCTGCAGTCAAATGTCAGTCGACGCCGAATGTGGACAACACTTTCCGCGTATCTTCAGCCGGTAGTAGAAAGTCGTCGAAATAGCGGTTCTTCTTAGGAAGTTTTCCTGCGGCTTCTTCCAAGTTTTCGCCATGTCCGATTGCATAGACTATGGCCTCGAAACCAACATGGTGCAGGTTCATCAAACCTTCTTCGTTGGCCTTTCGGATTAATTTATGATTGAAGACAGGAACTCTGGGATTGGATTTTCGCGCAGGGTCGCAACGGTATCGCCACGCCACACACGATCCACATTTTGAATCGAGTGAGCGCATCTGCGACAGCCGTGGCGGGAGTCCCAAAATATGGTCTCCAGAAATAAACCGCCCTAGGTTCTTTAATCCAACCACGATAACATCAAACACGTAGCGCTTTTGTTGTTCTCGAATAGCTTCCTGTGTCGGCAAAGATAGACGAGCAGCCCTGCCCGTCTTCGTATCGAACAGATAGCCGCGGTCGATCAAATAGCCCGACGGATCGCGTTTCTGGATCATGTATCTTACCAGTTCAGGGTGGACGTAATCGTCCGCGTCCAAATTGAAAAAATAGATATCGCCTGAAAAGTTATCCGCGCAGAACTCAAGCATCTCATTCCGCTTTGGTGTTTTGTCGTTCCCTTTCACCGGCTCGGTGAACGGCAAATAGATGATCCGATCGTCAAATTCGATCCCATCAGGTTTGGTTTGGCAACAGATTACCGCGCTCCAATTCGGGTCGACCTGACGACGCAAGGTTTCAACCGTCTTCGCAAGATTGGCACAGACCTTTGACCAGTCTCCGGCATTTTCTTTAGAAATCAGCGGGATCGAAAACACGACCTTAGGAGCTCCCGAAATGGGATCGTTGGTCATCTCATTGCGCCAAGGCTCTATCTGCGACCTACACAAGGTCAGCTGGTCTTCTGAAAGGGGCAATGGGCAACCCTCCATTGGGTCAAGCGATGTCTCAGAGCCATCAACTGCGCAATGTTGCTATCACTGGCTTAGAAATTCTAATAGACATGGTCAAGATCGGGCGCTACACCCACTTGGGTGACGCACTATGCGCTGTCTGAAAATCTAACCGACGCAAAATGTGAAGCCTGCACCAGAGGTGACAGCAATAATATTCGAACCGCTTTCAGTCCCGATGCAGCATCGCAAACGCAACTAGTGCCGCGGTTGAACCATCCTTGTTGTCTGCACTGGCCTCACCATCCACGATCGGTCCCAGCGAGGTTGCCAGTTCCTTGCCCAGTTCAACGCCCCATTGGTCGAACGAGTTGATACCCAGCAAAACCCCTTCGACAAACACCCGATGTTCGTACAACGCGATGATCTGGCCCAGAACGAACGGAGTGAGCTTTGGATAGATCAGTGTGGTTGACGGCCGGTTGCCGGGAAACACGCGGTGGCGGGCTTGCCGCTCGAGTTCGTCCCCTTGCAAACCTTTGTCGGCCATGCGCTTACGCGCTTCGGCCAGAGAACGGCCACGCATCAAGGCCTCGGATTGGGCGAGGCAATTGGCCAGCAACAGTCGATGGTGATGGGTCAGTTCAGGCTCATGCCCTTCGGCGGCAACCATGAACTCGCACGGGATCACATCGGTGCCCTGATGGATCAACTGGTAAAAGGCGTGCTGTCCGTTTGTACCGGGCTCGCCCCAGACCACAGGGCCGGACGGAAGCGCCAGCGCACTGCCGTCCATCGCGACCGATTTGCCGTTCGATTCCATTTCCAGCTGCTGGAAATAGGCAGGCAGCCGTAGCAAACGCTGGTCATAGGGCAAAACTGCACGGCTGGAATGGCCCTGAACCTGACGGTGCCAGACGCCCACAAGCGCCAGCATTACCGGCATGTTCTCGGCCCAGTCTGCCGCACGGAAATGCACGTCCATCGCCTGACCACCACGCAGAAACGCATCGAACGCGTTTGAACCAACGGCGATCATGACGGGCAGGCCCACCGGTCCCCAGACCGAGTATCGCCCACCGACCCAATCAGCAAAACCGAACACACGCTCCTCGGGGATGCCAAAGGCCTGCGTTTTGTCCAACGCACTGGAGACAGCTGCAAATTGCCGGGAAGGGTCACCACCTCCATCCGTCATCCAAGCCCGCGCTGTGCGGGCGTTGGTCATGGTTTCGATCGTTGTGAACGTCTTGGACGCCACAATTACCAGTGTCCGCGTTGGATCAAGCTGGCGCAAAGTGTCCGCAATATGTGCGCCATCCACGTTCGAAACATAGTGCAACCGTGGCCCATCATGATACGGCGACAAGGCATGCGTCGCCATAACCGGCCCCAGATCCGAGCCTCCGATCCCGATATTCACAACATCGGTAAAGCTGCCCCCTGCCCCTGTCAGAGCCCCTCCGCGCACCTCTTCGGCGAAAACGCGCATTCGTTGCAACGTGTCCAAAACGTCAGGCATCACGTCAACATGATCCACCTCGACCGGGCCGCCATCGAGGTTGCGCAGCGCGGTATGAAGAACGGCGCGGTCTTCGGTTTCGTTGATTTTGGCACCAGTGAACATCGCTTCGCGCCGGTCGGCCAGATTTGCATCGTCGCAAAGACGGATCAGCGCGTTGCGAACCTCGTCGTCGATCTGAGTTTTTGAGTAGTCAAACAGAAGGTCACCGGTTGAGGCCGCAAAGCTCTGAGCTCGCGCGGGATCGGCCTCGAACAGGTCCAGAATGGCGCGGTCCCGGTGTTCGTTTGCCAGAGATCTAAGGGGGTCAAGGTTCATGTCCGTTACTCCGCCCAATGCACCGTCATCCCACTCAGCACCGCTGCAATCGGTGCTTCTTCGGGCGGCAACGACATGGCGCGATTCAGCGCGTCGCGTTTGGCGGTGCCAAAGATGACCAGATGCTTGGACAAGGCCCCGTCCAGAACCGGCGCGGTCAACGTTATGCGCGGCTCTGGCTGCGCATCGGTACGGGCCACTGCCAGCGTCGGTGCGTGGCTGTCCAACGCATCAGACAGGCCCGCCATCCCGGGAAACAACGAGGCAGTATGCATATCCTCACCCATCCCCAAAACCAGAACCGACAGCGGCAGCACCGGCGTGATCTGGCTTTCGACTTCGGCCAAAGTCTCGTCAGGCGCGTGGCCGGGCAGATACAGCGGTATGTATTGCGCAACCGAAGCGCGGTTCGTCAGCAACCGCTCGCGGATCAGGCGCTCGTTCGAGCGTTCATGATCCCCGGGCACACAACGTTCGTCTGTCGGCAAGACCCGCACCCGATCCCATTCCAGGTCAGCCGCGCAAAGACCGTCGAACACCGGGCCCGGCGTGGTTCCACCCGGCACGGCAAGCGAGACCACGTCATGATGCAGCAAGGCAGCCTCAAGCTCTCCGGCCAGTGCGTTCGCGACGTCTATGGCCAGCATGTCCCGGTCGGCGTATTCCTGAATTTTCATGGGTTTATTCCTTGCCAGCGGCGACCGTCCCGTTTCATCAGCAGCTCGGCGTCGCCCGGTCCTGTACTGCCGCTGTCATAAGGTTTAGGCACATCGCCGCGCGCCTGCCAACCTGCGATGATCGGATCAGTCCAGGCCCAGGCGGCCTCGACCTCATCTCCACGCATGAACAGGGTCTGGTTGCCACGGATCACGTCCATAACAAGCCGCTCATAGGCATCTGGTGGCGTTTGGCTGTCCGGGCCAAGCGCTTCGGCAAAACTCATGTCCAGAGGCACATCGACCAGACGCATGCCACCCGGTCCCGGCTCTTTGATGGTGACCTTCAGGGTGATCCCCTCATTCGGTTGCAGCCGGATCGAAAGCACATTCGCATGACGACCGGCCTCTTCTCCGAAAATGGAATGCGGCGCGTCCTTGAACATCACGTTGATCACCGATGACCGCGCCACAAGCCGCTTGCCCGTGCGAAGGTAGAACGGCGTTCCCGCCCACCGCCAATTGCTGACATGCGCCTTTAGCGCGACATAGCTTTCAGTGGTTGACCTCGGATTGCCGACAACCTCACGATAGCTCTGACCACCCCCTTCAAATTGACCCCGTACGATGTGGTGCGGCTCAACGGCGTCCAGCGCGCGGATCACTTTCAGCTTTTCGTCCCGCACAGCATCGGGATCAAACTTTGCCGGCGGCTCCATTGCGATCAGACAGAGCAGCTGCATCAGGTGGTTCTGCATCATATCGCGCATAGCGCCTGCGCGCTCATAATACTCTTCCCGACCGTCAATACCCACGGATTCGGCGACGGTTATCTGGATGTGGTCGACATATTGGCTATTCCAAAGCGGCTCGAACAGCATGTTGCCGAAACGAACCGCCATGAGATTCTGAACCGTTTCTTTCCCAAGATAGTGATCGATGCGATATATCTGGTTCTCGCTGAAATGCGCGGCCAGCGTCGCGTTCAACGCGCGCGCGCTGCCCAGATCGTGGCCGAAGGGCTTTTCGACAACAATCCTAGATCGCGACGTAGCCAGGCTGTGCGACTTAATGCGCTCGGCAAGTGGTGCAAACAATCTTGGTCCGACCGAGAAATAAAACGCCCGAACCCGATCCAAATCAAGCTTGCTGGACAGCGTATCCCATCCCGCATCTGATGACGCGTCCAACGGCACATAGTCGACCCGCTGCAGAAACGAATTCAAAGCGCCGGCGTCGGAACTTTGCACCGCAGCGTGATCGCGCAGAGAATCGGATACGATATCCCGAAACGCGTCTGGGCTGTGTTCTGCCCTTGCCGCTCCGATGATCTGAACCTCTTTTGGCCATTGGCCTGCGCAAAAACGCCGAAAGAGCGCCGGAAGGATCTTGCGCTGCGCAAGATCACCCGTTCCGCCAAAAATGACCAGATCAAAGGGGTCAACGGGGATGACGCGAGAAACCATGGCTTTTCCTTACCTTGCCCAATTGAGCATGTCCAATGTTAGCGCAATCATTTCGGCGATTTTTCCTATCATCAAAACTCTGTCAAGTTGTACCCATTGCCCTTAACTATCGTTCAACAAAAGGCTAAACCTTGTCGATCACGTCAAAGAACCGGATACCGGAATGAAAGACAACGCCCCTCGCAGCGCCAATATCGGCAAGTTTCAGGACAAATTGGTGACAGCAGACGGGCAAAACCGCGCGTCGGTGGCGTTGAAAAACCCCGAGACCCTGTGGTTCAACACCGGAACACTGTGCAACATCGAATGTGCGAACTGCTACATCGCCAGCAGTCCCACCAATGATGCGCTCGTTTACATCACGGCTGACGAAGTTTGCACTTATCTCGACCAGATCGAAGACCGCAAATGGCCAGTGCGCGAAATTGGCTTTACCGGTGGCGAACCCTTCATGAATCCCGAAATGATCGAGATGGCCCGCGCGGCGCTTGAACGCGGGTACGAGGTTCTTATCCTGACAAACGCGATGCGCCCCATGATGCGCAAGACGATGCGCGAAGGATTGCTAGAGTTGCGGCGCGACCATGGAGACAAGCTGACGTTGCGCATCTCAGTAGACCATTACCGCGCGGACCTGCACGACGAGGAACGTGGCTCGGGTAGCTTTGAAAAGACCTTAAAAGGTATGGAATGGCTACGCGACAATGGCTTCAAATTGGCAGTTGCAGGACGCAGTGTCTGGGGCGACAGCGATGCCGATAGCCGTGCCGGATACGCGGCGTTTTTTGATGAGTATGGGTTTGATATCGACGCACAGAACCCGGGTCAGACAGTCCTTTTTCCCGAAATGGATGAGACCGTCGAAGTGCCCGAAATCACCACCGCCTGCTGGGGCATTTTGAACAAATCGCCCGAGGCCGTGATGTGTTCAAACGCACGCATGGTCGTTAAACGCAAAGGGGCTTCACGCCCTGCGGTTCTGGCCTGCACGCTTTTGGCCTATGAACCGGAATTCGAAATGGGCCACACTCTGGCCGAGGCCGAGGCAGATGTTCATCTGAACCACCCCCACTGCGCCAAATTCTGTGTTTTGGGCGGGGCCAGTTGCTCGGGCTAATTGACCTGAAACTCACCCACCATGTTCCGCCATTCGCCCGGAGCAATCATTTTGCGGTGCGTGAAGCGGACAGAATGCAATGGGCCTTCAATCTCACGCTGCCAGAAATCGATGAAATCGAATAGTTTCGGGTGGTCAGGAGCAAGGTCGTAATCCTGCCAGATAAACGTATTCAGAACGTGGATATAGTCGGGCATGTGATAGAAGAATTCAGCCGTCGTCAGCCCATAACCTTTCAGCATCAACTCGGTTTCGCTTTGCGCCATTCAGACCTCCAATTTCATTCAAGGTCTCTTTAGCCTAGCACGGAAACTCTCTAATTATTGGATAACAATATGTTACCCCCGTGTTACCGCAGTATTTTCACCGAAATGATCAGCTTGCTTGCACCTTATATGCCGGGTCTGATAAGGTGCATCCACAAGATATAGACCCAAGCCAAAGATCGGGCCGTTTACGTGAGCGATACGCCAGAAACCCCAGAAAACATGGATGAAACCCCGCCCGAGCGCCCCGTTTATGATGGCCCTACGGTGTCGATCGAATCCGAGATGCGCACATCCTATCTGGACTACGCCATGTCGGTTATCGTCAGCCGCGCGATCCCCGATTTGCGCGACGGGCTGAAGCCGGTGCATCGGCGGATTCTGTACGCGATGCACGAAACCGGGAACACCCACGACAAGGCGTATCGCAAATCGGCGCGTCCAGTTGGCGATGTGATGGGTAAATACCACCCGCATGGCGACAGCGCGATCTATGACGCACTTGTGCGGATGGCCCAGGATTTCTCGATGTCGCTGCCACTGCTGGACGGTCAGGGCAACTTTGGTTCGATGGACGGCGATAACCCGGCGGCGATGCGGTATACCGAAGTACGTATGGACAAACCCGCCGCCGCCCTGCTGGCCGATATCGAAAAAGAGACGGTCGATTTTCAGGACAACTATGACGGCAAGGACAAAGAGCCGACCGTCCTGCCCGCCCGTTTCCCAAACATGCTGGTCAATGGTGCTGGCGGTATCGCCGTCGGCATGGCAACCAACATCCCGCCGCACAATCTGGGCGAAGTGGTCGATGCGACGCTTGCGCTGATCGACGATCCGGATCTGACCTCGGAACAATTGATCGAATACGTCCCCGGCCCCGATTTCCCGACCGGAGGCGTCATGCTGGGCCGGTCCGGCGCGCGCAAGGCTTATCTGGAAGGCCGTGGCAGTGTCATCATCCGAGCCAAGACGCGGGTCGAGGAACTGCGCAAAGACCGTTACGCGATCGTCGTGGATGAGATTCCCTATCAGGTGAACAAAGCCTCGATGATCGAAAAGATCGCCGAAGCGGTGCGCGAAAAGCGGATCGAAGGTGTGGCCCATGTGCAGGACGAATCCGACCGCAACGGCGTGCGCGTGGTCGTTGAATTGAAGCGCGACGCGACACCTGAGGTGGTGCTGAACCAGCTTTATCGTTTTTCGCCGATGCAAACGTCCTTTGGTTGCAACATGCTGGCGCTGAATGGTGGTCGGCCAGAACAACTGACCCTGCGCCGGTTCCTGACATCCTTCATCGACTTCCGCGAGGATGTAGTCGCCCGCCGCACCGCCTATGATCTGCGCAAAGCGCGGGAACGCAGCCACATCCTGTGTGGTCTGGCCGTGGCCGTCTCGAACGTGGACGAAGTGGTTGCCACGATCCGCTCATCCGCAGACGCTGCTGAGGCGCGTGAGAAACTGATGACCCGCCGCTGGCCTGCGGCTGAGATCGAAGGCTATCTGCGCCTGATCGACGATCCTCTGTCCAAGATGAACGACGATGGCACCTATAACCTGACCGAGGTTCAGGCCCGTGCAATCCTCGAATTGCGCCTACAGCGCCTGACCCAACTGGGCGTCAAAGAGGTCACGGACGAGCTGGAACAACTGGCCGCCAAGATCAAGGAATACCTCGATATCCTCTCCTCGCGCGAACGCATCATGTCGATCATCGGCGATGAGCTGCGTGAGGTGCGTGAGCAGTTCGCCGTTCCCCGTCGCACCGAAATCGTCGACTGGTCCGGCGACATGGAAGACGAAGATCTGATCGAGCGTGAAGATATGGTCGTGACGGTTACGTCCGGTGGTTACATCAAGCGGACCCCGCTGGCCGATTTCCGAGCTCAGAAACGCGGCGGCAAAGGTCTGTCGGGGATGCAGACGAAGGAAGAGGATGTCGTCACCAACCTCTTCGTTGCCAACACGCATACCCAACTGCTTTTCTTCACCACCGAAGGCATGGTCTACAAGCTCAAAACGTGGCGCTTGCCGCAGTCCAGCCGGACCGGAAAGGGCAAGGCCATCGTCAACATCCTGCCGATCCCGACCGGGGTTTCCATCGCAGCGATCATGCCCGTCGATGTGCCAGACGAGGAATGGGAGAACCTGCAGATCGTCTTTGCCACCAGCGCGGGCGACGTGCGGCGTAACCGTCTGTCGGACTTCACCAATGTCCGCCGCAACGGCAAGATCGCGATGAAACTGCCTGAGGATGTGGAACTGGTGAACGCCCGCATCTGCTCGGAAGATGAAGACGTCATGTTGGTGACCAATTCGGGCCGTGCGATCCGCTTCCGTACTACCGATGTGCGCGTCTTTAACTCGCGCGAATCCACTGGTGTTCGCGGCATCAGACTGACCAATGGTGACCGGGTTGTGTCGATGTCTGTCATCCGTCATTTCGAGGCTGACCCGGATGAGCGTGCCGCATATCTCAAGATGCGTCGCGCCGTCGCTGGAATAGCCGATGACGGCGAGACGGACGAAGACGAAGCCACTCTCGGCACCATCACGCAGGAACGCTATGCCGAAATGTCGGCCGCCGAAAACCTGATCCTGACGATCACGACGGGCGGCGCGGGCAAACTCAGTTCCAGCCATGACTATCCGGTCCGCGGGCGCGGCGGCATGGGCGTCGCGGCGATGGACAAGGCCATGCGCGGTGGAGAGCTTGTGGCGTCGTTCCCGGTTGAGATCGATGATCAGATCATGTTGGCAACCTCAAAAGGCCAGTCAATCCGAGTTCCGGTGGACGGCATCTCTTTCCGGTCGCGCAGTGCAGGAGGCGTCAAAGTCTTCAATACGGGCAAAGGCGAAGAGGTCGTCAGCGTCGCGTGGATCGCCGATCAGGGCGAGGATGAAGTGGAAGAGTGATCCAAACCTTTCCGTGAAGCAAAACAAAAGCGCCCGAAAACCGGGCGCTTTTTCTGTTTTCGGTCATCACGTTCGCGCCAGTCATTGATCACACCAACTTGTCGGCTGGTCAGTCCGTGCTTAGATTTAGCCCTATGCAGTCGTATGCGGACATTCGACCGGCGTACAGTCCCGCCGAACGTATGAGTGATGGTGTTGTTCATGTTATCGGCCTTGTCATGGCCGTGGTGGCAGTGCCGCTGCTCATTACCTTTACTGTGATTTATCGATCAGACCCGGCCGCCGTTCTAGGGGCCTCGATCTATGGGGCCACCTTGGTCATGATGTTGAGTTTTTCTGCGCTCTACAACATGACCCAGTCTGATCGCTGGGCCGAACTATTTCGGCGGCTCGATCATTCGGGCATTTATGTGAAAATCGCGGGAACCTACACGCCTTTTCTTTTGCTCTCAGGCATACAACTGCCCGGATTACTGATCGGATTGTGGTCGTCTGCTGCGATAGGCTCGGCGTTGAAGCTATTGAACCCAAACAGGTTTCGCAACTTCGGGCTGGCACTCTACTTGCTCATGGGCTGGGCTGTAGTTTGGGCCGGACATTCTTTGCTGGCGGAACTGTCCCCGAGCATTCTGGCGCTTATGTTTGCAGGTGGACTCACCTACACTCTGGGCGTCGTTTTCTACCTTCTGCACTGGCTACCATTTCACAACACAATCTGGCATGTGTTCGTTTTGACCGGAACCGGCCTTTTCTTTGCCGCCGTAGCGCTGCGCATCGAACTGATGGTTACTGGGAACGTGTGACACCGCCGACATCGCCCAGCTCATAGAGCGCATAGCGCACTGAATTTCCGCACAGGATACGTCAGGAAGGGGTCGGGCCCGCTGGCGTCCTAGCATGGGCCTCGCGGCTATGGACAAAGCCATGCGCGGCGGCGGGCTAATTGCGCCGTTTCCTGTCAAATTGGGTGCCCCCAGACCAGGCTGGCCTCTTCCAAGAGGCAGTCGATTCGTGTGTTGGCGGAAAGTAACTTTTCCGCTCGAACAGCGCCGGCGAGATGTGGATGTTCTATGCCAGCAATGGTGAGCAAGTCGCCAGCGCAGATTGGGTTGCCGATCAAGCTGAGGAAAGCAGCGAGACTTAAGCAAGGCTTTCTTAAAATGTACAAAAGGGTCGTGATCGAACGTCACAACCCTTTTTCACAAACTCTCGTACCACTTGATGACCATTTCAGCCCAACCGTCGGGTATTGCGTGGCCACCCTCAAATCCAAGGACAGAAACTCTGGACCCCGTTTTGCACCCGCTCCAACGCCTCAGATCGTAACTTGCCTCGTGGGTGATCTGGACATCGGTGCAACCCGCGACTTGCGCCAGACTGTCTACCACCTCAACCGCACCCAGATAGCCCGGCCAGTTGTCAAAGGGTCCGGAACCCGCAAATGGGATCACTGCGTCCTGATACCCATGCGTATGAAACATGTCGAACCTGAAATCAGAGGTCGCGCATGGCCCCGGCCTACCCCGAACCGGCGTCCCCATCACAGGCGCAAAAGCGCGCAATTGTTCGTTGATACCTGCGCAAGCCAAGTACCACGCAAAACTGCCGCCACGAGACGAACCCGCGGTCAAAATCCTGTCGGGATCTATGGGAAATCTTGAAACGGCGTCTTCCACCACATCGGATGTAAACGCAAAATCATCCCAATCGCCTTGCCGCGTGTTCCATACCCAACCGGTGCCCGGACCGTTCCTGTATTCAATCTCAAGCGCCGTCGGCGCAATCAGGGCGTATCCTCGTTCCAGAACAGGGCGGGCCAAGCGGGAAGAACTGATGGTTTTCGCACCAGTTCCGTTGGAACCGTGAAAAAACAGTACCGCCGGGAACGGCCCTTCTCCATGCGGAAGAAGCACGTTGTAGTGGCGACCGGACAAAACACACGGATTATCCGCCGCCCCGCATTCGGTTTGCTGGTACAAGCCAGCAAGAGATGGCACCTCGGACGTGCCCTTGAACACCCAAAACAGCACCAGAGCCGCAAGAAATACAGCGAATATTCGTGTTAACCGCATGCACCTGTTTTCAATCAAAGCCCGTACAAGGCTCCAAATTTCGCATCCAGATACGTCAGTAACGGTTCGGGGCCAGGTTCCATACCGCTAGCTCGGGTTATGATGTCGCGCGGCTTATACAGGCCGCCGTGGCGCTGCAGGTTTTCCCGTAGCCAGCCGGTTGCACCTGTCGTATCCCCCTGCGCCAACTGATCGTCCAAATCCGGCACAGCTGCACGCAACGCCTGATTGAGGCACCCGGCATAGACGTTGCCAAGCGAATACGTGGGGAAATAGCCAAACAGACCCACCGACCAATGCACATCCTGCAGGCACCCGTTCGAAGGTTTGTCTACCGCGTAACCAAAATCCGCCTTGAACCGGTCATTCCAGGCGGCCTCAAGGTCCGCGACCTGCAAATCACCCTCCATAAGCGCGCGTTCGAGATCAAAGCGCAGCATGATATGCAGGTTATATTGCACCTCGTCCGCTTCGGTCCGAATATAGCCGTTGCGAACCGAGTTCACCGTTGAATAAAACGCGTTGGCATCCGAGATTCCAAAGTCTCCGAAGGCATCGGTCATCTGGTCAAAAAGCCAACCAGTAAAAGCGCGCGACCGGCCAAGTTGGTTTTCATAGATACGGCTTTGACTTTCGTGGACGCCCATGGACGCACCTCGCCCGAGCGGCGTCAGCAGATAGTCACGGCTGATCCCCTGTTCATAAGCCGCATGCCCGACTTCGTGAATGGTCGAATAGAAGCAATTGAACGGGTCGGTTTTGCTGGTGCGCGTGGTGATGCGTACATCCAACCCGCTGCCCGAACTGAACGGGTGTACGGCCTTGTCCGCGCGGCCGGTGTTCAGGTCATATCCGAAGGCGACCGCCAGTTTCTGCGAGAGTCGCATCTGGGTGCGTTCGTCAAATGTACCCGTCACCCCATCAGGCGCTGGTTTTTCTAGTAAACGGCTGCGCAATGCCACCAGACGCGGACGCATTTCATCAAAAATCTCGGCGATCTGCGCGCCCGTGGTGTAGGGTTCATAATCCTCGACCATGGCATCATAGATGTCGTTACCCTGCGCCAACGCGGCCCCCTCTTCGCGTTTGAGGGCCACAACCTCTTGCAGCACCGGCACAAAGGCGGCCACGTCCTCATCCGCGCGTGCCTGTGCCCAAATGCCCTGCGCCGCAGAGGTGACACGGGCTATGGCTTTAGCAAGATCGGCGGGCACCTTGATCGTGCGCTCATACGCCCGGCGGATCTCGCGCATCTGCGCCCGCGCAACCTCGTCTTCAGGGTCGGCCTTATCCAACCATTCCGCGACGCGCGGATCAGACCGGCGCGCGTGAAGGACCGCTTCGATCGCAGCCATTTCCTCGGCCCGCTGGGGCGCGGCGCCTCGCGGCATTACCGTTTCCTGATCCCATCCCAGTCGACCCGCGATCTGACTGAGGGCCGTCGTCTCGCGCTGAAACGCCATGAGGTCTTGGTACGCTGTCATTGGGATCAGGCTCCGCGGATTGAGGTTGCGATGGGATAGGCCGTCAGGAACCGGGCACGCAGGATCAGCGCCCAGACGACGACGGCCATGAATTGGTGGAAGATCGCAATCTGCCACGGCGCGGCATAGACCACGGTGACGATACCGACGACGATCTGCAGCGATAGGGCGGCGAAGGCTGCGTTGAAGGCAAATCGCGTCTGGGGATGCGCGCTGGTTCCACCGCGCCGCCAAACGACGAAGGCGAAGATCAGCAACAGATAGCCCACGCAGCGGTGAATGAACTGCACCAATCCGGGGCTTTCAAAGAAGTTGCGCCAGACCGGCTCCAGCATTGTCGCGTCCGGCGGCAAAAGCTGCCCGCCAATAAGGGGCCAGTCGGTGTACGACCGACCAGCGTCGATCCCGGCGACGAGCGCTCCGATAAGTATTTGCAAAAAGGTGAAGTGCAGCAGGCCGGTGGACAGCGAAAACAGTTTCGCCTCTTTCGCGCGGCGGGCCTGCATCAGGTCGCGTTCCTCGCGACCCAGTTCAAAGATGTACCAAGCGAGGAACCCGAGGATCACAAAGGCCAACCCCAGATGGAGGGCAAGGCGATAGCTGGCGACCGCGATCATGCCCTCGCCCTGAGTCACGCCCGAGGCGACCATCCACCAGCCAACCGCGCCCTGGATGCCGCCCAAAACGCCGGGAACCAAAAGTTTGCCCGTCCATCCAGTCGGGATTTTTCGCGTGACAAGGAAACCGAGAAACCCGATTGCCCAGACCAGACCAATCACACGGCCAAGCTGCCGGTGGCCCCATTCCCACCAATAGATGAATTTGAAATCGTCCAGCTCCATCCATTGGTTCTGGATGCGCCACTGATCGATCTGCTTATATTTATCGAACTCGGATTGCCAGTCGGCCTCGGTCATCGGCGGGATGGCTCCGGTAATCGGGCGCCATTCGGTGATCGACAAGCCGCTATCGGTCAGGCGCGTCAGGCCGCCAACCGCAATCATCATCACGACAAGTGCAAACAGGACCATCAACCAAGCGCGAATAAACCGGCGCGATCCGCCACGTCCCCGGTCGATCATACCGGGTTGAACGGCTTGTTGTTTTTCGGTGTCCGAGACCTCTTCGAAGATGCTGCGCTTACCGCTCATGCTGTCCTCATGTCGTGATTTCGTCGCAAGCTAGGGCTTGATGGCAAATAGGTCCAGCCTCAGGCTTTGTCCTTCCAGCGGACCATCTGACGCATGACCCCGTGCAGCATCTGAACATCAGCCCGTGTCATCCGCATTCGAGACCACAGGTTACGCAGATTGGTCTTCATCCCTTCGGCCTTTTCAGGAGGATAGAAGAATCCGGCCTCTTCCAATCGGTCCTCGTAATGTTCGACCAGTTTCTCAACTTCGATACCGGTAGCCCAATCGCCCCTGCCCAAATCGGTCGCCTCATGCACCACATCCCCCGTTTGGCGCATCCACTCATAGGCGGTCAGCAACACGCATTGCCCGAGGTTCAGCGAGGCGTATTCCGGGTTCACCGGAACCGAGATAATAGCGTTGGCCTTGGCGATATCCTCGTTCTCAAGCCCTGCCCGCTCCGGTCCGAAAAGAACGGAAACCTTCTCGCCCGCTGCCACCTTTTCCGCGGCGACCTGCATGGCACGTTCCGGGCTGTAGACGGGTTTGGTCAGACCTCGCTGCCGCGCCGTTGTGGCGAAGACGAAAGTGCTGTCAGCCAACGAGCCTGCCAGATCATCAAACAACTGCGCCTCATCCAGCAATCGCCCCGCCCCGCTGGACATCGCGACAGCCTTGGGGTTCGGCCACCCGTCCCGAGGCGCCACGATCCGCATCCGGTCCAGCCCGAAATTCCACATCGCCCGCGCGGCCGCGCCGATGTTTTCCCCCATCTGAGGGCGTACGAGCACAAAGGAAGGTTGAGGCTGATCGCTGGGCATGGCTGTCTCCGAAAGTTCCGCCTGCTCTAATCGGCCTGCCTGATCAGAGCAACCCGATCCTCTTCTTCCGGTCCCAAATATTTCCGCTGAAGGCATTAAAGTTTGCTTCCCCAGCGCAATCCGCTAAACCGCCCGAAAGACCAAAAGCCGAAGGACGCGATATGGACACCCCCGAGCAGCCACAGATTTATCTGATCACGCCTCCGACCATCGCGCTGAGCACTTTCCCTGAACAGTTGGCCCGCGTGTTGGACGGTGCCGAGATCGCCTGTATCCGGCTGGCGCTCGCGGGCAGTGACGAAGACACAATCGCGCGCGCCGCTGATGCGTGCCGTGAAATTGCCCATGCCCGGGATGTGGCGATCGTGATCTCGAACCATGTCGTACTGGCGCAACGGCTGGGTCTGGACGGCGTGCACCTGGACGACGCGGCGCGTTCGGTTCGGACTGTGCGCAAGGAATTGGGCCCGGATGCCGTGGTTGGCAGTTTCTGTGGTGCGTCGAGCCATGATGGCATGACGGCTGGTGAGAACGGCGCGGATTACGTGGCTTTTGGCCCGGTAGGCGCATCTGCTCTGGGCGACGGCACCACAGCCGAGAAAGACCTGTTCCAATGGTGGTCCGAAATGATCGAGGTTCCGGTCGTGGCCGAGGGCGGGCTGACACCCGACCTGATCCGGGATTTCGCGCCCCACACCGACTTCTTCGGCATCGGCGATGAAATCTGGTCGCAGGAAGACCCTTTGGTCGCATTGAAATCGCTCACCGACGCGATGTGAGCGTTAACCCTTGCGCCCGCGCCGGGGCTACGGCATGAGTTCGACATGACCCAGAACAGCGAAATCCTGTGTATCGGCTCGGTCCTGTGGGACGTGATCGGGCGTTCGGCCAGCGCCATGCGGCAGGGCTCGGACGTGCCGGGACGGATCACCCGTCTGCCGGGAGGCGTCGCCTTGAACATCGCGATGACGCTGGTGCGGTTTGGAATGACCCCGACCCTGTTGACGGCAGTTGGCCGTGATCCTGAGGGCGACGAATTGGTCAATGCCTGCGCACGGATGGGAATGGTGACGAACCATATATACCGGTCGCAGGATCTGCCGACCGACAGGTACATGGCTGTCGAGGGTGCAAACGGGTTGATTGCAGCCATTGCCGACGCGCATTCGCTTGAGGCCGCTGGCGGAAAAATCCTGCGCCCTTTGATGCACGGACCGCTTGGGTATGAGAACACGCCTTTTGAAGGCCCGATCGCTCTGGACGGCAATCTGAAACTGACACTGTTGGAAGAAATCGCCCAAAGCCCGGCCTTCGCCAAGGCGGACTTGCGCGTTGCCCCCGCATCGCCGGGTAAGGCGGAACGCCTGCTACCCTTCCTCAAACACGCCCGCGCGACGCTTTATGTGAACCTCGAAGAGGCAGGTATCCTGTGTCAGCGCGAGTTCACCGATTCCGAGTCCGCCGCCAAGGGTTTGCTGGACCGCGGCGCGCTGCGCGTGTTGGTCACGGATGGCGGCAACTCGGCCACCGTTGGCAATTCGGATGAAATCCTGACGCAAAAACCCCCTTCGGTTCTGGTCACCCGCGTGACCGGCGCCGGAGACACCTTCATGGCGGCCCACATCGCCTCAGAATCCGGCGGCGCAACCAGCGACGAGGCCCTGTCCCGCGCGCTAAACGCCGCAGCCACTTACGTTTCCGGAGAAACCCCACTGTGATCAATATCCACTTTTCCGCCGAGGTCCGCGCCGCCAAGGACGCAGGCCAGCCCATCGTGGCACTGGAGAGCACCATCATCACCCACGGGATGCCCTACCCTCAGAACATCGAGGTCGCGGCGCAGGTGGAACAGGATATCCGTGATGCAGGCGCGGTTCCTGCCACGATGGCGGTCATCGACGGCACGCTGAACGTGGGTCTGGAACCCGATCAACTGCAGGCCTTAGGTCAAGCGCAGGGCGTCGCCAAACTCTCCCGCGCAGACATGGCCGCCTGCATGGCCACCGGCGGCACCGGAGCCACCACAGTTGCGGCCACAATGATTGCCGCGCAATATGCAGGCATCGATGTCTTCGCGACCGGTGGTATCGGCGGTGTGCATCAGGGGGCTGAGACGTCGTTTGACATATCAGCCGATCTTCATGAATTGGCCCAAACTCCGGTGACAGTGGTTGCAGCAGGTGCCAAGGCGATCCTGGACCTTGCAAAAACACTTGAGGTTCTTGAGACGCTGGGCGTGCCCGTCATCGCCTATGGGCAGGACGAATTCCCTGCCTTTTGGTCCGCGAAATCGCCCTATGCTGCCCCGTTGCGCATGGACAGCCCAAAGGACATCGCAAAAGCCCACGCGACACGTCGCGCGCTTGGTCTGCCCGGCGGTCAATTGGTTGCGAACCCGATTCCAGAGGCTGATCAGATCCCGTCTGACGAACTGGCGCCCATTATTGCCTCAGCCCAAGCGGATGCCGACACGCATCGGATCAGCGGAAAGGGCGTTACACCCTATTTGCTGCAACGCATCTATGAACAAACTGACGGGCGCTCGTTGACGGCGAACATCGCGCTTGTCCGCAACAATGCGCGTTTGGCCGCAAAGATTGCCAAGGACCTGATTTCTCCGGCAGAATGACGCGGCACTATTGTACCTGTGTCCAGGACGACTTAACTAATTCGGCAAACCACTCAGGACGACAATGAACACGCCGTTTGACGAAGAACCCAATCGCCGACCTGGTCTGCTCGCCGGTCTTCGCGCGTCTTTTCTGACGGGTATCGTTGTCATTGCGCCGGTATGGCTGACGATATGGCTGATCTGGTCTGTGGTTGGCTGGATCGACAGCGCTGTTCTGCCTCTGATCCCACAGCAGTTTCAGCCGCATCAGTATGTCGGCATCAACCTGCGTGGCGTCGGCGTCATCATCTTCCTGATCTTCACGGTCATGGTCGGTTGGGTCGCCAAGGGTATTCTGGGTCGGTCGCTGATCCACTTTGCCGAAAGCCTTGTGAACCGGATGCCGGTTGTCCGTTCTGTTTATTCCGGGATCAAGCAAATTTCGGAAACTGTGTTTGCACAGACGGAACGGTCCTTTGAAAAAGCCTGCCTGATCCAATATCCCCGCCGCGGCATCTGGGCGATCGGGTTCGTTTCGACCACGGCCAAGGGAGAAGTCAGCGAACGTGCAGAAACGTCCGGTGGTTTGCTGAGTGTGTTTGTTCCAACCACACCGAACCCAACATCCGGCTTCCTGTTATTCTTTCCAGAAGAGGACGTGATCCTGCTGGATATGTCGATTGAAGATGCGGCCAAATTGGTTATCTCGGCGGGGCTGGTCTATCCCAACGACAAGGACCCGACACAGCCGCCCGAGTGATCAGCCGAACATTTCGGGTAGGTTGACGGTGCTTTTTTGCCCCAAGTCGTCTTTGTGATCGGTAAGAAACTGATCCGCTGCTGCGCGGCCAGCATCCTTTAACTTGTGCAAAATGACAGGGTTCGGCACCGTTTTTGTCGCCACAGACAGATCGTTCATCAGTTCGTCGTCGGCGACCATGTGCACCAGAACCCGGCTCATCTCGCCCGCTTGCAGCTTTCCTTCAGCCAGAAGGCGCTGCACAAAACTGATCGCCCGCAACTCGCGAAACAGAGATGAGTTAAAACTGATCTCATTGATCCGGTTTTGTATCTGCTGAGGGGTCTTCGGCACCTCATCGCGTTCCAAAGGATTGATGTTCACGATGACAACGTCGTCGGGCAAATCCTTGTTGAACAGAGGATAAAGGGCTGGGTTGCCGGTATACCCGCCATCCCAATAAGCTTCGGTCCGCCCGGATTTTGGGTCGAATATCTCAACCGCCTGAAAAAGATTGGGCAAACAAGCCGAGGCCAAAATCGCGTCAGTAGAAACCTCTGCCCCGGTGAACACCCGTATCTTGCCGCTGCGCACACAGGTGGCACAGACATACAAGTTGGGGCCTTCGTCGGCACAAATCTGTTCAAAGTTGAACTTGTCCACCACCGGTTCCAATGGATTGCGATAAAACGGGCCATAGGCATAAGGGGACACCAGCCGCGACCATGCATCGCCAACTGAAAACGGCAACGAATACTCCATTGCCTGTGCGATCTGAGCAGGCTCAAATGCTTGCATCCAATTGGCAAGGCGCATGTCGCCTACCGCGCCCATCTGCGCCCAAAGCTGACTCAGGTTGGCACGCGCACCCTCGCGCCCGCCTTGTACCATCCCCGATTTGAACGCAGCCCCGTTCAGCGCGCCCGCCGAAGTGCCGGTAATGGCCGCAACCTCAACATCCTCTTCGTCCAAAAACCGGTCCAACACGCCCCAGGTAAATGCTCCGTGCGCGCCACCGCCCTGCAATGCCAGATTGATCCGTTTCATTGCGCCCCTCCGTTCAAAGAGCGGTCCAGCCTCCGTCCACGGAAATCGTCGTCCCGGTGATTTGCGCTGCCGCATCCGAGCACAGGAAAACCGTGGTGCCGCCCAACTGCTCGACCGTTGCAAACTCCTTGGAAGGCTGGCGCTCAAGCAGGACGTTTCTTACCACGTCCTCTCGGCTCATATTGTATTCCTTCATGGTATTCGGGATCTGTGCATCGACCAACGGCGTCAGCACATATCCGGGGCAGATGGCGTTGCAGGTGATCGGCTCCTGAGCCGTCTCTAGCGCGACGGTTTTAGTCATCCCGACTACACCATGCTTGGCGGCGATATAGGCCGCCTTGTACGGCGACGCCGTCAGCCCATGGGCCGAGGCGATGTTGACCACCCGCCCCCAGCCAGCCGCGCGCATCATCGGCAATGCCGCCGCTGTTGTGTGAAAGGCCGAGTTCATGTTGATCGCAATGATCGCATCCCATTTGTCCACCGGAAATTGATCGATGGGTGAGACATGCTGAATCCCCGCGTTGTTCACCAGGATGTCGCAGGTCCCCGCCTGTTCGATCAACGCACGACATTCATCGCCCTTGGACATGTCCGCCTTGATGTAGCGCGCCTTGGTCCCGGTCTCTGCCGCGATCTCGGCAGCCAGAGCGTGATCCTCATCGCGATCGGTGAATGAATTCAGAACCACATTCGCACCGGCCTTTGCCAGTTCCCGGGCAACCCCCAATCCAATGCCGGAATTCGACCCCGTGATGACCGCTGTTTTGCCCGCCACGCTCATGACCACTCTCCCTCTGAGTCCTTTTCGCGGTCACAGTGCCATGCTGCACCTGCAAAGAAAACGGGGAATGATCTGGGCGTTGCCGCAGCGGCAACCGGCGCACAAAAAAACGCCCGCACGAAGCGGGCGTTAAGTTATTGAGGCAGGTTTCATACAGGCAAGAAACCTATCGAGCAGTGCAACCTTTATAAGCAATTCCACGCCTCCATCCAAGCTAAAAGTTTGATAATAAGAAAAATCATCGCTACGGTGAATCCCAACAAAATAAGGCCAGAGCAGGATTGTTTCCAAAATGAGCCCCGATTTTCTCCGCCCCGTTCGTCCTTTGATCGCGGGAATCACCTGCGTTTTTTCTGCTGCTATCGCTAACGCAGAATCGGCACATGGCATAGCTATGTACGGTGACCCGGCTCTACCACCGGATTTTGTGTCACTGCCATATGTGAACCCGGATGCGCCCAAAGGCGGCAAAGTCGTATTCGGAAATACTGGCGGCTATAACAGTTTGAACCCGTTCGTGCAAAAAGGCACCTCACCGTGGCAGTTGCGATTTTGGACACATGAGAGCCTGATGGGTCGGTCCTGGGACGAACCTTTCACTCTTTACGGGTTGTTAGCCGAATCAGTTGAGACAGCTGAGGACCGATCCTGGGTCGAATTTACCCTGCGTGAAGGCGCTCGATTCTCGGACGGAAGCCCGGTCACTGTCGATGACGTGATCTGGTCATACGAGACTTTGGGGACAGAAGGCCATCTGCGTTATCGCGGGCTGTGGGACAAGATCGACAGCATTGAACAGACCGGCCCTCGGTCCGTGCGGATCACCTTCAACGAACCGGACCGGGAATTGGCCCTGATCGCTGGAATGCGACCGATCCTGCAAAAAGCACAGTGGGAAGGCAAAGACTTCGCCAATGCTGAGTTGCACGACTTTCCTATCGGCACCGGGCCTTATGTGATTGATGACTATGAGGCCGGGCGCTTTGTGAATCTTCGCCGCAACACCGAATATTGGGGCGCGGATGTTCCGTTCCGGAAAGGGACCAACAACCTCGACGAAATGCGGATCGAGTTCTACGGCGACGGCACTGTCCAGTTTGAAGCGTTCAAGGCCGGTGAACTGACCGCCGTGCGCGAATTCAACGCCGACAAATGGGCAACGCAATACGACTTTCCTGCCGTTCAGCGTGGCGATGTCATCAAGACCGAAATCCCGCATGGAAAGCCATCCGGGATGACCGGCTTTGTGATGAACACCCGAAAGGCTCTGTTCGACGATTGGCGCGTGCGCGAGGCACTGACTCTGGCCTTCAATTTTGAATTCATCAACGACACGATCACCGGTGGCGCGCAGCCGCGGATCACGTCCTATTTCTCTGGCTCCGGCCTCGCGATGGAACCCGGCGCTGCCAGTGGCCGGGTCGAAGAGCTGTTGTTGCCCTACGCCGCTGACCTGCCGCCGGGAACGCTGGAAGGCTACACCCCGCCCGAAGGCGACGGATCGGCCCGCAACCGCGCCAACATCCGCAAGGCCACAAACCTGCTGGCCGAGGCAGGGTGGACCATTCAGGACGGTGTTCTGCGCAATCAGGCAGGTGACCCGTTCAAGATGAACATCTTGCTGCAACAGGGTGACACGGACAATCAGACTGCGATCGAAATTTACTCGCGCGCGCTAGAGCGTCTGGGCATTCAGGTGACAACCGACGTGGTGGACAGCGCGCAGTTCAACGGAAGAACGTCCGAGCTGGATTTCGACATGACCTTTTTCCGCCGGGCGCTGTCTCTGTCGCCTGGCAACGAACAACGTTTGTACTGGGGCAGCGAAAACGCCGACACGCCCGGAACCCGGAATTTGATGGGTGTCGCATCGCCTGCGGTTGACGGGATGATCGATGCCATGCTGGCGTCTGAAAGCCGCGAAGATTTCGTCTCGGCCACCCGCGCGCTGGATCGCGTCCTAACCGCAGGGCGGTACGTCATCCCGATCTGGAACTTCGATGTCGGACGGATTGCGCACGCCAAGGAACTTCGGCAACCCGAGACGCTGCCGATTTACGGCGACGGCCCGGAATACATGCCACAGGTCTGGTGGTATCAGGACTAAGCGCAAGTCGCTGGACCAAGACCTGATGCAGTCAATGGCGACGGCTCGCCTGATCGGCTTTGATAACGGTTTGGCGGGTATTGTATTTTGTCCGATTCCCACAGCCCCAGAGTCGGTCACATCGATGAAGTACGACACTCCGACCACTGCCACCCTCAGCGTTAGGCGGATTTCGGCACATACATCAAATTCGCAATATATTGATCATGGAGCCGTGCGACCCGCTAAATCCAGTCCACCACCCTATAAAATGAGAATGTTAGCAAAACGACCACAAGCCTGATCTGGTAAGCCACACTGCGCGATCTAGCCTTTGTGCGCCGAATTCATTTTTGCTGTCAAAATCTGCATTTGAAGGTCATATTTTCCAACTTCACGCGTGAAACCTGGAGAAACTGTCGCATGCCACACTGCAATACCAGCGCCCTTAGGCGCAATTCTTTGCATTCAATGTCATGAATTTCAGCATATTACACATGATTTACACGGTGCGACATTTTGTCATGTCCGCGACGAGCACGCAGCATCCGTACCCTATCAGGGGGAGAGCAATCCTGAAACCCGAAAAGGGAGGCTCGCAGATGTTGAACTGGAATGACCTGACACAAGATTGGGGCGCGTCCTATGCGCGCGCGAAACGTCGGTTTCCGAACCTGTGTGACAAAGATCTGGCTCTGTTCCCGAAGGATCGGAAGCAGTTCGAAGCCTGTCTTGCCGAGCGTCACCAGTTGACCGTGAACGAAGCGCGGGAAGAGCTTGAGGACTTTCTGTTTATCGAAGGCCTGAAACGCGAAGCCGGCTGATCGTTCACGCCAGCGAAGTCACCCACAGAATTGTCGCATCCTCGTCACTGACCGAGATGACGTTGTGCCCCATGCTGCCGTCGTAATACGCGCTGTCGCCGCGACGCATTTCGACGGGTTCATAGAACTCGGTAAACAGACGCACAACACCGGTCAGGACATACAGGAACTCTTCCCCATCGTGACGCACCCATCCATCAAACTCATCCATTGAGCGCGCGCGCACCCTGGCGCGGTAGGGCAGCATCTGCTTTTTGGTTAGCGTTTCGGCCAGCAGCTCATGTTCATAGGTCGTGGTCGGATGGGCAGTGCCCTCGCCCATTTTGGTCACCGCCATTCGCCCAATCACCTGATCGCGTTGTGGCGGGGTGAACAGCTGCGGCACCGAGATCTCCAACCCGACGGCCAGCTTTTTGAGTGCGTCATAGGTTGGCGACATCTGACCGTTTTCGATCTTGCTGAGAGTGGACCGCGCCAACCCCGCCTGGCTGGCCGCCTGTTCCAGCGTCCATTGCCGGGCTTTGCGCAACTCGCGTACGCGCGCGCCCAGGTCAACGGGTTCCAACTCGGTGTTTACGCCATTGTCGCGGGCGATCCGCACGATGGAATTGTGATCTCGACTGGTCATGCGCCACTCTATAGGACGACAGCACCGGGCTTGCAACGCGCTCGGGGCGCAGGTAGCCAGTCAGAATGTTGTCGATATTTGATCAGGGTCCACCCCCGCCCTGCCCAACCCCTTTCAATTTGACGTCGCATGTTCTGCGCCACGCCAAGGACAATGCGGACAAGACAGCTCTGTCGGTACTAGGCTCGCGCGTCGCGGAAAACTGGAGCTATTCCGCCCTTGAGGCCGCGATTTTGGCGACCGGTACAGGTCTGTTGCAAGGGGGTCTGCGCTCGGGCGACATCGTGCTGATGCGGCTTGGAAATACGGTCGATTTCCCAATCGCATATCTTGGGGCCATCGCCGTCGGCGTGGTTCCGGTGCCAACATCATCGCAGCTAACCGAACCGGAAACGGCGCGTATGATAGATGAATTGGCGCCCGCCGCGATCTTGCGTGACCCAACAGTCCAATGTGCACCGCATCCGCTGCAATTCGATCTTGGTGACCTCAGGGCCATGCGCAAACTGACGCCCGCCGCGTATGAATTCGGAGATCCGGATCGGCTGGCCTATGTCGTCTACACCTCTGGCACCTCGGGCCGCCCGCGCGCGGTGGCGCACGCGCACAGGGCGATCTGGGCGCGTCAGATGATGGTGGATGGATGGTATGGCTTGCGCCCGTCCGACAGGCTGTGCCACGCGGGCGCGTTCAATTGGACATATACTCTGGGCACCGGATTGATGGACCCTTGGGCCATGGGCGCAACCGCTCTGATCCCGGAACCGGGAACAGATATCGACGACCTTCCAGCCCTGCTGCGCAAGCACCGCGCCACCATTTTTGCTGCCGCGCCCGGCGTCTATCGCAAGATGCTCGATACGCAGGATCGGATCAATTTACCCGACCTTCGACATGGCCTGACCGCAGGCGAGAAGCTGTCCCGCGCCCTGCATCAGCGCTGGGACGATGTCACAGGCACCGAGCTATTCGAGGCCTACGGTATGTCGGAATGTTCGACCTTCATTTCGTCCAGCCCGGCTCATCCAGCACGCGGAGACGCGCTGGGGCAACCACAGCCGGGGCGACGGGTGGCGATCTTGGGGCCTGAGGGGCCAGTTCCGCAAGGGCAAGAGGGCACCATTGCAGTCCATCGCTCTGACCCCGGTCTGATGTTGACCTATCTTAACGCCTCGGATGAGGCTGAAGCGCGGATGCAAGGGGATTGGTTTCTAACCGGGGATCAAGGTGCAATGGCGATAGACGGCCAGATCACCTATTTGGGCCGCGACGACGACATGATGAACGCCGGAGGCTATCGTGTCTCACCGGTTGAGGTCGAAAACGTTCTGTCCCATCACCCAGGCATTACCCAGGCAGGTGCCGCTGCCGTCGAGATCAAACCAGACACTTATGTTATCGCCGCCTTCTATACCGGCCCTGAAAAGCTGGACGAGGCCGACTTGCGCACCTATGTGTCTGACAAACTGGCCCGCTACAAACAGCCGCGCGCCTTTGTTCACTTGTCCGCGTTGCCCACCGGAGGCAATGGCAAACTCCTGCGCCGTGCCCTGCCGGCCTATTTCAAGGCGACCCCCGAATGACCCAGACCGTCAAGCTCGACATCATGTCCGATCCAATCTGCCCGTGGTGCTACATCGGCAAAACCCATTTGGACAAGGCGTTGGCTGCCGTACCTGACCATCCTTTCGTAATAGAGTGGCATCCGTTTCAGTTGAATCCTGATATGCCCGATGAAGGCATGGACCGCCGCGAATATCTAGAGCGAAAGTTCGGCGGCAAGGACGGTGCGGTGCGGGCCTATGCTCCGGTGGTGGAGCATGCCGAAAACGCAGGCCTCAAAATCGACTTTGAGGGCATGAAGCGCACGCCCAACACTTTGGACGCCCATCGCCTGATCCATTGGGCCGGGATCGAAGGCAAGCAGAACGCGGCAGTCGATGCCCTGTTCAACGCCTATTTCGTCGAGGCCCGTGATATCGGGGATCACGAGGTTCTGGCCGACATTGCAGACGGCATTGGAATGGATGCGGCCGTTGTGCTGAAACTGCTGAGATCAGACGCTGACCGAGCAGACATCAAGGACCGCGACAGCCATTCCCGCAAGATGGGGATCAGCTCGGTGCCAACGTTCATTGTTGCAAATCAGCATGCGGTTCCCGGCGCGCAACCTCCTGAATTATGGGCAAAAGTGATCGAAGAGATCACGTCTCAGTCTGAGGCTTCCCCTGCAGAATAGCACAGAACGCTGTGCGTTTTTCGACCTAGCCCCATTGCGTATGTCGTGATAGCGCAATCGGGAAGGAGTCCCCCATGTCCAGTCGCATGTCACGGGGCGAATTCATTGCGCTGGTCGCAATGATGTTCGCCACGATCGCCTTTTCGATCGATTCAATGCTGCCTGCGCTGCCGGAAATCGGCGCGCAGCTTAGCCCTGATGACGTGAACAAAGCACAATTGATCCTGACATCATTTGTTCTGGGCATGGGAATCGGAACGTTCTTTACGGGTCCGATCTCGGACGCAGTAGGACGCAAACCCGTGATCTATGGCGGCGCGAGTCTTTATATACTGGCCTCGGTCATTGCATGGGCAAGCTCGTCACTGGAACTGGTTCTGGCAGCGCGTGTTGTGCAGGGCTTGGGCGCAGCCGGGCCTCGGGTGGTGGCAATGGCCGTTATCCGTGACCTCTATGCAGGCCGCGAGATGGCGCGGATCATTTCCATCGCGATGATGATATTCACGCTGGTCCCCGCCGCAGCCCCGATGTTGGGCGCTGGCGTCATCGCATTAACCGGCTGGCGCGGTATTTTTGTCTCATTCATACTGTTCGCCCTCATCATTGTGGTCTGGATGGGGACACGCTTGCCCGAGTCCCTGCCGCCTGAAAACCGCCGTCCATTCCGCCTGCCCTTGATGATGGCCGCCGTGCAAGAGATGTTTGCACATCCCACCGTGCGATTGTCGATACTGGTTCAGACCGTTTGCATGGGCATCCTCTTCACAATGCTGACGATGGTTCAGCCGGTTTATGACGTGGTCCACGACCGGGCTGACAGTTTTCCGTTCTGGTTCGGGTTCGTGGCGCTCGTGTCCGGTTCGGCCAGCTTGCTGAATGCGGCACTGGTCGTGCGAGTAGGCATGCGCCGTATGGTCACCTGGGCGTTGGGCGCTCAGATCGTGATCTCTTTCTGCGTCATCATCGCAAATATGATGCCGCTGACACCACACGCGTCGTTCGGCCTGTTCGTCGCATGGCAAACGGCCGTGTTCTTCATGGCAGGTGTCACCATGGGCAATCTCAACGCCATCGCGATGGAGCCGATGGGTCATATCGCGGGAATGGCGGCCTCGGTCATTGGTTCGGTCGCGACCGTTCTGGCAGCGGCCATTGCGGCACCCATTGGCCTGCTGTTCGATGGGTCGATCACGCCGCTGGCCGTCGGGATACTGACCTTGTGCATCATTGGCTTCAGCTTGATGCTGCACATGGGCCGGGTAGAAAACAGACTGCCTGCCTGACCTGTGCAGCGCCGCTGAATCACGTTACTCTGCCCGCAAATCGCTGGGGGGGAGTTATCGATGAGCGACTATTACGATTTGGGCGCATACAGTTGCAAGGTGACGACATCGTCCGCCGATGCGCAGCTTTGGTTCGATCGGGGTCTGAACTGGACCTATGGCTACAACCATGACGAGGCAGTTGCCTGTTTTCAGCGCGCGGTCGAGGCCGATCCGAATTGCGCCATGGCCCATTGGGGCGTCGCTTACGCGGCTGGTCCGAACTATAACCTGCCCTGGGATCTGCGGGACGATAACGGCCAACAAAAATCCTTAGCGCTGGCATATGACGCAACACAACAGGCACTGGCTATGGCCCAGGGGTGCTCAGCCGTTGAGCAGGCGTTGATCCGCGCCCTGCCGGCCCGGTACCCTCAGCGCACGCCAATTGCCGACATGCACGGTTGGGACCACGATTTTGCGGAAGCGATGCGAACGGCCTTTGCGGATCAGGCGGATGATCTGGACCTTCGGACGATTTACGTCGAGGCCCTGTTGAACCTGACCCCATGGCAAATGTGGGATCTGAAGACCGGAAAACCCGCCAAGGGCGCTGCAACGCTAGAGGCGCAAACGGCGTTGGAAGACGCGATGGCCAACGATCCGGGCGCCATGTCTCACCCTGGTTTGTTACACCTCTACGTTCACCTGATGGAGATGTCTCCAACCCCCGAAAAGGCGTTGAAAGCCGGGGATGTCCTGCGCACGCTCGTACCGGATGCCGGCCATCTGGTTCACATGCCCACCCATATCGATGTGCTGTGCGGCCACTACCAAAACGTTGTGCATTGGAATGAGAAAGCCACCGAAGCCGATCTGAAATATTACGAGCGCGAAGGGGCCTTTAACATCTATACCGGTTATCGGCAGCACAATTATCACTTTGCGATCTATGGTGCGCTGTTCTTAGGCCAGATGGAACCAGCGCTGCGCGCCAATCAAGGGCTGTGGGACACCACACCAGAAGAGATGTTGCGCATCGAAAGTCCTCCGATGGCGGATTATTTTGAAAGCTATATGTCCATGGGGCCGCATATCCTGGTACGCTTTGGCAGATGGGCCGAGGCAAAGGCGCTGCCGCTGCCTGACGATCAGGATCTGTTCTGCACTCTGACGGCAACGATTCACTACGCGCGCGCGATTGCTTTTGCCGCGACTGATCAGGTTGCCGAGGCTGAAGCTGAAGAGAAATTGTTTCTAGCGGCCAAAGCCCGCGTTCCCGAAACGCGTCTGCTGCACAACAATCGCGTTACCGATCTTTTGCAGATCGCCCAGGAAATGCTGCGGGGCGAGATCGAATACCGCAAAGGCAATCACGATCTGGCCTATGAGCATCTGCGCCGTTCGGTCCAGCTGGACGATACCTTACCCTATGACGAACCCTGGGGATGGATGCAGCCAACACGCCACGCGCTGGGGGCTTTGTTGTTCGAACAGGGGCATGTGGTTGAGGCAGAGCAGGTCTATCGCGAAGATCTGGGTCTGGGCGGAACACTCAGCCGCGCTTCGATCCACCCGGACAATGTCTGGAGCCTGAAGGGCTTGCACGATTGCCTGAAGGCGCGCGGCGAAACGGAAGAAATCAAACTGATCAAACAACGGCTGGACCTTGCCCTTGCCCGCGCGGATCGCGTGGTCGGGGCCTCGTGCTTCTGCGCGCAAGCTGCGATGAGGGCCGCTGAATGAAGGTGATCTCGCTGATTTTGGCAGCAGCGCTATGTGGCCCCGCGTTCGCGCAACGGCAGTCCTTTCCGCCTATTGATGAGGCCCCACGCGATCCGTCTTTGGCGGCGTTTCGTTCGGAACTGCTGAACAACGTAAACGCCCGAAACACGGACGCCGTTGTCGCTGCGGCTTGCCCCGACATCTACCTCAGCCACGGCAGCAGTGGCGGACCGGACGAATTCCGCCTGAACCTGACCGTTCCTCCGGAAACCCTAGCCGAAGATTTTCGCGACGAGGCCGAAGAACTCAGCGATTTCTACTGGACCGAACTGCAAAAGACGCTGTCTCAACCCGGATACTTTGACGATCAGGGTGAGTTCTGGATGCCCTATCACTGGCAATTGTCCCTGCCTGCTTCACTAAACCCGTTCACGGCCTTCTTCGTTCAAGGTGAGAGTATTACCCTTCGCCAGAATCCATCTCGAGCGGCAGTAATACTGGCCCTCGTAAGCCATGAGGTCGTCATCGTCCCGAACTTTCAGCCCGAGAAAGAGTATCAAAGCATACGCCTGACCGATGGTACAGCCGGCCATATTCTGACGGGCTTTTTGCACCCCATGACGGGCTACCGGGCCGCGATCGCAAAGTCGGAAAACGGCGATTGGCAGCTTTGCACCTTTGTCACCGGCGACTAGGCTTTCGCCTTTTTCTTTTCAGCCATCAGCTTCTCGGCCAGATCGCGAGCAATTGCGAATGCGCCTTTGATCTTGTCGCTGTCTTTCTTCCAGTCCCGGCGTACAACGATCTTGTTGTCCTTAACCTTGGCTAGCCCGCGCTGATTCTGAATGAACTCAACCAGTCCCTGGGGTGACGCGTATTTGTCGTTGTGGAACTGGATCGTCGCCCCCTTTGGTCCGCCATCCAGTTTGGCGATCCCGGCCCGCTTGCACATGGCCTTGATGCGCACGACCAGCATCAGGGTATTGACCTCTTTCGGCAAGGTCCCGAAACGGTCAATCAACTCGGCGGCAAAGCCCTCCAACTCCACCTTGGTCGACAGGGACGAGAGACGGCGATAGAGGCCAAGACGCACGTCAAGATCGGGCACATAATCCTCAGGGATCAAAACCGGCACGCCCAGATTGATCTGCGGGGCCCATTGGTCATCGGCATCTGAAAGCCCTTCCATCTCACCCGCTTTGATCTTGGCAATCGCCTCTTCCAGCATCGACTGATACAGTTCATAGCCCACGTCGCGCATCTGGCCCGACTGTTCTTCGCCCAGCAGGTTGCCCGCGCCGCGAATATCAAGGTCCTGGCTGGCCAGCGTGAACCCCGCCCCTAGCGTGTCCAGTGAACCCAGCACCCGCAACCGTTTCTCGGCAGTTGCCGTCAGGCGCGCGCGCGGCTTGGTGGTCAGATAGGCGTAGGCACGGGTCTTCGAGCGCCCTACCCGGCCCCGGATTTGGTACAGCTGCGCTAGGCCGAACATGTCGGCCCGGTGCACAACCATCGTGTTTGCGGTGGGAATATCCAGCCCGCTTTCGACAATCGTTGTCGCCAGCAGAACATCATATTTGCCGTCGTAGAAGGCGTTCATCCGGTCGTCGAGTTCACCGGCTGCCATCTGCCCATGCGCGACCACATAAGTCAGTTCCGGCAATTGTTCTTTCAGGAATTCCTCAATCTCCGGCAGGTCCGAGATACGCGGGACCACGTAGAAGCTCTGACCTCCACGATAGTGCTCGCGCAGCAGCGCCTCACGGATCGTTATCGCGTCGAACTCGCTGACATAGGTGCGGATCGCCAGTCGGTCGATGGGCGGCGTACCGATGATCGACAAGTCTCGCACTCCGGTCAGGGACAATTGCAGCGTGCGCGGGATCGGCGTCGCGGTTAGGGTCAGGACGTGGACGTCGCTGCGCAGT
The DNA here is from genome assembly GCF_056540685.1 of Ruegeria sp. AM2. NCBI lineage: Bacteria > Pseudomonadati > Pseudomonadota > Alphaproteobacteria > Rhodobacterales > Roseobacteraceae > Ruegeria > Ruegeria sp. AM2. The sequence continues at coordinate 558,981 of NZ_JBQFXE010000002.1, read as the reverse complement.
TGTTTCAGGCGTTCCTTGTGGCCGACACCGAAATGCTGTTCCTCGTCGATGATCAACAGACCCAGATTTTGAAACCGTATCCCCTTGGCCAGCAGCGCATGGGTGCCAATGACGATATCGACCGTGCCGCGCGCCAGGCCGTCGCGGGTTTGCTGGGCCTCTTTCGCAGACACAAACCGCGACAATTGCCGGACTTCCAGCGGGAAGCCCCGGAAACGGTCTTTGAAGCTGGCCGCGTGCTGGCGTGCCAACAGCGTGGTTGGCGCAATCACCGCCACCTGCACGCCAGACATGGCGGCAACAAAAGCGGCGCGCATTGCGACTTCGGTTTTGCCAAAACCCACATCACCGCAGATCAGACGGTCCATCGGTGCGCCGGAATGCATGTCCTCCATGACCTCGGCAATGGCCCGCAACTGGTCGTCGGTTTCCTGATAGGGGAAACGTGCGCTGAACTCCTCCCACGCGTGGGGCGGCGGGTCCATCACGGGCGCTTTGCGCAAGGCGCGTTCGGCGGCGATGCGGATCAACTTGTCCGCCATCTCGCGAATGCGTTCTTTCAGCTTGGCTTTCTTGGCCTGCCATGCGCCACCACCCAAGCGGTCAAGCAACCCTTCGTCGTGACCATATTTCGAGAGTAGTTCGATGTTTTCGACTGGCAGATACAGTTTCGCCTGTTCGGCATATTCCAGCAGCAGGCATTCATGGGCAGCGCCAGCGGCGGTGACAACTTCCATCCCCTGATAGCGGCCGATGCCATGATCCACATGGACCACCAGATCACCGGGGGACAAAGATTGCGTCTCGGTCAGGAAATTCTCGGCCTTGCGGCGTTTCTTGGGTTGGCGGATTAGACGGTCACCCAGTACGTCCTGTTCGGCTATGACCGTCAGATCGGGCGTTTCGAACCCGTTTTCCAGCGCCCAGACCGCCAGGTGAAGACCCCGTTTTCCGATACGCGTGCCATCGCCAACAGGGATCGCTTCGGCTAGACCTTCGTCTTCGATCAACCCGGTCAGACGTTCGCGCGCGCCCTCGGAATAGGACGCAATCAACACTGGGCCTTTGGCCATCTTATCGGTGATATGCGCGGCCAAAGCGCCAAATAAGCTTATACTTTCCTGTTGCCGTTCAGGCGCAAAGTTGCGCCCAATGCGACCGCCTGCATCGATCACTCCTGGCCCGCTCGCCTGTGGCAGAGGACTGAAATGCAGAACCCGCCGGTCGCGCACCGCCTGTTCCCACGCGGACTCGTCAAGATACAGCAACCCCGGCGGCGTCGGTTTGTAAACCGTGTCCATGCGTGAGCGGTTTTCCAGCGCCAGACGCCGGGTTTCATACTGATCGGCAATCGTATCCCAACGCGCCAAGCGTGCTGGTGTGACTTGGTCGTCCAGCGAAATCGTGGCTTTGGGAAGGTAGTCGAACAGGGTCTCCAGCTTTTCGTGGAAAAATGGCAGCCAGTGCTCGATGCCCTGATGCTTGCGACCTGCGCTAACCGCTTCATACAGCGGGTCATCCGTGCCCGCAGCGCCAAACTCGATCCGGTAGTTCTGGCGAAACCGAGTAATGGCGGCCTCGTCCAAGATAACTTCGGAGACCGGGGCGAGTTCGACCACCTCCAGCTTTTCGGTCGTGCGCTGTGACACCGGATCGAACCGCCGCGCACCATCAAGAACGTCTCCGAACAGGTCCAACCGCACGGGACCGGATTCACCCGGAGGGAAGATATCGATGATTCCACCCCGGACAGCATAGTCGCCCGGTTCCATCACCGTAGGGCTTTGGGTAAACCCCATGCGGACCAGAAAGTTCCGCAAAGCGTTTTCGTCTATACGATGATCAACCCTCGCAGTGAATGCGGACTCACGCAGCACCTCTCGTGCCGGCACACGTTGCGTTGCGGCGTTCAGCGTGGTCAGCAATACGAACCGATCCGGCATCTGGTGCACCAGCGCCGCCAGTGTAGCCACCCTTGCCGCCGCAATGTCGGCATTTGGCGACACACGATCGTAAGGCAAGCAGTCCCAGCCCGGAAACACAAAGACGGGCATGTCCGGGGCAAAGAAGGCAAGCGCTGCACGCATCGCCTCCATCCGCTTGTCATCGCGCGCAACATGGCAGACCGGACCGCCCGACCGGGCGATCTCGTTCAGCACAAGCTGCGCGTCAAACCCCTCGGGGGCGCCGCCAACTATTACGTGGTTCGGAGCCTTCATCACCTCACCTTTCCAGTGTCACAAACCCAGAACACCAATCGTAAAGTTCTGATACATGCCCCAAAGCGACGTCACCAAAATCGAAAACATTCCAATAACTTGCGTATATATCCTGCATCGATTCAGTGTTTTGGACACCACATCCACCGTTGCTTCCTGGCGCTGCATCTTTCGCGCGGCAGCAATATTGACGAGCATTACGATGGACATCGGAAACAGCAACAGAAACACCGCCTGCGCGAATTCGACACCGTAGTAAAAACCCAGCGTCGCCAGCCCGGTAAACAGGAAACAGCAGATCGCCAAAAGCGCCAGACCTGACACATCCACGATGTAGAGAATTCGATTCATGTTGATCCGTGCGATGTCCAGCAAATCCTGCTCGGACTGGCCGCCGACACGGCGTGCGCGCACCACAAGATCATAGGGCACGCCCATCGCCCAATGGCTGGCCGAGGACCACAGAACTGCCAATCCGATCCAAAACCACAGATTCGAAAAGCTGCGCATGTCGATGATTTCGAAGATCGAAGAGTATAAGTCCAAGCGTCAGCCCTTTGTTCATTGTCTTTAGGGACCCTGTTTGCACAGACGCGTCCATCGTTACCCTTGAGACTACCGGCAATTCATGCCACCCAATGCGGGAATATTCAAGGAGAGCGCGCCATGAAACCAACCATAGCCCCCTATCCTCTGACCCGTTTTCGCAGGGCGCGCAAATCCGAAGCGATCCGGGGTTTGGTGCGTGAAAACACTCTGACCACCGATGATTTGATCTGGCCCGTGTTCGTGCGCGATGGCGAAGGGATAGAAGAGCCCGTGCCCTCGATGCCAGGTGTCATGCGCCGCTCGGTCGACCTGATCGCTCAGGCCGCAGTCGAAGCACAGGCGCTGGGGATCCCGGCGATTTGCATTTTTCCCTATACCGATCCCAGCTTGAAAACTGAGGATTGCGCCGAGGCCTGGAACCCCGACAACCTGTCGAACCGGGCGATCCGCGCCATCAAATCCGCCGCGCCCGACATCGCTGTGATGACAGATGTGGCGCTGGATCCCTACAACATCAACGGCCATGACGGTTACGTTGTCGATGGCGAGATTGTGAACGACCAAACAGTCGAAGCATTGGTGAAGATGACTTTGGCGCAAGCGGATGCCGGGGCCGACATCATCGGGCCGTCGGATATGATGGACGGACGCATTGGCGAGATGCGACGGGCGCTGGAGGCGGCCGGCCATCAGAACGTTATGATCCTCAGCTATGCCGCCAAATACGCCAGCGCTTTCTACGGCCCGTTCCGGGATGCTGTCGGCGCGTCGGGCGCTCTGACGGGCGACAAGAAGACCTACCAAATGGACCCGGCCAACTCGAATGAAGCGCTGCGACTGATCGAGCGTGATCTGACAGAAGGCGCGGATATGGTGATGATCAAACCGGGCATGCCCTATCTGGACATCTGCCGCCGCGTAAAGGACGCGTTTGGCGCGCCGACCTATGCCTATCAGGTTTCAGGCGAATACGCGATGATCCAGGCCGCGGCGCAAAATGGTTGGATCGACGGGGAAAAGGTGATGCTGGAAAGCCTGCTGGCCTTCAAACGCGCAGGCTGCGACGGCATCCTGACCTACTTCGCGCCCGAGGTGGCGCGGTTGATGCAGGGTTAAACCTATAATTTTCGCGGTTTTTTGCCGATTACCAGCGGTGCGGGATCAGCTTTCCCGTGACAGACGGACACAATCGGCGTAATCTTGCACACAAGATCGGGTCCACCCGACACTTCAGGCAGCTATATACAGAGACATAAAAACCATGAGCAGTTCCTCTTCTCTCCGACTAAGCCGTCGCGGCTTTGCCTTTGGCATGGCCGGTCTGACCGTGACCGCGGCTTGCGGTAACGGTGTCGGAAACTCGAATGCGGCGACAATTGATGCCCGCGTCGATGCGACATTGAATGAAATGTACAGCCGCTATCCGAATACGGCTGAGATTGCCGACAAAGCCAACGGCATGCTGGTAATGCCGCTGATCACCGAGGCCGGGTTTATCTTCGGCGGCGCTTATGGCCAAGGCGCACTGCGCATTCAAGGTGCGACGGTCGACTATTATTCGGCCGTTTCCGGCAGTGCCGGGCTACAGATCGGTGCGCAGCAATACACGCATATTCTGTTCTTCATGACCGAAGAGGCGCTGAACGATTTCCGCCGGTCAAGCGGTTGGACCGCCGGTGCGGACATCGGTTATGTGGTCGATTCCACGGGTGAATCGATCTCGACGGACACCAACACGTTGCGCAAACCAGTTCTTGCCGCTGTCTTTGGGCAGGCGGGACTGAAATTCGGTGCCACGGTCGAGGGTACGAAATACACGCGCATCATTCCCTGATAAAACACCCCCGAATTCAGACCCCGCTACATCTTGTGGCGGGGTTTGATTTTTCGCCCGGTTGACGCAAATTACTGTGGTTCGCCCCTTTCGATCTGCCGGACGTTCCACTAGTCTTTGACGCAGGAAAACCCGCAGGAAATGGTGCGTCGATGGGTCTTGTTTTTCGCTGGCTGATTAGAATTACGACGGGTCTGATCGTGCTGGTGGTCGCAGTGATTTGCCTGATCTATTTTCTGGCGGGGCAATCGCTGCCTGACTATGACCAAACGCTTGCAGTCGATGGCTTGAATGCCCCGGTCGAAATCGTCCGAGACACCGCCAACGTGCCCCATATTCTGGCCGAAAGCGACCCTGACGTGTTCTTTGGCCTTGGCTACGCTCATGCACAGGACCGGCTTTGGCAATTGACCGTTTTGCGCCGAACCGCTCAGGGGCGACTGTCCGAGGTTTTCGGCCAGAGGACTGTGCATATCGATAAGCTGCTGCGCCGGTTCGACCTGTACGGGCTGGCTCACCGCTCGGTTGAGGTGCAGGACGACTACACCAAGGCAGCGCTGCGGGGATACGCCGCCGGTGTGAATGCACGCCTGAACGAGATCAACGAAATGGCGCTGGGACGTGGCGCGCCTGAAATGTTCTTGTTCAATGCCCCGGTTCCGCCGTGGCAACCGGGCGATAGTCTGGCGATCATCAAGCTAATGAGTCTGCAACTGTCGGGGCATTTGCAAGACGAAATTCTGCGCGCCCGAACTTCGCTGATGCTGGACGATACCGCCCGTCTTTCGGACATCCTGCCAAATGTCCCCGGCCCCGGTATCGCCGCGCTGCCAGAATATGCCGCCCTGTTTCCGAATCTGCCCCGCTATGCCGCTGGCACATCTATGCAGGAAACACCCTTGTCACCTTTCCCACAACGCGGACTGGCGGGAGCAAGCAATGCCTGGTCCGCCGCACCTTCGCGATCGGCAAGCGGAGGCACCCTTCTGGCCAACGACCCGCATCTCGGGTTCACAGCCCCCGGCACATGGTACCTGGCCCGGTTGGAATTGGCCAAAGGCGGTGTGATCGGCGCGACCATTCCGGGTATTCCGGCGGTGATGACCGGACGCAGTGACCGTTTGGGATGGGGTTTGACCTCATCGTATCTGGACGACCAGGACGTCCATATTGAGCGTCTGAACCCGGACAATCCCGAAGAATACCTGACGCCTGATGGCTTCAAGAAATTCCGCACCCGCCCCTCGATTATTGAGATCAAGGACGCCGCACCCATCACCCTGACCCTTCGGTGGACCGAGAACGGCCCTGTCCTGCCTGGCACGCATTACGATCTGGAAACGATCACTCCGCCGGGTCATGTGGCCTCACTTTCGTGGAGCGCGCTTAGCCCGCGTGACACATCGATGACGGCGTCGATGGCCCTTATGAACGCGGATACGGTGCGGCAGGCTATTGCTGTCGCCGAAGACTTCCTCGCCCCGTCGCAAAACCTGTCTTTGGTTGATAAGGACACCATTGGCCTTAAGCTGATCGGCGCGATGCCCCAACGCGATCTGAACAATCAAAGCCGCGGCCGCATTCCAACGCCCGGTTGGTTGAACCGCAATCGCTGGCAAGGCCGCCTGCCCTATGCAAACAACCCTGAATTTGTCGCCCCCGCTGGCGGTGTTCTTGGAAACACCAACAATAAGATCATCGACCGGCCCTTTCCCGACCATGTCTCGTACGAGTGGGGCGACACCCAGCGTGTCCATCGTTGGGAACGGCTGATGCAATCGCGAGAAGTACACACCCGAGACAGCTTTATCGAAGCACAACTGGACACAGTCAGTTTCACAGCCCGCTCCTTGCTGCCGCTGATCGGCGCCGATCTTTGGTACACGGGTGAGTCTGCACCAGAAGGCACACCGGAACGCCAGCGACAGATCGCGCTGTCTTTGCTGGCGGATTGGAATGGCGAAATGAATGAACACCTGCCAGAACCACTGATTTACGCGGCCTGGCTGCGGGCACTTCAAATCCGGTTGATCGCGGATGAGTTGGGTCCGCTGGCTACCGAGTACAAGCATGTCGAGCCCTTGTTTATTGAGCGCGTTTATCGCGACATCGATGGCGCGTCCGTCTGGTGCGATGTACGCCAAAGCGCTCCGGTCGAGACCTGCACAGACATGGCGCGCCTGGCTTTGGATGATGCGCTGATTTGGATTTCGGAACGCTATGGCAGTGCGCTTGAATCCCTGCGCTGGGGTGATGCGCATCAGGCCACCCATGACCACCCCGTTCTGGGCGAAGTGCCAGTGCTGCGGTTCTTCGTCAATATTCGCCAATCGACCAGCGGCGGCGACAACACTCTGCTGCGGGGTCGAACGTCGGGTGAAGGTCCCGACCCGTTCCAAAACGTGCATGGGGCGGGCTATCGCGGCGTGTATGACTTTGCGGATCCCGACAGTTCGGTGTTCATCACCGCAACCGGCCAATCCGGCCACTTCCTGTCGCGTTACTACGACGATCAGGCACAGCTTTGGCGGCGGGGTGAGTACATCCCGATGTCGCTGGACATTGACCTGGCGCGCGCCGCTGCTGTTGGTGTTACGAACCTAATCCCGCGCTAGGATTTGCTCGGCGAAACACCGCCCCTTTTTTCGGCGGTCGTGGACGCCGCTGGGTCATTTGCCTACGATCCAATGGCGAACGATTTGTTACCGGGGGCAAAATTGGCCAGCATTCAAGACATCTTGAACAATATTGCGCGGGATTATGCCATAGCCTGGAGCTCTGGCGATCCCGACGCTGTTGTGGAATTTTACGCGCCCGACGGCCAGATTACGATCAACAAAGGTGAGCCACTTCAGGGTCGCCCCGCAATTTCCGAGATGGTTAAAGGGTTCTACAAGGAATTTCCGGATCTGGAGGTGCGTTGCGACATGATGCGTTGGGCAGGCAGCCACGCGATCTTTGTCTGGACGCTTGAAGGCCATCATGCCGAAACCGGCAACCATGTCGTTGCGCGCGGTTGGGAAGAGTGGGAGCTGACATCCGACTTTAAAGTTCAGACCTCATTGGGCTGGTTCGACGCTGACAGCTATCAGCGACAGATTGACGGGGCATAGCGATCAGATTGCGGCGAACCGGGCTGCCTGTTTGTCCGTCCAGAAAACCGTTATCTCAAAGCCGTCTTCCGTCTGTTCCTCGGACCTGACGACATCCTGTCGGTATAGCCATGCGCGTTTGTCACCCTCGGCGAAGCTAAGGCTTAGCACGCTTTCGTGTCGCGCCCCTTGCAATTCCGTCGCGATGCGGGACAGAAGCGGTGATACGCCCTCGCCCGTCACCGCCGAGATGGCAAAGATCGATGGTTCGCGTTCCGCCCGCGCGAGTGCGGCGTCGCGCTCTTCGGCACTCAGCAGGTCGATTTTGTTCCAGACCTCCAGGCGCGGGCGTTCCTCATCGACGCCCAACGAGGTCAGGATTGCTTCGACATCCAGCGCCTGAGCCTCTGATTCCTCATGGCTGATATCGCGCACATGGACGACAAGGTCCGCGCCCAAAACCTCTTCCAGTGTGGCGCGAAACGCCGCCACCAGTTCTGTGGGGAGGTTCGAGATAAACCCCACCGTATCTGACAGGATCACCTCTGGCCCATCTGGCAATTCCACACGCCGCATCGTTGGGTCGAGCGTGGCAAATAGCATATCCTTGGCCATAACTTCGGCCCCGGTCAGGCGGTTGAACAGCGTCGATTTCCCGGCATTTGTATAGCCGACCAGCGCGACAATCGGATATGGCACCTTTGCCCGCGCGGCCCGATGCAGCGTTCGGGTTTTGACCACCTTCTGCAACTGGCGGCGCAGCCGAACCAGTTGTTCGTCAATGGCACGCCGGTCGGCCTCGATTTGCGTTTCACCGGGACCGCCGACAAACCCTAATCCACCCCGCTGCCGCTCAAGGTGGGTCCAGGCCCGCACCAGTCGCGTGCGTTGATAGCTGAGCGCGGCCATTTCGACCTGCAACACGCCTTCGCGCGTGCGGGCGCGGTCGCTGAAAATTTCCAAAATCAGACCCGTCCGGTCGAGGATTTTGACCTTCCACGCTTTTTCAAGGTTGCGCTGCTGGACCGGACTCACTGGTCCGTCGATCAGAACCAGTTCAACCTCACTGTCGTGCAACCGTTCGGCCAGTTCGTCGATCTTGCCGCTGCCGAACAACAGGCCCGGCTGCGCGCGCTGAAGGCGCACGATTTCAGATCCGATGACATCCAAATCGGGCAAAGCGGCAGCCAATGCCACCGCTTCTTCCAGCGCTGGTTCCGGGACACGGCGCTGGTCATCTGACTTGATCTCCGGATGCAGCACCCAAGCGCGGGTGCGCATCCTTTCATGTTCCATCAAGAGGCGTCTTCGCCCTCATACAGGCTGATCGGTTGCGACGGCATGATGGTCGAGATCGCGTGCTTGTAAACAAGCTGCGACTGTCCGTCGCGGCGCAATAATACGCAGAAATTGTCGAACCAGGTGATGACACCCTGCAATTTTACGCCATTGATCAGGAAAATTGTGACCGGGACCTTTGCTTTCCGTACGTTATTCAGGAACGCGTCCTGCAGATTCTGTCTGTCCGAAGCCATATTTTTATAATCTCGCCGTTGTTCTTGCTACGCGCTGCGGACCAACGCGCTCCCTCCGGCGTACTATGAAGCGGCACGCGCAGATATTCCAGACGAAAAATCAGGCACTAACAACAATGCGATGACGCTAGGTTAATCCCGCCACAGAGAAGGCGTGATCAACGCGATAATCGCCAAAGTTTCCAAACGTCCGATGACCATGGCGGCGCACAATGTCAGTTTGGCAGGCTGCGACAGGTCGATCAGGCGAATGGGATCATCCGTTGCAAGCTCAATCAACGGCCCGGTCGTGCTGAGCGTGGCCACGCTCAGGACCATCGCATGCTCGAACGCGACACCCATCATGGCCAGCAAAAGATTGAAAGCCGCAAGCGTCAACGCAAACATCATCAGGAAGATCCAGGCGATAAACGCTCCGTCGCTTTGAATACGGCGGTTGCCGCCGCCTTCGCCGCTGACCGAGGATGGATAAATCAACCGGTCAATCTCGCGTTTGCCATTCAGGTAGAGCGCGAAGACGCGCAGCAACTTGACCCCTCCGGCAGTCGTGGCCACTCCGCCGCCGACCAAAGCCAGCCCCATGAGGATCAGCCCGGGCGTGCCAAGACCGGACAGCTGTTGCGCGTCATTCCAGTTGGTGCTTTCGAACCCGGCGGTGGTCAGAAAAGACATCACGGTAAAAACCATGCCCCAGGCAACACCGAGCGCCTGAAGCGGTGTTGCTTGGACGTTCAGTTCAGCAATCCCCGCCAAGGTTCTAATAAACAACAAAGACGCGACCGCCAAAACGATGAAAATTCCGATCCGAAACTCGGGATCTTTGTCCAGACGCGAATACCCTGTCGTCGCCGTATCGGTTGAAAATGTCAGGCGCGATAGAGCAAAGAACAGAAACAGAAACACGATGGCCTCACCCGTCAGGCCTGCTGTTGACCCGTCAAGACCGCCGACGGGCGAAATGCCAGACGTTGCCATAGTGGACATCGCGTGACACACCGCGGTCAGACCCTGCTCGCCCGCGATCAGAAGCAAAAGGCAAATGACGGCGGTCAGCCCGGCGTAAACCGGCGTCAGCGTAAGCGTCACGCGGATCAACAATCCGCGCGGGTCCATCTTTTCGCTCTGCGCCACGCCAGAGACCGGACGGCCGGGTTGCCCGCGCGCGGTGACTTCAAACCCGCCCAGAGACAAGGGCGCAAGGATCGCGGCGGCTGCGATCCACATCAGCAAACCGCCCATCCATCCGACCATCGCGCGCCATAGATGCAGTGGACCTGACAGGCGCGCGGGGTCCGGAAACAGGTTGGCACCAGTTGTCGTCAACGCGCTGACCATATCGAAATAGGCGTTCAGAAAGCTCGTCGTGCCCAATGCATCGTGCAGCGGTATGGCCAAAAAAACGGGTAGCACCGTAAACGTCGCCAGTAACGCCGCCAGCTGGCCCAACGTTCCCCGACGCGGGTGGCGGTTCATTTGCGCCAGCGCGATCATTGCAACCGAAAACAGACCCAGCAAACCCGAATAAAAGAACGCCCGCGAGGTCGCATGGTTGTCCAACGCCAGCGCGTAGACGGCCGGGATCCACATCGACAGGGAGGTGATGCCCCAGATCAGCAGCAGCAGCGGCAGACGCCGTATCACCCCGATCTGCTGTCCACGCGCCTGTGCCATCAGAAAAAGTCGATCGAGACCTGCATCAGCCGCTCAACCTCGGGGACATCATTTGCCATGGCGAAAATGGCGACGACGTCCTTTTCCTCGATCCTTAGACTGCCGGTCGGGCGAACGACCTCATCGCCTTTTCGCACCGCCCCGACCAGAACACCTTCAGGGAAATCGATATCGCGCAAACGCTGCCCAGCCATGGGCGAGGTAGAGAGGACTTCGGCCTCAATGACTTCGGCCTCGGCATCCCCAATGGAATAAACCTGTCGCACGCGCCCATGCCGGATATGGCGCAGGATCGAACTAACAGTGGTGGCGCGCGGGTTGATATAGGCATCAATCCCAAGCGGTGCCATCAGCGCAACCATGCTGGGATCGTTGATCAGCGCGATGGCCAGCGCGCAACCTTCGGCCTTTGCGCGCACTGCTGCAAGCATATTGGCTCGGTCGTCGTCAGTGACCGCCAGCATCGCGTCGGCCCGTTCAATGCCGGCCTCGCGCAGCAAAGCAGCGTCCAGACCGTCGCCATTCAGCACAATTGTCCGCTCCAACGCTTCTGCCGCCAGTTCCGCACATCTGCGATCACGTTCGATGACTTTCGCCCGCACCCGGCTTTCACGTTCTTCCAGCGATCGAGCCACTTCGAGGCCCACGTTACCGCCGCCCACGATAACGACCCTGTCCTGCTTGCGCTGCGCTTTGCCAAAGACTTCGACAGTACGGTCCACGTCCTTTGCGTTGGTGAAGACATAACATTCGTCGCCGACGAAAAGCTGGTCTTCGGACTCTGGCGCGAATAGCGTGCCTTCACGCCGCACACCAACGACAATCGAGCTGAGCGTCGAAAACAGGTCCGTCAATTGCCGAAGCGGCGTGTTTACAATCGGGCAGTCTTCATCGACCCGCAGACCCAAAAGCTGAGCCTTGCCGTCCATGAATATCTCGGTGTCAAACGCCGACGGGGCCGACAGGCGACGCATGGCCGCGGCGGCGACCTCGCGTTCCGGGCTGATCACCACGTCAATCGGCAGGTGATCACGGCGGTAAAGATCCGAGTGAATAGCCTCAAGGTACGATTTTGACCGCAACCGCGCGATTTTGCGCTGGATCGAGAACACGGAATGGGCCATCTGGCAGGTGACCATGTTCACTTCATCCGAGTGTGTCGCCGCGATGATCATATCCGCGTCGCGGGCGCCTGCGCGCTCCAGCACATCGGGATAACTGGCAAAACCTGCAATCCCTTGAACATCCAACGTCTCGGTCGCGCGGCGCACCAGATCGGGGTTGTTGTCAACCACGGTCACATCATTCAATTCACCTGACAGGTGACGCGCAATCTGCCAGCCGACCTGACCGGCACCGCAAATGATGACCTTCATGTTTCTGGCCCTTCTGCCTGAAAGCATTGAATGACAGATGCCCCACAAGCGGTCAATTGATTTGTAACCGGGTCGAAACTGCGGCAGAATAACTGCATGAAAACAATGCTACGCCTGTTCTTTTCATTGATTTGGGTGTCCGCGTGCGGTCCCCTGTCGCTTTATTATCAAGAGGGGGAAAGCGTAGCGCGCATGCAGACCGAGACGACCGCATGCCAGGTGCAGGCGCTGCGGGATGTTCCGGTGGCCAATCAGGTGCGGCAGAGCCCTCCGGTCTATTGGCCGGGGCGAAGCTATTGTGACAGTCGCGGGCGCTGCTATCGCAACCCGGGCTGGTGGGAGCCCGGGCGCATTTATACCGTCGATGTCAACCAGGGCCTGAGAAACAAGGTCGAGGCGCAATGCATGGCCCAAAAAGGCTTTCGCCCCATCAGCCTGCCCCCTTGCAAGCAAGGCGTGAAGTCTCGCGTCACGCCTGCGCGGACCACAACGCTACCACCGTTGAGCGGCGCGTCGTGTTTTGTGAAGTTCGACGACGGAACATTTCAGATCATCACGCCGGGGCAAACCGGCTGATTACTCTGCCGGTTCCGGTTCATCGATCTGCGCCACGCGCGCGCCGGACTTGTTCGACGTGACCACGCCCAGCGACTTCAGTTTGCGGTGCAATGCGCTGCGTTCCATGCCGACAAAGCTCGCGGTTCGGCTGATGTTTCCACCAAAGCGATTGATCTGGGTCAGCAGGTATTCCCGTTCGAATGCTTCGCGCGCCTCGCGCAGCGGCAAGGTCGCCAATGCGCCGGACAGGACCACACGGCCCGGATCGTCTGACTTTTCTTCCTCGCTCGGCAATTCACGGGCTTCAATCGGACCTGTGCCGTCGCCCAAAATCAGCACACGTTCAATCAGGTTCTTTAGTTGACGCACATTTCCGGGCCACGTCATTGTCTGCAGTAGAGCAACGGCCTCGTCCGACAATTCACGCACAGGCAAGCCCTGAGATTCATTGCACATCTCAATAAAATGCTGCGCCAGAACAGGAATGTCCTCGCGCCTCTCCTCCAGCGAAGGCACGGCAATCGGAACGACATTCAGCCGGTGATAAAGCTCTTCGCGGAACCGGTCGGCCGCGATCTCGGTTTCAAGACACCGATTGGTCGAGGAAATTACCCGCAGGTCTACCCGCACCTTGTCGGTGCCACCAACGCGCTGGAATTGTTGGTCTACCAACACACGCAGGATTTTGGACTGGGTGCCCAAAGGCATATCGGCAACCTCGTCGAAATAGACTACGCCGCCATGCGCCTCTTCCAACAGTCCGGACTCGATCCCGCGTTCCGAAGATTCCCGCCCGAACAGAACTTCTTCCATCCGCTCCGGCTCGACCCCGGCGCAATTGACCGTCACGAACGGAGCGTTCGCGCGGTTGGAATGCGCATGAATATACCGCGCGGCGATCTCTTTGCCTGAACCGGCGGGGCCAGTCAGCATCACCCTACCGTTGGACTTGGTGACCTTGTCCAAATGGCTCTGCATCGCGCGGAATGAGGCCGATTTGCCGATCATATCCGAACAGCTGACCTCTTTGCGCTTCAGCGACGCGTTTTCGCGGCGCAGGCGCGAGGTTTCCATGGCGCGGCGGATCACGACCATCAACTGGTCAATGTTAAAGGGCTTTTCGATGAAGTCGTACGCGCCCTGCTTGATCGCCGCCACGGCGATCTCGATATTGCCGTGGCCGGAAATGATCACCACCGGGACATCCGGATTGTCACGTTTCACCGCCTTGAGGATATCGATCCCGTCCATACGGCTGTCTTTGAGCCAGATATCAAGGATCAAAAGCCCCGGCGGTTCGGCATTGATTGCCGCCATGCAATCATCCGAGTTGCCCGCCAATCGGGTGGAATAGCCTTCGTCCTCCAGAATGTCGGACACCAATTCGCGAATATCGCGTTCGTCATCTACGATCAGAATGTCGCTCATCTTTGGCCTGCTTTCAGTTTGTTGGTTTTAATCGCCTGTTTGGGTGGCGCGACTGCCGGAGCGCCGACGGCTCCGGGCAAACGGATCACAGCCATCGCGCCGAAATGGTCCTGTCCGTCAAAGACGGGCGCATCTTCCAAGGTCAGCACGCCGCCGTGTTCTTCGATAATCTTCTTGACGATGGGCAGGCCAAGACCCGTGCCCTCATCCCGTGTGGTCACATAGGGTTCAAAAAGCCTCGCCCTGTCTTCCGGCAGACCAATACCGTTGTCGGCAATCGTGACAACTGTAACCGCATCGTCGCTTGAAACGACCACCCGAATTTGTGGTTCCAGATTGCCCGGCGCTCCCTTTTTCTTAAGGGTCTCTATGGCTTCACCTGCGTTCTTGATCAGGTTGGTCAGCGCCTGGCTCATCATCGTGGCATCAATATCCGCAAGGATTGGAGTGTTGGGCAGATCAGCCTCAATCCGGACGTCAGGTTGGCCCGCCTGCTGCAACAGCACGGCCTCACGCACGAGGGCAACAACATTTTCTTCCTGACGGTCCGGCTCGGGCATCCGGGCGAATTTCGAGAACTCGTCCACAATGCGCCGCAAGTCGTTCGTCTGCCGCACGATGACATCGGTCATGGAAACCAGTGTGTCGCAGTCGTCCTCGTCCAGTTTGCGTGAGAATTTGCGTTTTATCCGTTCCGCACTCAGTTGGATCGGGGTCAGAGGGTTCTTGATCTCATGGGCGATGCGGCGGGCGACGTCACCCCATGCGGCCATGCGCTGCGCGCTCACCAGATCGGTGACGTCATCAAAAGCGACCACGTAACCTTCCAGCCCACCATCTTCGCCGCGCCGCGTGGCCATCCGCACCAAAAGGTTCTCCAACCGCCCCTTTCGCGTGACCTTGACCTCGCCCTGTACCGCCTCTTGCCCGCTTTCCTTGAGGCTTTCGAAAAGTGGAAGGAACTCGGGCACCGCGATACCTATGGCAAGGCTATCCCCGGCGCGCGACCAGTCGAGCAGACGTTCGGCGGATCGGTTGACGAATGTGACGCACCCGTCCGAGTCCACGCCGACAACGCCCGAAGTCACCGAACTCAGAACCGAGTCGAACAACCGGCGGCGACGCTCAATCTGGCGGGTGTTTTCCAGCAGCGTGTCGCGCTGCCCCTTCAGCTGGCGCGTCATCTGGTTGAAGTAACGGCCCAGCATGGCGATTTCATCCTCGCTGGCCTCTTCGATGACCTGAACGCTCAGATCACCTGCACCGACGCGCTGCGCGGCGGTCGTCAGTCGGCCCACGGGGCGCGACAGACGTTCAGCGAACCACATGCCCAGCGACATGGCGGCGAGAATCAGGATGACCGCGAAAGCCAGGTACAACAGGCCGAACTCGAACAGCACCCTGCCGCGTTCACTTTCCAATTGGCTGTAGAACTGGGCTGTTTCCTTGGTGTCGTCCAGCAAAGTGAGCAACTGGCCGTCAACCTCGCGACTGACATAGAGGTATCGGTCCAGATAGGCCAACAAAGGCACCAAGGCCCGAAATTCGCTGTTTTCCCAATCGGCAATGATCGCCATGCCCTGATCGTTGGCCTTGATGATGTCTTCTTGCGTCGGTGCTTCATAGTTGAACAAATACGACCGGTCACCGCGCGCCCGAATTTCGCCGCTTCCGTCAATCACGTAGGCTTCGCGCAATCCGCGTTGAATCTGCGCCTGCCCCTGCGCCAGAACCTCGCGCAGTTCAGCGTCTGAGATGTAGAAATCCAGTGCCCGCGCATTGTCCAGAAACCGCGCCAATACAGCCGCGTCCTGTGTTAAACCTTCGCGATGTTCCTGTTCATAGGCCTCGGCGGCCGTCAGGGATGAGCCGACAACCTCGCGCACCCGGTCAGAAAACCAACCTTCAAGCCCGATATTGACGGTCAGGCCGGCGAATACTGCGACGGTCACAGTTGGGACAAGGGCCGCAAAGGTAAATGCACCGATCAGGCGCAAGTGCAGTCGGGAACCTGCGGATTTGGCCCGCCGCGCCGCGATCAAACTACCCAGTTGCCCAAGCACAAGCGCGGCAACCACCAGAACGTAGACCAGATCAGCCAGAAGAATCAGTCGCAGAGTCGGCGCGTTCGCACCCAGATCAAAGGGTCCGATGACAAGGTATGTTGCGAGCGTAAGAAAAGGGCCCAGAATAACCAGACCCAATGTGCCGATATTGCGCATTCTCCGGGACTTACGCCACCGGAAGATCGATAGGATTGGCCCGTACTGTGCCCGGGTTGCCACCGTCTGCCCTCATTCTAAAGTGTCGCTTGCGCGACGAACCGCCATATATCGTGGTCGTTGCCGGGCGCGAACCCGGATGCCACGGTTTGTGTGGCGATATTACATCAGTTTGCGTCGACGTGTCACCTGAATATCGAGGTCTGTTATCTTTTTGCGCAGCGTATTCCGGTTAATACCCAGAAGATCAGCACATTTTGCCTGATTTCCCCCGGTCGCATCCAGCGCTATTTCGATCAGCGGTGCCTCAACTTCACGCAGAATGCGTTGATACAATCCCGGCGGCGGTAACATGTTACCGTGCAGATCGAAGTAGCGCCGAAGGTGACGCTCGACCGAGGTCGACAGCTTTTCGCGCTCACCCTCGCCCAGAACAGGCTCTGCCTCGGGCTGGCTGCCCAAAACCATCTCGACTTCGGTCTTCGAGATCTCGTCAGATCGGCTCGTCAGGCTCAAGCGCCTTACCGCATTCTCCAACTGACGCACATTGCCGGGCCAGGAATACATGCGCACCAATTCGATAGCCTCAGCGCTGAGCCAGCGCTTGGTGCCGCTTTCGCGCTCTTCCCGTGCCAGAAAATGTTCCGCGAGAAGGGCAATGTCGTCCACACGCTCGCGCAGCGCCGGCACGTGGATCGTTGCGCCGCACAGGCGATAGTACAAATCCTGTCGCACGCGCCCGCTTTCCATCGCATCGGTCAAGTTCGACTGGCTGGTGGCCATGAACCGGGGCATGTGATCGCCCGGAGTGTCCATCATCCGGACAATGCGCGCCTGAATTTCATCGTCGATATCGGTGATTTCATCAATCAACAACGTGCCACCGCGCACCCGTGCCATCACCCGCGCAGGGCCTTCCAAATCCCGTAGATCAACTGCGGTAGCCGTTACAAATGGCAATGTGCGACGATCTGAGAAATCGTGTATTGCCCTTGCAATCAAAGACTTACCAGTTCCACTTTCGCCGGAAATCATCACGGAAAGATCCGTATTCATCACCCGCGCGACCAACCGGTAAAGGGCCTGCATAACCGGCGTACGCCCAACCAACGGCAAGTCGTCCGGTCGGTCTTTATTGTCCTCAGTGGGCTCAATCTGGGCGCGCTGTTTCTGGTCCAGCGCGCGCGCCGTGCGCTTCATCAGGTCCGGCAAGTCAAAAGGCTTGGGAAGGTAATCATAGGCGTCCGCCTCGGCCGCCTGTATGGCTGTCATGATTGTATTCTGCGCCGAGATCACGATCACCGGCAATCCAGGCCGGTCCTGAGAGATTTTTGGCAGCATCTCCAGACCATTGCCGTCCGGCATGACAACGTCCGAAATCACAACGTCGCCCTTGCCCTCACCAACCCAACGCATCAGCGTGGTCAGTGAAGATGTTGCGTGAACCTTGCACCCTGCTCGGGTCAATGCCTGCGTCAATACCGTGCGGATTGTGCGGTCGTCATCCGCGACCAGGACTGTGCCGTCCATCAGGTGCTCTCCTTATTATTGTTTTCTCTGGGTGCCCGGCGCAGCGACAGGCGAAAAACGGTTCGGCCCGGAACAGAGTCTGCCGAAATCCAGCCGTCATGATCCGAGACGATCTTGCTGACCAGCGCCAGGCCAAGTCCGGTGCCGTTTTCCTTGCCGGATACAAACGGGTCGAAGATATCGCTACGGATCTTCTCGGGCAGACCCGGCCCGTCGTCTATGATCTCAACCTGTAATGGCAGGGAATGACCCGAGCCATCGCTGCGGCGCAGGCGGAACGAATGTTCGAAATAGGTGCGCAGACGGATCGTTCCGCCTTTGGGATCAGCCGCTTCCGAGGCGTTCTTCAACAAATTCAGAACGACCTGAAGAAATTGATCCGGGTCACCGTAGGCCAAAGGCAATGACGGATCATAGTCCTCAATGATGGTCATATGCGCCCCAAAGCCCAGCAAGGCAGACCTGCGCGCGCGGTCCAGCACATCGTGGATGTTGACGGGTTTGAAATCCGGCTGAGACAGGTTTCCGAATTGCTCGACCTGTTCCAACAACTTCACGATGCGACGACTTTCTGCGACAATTAAGTCCGTCAGTTCAAGATCTTGCGGGGGGATATTCATGCTCAGCAACTGCGCAGCACCCGTGATCCCAGCCAAAGGGTTCTTGATCTCATGCGCCAACATCTCGGCCATGCCGATCGCCGATTGCGCAGCCGATTTCACCGTATTGCCGCGAGTCATGCGCCCGGCCAGTTCCCGTGGCGAGATAATCATGATCATCAATCCCGGATGGCCAACCAACGGAGCGATTTGCAAAGCACACTGTAACGGCGCACGGCTGCCCGAGCCCACATCCACGTCGTTAACGAACAACGGCGTTCCCTGTTCTCTCGCACGCTGAAACGCTTCCTCCAGTGGCGCATCGACAGCGATCTGATCCCAAACCGGATGGCCAACAACGGCCTTTCGAGAGGCATTCAAAAACCCCTCACCCGAGGAATTGACATCGGAAATCCGGTCATCGCCGTCGATGATGAAGGCGGGAACAGGCAGGGACGCCCAGATGCTGTGATCGGAAGTCATGCCGCCGCCTCTGTCTCATTACCCAAGGCGTCGCCGAGCATACGTGTCACCTCGACCGGGTCGCGGGATGTCAGAATGGCGCGGCGCAATTGCGCGGGTGTTCCGGCCTCATCCATGTACCAACCCAGATGTTTGCGCGCGACGCGCAGCCCCAAGTCGGCGCCGTAGAACTCAAGCATGGCCTCATAGTGCGCCTGCACCATTTGGATGAGCTCTGCTCCGCTTGGGATCTCAGGCGCAACTGCGCCATAGAGGTCATGACAAATCTGCGCCAAAAGCCATGGCTTTCCCTGCGCGCCACGGCCAATCATTACGCCGTCTGCACCTGAGTGCCCTAGCGCAGTGCGCGCGGCGTTGGTGTTGACAATATCGCCGTTGGCAATCACCGGGATCGAAACGGCATCCTTAACAGCCCGAATTGCTTTCCAGTCCGCCTGCCCTTTGTAGAACTGGCATCGCGTACGCCCGTGGATCGTTACCATCTTGATACCGGCATCCTGCGCGCGCCGCGCTACATCCGGCGCATTCAAAAGGTCATCGTCCCAGCCCAATCGTGTTTTCAGAGTCACCGGGACGTCCACGGCTTCGACCACGGCCTCGATCAACGTCAACGCGTGATCCGGTGTTTTCAACAAAGCCGAACCGGAATAGCCGTTCGTCACCTTCTTGGCCGGGCATCCCATATTAATGTCGATTACACGCGCACCCCGATCCGCAACCTGACGCGCGGCCTCAGCCATCCAGTGCGCTTCACGTCCAGCCAGTTGAACAGCGGTGTTTTCCACATCCGCCGACAGTTCAGCCCGCTCCCGCACACCGGGCTTGGCCTGCACCATTTCCTGACTGGCAACCATCTCGCTCACGACCATCCCTGCGCCGAAGCGCATCACCAGATCGCGGAAGGGTCGATCCGTGATTCCGGCCATGGGGGCGAGCAAAACCGGTGGGTTGAGGTCTTTGTCGGCGAGTAGCAGTGTCAACTTGCTTAATCCTTGGGCAGTTGTGGCTGTGATATCGAATTGAGCGTATATGAACAACAAATCCACGGCGTTTAAGCCCGCAAAATCATCATATGCACATTTTTTAGGCACGTTTACGCGGGTGATTGCCTCTCCATTCACCGCGCCCTAAACATTGCCGGTAAATCGCCGGAGAATCCGCCCTATGACCACCGCCGCCATCATCGTCGCCGCAGGACGCGGCCTGCGCGCTGGCGGAGGTACCCCGAAACAATGGCGACCGCTAGCCGGACGCCGCGTCGCGGACTGGACGATTGAGCGGTTTCGCGGGCATGTCGATCACCTTGTTCTTGTCTTATCTCAAGAGGATAGCGCGGCGTGGCAGGAGTTCGAGGACACCGACCTGATCCTGACATCCGGGGGTTCGGACCGGGCTGAATCCGTGCGTAACGGGTTAGCGGTTTTGGCAGGAATGAACGTCTCCAACGTGCTGATTCACGATGTTGCGCGCCCCTGCGTTAGCGACAGGATCATTCAGGACGTTCTGGCCGCGCTCAGCACGATGCCAGCGGCGGCCCCTGGATTGGCGGTAACAGACGCTCTTTGGACCGGCGATGGAGCGATCGTCACCGGCACACAGGACCGGAGTGGTCTCTATGCGGCGCAGACTCCGCAGGGCTTTCACTACGACGCAATCGTGGCCGCCCATGCGGCGCATTCCGGCGCGGCTGCGGATGATGTCGAGGTCGCCCGCTCGGCAGGGCTGGACGTGGCGATTGTACCGGGCGACGCCGACAATCTGAAAATCACAAGGCCCGAGGATTTCACCCGGGCGGAACGCATATTGGGAATGAATATGGATGTAAGGTTGGGCAACGGCTATGACGTGCATCGGTTTGGAGACGGCGATCACGTGATCCTGTGTGGCGTGAAAGTGCCGCATGATCGCAGTCTTCAAGGTCACTCGGATGCGGACGTCGGAATGCACGCCGTGACCGACGCGATCTATGGCGCGCTGGCGCAAGGTGACATCGGCCAGCACTTTCCCCCGTCGGATCCGCAATGGAAAGGCGCGGCCAGTGAGATTTTCCTGCGCCACGCGGTCGATCTTGCCGAAGACATGGGCTACGCGATCTCGAATGTCGACTGCACCCTAGTCTGTGAGTATCCCAAAATCGGCCCGCATGCACAGGTGATGCAGGATGAAATGGCCCGTATCATGGGCCTGCGCGCCGATCAGGTCTCGATCAAGGCGACCACCTCGGAACGGCTGGGCTTTACCGGGCGCAGTGAAGGAATCGCGTCGCTCGCCACAGCCTGTCTGGTGAAATCATGAACGCCGCGCGTCTGATCGGAACTGTCTGTGGCGTCGGTTACCTGCGCCCCGCGCCAGGGACGTGGGGATCATTGGCTGCCCTACCCCTTGTTTGGGGCCTGCATACGCTGGGCGGCTTTCCACTGCTGGTGATCGCAACGCTCGCTGCTTTCTTCGGTGGTCTTTGGGCGACGCGCGTTATGACCGCCGGTCAGGAGAACCACGACCCGTCAGAGATTGTCATCGACGAAGTCGCCGGGCAATTCATCGCTCTGTGGGCGATTTCCTACCCGTCCTGGGCGCACGGGATCGATATCACGGCGCTGTGGCCCGGCTGGGTCGCGGGCTTCTTCCTGTTCCGCCTGCTTGATATCACCAAACCCGGCCCCGTCGGCTGGGCCGACCGGCGCAACGACGCCATGGGTGTGATGCTGGATGACGTGATCGCTGGCGTCTTCGCCGCAATCGGCGTGCTGGTTTTGGCGGGAGTAGCACATGGAGTTCTAGGTCTATGACCATCGCCGACCTGCTGGACCGCGCCAAAGCGCAGGGCGTGATGATCGCCACCGCTGAAAGCTGCACGGGCGGCATGGTCGCTGCGGCTTTGACTGATATTCCCGGCAGCTCTGCGGTGGTTGAGCGCGGGTTTGTCACTTACACCAACACCGCCAAGCAACAGATGCTTGGCGTGAAGGCCGATACGCTGAACGCTTACGGCGCGGTGTCTGAAGAGGTCGCGCGTGAGATGGCCGAAGGTGCATTGCAGCATTCAGAAGCGCAACTGACCGTTTCAATCACCGGCATTGCGGGCCCTGGTGGCTCTGAATTCAAACCGGAAGGGCGCGTATGCTTCGGAACAGCGGCGGATGCATTGCCGACAACAACAGAAACGTTTGAGTTTGGCCCGCTCGGGCGCGAACTGGTGCGCGTTGCGGCACGGAATCATGCTTTGAAACTGCTCTCGACGGCGCTTTCCAACATCGCACAAAAATAGTGCAATGACTCAGATTTGACGCACACTTAATCACCGCTTTGCAAAAAGCACCGAAAATGGGCGGCTTTTTGGGGTCTTGCCTCTTTTTTCCCCGCCCACACTCCGCTTCAAGCCCCGCCACGCAAGCTGAAGAGGAGAGCGGCTGATGAATGGAGCCGATACAGCCTGGATCATAGTGGCAACGGCACTGGTCCTATTTATGACACTTCCGGGCCTGGCCCTTTTCTATGGCGGCCTCGTGCGCGCCCGCAACGTCCTGAGCGTGTTCATGCACTGCTTCAGCATTGCTTGCCTAATGAGCATTCTATGGCTGGTCGCAGGCTATTCCATTGCATTCGGCGACGGCGGATCGGGCCTGTGGGGCGGTCTGGGCAAAGCCTTTCTGAACGGTGTCGATGCGGACAGCTTGTCGGGCACCCTGCCCGAGGTCCTGTTCTTCGCTTTCCAGATGACCTTCGCAATTATCACACCCGCCCTGATCGTCGGCGCATATGTCGAGCGCGTGGGCTTCGGCTTTGTGCTGACCTTCTCGGCCCTGTGGATGCTGCTTTGCTATGCGCCCGTGGTGCATTGGATCTGGGGCGGAGGCATCCTGACCGATGGCGGCATCCTGGGTGAAATCGGCGTGCGCGACTTTGCCGGAGGCATCGTGGTGCACGAAACCGCAGGTCTGGCAGCGCTGGTGATCGCCGTGGCGCTAGGGCCGCGCCTGAACCGCACAACGCCTCCGCACAACCCCGGCTTTGTCATGATCGGCGCTGCGATGCTGTGGGTCGGCTGGTTTGGCTTCAACGGAGGCTCGCAACTGGCCGCCGACGGTGGGGCCGCGATGGCGATGACAGTGACACATATCTCGGCCGCCACTGCGTCGCTGACATGGGCACTTTACGAACGGATCAAGTATGGCAAAGCTTCGATGGTTGGTCTGGTGACGGGCACGATTGCGGGCCTGGCCTCGATCACCCCGGCGTCGGGCTATGTCGGGCCGGTGCAGGCGCTGATCATTGGCGCTGTCGCCGGTGTGCTGTGTCAGGAGGCGGTGAACATCATCCGCAACAAGCTGAACATCGACGACACGCTCGACGTTTTCGCCGTGCATGGTGTCGGTGGTATCTTTGGTACGATCATGATCGCCGTCTTTGGTTTGGGAGCATGGACGGCTCAGTTGGGTGGCCTGGTCATCGTCGGCATCTTCACGGTCGTCGTCACCTTTGTCCTGATCAAGGTCGTTTCCCTGATCACCCCGCTGCGGGTCGATGCCGAGACCGAAACCAACGGGCTCGACCTGTCGGTGCATGGCGAACGGGCCTACGACATGACCAGCTAAGTAGGTTTCTGCACCTTCACAAAAAGCGGGCCTTGATGGCCCGCTCTTCTTTTTCGTCCTATCGACTCTTGGGTCGCAAGCAGGCTATCAGCCAGCGACACCCTTCCAGCCCAGAGGTTTGCGCCATGATCCCCAGTTCCTTCCCCGACAGCACCGAAATCGCCCGCCTGACCGCGCGGATGCTGCTGGAGATCAAGGCCGTTCACTTTAACTCACGCGAGCCGTTCACACTGGCCAGCGGCCTGCCCAGCCCGACCTATATCGACTGCCGCAAGCTGATCTCATACCCGCGCATCCGCTCGACCCTTATGGACTTCCTGACCGTCACCGTGATGCGCGACGCAGGCTTTGAGGCGTTTGACAATATTGCGGGTGGTGAGACCGCAGGCATCCCCTTCGCCGCTATGGTCGCCGAGCGCATGGCGCTGCCGATGACCTATGTACGGAAGAAGCCCAAAGGCTACGGCCGCAACGCCCGCATCGAAGGCGCGATGAGCGAAGGCGAACGGGTGCTGCTGGTCGAGGACCTTACCACCGACGGCGGATCTAAGCTGTCTTTCGTGGATGCGATCCGCGAAACTGGCGCAACCTGCGGCCATACAGCGGTAATCTTCTACTATGGCATTTTCCCTGAGACCGAGAAGACGTTGGGCGATCACGGGATAAAGCTGCATTCCTTGTGCACATGGTGGGATGTCTTGGCCGAGGCCAAGGCGCAAAAGGCCTTTGATGAAGAGACCCTTAGCGGTGTCGAGGCCTTCCTGAGGGACCCTCGGGGCTGGCAGGAAACGCATAAATCTTGAATTTCGGCCTGTGGGCAGCTTGGGGATAGTTGATATTCGAATCGTCCCCAACCACGCCTATCTAGTCTGCGAATACACACCTAACACCAAATGTTGCGATAGCACCGTTCTCGTGCAAAAATGGGCGGAAGTTATCCCCATTCAGATGGGCAGTTATCCCAAAGCCGTGGGCGGTTATCCCAACTTACCCCCATTCATTTGCAGATAGCTTGAACAAGGGTTTGGCGTATAGAACCTCAGCACGGGCAGCGGGGACAAAATGAACGAGATAAGCAGTATCGAGCAGGCGGCAGCACAGATTCAAAATGCTGAAACAATGCCGCATTCGATTGAGGCCGAGCAGCAGCTTCTGGGCGCAATCCTGACGAATAACGACCTCTATGACCGGGTCGCCTCGATCATCGGGGCCGAGCACTTTTTTGACCCGGTCCACTCGCGGATCTACGAGGTGGCGGCCGCACGCATCGCCAAGAATGCGCTGGCCTCACCCGTGACGCTGAAATCTTTCATGGCCGAGGATGACGGCCTGAAAGAACTGGGCGGCCCCGCCTATCTGGTCAAATTGGCCGGTGCCTCGATCAGTGCCTTCGCGGTACATGACTATGCCCAGATGATCTATGACCTCGCCATCCGGCGCGAGTTGATTCGGTTGGGCCGTGACATCTCGGACAAGGCAGCGCGGGTCGATGTATCCAGCGAACCGAAAGAGCAAATCGTCGAGGCCGAGCAACAGCTTTATCAGTTGTCCGAGCAGGGCCAGACCGAACAGGGTTTTCAATCCTTCCTCAAGGCGGTCACAGAAGCCGTCAATGTCACCAACGAAGCGTACCAGCGCGGTGGTGGCATGGCGGGGATTTCCACCGGTCTGGCCGATCTGGACAAGCAACTTGGGGGTCTGCACCCCTCGGACTTGATCATCCTTGCGGGGCGTCCTTCGATGGGGAAAACCTCGCTGGCGACCAACGTGGCGTTCAACGTTGCCAAGGCTTACAAACGCGGCACTAAATCGGATGGGTCCGAAGGTGCGGTCGATGGCGGCGTTGTTGGGTTCTTCTCATTGGAGATGAGCGCCGAACAGCTTGCCGGTCGTGTTCTGGCCGAGGCCTCGGAAATTTCCAGCCACAAGATCCGCCAGGGCGACATGACCGAGGCCGAGTTCCGCCGTTTCGTGGACGCCGCAAAGGAACTGGAGGCCTGCCCGCTATTCATAGACGACACCCCCGCCCTCCCGATCTCTCAGCTCGCCGCGCGTGCGCGGCGGCTGAAGAGAACGCATGGGCTGGATTTGTTGGTCATCGATTATTTGCAGCTGTGCCGGGGCATGTCTGACAACCGTGTCAACGAAATCGCCGAGATTTCGATGGGTATGAAAGCCATCGCCAAGGAACTGAATATTCCCGTGATCGCATTGTCTCAGCTCAGCCGTCAGGTTGAAAACCGCGATGATAAACGCCCGCAGTTGAGTGACCTGCGGGAATCAGGCTCGATCGAACAGGACGCCGACGTGGTGATGTTCGTATTCCGCGAGGAATACTACAAAGAGCGCGAAAAGCCCGGAGATCACGAGCTGGAAAAGATGGAAGAGTGGAAGCAGGCGATGGAGCACCTGCATGGCAAGGCCGAGATTATCGTTGGCAAACAGCGCCATGGCCCCATCGGCACGGTCGAACTTTCGTTCGAAGCGCAATTCACACGCTTTGGCAACCTGGTCAAACCCTGGCAACAGGAAGGTCAGATCGAAGGGTACTGACCTCTACCAAAGCTCCGGCCGGTTCAGCGCTTCGACACAGCGCGACTGGCCGCGCAAGGGGCCAGTATTCTGATCCGAGAGGAATTGACCCAACCAGCCATGAGGATGGCTTAGGCTCAGCGGGGCTTGCGCAAAATCCTCGCTGATCTGACTAAAGCCAGTTTTGACGTAATACGCCGGATCACCATAGGTAACCACAAAATCCACACCCACATCCCGCAGTGTGTTCAGCCCAAAGCGAATAAGGTCCTGCCCCACACCGCCACGTTGCCGATCCGTTTTGACTGCGACCGGGGACAGGATGAATGCTTGCCTGTCATCTTGATCAAATGTCAGCCGTGAGAAACAGATACAGCCCGCTAAAACATCTTGGTCCCAAGAGGTGAAAACGAACAGATCTGCGTCGGGGGTGGTCATCAGGTCGGTCACAAATGATCGGATCAATTGCCCCTCGGCGGCCCCTTCCGACGCCGTGAAGACCTGTTCAAACAGCGCCGCGATTTGATCCTTTTCGGTCTCATAGTCGCGTTTGATCACAGCGTGGTGTCCTTCTCCGTTTGTCCTAGGGCTTCATTTCGGTCCGAAATCAAGCCAGCCGGATGCAAGGCTATCAGAGACGATCATGACTTGGCGGGTTTTTTTCTCTCTGAATGCACACAATCCCGCGCATTCTCGCTAAAGTAGCAAACCCCTATTATCAATGAGTTTCCTTAGGATTTCGGGACAATCCGCCTGCGATTGGTCGCGTGACGCGCGGTTTTGGTCCATTCCCTCTTGACCTCATGGGGTGCGGTGGCATGAACAGGGGCATGAGTACCGCACACCTGACAATCAACCTTCACGCGCTGATCCAGAACTGGCAGGCGCTGGACGCCAAAACCGAAGTCGAAACCGGTGCCGTCGTCAAGGCCGACGCCTATGGGCTAGGTGCAGGACCGGTGGCTGCTGCACTGGCGGATGAAGGCGTGCGCAAGTTCTTCGTAGCGGTCGCAGAAGAGGGCGCGACCGTGCGTCAGGCCGTTGGACCCGAGGCGACAGTCTTTGTGTTCTCGGGCCATATGGAGCGCGACACCGATCTTCTGAAAGACCACAACCTTACGCCGCTGATCAACGCGCCCGAGCAGTTTCAGCGCCACATGCAATCCCTTCCGGGCCATCCGTTCGGCATTCAACTTGATACCGGCATGAACCGGCTGGGTGTGGAACCCGCCGAATGGGAGGACATGCGATCTGAGGTGCTGGCTGCAAACCCCAGTCTTGTGATGTCCCATCTGGCCTGCGCGGATGAACCTGAACACTCCATGAACGCCCAGCAACTTAAGGCGTTCCGGCAAATGACAGACGGCCTGGCGGTTCCCCGTTCTCTCGCTGCGACTGGCGGGATATTGCTGGGGTCTGAATATCATTTCGATCTGTGCCGCCCTGGTGTTGGCCTTTACGGCGGCATGCCCTTTGCCGAAGCCCGCCCTGTGGTGACGGTCGACCTGCCGGTCATACAGATTCGCGATGTCGCCATCGGTGAGACCGTGGGTTACGGCAACAGCTGGTCTGCGCGCCGCCCCTCGCGGATCGCCACCGTCGCGGCCGGGTATGCCGACGGACTGCACCGGGCAATCGGAGGTGGTATTGATGCATTTGCCGGGAATACGCCCTGCCCTGTGGTCGGACGCGTCTCGATGGACCTTATTACCATTGACGTCACCGACCTGTCCTTTAATCCTGAAAGCCTGCGCATCCTCAACGGACACCAGACCGTCGATGATCTGGCCGAGGCCGCAGGTACGATCGGGTATGAGGTCCTGACATCGTTAGGAAGCCGTTTTTCACGGGGCTATGTTGAATGAACCCTCTTAATTTGCTTGGCGGGCTGGGACGCGCCGTCCTGTCCCTGCTGGCAACATTTGGCCGCGTCGCCCTGTTCACGGTGGACGCGGTTTCACACATATTTCGGCCGCCCTATTACCCGCGCGAATTCGGGATGGCGCTGCTGAACATCGGCTGGCTGTCCCTTCCTGTCGTCGGCCTGACCGCGATTTTCACCGGCGGTGCGCTTGCGCTGCAGATTTACGCTGGCGGTGCGCGCTTCAATGCCGAAGCCGTTGTGCCGCAGATCGTAGCCATCGGCATGGTGCGCGAATTGGGCCCCGTTCTGGGCGGCTTGATGATCGCGGCGCGCGTGACCTCGTCCATCGCGGCCGAGATCGCCACTATGAAAGTGACCGAGCAGATCGACGCGTTGGTTACCTTGTCCACGCATCCGATGAAATACCTCACTGCGCCGCGGGTGCTGGCCGCGGTGATTACCGTGCCTATGCTGGTCGCAGTTGGCGACGTGATCGGAATCGCGGGCGGATATTTCGTGGCGACGCAGAACCTGGGCTTCAACGCTGCGGTCTACCTGCAGAACACGATGAACTTCCTCGAACTGCACGACATCATCTCGTCCCTGGCCAAAGGGGCCGCGTTTGGTCTGATCACCGCCATCATGGGCTGCTACTACGGCATGAACTCGGGTCGCGGCGCGCAGGGCGTGGGCCGGGCGACAAAGTCCTCGGTCGAATCCGCCGCCATCATGATTTTGGCCGCCAACTTCATTCTGACAGGGGTGTTCTTCTCGATATGATCCGGATGGAGAACGTACATAAAGCCTTTGGGTACAACCATGTGCTGCAGGGCATGAGTCTTGATATCCCCAAGGGCACCTCGATGGTCATCATCGGCGGTTCGGGCACCGGGAAGTCCGTGGCGCTGAAGTGTATCCTTGGCCTGATCAAACCCGATAGCGGCATGATCTATGTCGACGGCAAGGACGCCAGCACAGGGGATCGCGACGCGTTTCTGGCCCGGTTCGGGATGCTGTTTCAGGGCGCAGCGCTGTTTGATTCCCTGCCGGTCTGGCAAAACGTCGCCTTCCGCCTGCTACGCGGCCCTCTCAAGCGCCCCGCCGACTATGCACGCGAGATTGCCATCGAAAAACTGCGCCGCGTGGGCCTGAAATCCGACGTCGCCGACCGCTTTCCGTCTGAACTGTCGGGCGGCATGCAAAAACGCGTTGGCCTCGCCCGCGCCATCGCCGCCGAGCCCGAAATCATCTTTTTCGACGAACCCACCACCGGGTTGGACCCGATCATGTCCGGCGTCATCAACGACCTGATCCGCGAGATCGTGACCGAGATGGGCGCCACCGCGATGACCATCACCCACGACATGAGTTCCGTCCGCGCAATTGCCGACAACGTCGCCATGCTGCACGGAGGCGTGATCCAATGGACCGGCCCGGTCGGTCAGATGGATAACTCGGGTGATCCTTATGTGGAGCAGTTCATCAGCGGGAGTGCGGAGGGGCCGATTGAGGCGGTAAGGTAGTCAAATGGCAAATTCACTTGAAAGAGTTTACGAAATTGTTGCCGAATTTCGAGCAAAATTGGAGTTTAAACGTCCAGATTTTGATGAGCTCGTTATGCTCACTGATGCGAATGAAAGAAACTTGCCAACCAAGTTCGTCCAAATCGTAAGGGCGACCGATAACAAGTTTCCATCTGCGCCAGTCGACCTCATAACAATTGCTAATCGGCTTTCAAAGATTTTGGAAGTGTCCGCAACGTATGACTTGGTTACCTCAATCAAAAGTGACCTCGATACAGATGAGCTTGCACCCACGTTTCATCTTGGAAAGAAAGACAAAGCGAAAGTCTTGGGCCTTTGCGCGCAGATGCGAAAAATCGTTTTGGCAACTACGGTCTTTGACCAGCCACACAAACGTCGATTGCTTAACAGGATAGCTGGTATCGAACACCAAGTAGAGCAACCTAAAGGCCTGCTGGATGTCGTAAGAGCGGGTGTTTCTGATGTTGGAGAAACGCTGGGTAAATTTGGAACAGATATCAAACCACTAACGGACAGAATGAAAGAAGTTGCTCAGATCGCTCGCTCAAACTCAAAGGAGTATGATCAGATTCCAGCACCAGAACAACTGAGAAGACTCCCCGCACCTGAGCAAGAAGAAGAGGAATGACCCTCCGCCTCGCCACCCTCTCCCTCCTCATCCTCTACCCAATCGCGTGGTTCGCCCCACTGATGCGCGCCGGGCTCCTCCCTATCTTCGGCCTCAGCGAGATCAGCGTCATCACGGGTCTCCAATCGCTCTGGAAATCCGACATCTTCCTCGCGCTGGTCGTAACCGTCTTTGCCCTCTTTGCCCCATACATCAAAACCATCGGAACCGCCCTGATCCAATGGGACCTGCTGGACCCGCGCGTACAGCCTGCTCTGAACATCCTCGGCAAGCTTGCGATGGCCGACATCTTCCTTATTGCGCTCTACATCACGCTGGCCAAGGGCATCTCGTATGCCACCATCGAAACAGCGTGGGGTCTTTACCTGTTTACAGGCTGTATTCTGGCCTCAATCGCGCTGGGATATATTACCGAGATGACATCCAGATCACGAAATCCTCAGACCTAATTGATTGAAAACAATTATCTGAGTATCATCTTAATATTTCGAGCAGCAAGTTTTTGTAGTTTTCGGGTCCGTAGCGGATCGTAATACGTGTTTGATCTGTCCTCCGCTTCGGCCCGGTGTGTACCGGTTTCAGAAGGAGTACGACGATCATGGCCGCCCTCCATTCAATGACATTGCAGATGCAAAACATATTTTTGCGCGCGACTTTTGCCCTTATTTGCGCGGCGGCGTTTCTGGCCGTTGCAACCACCATGCTCTCTGCGCTGGGTGTGCTTCCGTGGCTGTCCATGCAGGCCGGCTTTGGGCCTGCGCCGTCGGTCGATGCGGGGATGTTCATTCAGATCGGCGTGACCGCTCTGATCCTTATGTTGGCCTTTTACCTGCCCGCCAACGCGCGGATGATGGCGCTGGAAAACAACCATCGCAATTTCGCCCTGACCATGCGCGACATCACCGAGGCCTATCACATGGCCCATGCCGCCGACCGCGAGGGCCTGTTTTTTATGTCCTCCGAATTCGACGCCGTGAAAGAGCGTCTCTCCTTCCTGCGGCACCACCCGAACCTGCAGTCGCTTGAGCCCGAAATTCTGGAACTCGCCGCGCAGATGAGCCAAATCAGCCGCGATTTGGCCGAAACTTACGGAGACGACAAGGTTAACCGCGCTCGGATGTTCTTGCAGCAGCGTCAAGAAGAAATCGAGCAATTCCAGCAGCGGATCGAAAACGCGCAGACCATCCAGCACGAACTGCGACAGTGGACACGCGATATCGAGATCGAGGAGTCTATCGCCAAGTCACAACTGACCCGATTGCGCGATGAATTGTTCGAGCTGTTGCCGGAACTATCCGCTCAATTGCAGACCGCGCCCGATGACAACGCCGAAAACAAATCCAGCGTGGTCCCAATGCCGCCGCGTGCAGCGGAATAGGCGCGACAGCGCCCGTCGAAACCGATGGCCCGCAGGGCCTGAGGGCACGACGCCCCATCGGCGGAGAGGAAAGCCCGCAAGGGCTTGAAGAACCGCCCAAGCTCGGGCACCAAAGGCCGCATGGCAAAGACGAACACTTTCTCCTGCACGGCCTGCGGAGCGACTCATACCCGTTGGTCCGGGCGCTGCGACGCCTGCGGCGAATGGAACACGATTACACAGGACGTCCCGCTCTCGGCCGGACCGGCCAAGAAGTCTCTCGGTGGCAAGCGGGGCCAGTCCATCACACTCACGGACCTGTCCACCGAGGAAACACCCCCACCCCGCACCCTCTGCGGGGTCGAGGAACTGGACCGAGTGCTGGGCGGTGGCCTCGTCCCCGCCTCGGCTTTGCTGGTGGGCGGAGATCCTGGCATCGGAAAGTCCACCCTTCTGCTGCAAGCCGCCGCGCGTTTTGCCCGCGCTGGCGTCAAGACGGTCTATGTCTCGGGCGAGGAAGCCAGCGCGCAGGTTCGCATGCGCGCGCGCCGATTGGGGCTTGAAGACGCCCCGGTTCATCTCGCCGCAGAGACCAACCTGCGCGATATCCTGACCACGCTTGAGGCAGAAAAGCCCGGTCTCGCAATCATCGATTCGATCCAGACCATGTGGGCCGACAATGTAGACAGCGCGCCTGGCTCGGTGTCACAAGTCCGGGCCGCAGCACATGAATTGACCACGTTTGCGAAACGACACGGCGTCTCAATCATCATGGTCGGCCACGTTACCAAAGAAGGTCAGATCGCAGGCCCGCGCGTGGTCGAGCATATGGTCGACACGGTGCTTTACTTCGAGGGCGAGCGCGGCCACCAGTTCCGCATCCTGCGCGCGGTCAAGAACCGCTTTGGCCCAGCGGATGAGATCGGCGTGTTTGAGATGACCGGCAAAGGGCTTGCACAGGTCACCAACCCATCGGCCCTGTTCTTGTCCGAGCGTGGCGCGCCCAGCCCCGGTTCGGCCGTGTTTGCAGGCATCGAGGGCACCCGCCCCGTCCTTGTGGAACTGCAAGCTCTGGTCGCCCCGTCACCGCATTCTCAACCTCGCCGCACGGTTGTTGGTTGGGACAGTGGACGGCTCGCCATGATCCTTGCCGTCCTCGAAGCGCGCTGCGGCATCCCATTTGCGGGGCTCGACGTCTATCTGAATGTGGCCGGAGGGCTGAAAGTCAGCGAACCCGCAGCTGACCTCGCTGTTGCCGCTGCGTTACTCAGCGCGCGCGAAGACACCGCCCTGCCCGCCGACACCGTCGTTTTCGGAGAAATCTCGCTGTCCGGGGCACTTAGACCGGCCCCGCAGACGGAAAACAGGTTGAAAGAAGCGCAAAAACTTGGTTTCACGGCAGCAATTGCCCCGGCAGGCGGCAAAACCGGCACTGTGGCAGGTCTGACACTCACCCGACCCTCTGATTTGGTTGGGTTTGTTGGCGAAACCTTCGGAGCAGGTTAAAGTCGCGCCGCAAGGGGCAGAAAAAGAACAGGCGAGGGCCATGGAAGGTTTTACAATAATTGACGGGGTCGTTGCCCTGATCGTCGTGCTGTCAGGCATTCTGGCCTATTCGCGCGGCTTCATGCGCGAGGTTCTGGCCATCGCCGGTTGGGTTGCTGCGGCCGTTCTGGCCTTTATCTTCGCGCCGCAGGTTGTGCCTTTGGTCAAAGAGGTCCCGGTCGTTGGTGAATTCCTGCGCGACAGTTGCGAATTGTCTGTCATTACCGGGTTTGCTGCGGTATTTGCGGTCGCGCTGATTGTGGTCAGCATTTTCACGCCTCTATTTTCATCGCTGGTTCAGCGCTCGGCCCTTGGCGGGCTGGATCAGGCGCTTGGGTTCTTTTTCGGCATCGCACGCGGCATCCTGTTGGTGGCGATCGCCTTCTTTGTCTACGACACTGTTATGACAGGCCAGTCTTACACGCTGGTTGACGAAAGCCGGTCCGCAAAGGTCTTTGAACAGTTCAGCGGCCAGATCGAGGAACAAAACCCCGAGGCCGCCCTGGGCTGGGTCACAGCGCAATACGAAGAACTGGTTGCCAGCTGCACATCCGGCACCGAGACCGAGGGTACGGACGGTTAAATTCGCGCAAGTTGATCATCCAAAAGCCCGGCTTGGCCGGGCTTTTTTTGTTTGAAAATTGTTACAGAAAACCTTCTCCACCACAGGTCGTGCAGCGGATTGTTTTTAATCCAAAGCAACCGTCGCAACGGCTCGAGATTGGTTTGCCAAGAATGTCACGACTTTTGACGATTTCTCCGGCACCATTGCAAATCTGACAGGGCGCGCGCCCCGCACCTCGGCAACGATGGCAGCGTCGTTTGACGGGTTCGGGCGTTTTGAGGGGACGTTTGCGTTGCCACATATCAGGACTCCAGTCCGTTCAGAGGCTTCAATACTTGATCAGCCCGAATTTACGACAGCATAGATGCCCGGTTTTGTCACCCTTGGTGCCCTGAAATCCGCATTTGAACCACAAGGCAAATCCGGAATGTGATCCTTTGATGACACACGCGTCGTTAGGCATTATGTGAAGTCCATACCGACATGGAATCGGAGCTGCCGATCTTGCTGTATCTTTTCACTCTCGCCTTCGCCGTTTGCCATATTATGTGCATGATCCGACTTGATGATGGGCGACAAAGGGTTCAGATACAGGCTCGAAATCGCAGCGCTTCGATGTAGTAACCGTGCTCACCGCCGCAACGTCATAGAAATTGGAGCCCGTACATGTGTGGGATTTTGGGGATCGCAAGCAGAACGCATGATGTGTTTGCGGAAATCTATGACGGGCTGCTGATGTTGCAGCACCGGGGGCAAGATGCCTCGGGGATCGTCACCTACAACGGCGAATTCTTTCGCGAAAAGAAGTCAAACGGGCTGGTCAAGGATGTCTTCAATGCCAGCGACGCCCAGACGCTTTTGGGCAAAGTCGGCATGGGCCATGTGCGATATCCAACGGCCGGATCTCTCAGCGCAGCCGAGGCGCAGCCATTTTTCGTAAATGCGCCTTATGGCATCTATCTGGTCCACAACGGCAACATCACCAATACCGCCGAGCAGCGTGAGAAGGTGACCGGCAAGTACAGTCGTCATTTGCGCACCACGTCCGATTCGGAAATCCTGCTGAACGTGCTGGCCGACAAAGTCGCTGACGCCATCAAGGTGAACGGCAACGCCGATCCTATCCGCAACATCTTTGCCGGCGTCAAAATGACCATGGAACGCGTGCAGGGCGCCTATTCGGTCATCTGCCTGATCGCCGGTGTGGGCATGCTGGCCTTCCGTGATCCTTACGGCATTCGACCGCTGTCCGTTGCGGTTCGCGAAGCGGAAGGCGCTGGTGCAGATTACTCCTTCGCCTCTGAAGACGTCGCCTTTGGCATCAATGGGTTTGAAAAGCTGCGTGACCTGCGCCCCGGTGAGGCGATCCTGATCGATCTAGAAGGCAACAAGCACGAATTTCAGGCGGTCGAAGGCAAGCTGACGCCCTGCATCTTTGAGTATGTCTATCTCGCGCGTCCGGACTCATTGCTGGATGGCGTTTCGGTCTACAAAACTCAGATGCGCATGGGTCAGACCCTGGCCAAACAGATCCAGGATTCAGGGCTTGAGATCGACCGGATCATCCCCGTCCCCGACAGCGCCCGTCCCGTGGCGCTTGAGGCCGCCAAAATAACCGGCATCCCCTATCGCGAGGGGCTGGTGAAAAACCGCTATGTGGGTCGGACCTTCATCATGCCGGAACAGGAAGAACGGCAAAAATCCGTCCGCCGTAAGTTGAATGCTGTTCCGTTGGAATTCGAAGGGCACAACGTGCTGTTGATCGACGACTCAATCGTCCGCGGCAACACGATCAAGAAGATCGTGCAGATGTGCCGAGAAGCTGGAGCGAAGAAAGTCTATATCGCCAGCGCTTCACCACCAGTGAAATTTCCCAATGTCTATGGCATCGACATGCCAACAAAACATGAGCTGATCGCCAACGGCAAAAACGTTGAAGAGATCCGGCAAGAGCTGGGTGCAGACGCCTTGTTCTATCAGGACCTCGACGATCTGATCTGGGCGGCAAAGGAAGGCAACCCGGAAATCGAGGCGTTCGATTGCTCGTGCTTTGATGGCAATTACATCACCGGCAGCGTGAGTGGCGACTATCTTGATAGTCTGGAAAACAGCAGCCGCGTCAGCAAAAAGAAACGCGACATGGAAATTCCGGGAACTTCGTGGAACGCAGCCAAACTGGCTTCGGGCTGACGCGAGCGATTCGCGAATTTGAACGCGTGTTCAAAGGCTGGGTGCTGGTTCCGCTGGCGCGGGCGAAACCGTCGGTGGAAATCCGCGCACAACTCCGCGATGAAGCGGTCGCAATCGCAATAGCTTCTGAGCAAACAGGGCGACGCGACTGCACCCGCCGGAACGCCATCTCTTTTGTTCGCACCCCGGCGGTGCTAGCGAGCGGGCCAACAGCCACTCACTCAAAGGGGTTCGGGTGCTGACGCCCGAACCGCTCATCATGTCGAACATCACTGTCAACGGCGCGGCCACTCAAAAGGGCGCGCTAAAGAAGAATTCCGTCTCACTGCTGGGGGTATTCGGCCCCAAGGCCGAAATGCGCGCGCTGATGCGCCTGTCTTCGGGCCGCGTGAAAGAGGTCAGGTTGGGAACCCGCGTGTCCTCGGGCAAGGTCGTGGCCATTGATGCCGATGGCGTCATCCTGCAAAAAAGCGGTCAGACACACCGGATAGCCATCCCCGGCGGTTGATCCGGGCTTGACGCTGCCAGCGCGCAGGTTCAAACCCCAGATATGACTGATCAGACCAAAATAGCCCTTGTAACCGGAGCCTCGCGCGGCTTGGGGGCTGCCCTTGCCGAAGCACTGGCACCGGAATACCACATCGTCGCCGTCGCCCGCACCACTGGCGGGCTGGAAGAGTTGGACGACCGCATTCAAGCCAAAGGCGGCGCGGCGACACTGGCACCAATGGACATCGCAGACCCAAACGCAATGGCAACCCTGTGCCGGGGCATTCATGATCGCTGGGGCAAGGTGGATCTGTGGCTGCATACGGCCATTCACACTTCGGCCCTGACACCCGCCCACTTCGTCGATCCAAAGGAATGGACCAAGGCCGTCGGAATCAATGCTACTGCGACGTCCATT
Source organism: Ruegeria sp. AM2 (assembly GCF_056540685.1). Lineage (NCBI taxonomy): Bacteria > Pseudomonadati > Pseudomonadota > Alphaproteobacteria > Rhodobacterales > Roseobacteraceae > Ruegeria > Ruegeria sp. AM2. The sequence goes on along the minus strand of NZ_JBQFXE010000002.1, from coordinate 522,158 downwards.
CTGATCCCATATGTCGCGCCCCTGTTGGGTGAGTCCGGCCACGCCGTGTTCTTTGACGATCCCAAGGCGGGTGAGAAGTTCTACGGCATTTACGGCGCAACCAAGGGGGCGCAGATGGCGCTGGCCCGCAGCTGGGCTGCCGAGACTGAGCGTACCGGGCCGCGTGTTTCGATTGTCGAACCTGCGCCGATGCCAACAGCGGTGCGCGCTCGGTTCCACCCCGGAGAGGACCGCGACGGGTTGACCAGCACGGCAGATGAGGCCGCTCGGATTCTGGCGCTACTGTAGGGATGGCCCTTTGGGCCATGCCTCCGGCGGGGATATTTTTAGCCAGATGAAGCGGGCGGGTTATTCGATGTGGATGCCGTTACGTCCGGCGAGATCAACGAAAAACTGCCAAGCCACGCGGCCGGAACGCGCACCTCGGGTGGCTTGCCATTCGATGGCTTCGGCCCGCAGCGTCTCGGCGTCGACCGACAAGCCATAGGCGGCGCAATACCGGTCAATCATCGCCAGGTATTCATCCTGATCGCAGGGGTGGAAACCCAACCACAGACCGAAACGGTCCGATAATGAGACCTTTTCCTCGACCGCCTCGGACGGGTTGATGGCGCTGGAGCGTTCATTTTCGATCATATCCCGCGGCATAAGGTGGCGGCGGTTCGAAGTTGCGTAGAAAACCACGTTTTCCGGACGCCCCTCAATACCGCCGTCCAACACGGCCTTGAGCGATTTGTAATGCTGGTCGTCATGGCTGAAGGACAGATCATCGCAGAACAGGATGAACCGGTGCGGTGCGGCGCGCAGGTGGTTCAGCAAGCGGGCGACCGAGCCCATGTCTTCCCGTTGAAGCTCGACCAGTTTCAGGTTGGGATGCTCTTCTTGCAGGGTGCCGTGCACCGCCTTGACAAGGCTGGATTTCCCCATGCCCCGCGCGCCCCAAAGCAGCGCGTTGTTCGCCTTGAACCCTGCGGCAAAGCGTCGGGTGTTGTCCAACAATGTGTCGCGCGACCGGTTTATGCCCACAAGCAAGTCCAGATCAACACGATTGACCTGAACCACCGGCTCTAACCGATCCGGTTCGACATGCCACACAAAGGCAGGCGCAGCCTCGAAATCTGGCGTCGCCAAAGGGGCCGGAGCCATACGCTCCAGCGCGTCTGCAATACGGTTCAGGGCTTGGTCGTCCATTGGCTCCTCCGGGATATTTGCGCGGTTCAAACCATGATCGGGGGCGGGCGACAAGGGCTGGTCATGAAAAAGGCGCGCCGTGCAAGGGCGCGCCTTTTTGGGGTTTTCACCACGTTACTTGGCTTCTTCCTCGGCGATATCAGCGTCCGCTTCGGCTTCGTCGTCATAGTACCCTTCCGCGCGCAGCTTTTCCTCGCGCTTCTTCTCGACGCGGGCGACAAGGAAGATTGATATTTCGTAGAGGCCATAGACCACCGTAAACAGGATGACCTGGGTGATCACGTCTGGCGGCGTCACCACAGCGGCCAGTACCAGAATTCCAATCACCGCGTACTTGCGAACTTCGCCCAGCCCTTGCGCGCTGACCAGACCGGCCTTGCCCATCAGGGTAAGCAACACGGGCAGTTGAAAGCACAGGCCAAAGGCAACGATGAATTTGATGGTCAGGTTCAGGTATTCCTGCGCCGAGCCCTGGAACACCACGCTATGAGGTGCCGCAGTCGCCGTATCAACAACGGCTTCACCTTCTGATCCGAACTGTTGGAAGCCCAAGAAAAAGTCGTAGGCCAGTGGCGTAACGACGTAAAAGGCAAAGCTTGCGCCCAACAGAAACATGAACGGAGACGCCAACAGGAACGGCAGAAACGCGTTCTTTTCTGACTTGTAAAGACCCGGAGCCACGAACCGCCACATCTGCATGCCGATATAAGGAAATGCCAGAACAAAGCCGCCCAAAAGTGAAACCTTGATGTAGACGAAGAAGCCTTCCTGCAGTGCGATGAAGATCAAACCGCAATCCTGTCCCCGCTCGGCTAAAGCCTCACACAGGGGCAAGGTCAGAAAATTGAAGATCGGCTTTGCAACCGAAAAACAGATGATCATCCCTATCAGAAAGGCAACCACACAGTGTATCAACCGCGTCCGCAGCTCTGCCAGATGCTCGATCAAAGGGGCCGAGCTGTCTTCGATCTCTTCGGTCTTGGTCATGTCTTGCTTTCGGTCTTAAGTGCCGCCTCGGCCTCCTCGGCTTTGGCCAATGCGTCGGCAGCCTCTTTGGCTTTGCGCTCTGCAGCGGCGCGGGCGGTAGACGCCTGGATTTTCTTGGCCTGCTCGGCACGCTCGGCGGCAAGCTTGCCCGTTTCGCTATCGGGGTCGAACTTGGTCGGGTCCATGCTTTTGGCGACATCCCGTGCGGCTTCGTTGACACTGTCCATTGCCGTGCTCACGGGATTTGAGGCCGCGTTCAGACCTTTCTTGATCTCGTTGACACCGGCCTGATCTGCGGCCTCGTTCATGGCGCTGCTGAATTCGCGTGCCATGCCGCGCGCCTTGCCGACAAACCGTCCAACATTGCGGAACAGCACCGGCAGGTCTTTCGGCCCCACAACTATCAGCGCCACGACGCCAATGACCAGAAGCTCGGTCCAACCCAGATCAAACATGCGGACTTAGACCTTGTCTTTCTCAGAGTCCGGCGTGACGTCCTTGGCCAACTCGGAAGCATCCTCTTCCAACTCGTCCGCGCCTTCTTTGACGCCCTTCTTGAACGAAGTAATGCCCTTGCCCACTTCGCCCATCAATGAGCTGATCTTGCCACGGCCAAACAGCACCAAAACCACGACGGCGATCAGCAGAAGGCCGGGAAGGCCAATATTGTTAAGCATGTCTTCTCTCCTTTTCCTTCGGCGCCACGCGCCGGAAAGCAATCTGAGGCCGTGTGTACGCTCGGATGGGCGCAGGAAAAAGTGAGACAGATCAATTTGGCGTTCAAATTTGACGCGAATGGGTGGTTTTTCAGGACTCGCAATCTTCAACTGACAGGTTTATGTCAGTTGAAGCCGGCTAGGCAGAGGTCATCGAAACCTGGTCAACGGAGACTCACATGACCCATGTCGCAGAAATTGTCACTTTCACCCTGACAGAAGGCACTTCGCCGGAGGAGTTCGTCAAACTCAGCCAAGCGTCCGAAGCCTTCGTTCGCGCAGCGCCCGGATTTGCGCACAGACAGCTCAGCCAAGGCGAGGATGGCCGCTGGACCGACTATGTGATCTGGAAAGACATGAAAGCTGCAAAGGACGCTGCAACTCAGTTCCCAAAACAGGACTTCGCTGCAGGGTTGATGACCGCCATCGACCCGTCCAGCATCCAGATGCGCCACGAGAATGTGCTATGGAACATGACCGCCTGATCGCGGTCCGGACGGTGTGTCATGCGCCGCACTGACCGCCTGTTTGACATCATTCAGATCCTGCGCGACGGCAAATTACACCGCGCGCAGGACATAGCGGACCGGCTCGAAGTGTCGGTTCGCACGATCTACCGCGACATGGACACGCTGGTGGCCTCGGGCGTCCCGGTCGAGGGCGAGCGCGGCGTCGGCTACATGGTACGCGAGCAGATCACCCTGCCCCCGCTGAACCTGACAACCGCTGAACTGGAAGCCCTGAACCTGGGCATGGCCATCGTGGCCGAGGCCGCTGATCCCGACCTGAAGGCCGCTGCCGAAACGCTGGCCGACAAAATCGACGCGGTGCTGCCCACGCAGGTCGTGGCCGAAGCCGATACCTGGAGATTTGCCGTCTACCCCTTTGCCGATGCCGCGCGCGGCCTGGCCCATATGGCGCCTATTCGCGCAGCGATCAAATCGCGTCAAAAGCTGCATCTGACTTATCGCCGTATCGATGACATCCTGACCGAACGCACCATCCGGCCGCTACACATGGAATACTGGGGCCGAGTCTGGACCCTGACCGCCTGGTGTGAGTTGCGCGATGGGTTCCGGGTCTTCCGCATTGACCTGATCGAAGCGGTCTCGCCCCTGCCCGAAATCTTCACCGACGAGCCCGGCAAACGGCTTAGAGACTATGACCCGCACCAGTGATCCGCTCTTCATCTGGCCCCAAATATCCCCGCCGGAGGCATGGCCCGGAACGGGCCATTCCCCTCACCGTAGATAGGGTTCCGGATCAACGGATTCGAACCCTTTGCGAACCTCGAAATGGACATAGGCATTGTCCCCGCCCCGCAGCGCGGCGATCTTCTGCCCCCGGCGGACCCGATCACCCTTTTTGACCGTAATCTCGTCGACATTGGCATAAACCGTCAGCAGGTCGCTATTGTGTTTGACCACAATGATCGGCACCTGATCGGCATCCGCTGTAATCGCGGCCACAGTGCCCGCCTCTGCCGCAGTCACCGTTGTTCCAGGTGCCGCCGCAATGTCGATCCCTTCGTTCTTACCCTTTTCGTAGGTGCGAATGATCGTCCCGCCCACCGGCAAAGCCAGCGCCGAGCTGCTCTGATTGGTCGGCGCATCCGCCGTCACGTCCGGCGCTGGTGTCGGCGCGGCAATTTGCTCGTCCGGCAAGGGCTGTGTCGCGCTTGGGGGTGTTGGCGTCGGAGAGCCCTCGCCCGGCTGCGTCACATTCGTCGCTGGGGCTGCCGTTGCGGTCTGCGCCGGGGCGGGTTGGTTCTTTATGGGAATCAACAGGAACTGCCCTTCGCGCACCATAAAATCCGATCCTAGACCATTCCACTCGGCCAGCGATTCAACCGGCACTTCGTACAGCCGCGAAATCGTGTAAGCTGTCTCACCTCGTTTGACTTTGTGACGGATCGGCTCCGGGCCGGTCGGCGCGGGTGCCGGGGCCGGCGCGGGCTTGACTGGCTCCAACGTCGAGGTCTGAACCCCGCCGGTGGTCGGCGCTTCATCAATTGCAGAGCCCGCAATTGATGCGATGTCAACATTGCTGCCACCGCCGACTGAGCGCGGCAACGCGATCACTTCGCCATCACGCAGCGGGTCCGTGACCTTTAGTCCGTTGAAACGGGCGAGTTCGGTGGCGGGCAGCCCAATGCGCGCGGCCACATCGTTCACGGTATCGCCGCGTTTGGCGACGGCAACCTGGTAATTCGGATAGGTAATTACACCTCGGGCGTCGGGCGTCGGGCGATTGGCGGTCGCACTTTGAACCGCATCCGCGGTCGAAAAGCCGCCCACCTGGCCGCGCAGGTCATAGTCCAGCGGGCCCTCGCAACCGGCAAGAAATGCCAGCAAGGCAACGCTGGTCGCGCTCTTGCACAGGGAAGATTTAGAAACTGCTCTCATTTTTACTGTCCTCAACACCTGCCCCATTTTGCCGGGGTTCTAGCGCTTATCAAATACTATACCTTTAACGTCCGTCCTTTCCCAGCCCTTCCAGCAAAGGCACAAAACGGACGGGCAACAATTCATCGTAGTCCAAGCCGGTTTCGGTGCGCGTGACGCGAATTAATGTCTGCACCGCATCCGACTGTCCCACCGGTAGCACCATGATACCGCCGATTTTCAGTTGCGCCAAGAGCGGCCCGGGCGGGTCCTCGGCAGCAGCGGTCACAATGATACGATCAAACGGCGCTTGTTCCGGCAACCCAAAGGATCCGTCCGACAACATTGCCGTCACGTTGGTCAGCCCCATCTGGCGGAAAACCTGCCCGGTTTCCTGCAACAGCCGCTTGTGACGCTCGACCGTGTACACCCGGCGCGCCATTTTCGACAAGATTGCCGCCTGATAGCCCGAGCCTGTTCCGATCTCCAACACCGTGTCCCGTGGCCGGACCTGCAACGCCTGCGTCATCAAACCCACCACCGAAGGCTGACTGATCGTCTGCCCGCAGGCAATCGGCAAAGGCGTATCCTCATAGGCGCGATCGGCAAACAGCCCTTTGACGAAAAGACCCCGGTCGACTTGCTCCATGGCGGCCAGCACACGTGCATCCGTCACCCCGCGCGAACGCAGTGCGAACAGGAATTGCATAGTGGTTTCGGGGTTCAATCCGCTCATTCGACCACCTTCAGCGCCTCCAGCGCGTCATAGGCTGTCAGATCGGCGCGCATTGGCGTGACCGAGATATACCCTTCCAGATTCACCGCCGCGTCTGTGCCGGGGGCGGTGGGGTTATGTTGATACCCGCCCTTAATCCACAGGAACCGCCGTCCCGAAGGCGAGCTATGCGGCTCCACGCTGAAATGCGTGTCCCTTCGGAACCCCTGAGGGACCACGCGCGCTCCTAGTACATCATCTGCCGCAACCGGTGGAAAATTCACGTTGTAGAATAGCTTGTAGTCACCCTGCTGCTTGGGCGTCGCATCCAGAATGCGCCGCACAAGGTCGGCACCATAGCGGGTTGCGGCCTCGAACGGGTCATCGAGACCAAGGTTTCCGGGGCCATAGTATTGCGACAGAGCGATCGCGGGTACGCCTTGCAATGCCGCCTCCATCGCGCCGCCTATTGTCCCGGAATAGAGCGTGTTTTCAGCCGAGTTATTGCCCCTGTTCACCCCGGACAGCACCAGATCAGGCGGCGCGTCCTTCATGACGTCATGCAAACCCGCCAGAACGCAATCCGCTGGGGAACCTTCGGCGGCATAGCGGCGCTCGTCCAGCTTGGCGACCATCATTGGATGCGTATAGCTGATGCAGTGCCCGACGCCAGACTGCTCGAACGCGGGCGCTACGATCCAAACCTCTCCGTCCGGGCCAGCCAAATCTCGGGCAATGTGCTCCATCGCGATCAGACCCGGCGCATTGATCCCGTCATCGTTTGTCAAAAGAATTCTCATCGCCGGTCCACCCCGTGTTTTGCCCTTGATAAACACGCCCCCGCGCTGCGGCAAGCTGTGGGCGGGTGCATTCTGCGGCATTCGCGCACCACTTGGCTGGAAAGTTCCAGAATTCAGGACGGGAAAACGAAACAGCGGTCCCGGCGAATGGTCAGCCACATGACTCGCCCCGGCGCTGGGACAAACACGTTTGGCACCGTGGCCTTCAGGATTGAGCCATCATAGTCCATCCGAAATTCGACCAGGCTTTCATTGCCCAAAAACCGAGCTCGCTCGACCACGCCCCGCGCTGCAACTCCATCGGACGGCGTCGGCGAAGGACCCTTACCGTTTCGGTCGAAATCCAGTTTGACGTGCTGGGGCCGAAACACGATTTCGACATCCGTGCCATCCGGAATACCCGGGGCCAGAAACTGCCCAAACGGGGTTTCCGCCAATGCGCCATTAACTTGGGCTTGCAGTACGTTGATATCACTAAAGAAAGCAACGGCCGCTTTGTCCGCGGGGCGCGTGTAAACGTTGTAGGGCGCACCCTGCTGAACGATCTTACCGCGCCGCATCAACGCAATTTCATCAGCCATGCGCATGGCCTCTTCCGGCTCATGTGTCACCAGCAGTACGGCGGCATCTTCTTCCTTTAGGATGGCAAGCGTTTCATCCCTGATCCCGTCGCGCAAGCGGTTATCAAGACCCGAGAACGGCTCATCCATCAGCATGATCCGGGGTCGCGGTGCCAGAGCGCGGGCCAGCGCGACCCGCTGCTGCTCGCCCCCCGAAAGCTGATGCGGAAACCCATCGATGAACCGCATCAGATCGACCTTGGTCAGCAACTCTTCGACCCGGGCGCGTTTGTCTTGCTTGCCGCCTTTCAGCCCAAAGGCCACGTTGTCGGCGACGCTCAGGTGTGGAAACAGGGCAAAATCCTGAAACATCAACCCAATTTCGCGCCGCTCGGGTGGCACGCGAAACACAGTGTCGCAGATCAGCTTGCCATCGACATAAATCTCGCCCGAGCTCTGCATCTCGACGCCCGCAATCATGCGCAATGTCGTTGATTTACCGCAGCCCGATGGCCCCAGCAGGCAGGTCACTTGCCCGGCCTGTACGCTCAGCGAAACATCGTCCACAACTGTCCGCCCGTCGAACCGGGCGATCAGATTGCGGATTTCCAGCCGAGGAGGAACTGTATTCACTGCCACCAAACAACCCCATGCCTTTCCCGATCAAAACCATCGGGCTTGAGCGGGGATAGCAACCCCGCCCTTCAGGCGCAAGAGATCAGCAGCAGCCGCCTGGCGCGGCTTCACCAGTCGCTTCGAACGGGCTTTCCCCACCGCAACCTTCGAAGATGCCATAGTGGGTTGAGAAGTCGCCAATGAACTCGAAATGCCGGGCAAACCGCGTGTCTTTGAGCATCATCCAAGTGTTTCCGCAAACCGGAAAGACCTTGCCAGCCTCAATGGCGTGGTGATCGTCCAGTTCAAACAGATGCGGCGCGTTCGGGATCGTGCCCTTGTAGATCACGGCCTGTCCATAATCCTCACAGGCTGGTTCCAGCTCAGGCAGTTTGAACAGACGATACGTGGCCGACAGAAAGTTCAATGGCGCAACACGCTCTTCCAGAACGGGGTTTTCAATGGTGAGCGGACGGTGTGTCACCCGGCGCGGGTCACCAAAACCCGCTTTGCGTGACATAGATAGGAAGTCGTTCCAATACAGCGCGCCGGACAGGCATTCGCCGTACAGCACTTCATCTTCGGCCATTTCGGCCGGTATTCGACGATCGGCGTAGACGTCCGAGAAATACATCTCGCCGCCATCCTTTAACAGGCGATACGCGCCGCGCAAAACAGCTTCTTTATCCGTGGCCAGGTTGATAACGCAGTTCGAAGCAATGATATCAAACGAACCCGGCTCAAGGTCCAAGGCGTCCAGCTTTTCGATATAGCCGTGATGAAACTCCACATTGCTGGCGGCGTGGCCAAACGCCTGCGCGTGATAGTCCTGATGCGCCCGGGCGACATCCAGTTGTTCGGGAGTCATATCAACGCCAACCACACGGCCCGTCTCGCCCACCATCGCGGACAAGGCGTAAACATCCCGACCGGCGCCACAACCCAGATCCAGGATGCTCATCCCCTCAAGGTCAAGCGGAGCAATCAGCCCGCAGCCGTAATATCGGGTCAGCACATCGTCATGAACTTTTGAGAGAATCTTCTTCACATGATCCGGCATGTCATCCGGCGTGCAGCACGCGTTAGTCTGCAAATCCGCGCTGCCCTGCAGGACCTCGCCATAGTAGTTTTGCACCGATTCATGCTTCATCGCTGGTATCCCTTTTCTCCGGCTACCGCCCAGCTAATGCAGCAATGGCTTTGGCGCAATTCACGCAGGCGAGATTTTACAAAAGCGTTACTCTAGCAATTCGAAATCCACACCTGCATGCACACGCCCGTTTACCTGAACCTCAAGCCGATGCGAGCCGGGCATAAGTTTGAATGTGGTTGCATTTCCCTTGAGCTTGTGAGTCTTGCTCAACGTCAGCGCGCCGCCCTTCAATGCCGTCTGTTTCAGCTTATGCACTTTGGATGATGTTTTCCCTCCAGGTCGTTGAAAGTGAACGATATAATCCACCAGAACGGGTTGTTCATCTTCACCAGTCAGAGAGACATCAAACTCTAGCGCGCCGCCGATCCGCGCATCGCCAATCACGTTTACAGTGGCGGAAATATCGACGTTTGGGTCATAGCCCAGCATTGTCATCGCGCCGGGATGGCCGGACTTCACCAAACCGCGCAGGGTATGCGAAGTCATCCAGCGCAATTCATCGGCGTCCTGACGGTCGGTCTCGCGCCAACGCGCAAGACGGTCCAAAACCAGGTCGGCGTCTTTCTTGGTGATATCGTTCAGGTGGTTCGCGACAGACCGCGTCACGTACCGCGATTTATCTGCATGCAACCGATCCAGCAGCGGCAGCGGATCACCGAGGTCCAAACCCACCGCCTGCCCCCATGGCAGCCGCGGCCGCGTGCCTTCACTAACCAGACGCCGCACATGATAGTTGGGATGGTCGCACCACGCCCGCAACCTGGTCATCACCTGTTCCTGATGGTGGTTCAGAAACGGACGAATGGCCCATTCCATCGAAAATCTCTGCGTCAGTTCTTCAAGAACATCCAAAGCCAGATCGGGATGATCCAGTCCGACGGCTACGACCCAATCACCCAGCGGGGCAAAGATGAAATCGCCGAAATCGTCATCCGTTTTGTTCGGGTCCAACGCGGGTGGCAGGGCGCGCAATAGGGTCGGTGCGATGGTCGGAAGGTCCCCGGGCACTGCGTTTTGAAGGCAGTCGGCGATCCATGCCATACGCTCTTTCAGTTCCAAGTCGAGCAAGCGGGACATAACCCGGGCCTTGAACGCTACGGCATCAAAGCGCGGGTCCGCCGCAGCAAAAAGCCCCGCCAGATAATGAGTCTTTTCGGCATTAAACAGCTGATCTTTCAGTGAGAAATTCTGTGCCATCGCCTAAATCGTCAAATTGGTGCTACCGCCATCCAAAAGGATATTCTGCCCCACAATGAACCCGGCGTGCTGCGAACAGAGGAAAGCACAGGCTGCGCCAAACTCTTGCCGCGTGCCATAACGCCGTGCGGGGATCGTCTGGGCGCGCTCGGCGCGCGCGTCCTCGATCGAGATGTTCTTCTGCAGCGAAACGGCCCCGTCCAGCGCATCCGCGCGGTCGGTCGCGTGAATGCCGGGCAGCAGGTTGTTGATTGTTACCCCATGAGGCGCGACCTGGCGCGAGGTTCCGGCCACATAACCGGTCAGCCCGGTCCGCGCGGCATTCGACAAGCCAAGAACAGCAATTGGCGTGCGCACGGATTGCGAGGTGATGTTGACCACCCGACCCCAACCCTTGTTCATCATCCCTGGCAGCAACGCCTTCATGAAGGCAATCGGCGTCAGCATATTGGCGTCCAGCGCATTGATGAAATCCTCGCGCTCCCAGTCCGACCACATGCCCGGAGGGGGACCACCCGCATTTGTAACAAGTATATCAACACCCTGCGCCGCATTGATCACCTGCTTTTGCCCCTCAACCGTCGTCACATCGCAAGCTACAGTCTGCACGTCGACGCCGTGTTCCGACCGCAAGCGCGCGGCCTCGCTCTCCAATGCCTCCGCCCCGCGGGCGTTCATCACCAGATCAACTCCAGCCGCCGCCAGAGCCTCGGCGCATCCCAGACCCAAACCTTTGCTGCTGGCACAGACCAAAGCGCGCTTTCCACGAATTCCAAGATCCATCTGATCCTCCCCGTCTTATGTCATCCAATTGTCTAGCATCGGCCGGACGGGGAAGACCAGAAGTCAAACTGCGTCAGTAATAGAACTCTTCACGCACGATCTTGCCATCGGCAACGTGATAGACGCCGACCTCTTTCATATCAAAGGATTCGCCGCTTTCTTTCACCTTACCCTGAACTTCAAAGATCACGGCAAAACGATCATCACCATGTGCAAACGGACCGGTGACCGACGCGCCGGATACCTCATGCGCGCTCTCCCACCAATCATGCTTGCCACCGATCGCATCCCGGCCATGGGTTTCGCGACCCATGCCCATCGCATCCGCGGCCTCTACCGAAACAGCATTCTCGGCATACAGCTTTTCAAGGTTCGCCTTGGCCCGATTTTCACGGCAACCGGCCACAAGCTCGTCAGCGATTTCTTTCAAATTCATTGGGTCACTCCACTTTTTGTTCACTATATGTTCCTATTGCCACAAGTAGACGATTCGAACCACCCCTTTGTCTTGCCTCAGCAGGATTCCCCGCCTATACGCGCGAATATGCTTGATACCTCGAACCAACCAACTTTGCCGCCCGAGATCGCCCGGCGCCGGACCTTCGCCATCATCTCGCACCCCGATGCGGGTAAGACGACGCTGACCGAAAAGTTCCTGCTGTACGGGGGCGCGATCCAGATGGCCGGTCAGGTGCGCGCCAAGGGTGAAGCGCGGCGCACGCGGTCGGACTTCATGCAGATGGAGAAGGATCGGGGTATTTCGGTTTCTGCTTCGGCCATGTCGTTTGACTATGGGAACTTCCGATTCAATCTGGTCGATACGCCCGGTCACTCGGATTTCTCCGAGGATACTTATCGCACGCTGACCGCCGTTGATGCCGCCGTCATGGTGATCGACGGCGCGAAAGGCGTGGAAAGTCAGACGCAGAAACTGTTCGAGGTCTGCCGCCTGCGCGATCTGCCGATCCTGACCTTTTGTAACAAGATGGACCGCGAAAGCCGCGATACGTTCGAGATCATCGACGAAATTCAGGAAATGCTGGCCATCGACGTCACACCGGCGGCGTGGCCTATCGGCGTGGGCCGCGACTTCATCGGCTGCTACGACATGCTGCGCGATCGGCTGGAACTGATGGACCGCGCCGACCGCAACAAAGTGGCCGAGAGCATCCAGATCGACGGCTTGGACGACCCCAAACTGGCCGAACACGTGCCCGAACATCTGCTGGAGAAGCTGCTGGAAGAGGTCGAGATGGCGCGCGAGTTGCTACCCAAGCTCGACCCCCAGGCGGTGTTAGAGGGGCATATGACCCCGATCTGGTTCGGCTCGGCGATCAACTCGTTCGGTGTGAAGGAATTGATGGAAGGCATCGGCGCTTACGGTCCGCAGCCGCAAATACAGTCCGCCGAACCGCGTCAGATTGCGCCGGACGAAAAGAAAGTCGCTGGGTTCGTGTTCAAGGTTCAGGCCAATATGGACCCCAAACACCGGGACCGGGTGGCGTTTGTGCGTATGGCCTCGGGGCATTTCAAACGCGGCATGAAGCTGACCCATGTGCGGTCGAAAAAGCCGATGGCGATTTCGAATCCTGTGCTGTTTCTGGCCTCGGACCGGGAACTGGCCGAGGAAGCCTGGGCCGGAGACATCATCGGTATCCCGAACCACGGGCAACTGCGCATCGGAGACACGCTGACCGAAGGTGAGGCGATCCGGGTGACCGGCATCCCGTCTTTTGCGCCGGAATTGCTGCAGACGGTCCGTGCGGGCGATCCATTGAAAGCCAAGCATCTGGAAAAGGCCCTCATGCAATTTGCCGAAGAAGGCGCGGCTAAGGTGTTCAAACCCTCAATCGGATCGGGATTTATTGTCGGTGTCGTCGGCGCGCTGCAATTCGAAGTGCTCGCCAGCCGCATTGAGATGGAATACGGCCTGCCGGTGCGGTTCGAAGCTTCTCAGTTCACATCCGCCCGCTGGGTCAGCGGCGACAAGGTCGAGGTTGAGAAATTCGTCAACGCCAACAAGCAGCACATCGCGCATGACCATGATGGGGACATCGTGTATCTGACCCGCCTGCAATGGGATATTGATCGGGTGGTGCGGGACTACCCGGCACTGAACCTGACCGCGACCAAGGAAATGATGACCTGACACCGGAACCGATGGACATCACGAGGCGCATATGACGCAGGAAAGGACGACATGGGGTATCGTTTCGACGATCCGAGCCCCGCGCGTGGATATCCTGCGATTTGCCGCACACCACCTCGATATCGGGGCGGAAAGAATTCACATCTTTCTGGACGAGGCTCCGACCGAAGACCTGACCGCCTTGCGCGAACACCCAAAGATCAGAGTTCGCGTATGCGATGCTGCATTTTGGAAGCGTCGGGGTCGCCAGCGGCCCGACAAGCATCAGGTCCGGCAGTCGCAAAACGCCAATCTTGTGTACGCGCGAACCGATCTGGATTGGGTGACGCATATCGATGTGGACGAATTTCTTTGGCCTCATACACCGATTGCCGAATTGCTGAAGGATATCCCCCAAGATATTCCCGCCGTGCGCATCCGCCCAATTGAAGCGCTGGCTGGTGGCAAGGACCTTTACAAGGCCTTCATCCCCGAAAGCCCGAACCGACATGCACTGGTTGAGACGCTCTACCCCAAATACGGAGCCTTTCTTCTTGGGGGGTTCATGAGCCACATTCAGGGAAAGCTGTTCGTGCGGCGCGGCCAAAAGAACCTGAGCGATCGGATCCATAATCTCTACCAGAACGGCGCATTTTTGCCCTGCACAACCGAGGTTCCCCAGATCGACCTGTGCCACCACCATGCTCCGGATTGGGATCATTGGTTGGCGAACTATCGTTTCCGCATGGAACGCGGCTCCTATCAGGCCAGCCCGACGACGAACCGGCCAAGGAAAATTGGTGGATTGAACAAGTTCGAATTGCTCAGCTGGATCGAAGCCGAGCAAGGCGAAGAAGGTCTGAGGGATTTCTACAATGAGATCAGCGCCACCGATACCGACGTGATGATGCGGCTTGAGGATCATGATATGATCCGTCACAGACCGTTGGATCTGGACCAAAAAGTTGCGAAACACTTTCCCGGAACCATCTGAATTGTTGCATTAATTCCCGGTTGTTTGGGTTGATGCGCGACAAACCCCGACATGATTTGACCCTGCCCCACAATTTTGTTATGCCCCCCGCAGCCGAACCGCGCATTGGGCGTGTGGCCATCCGGGCCCGGCATTTATCACTCGCGCGGGCCAGGTCTAGTGTCCGCATCAACCGGACATACATGACAAAATTCAACGAACTGAACCTGAACCCGAAGGTCCTCAAGGCTATTGAGGAAGCTGGCTACGAAACTCCAACACCGATCCAGGAGGGCGCGATTCCACCCGCTCTTGAAGGGCGCGATGTTTTGGGTATCGCTCAGACCGGCACTGGCAAAACCGCCAGCTTTACCCTTCCGATGATCACCATGCTGGCCCGTGGCCGCGCGCGTGCCCGCATGCCGCGTTCGCTGGTGCTGTGCCCGACGCGGGAACTGGCCGCGCAGGTGGCCGAGAATTTTGACACCTATTCCAAGCATCTGAAACTGACCAAAGCGCTGCTGATCGGCGGTGTCAGCTTCAAGGAGCAAGACGCGTTGATCGACCGGGGCGTCGATGTGCTGATCGCTACTCCGGGCCGCCTGCTGGACCATTTCGAACGCGGCAAACTGCTGCTGACCGGTGTTCAGATCATGGTGGTGGACGAAGCTGACCGGATGCTGGATATGGGCTTTATCCCCGATATCGAGCGCATATTCTCTCTGACCCCGTTCACCCGCCAGACGCTGTTCTTCTCGGCCACCATGGCTTCCGAGATCGAACGCATCACCGACACGTTCCTGTCGGCCCCGGCCCGGGTCGAGGTTGCCCGTCAGGCCACTGCGTCCGAGACCATCGAACAGGGCGTGGTCATGTTCAAGGGCGGTCGCCGCGACCGTGAAGCCAGCGCCAAGCGCAAGGTTCTGCGCGCACTGATCGACTCTGAGGGCGAAAAATGCACCAACGCGATTATCTTCTGTAATCGCAAGACCGACGTGGACATCTGCGCCAAATCGCTGAAGAAATACGGCTACAACGCCGCTGCCATTCATGGTGACTTGGATCAGTCGCAGCGAATGAAAACGTTGGACGGGTTCCGTGACGGGTCACTGCGGTTGCTGGTGGCCTCGGACGTGGCCGCACGTGGGCTTGATATTCCGTCCGTCAGCCATGTGTTCAACTTTGACGTGCCCGGCCACGCCGAAGACTATGTTCACCGAATTGGGCGAACAGGGCGTGCCGGTCGCGAAGGCAAAGCGTATACAATCTGCTCGGGCCGGGATGAAAAGGCGCTGGATGCGATCGAAAAGCTGATCCAGAAAGAAATTCCGCGCGTCGAAAATCCGGTCAAGGACGAGCCCAAGACCGAGAAGCCGAAGCCCGAGAAGAAAGCCATATCCTCCGAACCCAAGAAGAGCGAAGACAGGAAGGATCGTGAGCCTAAGGGCCGCGGGCGCAATCGCCGTAACGAGGGCGGCCCGGCGGTTGTCGGCATGGGTGATCACCTGCCCAGCTTTATCGCGCTCAGCTTTGATGAACGGCGCGCGGGTTAGATCGTCAGGATCAGCGCCAGAATTGATGCGCCCAGCAAAGTCATCCCGGCGATCTCGCGCCGGGTGATAGTTTCGCGAAAAAACAGGATCGAAGCAAACAGGCTTAGGATCAACTCCACCTGCCCCAAGGCTTTCACATAGGCTGCGTTCTGCAATGTGAACGCAAAGAACCAGCAGAACGAACCGCACAAGCTGGTCAGGCCGACAAAGACGCCGGTTCCGCGGGTATCCCATACGGCGCGCAGCTCGGCCCGGTCTCGTAAAAGCAGCCACAGCCCCATGCTGAGAAACTGGAAGGTAACAACGAAGGCCAGCGTGACCAGCGCGCGGAACCACGCGTCGATGTCACCCAGTTCCAGTGATGCTCCGCGATAGCCCACCGAGGAAAAGGCGAACAACACTCCGGACCCCAGCCCAAGGCGCGAGGCGCGATTGGTCAGGTGCCGCCACCATACTCCGTCCCCACCGGGGTTCTTTGACAGCAGCAGAACGGCGCAGAGCCCCAGCAGAATGGCTACCAGCGCCGCGCCCGAAATCTGATCTCCCAGTACAAGAAACCCAACGATGGCGGTTTGAATAACCTCGGTTTTCTTGAAGGTGATCCCGACGGCGAAGTTGCGTTGTTTGAACAGCGCAACCACGCAAATCGTAGCCAGGATCTGCGCAGTGCCGCCAATCATCGCATAGAGCCAGAACCACCCCGTCAGCTGCGGCACGCCAAACCCGGTAAGTCTGAGCGCAACGAACAGGGCCACCAGCACCAGCGGCAGCGAATAGGCAAACCGCGCAAAGGTCGCTCCGGCAGCGGACAGTTTCACGCTGCTCAGCGATTTTTGCAGCATGAAGCGCACGGTCTGGAATGACGCAGCAGCGATGGTGACGGGAATCCACAGGCTCATGGGCTCCCTTTTGTCGTGAAATCAGCCCTTTGGCCAGAGCGGATGCGCCACGGGATCCTTCGCGCGCCAGAAATACGCGCGGAAGATTTCCGCATAGGAGCGGTAGACATAGGCCTGGTTTCTGTCCCGGTACATGTCTTTGCCTTCGTGATACAACGCGGGCAACCGATACCATGGCGCGGAGGGATTCATATGATGAACGACATGCAGGTTATTGTTCAAAAACAGGAACGCCAACGGGCCTCGGTCTTCGACGATAACCGTTCTGGCAGCCGCATTTTCATGTGCACGATGTTCAAGAAACGTACGGATTTTGACGAGTCCAAGACCTAAATAGGCGGATAGAATATAGGACCAGTATGGCATCGCGGATTGCGCCACGACCCAAAAAACCACGGCAACTCCGGCCAAATGCAGCGCCCACGCCTGCAATACTCTGCGATCGCCGCGTTTGGCGGCGCGCAATTCGGCGCGCATGAACACGACCTGCCCAATTGCCGGCCCTAACACGATCCGGCCCAGCAGCGTGTTGTTCACGGTCAACACCTGTCGCTGCCAGTTTCGCAAGGTTTGCCAGACCTTCGGGTCCAGATAATTGGACTCGGGGTCATCATAAGGATCAGTCAGGGTTGCGTCGCGATGATGATCCAGGTGCAGATCGCGAAATCGTTGATACGGAATGAAAAGAGACAGTGGCAGCGCCATCAGCGCTTCGTTCAACCACGTTGTCCGAAACGGATGCCCGTGCAAGGCCTCATGGGTCAGCGATGAATGCAACGCGGCTATCGTCGCCATCGCCGGGATCGCCAACCACAGCGGACACAGGAAAATAGCTGCTAGCCAAAGTCCGTAGCACGCGACGATCAGGGCCAAGGTGCACCATTCGGGCCCCACGCGCTCAGACATTACGGCCCCAGGCGATGCCTGCCCAAACTCGTTCGTAGACCACATAGAGCGTCAGCCCGATGGCCGTATTCACCACGGCCAGCGTACCACCTATCGCCGCCGATCCAGTGGCGACCAAACCCACCAGCGTCGTCACGATCAGGCCTATCGCATTCCACAACACCGCCTTCACGACCGATCTTCGTCGCGTTTCCATTCCGTCACCCTTCGTCTTCTTATGGTTCAAGAATTGCGGATCATGTGTGCGTTGAAAATTCTGAATATGATTAACAAAACTCATCAAAGTTGATATTTTAAAACACATGCAGGAAAAAATCGACAAACGTGATCGCGCCGCGCAATTCCGATACCGCCTTGCCCGCGCGATGGAGGCGCGACACACCACCCAAAGCGCGCTGGCCCGCGACATCGGCGTGGACCGTTCAACCGTGTCACAGCTTTTGACGGACGAAGGCGCGCGATTGCCCAATGCGCATGTTGTTGGCAGCTGCGCCTCGGCTCTTGGGATTTCCGCAGATTGGCTGCTCAGTCTTTCGGATCGCCCCGAAAGCGCGGCTGAGTTATTGGCGAGTTCACTGACGATGGCAGAGGCGCCGCGAGCGTTGGTCGATGAGCGAATCTTTGAATGGCACAAAGAGGCTGCGGGCTACAAAATCCGCTATGTCCCGGCCACTCTGCCCGATATGCTAAAAACCCGCGCGGTGCTGGAATGGGAATATGCACCGCATTTGGGCCGCACGGCGGATCAGGCAATAGGAGCCTCAGCCGACCGACTGACATGGATGCGCAGCGCCCAGTCGGACTATGAAATCGCGATGCCGCTTTACGAAATCGACAGTTTCACGCAAGCGACAGGGTATTACGAGGGGCTGGACCTGCAAATCCGTCTGGATCAAATCGATCATCTTCTGGACCTGTGCGAACAGCTTTATCCACGCATGCGTATTTACCTGTTCGACGCCAAACGCTTGTACTCCGCGCCCGTAACGATCTTCGGCCCATTGCTCTGCGTGTTTTACGCTGGAAGTCACTATATGGCCTTTCGGGATCGCGACAGGATTGAGATATTTACCCGTCATTTCGATACGTTAGTACGGGAAGCTGATGTCAGCGCGCGGAATTTCCCGACGCACTTGAGGCAGTTGCGTGAAAGGATGCGCTGAACCCGAACCTGTGGTATCGTCGTCTGGCGCGAACTTTCGGGCATTCCGATCACAGACGGAGGAGCACAGGAATGGACGCACTTCAAACCTCTCAATACGCACGCGCGCTTTACTCGGCGCATGGCGACCGGGCCGAGGCAGAGGCCGCAAAGAAAATGCGCGAATGCGAGGCTGCCGGGAACATGCGACAAGCGCAGGATTGGCAGGCCGTTCGCCGGACGATCCGCCAGATTCGCGGTCCCAATCAGGGGTGATTACAGCTTTGGGTCGGGGTTGACCGTATGCCCATCCACGGCGATCACCTGCCCCGACACCAACCGCGCCGCATCTGAGGCAAGGAAAACGGCCATATCGGCGATGTCCCTGCCTTCGATAAAGCGACCCATTGAGGTGCCGGACGCGTAACCGCTGTAAACCTGATCGCGGGTCATTCCTTTGGCTGCGGCCTCACGCTGCAACACGCCTTCCATTCTGGGGCCCTCGACGGCGCCTGGGCATATCACGTTGCAACGCCCGCCATGCGGCCCCAGTTCCATCGCCAGAGTTTTGCCCAACCCGATCACACCCCATTTTGCTGCCGCATAGGGCGCGCGGCTGGGATAGCCGTACTGACCTGCGGTCGAAGATGTGATCAAGACCGTTCCGCTGCCTTGCCGTTTCAAGAGGGGTGCGGCATATTTGGCACACAGAAATGCACCCTCTAGGTTTACAGCAAGGCAGGCCTGCCAGTCCTTCAACGACACATCTTCGATCATGGCCGTTGGCCCAGCGATACCTGCATTGGAGCAGAGCGTGTCCAGCCCGCCCCATTCCGCGTCAATCTGTGCAAATAATGCGGCAACGTCATCCTCGTCGGCGACGTCAACGCGGGTCGCCCGCCAATGCACCGGACAGGTCGACAGAGCAGCCTGATCCACGTCGGCCACCCAAATTTGCGCACCAACAGCATCGAACGCTTCGGCCATGGCACGCCCAACGCCCGAGGCACCGGCCGTAATCAATACACGTCCACTCATGCGGGTTTGCGGATCGCTGCACCCGCGCCTTCGGGGTAAGGCAAATCGGCCTGAGCCTCGGCAATTCTGGCCATGGCTGCTTCGATGTCAGGCGAAGGCGCGCTTGGCCGCCGTGTTTCCAGACTGACATGCAGCAAGAAGCTTTCACCTGTCGCCAGCAGCGTCTCGCCATTGTACATGCTGTGAAAAACATGTAGCTTTTTGCCCTGCCCCAGCAGCATCTGCGTCCGCACATCAATCTTTGCACCCGCATGCACTTCGTTGATATATCGGATGTGGTTTTCGGCGGTGAAATAGCTGCCGCCGGTCGAGATGTATTGCATATCGCAGCCGATGATCTCCATGAACCGATCCGTAGCGGCAGCAAAGGCCTCAAGATATTTTGCTTCGTTCATGTGACCGTTGTAATCGGTCCAATCCAGCGGGACTGCACGCGACAACGTCAGGATCGGCTGGCTTAGATCCGCCTGATCCAGAGTCGGAAGTGCGCCGGGTTTCAGCAGCGCGTCATGCTGGTTGAGCACCGCCCCCGCGCCCCAATTCTGCGCTTTGAGCGCCCGCATCATCCCGACAAGATTGTTGTCCCGAATACGCTCCAACTCGCGGATCGAGTGCTGCCCCGACTGCGCGTCCGACTGATCCGCAATCATGTCAACCAGTTCGTCGGTGAATTCTGGCACGTCCATCAGTTTCGTCCATGGCCATTTGAGCGCGGGGCCAAACTGCGCCATGAAATGCCGCATCCCGGCCTCGCCCCCGGCCACGCGGTAGGTTTCGAACAGCCCCATCTGCGCCCAGCGAATGCCAAAGCCCATGCGGATCGCCTCATCGATCTCTTCCGTGGTGGCGACACCATCCTTGACCAACCACAAAGCCTCACGCCAAACGGCCTCAAGAAATCGGTCAGCAATATGCGCATCGATTTCTTTGCGGACATGCAGCGGGAAGAAGCCCACGGATTTCAGCAACTTCTGCGCGCGCTCTACCATTTCGGGCGGGGTCTTGTCAGACGGCACCAGTTCGATCAGCGGCAACAAGTAAACCGGATTGAAGGGGTGCGTCACTACAATCTGTTCTGGTCGCAGCGCCCCCTCCTGCAGTTCCGAAGGCTTAAACCCGCTGGTCGACGACCCAATGATTGCAGAAGGTTCGCAAACGTCCTGCAATCCCTTGTAAACCTTCAGTTTAAGATCAAGTCGCTCAGGCACGCTTTCCTGAATCCAATCAGCACCTTGCACCGAATCCGCCATATTATCATGGAAGGTAAGCGCTCCCTCGGGCGGCAAAGGCACGTCGCTCAGTCCCGGCAAAGACCGCCGCGCATTGTCCAGAACCTCGCCGATCTTGCGTTCGGCTTCAGGGTCCGGATCAAAGACCCGCACATTCCAACCGTTCAGCAGAAACCGCGCTGCCCACCCGCCGCCGATCACGCCACCACCAATGATTGCCGCTGTTTTCATCTGCTGTTCCCTGCCCACGATCCGCCCCTTCATCTGGCCCAAAATATCCCGGGGGTTTGGGGGCTGGCCCCCAATCCGCCCTTACTTCGCCACCGGCGCGCGCTTCTCAAGCCCAAGCTTGTCACGCACCTCCTGTGGGCCAATCACCCGCGCGCCCATGTTTTCAATGATGGTGCCCGCGCGTTCCACAAGCTGCCAGTTCTCAGCTAGAACGCCTTTGTCCAGCCACAGATTATCCTCAAGCCCAACGCGCACGTTTCCACCCGCCAGAACCGAGGCCGCCACATAGGCCATCTGATGACGCCCCAACGCAAACGCGCTGAACGTCCAGTCATCGGGCACATTATTCACCATCGCCATGAACGTGTTCAGATCATCTGGTGCTCCCCATGGAACGCCCATACACAACTGCACCAGCGCCGGGCTGTCCAGAATGCCATCCTTGACCAACTGTTTGGCATACCAGAGGTGACCTGTGTCGAAGGCCTCGATCTCGGGCTTCACACCCAAATGCGTCATCATGCGCCCCATCGCCTGCAACATGCCTGGCGTGTTGGTCATGACATAGTCAGCTTCGGCAAAATTCATGGTGCCACAGTCCAAAGTGCAGATCTCTGGCATACACTCGGCCACGTGCTCGACCCGCGCAGCTGCACCGATCATGTCGGTTCCGTCCTCGCGCAACGGCAAAGGCGCCTCGGTCGGACCAAAAACCATGTCGCCGCCCATCCCGGCGGTAAGGTTCAGAACGACATCCACATCGGCATCGCGGATGCGGTCCGTCACCTCACGATACAGATCCAAACGACGGCTGGGGGCTCCGGTCTCAGGGTCTCGTACATGGCAATGCACCACGGCCGCCCCGGCCTTGGCAGCGGCAATCGCGCTTTCGGCGATCTGCTGAGGCGAGCGCGGCACGTGCGGGCTGCGATCCTGGGTTCCGCCTGACCCAGTGACTGCACAAGTGATGAAGACTTCGCGGTTCATTTCCAAAGGCATGACTTTTCCCCAGCTTATACCGTCTTGTGCCTGGTGTTTTCCCCAGACTTCTCCCCGGCAATCGATTTGCGTTCGTGCCCAAGTCTGGCGCAGCCTTGGAAAAACACTTGCCAGAATGCGAATCAGACTTGATGAAATCCGCAAAAAACATCCTTCAGCCCGAACATCACGCCCTGAAAACGGCGGTTTTGGTGCTGGACGACTGTAATACACTCAGCTTTGCGTCCGCCGTCGATCCGATGCGGGCGGCCAACCGTCTGGCCGATTGCCCGGCGTTTGACTGGGACTACGTTACAGCCACGACCGAGCCCGCAATGCTCACCAGTGCCTTGACGGTCCCCGGTATCCCTCTGGCGCGCCTGCAAAGCTGCGATCTGATGATTGTCGTGGCCGGTTTCCAACTGGCCCGACATGCGACCCCCAGCTTGCTGGCCGGTCTGCGCCGCATCGCAGGAACAGGGGCAACAATGGCCGGCATCGACGGCGGCCCCTGGTTGCTGGCCGAAGCGGGGTTGCTGGAAGGCCACGCCGCAACGACGCATTGGGAAGACCTCGACAATTTCGCCACGCGTTTTCCAGAAGTCGACGTGCGCCCCGACAGGTTCACAGTCTCGCAAAATCGCCTGACCTCAGGTGGCGCGATTCCGGCCGTCGAGATGATGCTACATATCATTGCCGCCCGGCACGGCGCCGGATTTGCCGCCCGCGTGTCTGGCCTGTTTCTTTATGACGGCGCGCCGGCACCCTCAAAACCCCAAAGCCGCACCGGTGCCCCTCATCGCCACACGGCCCTGACGGCGAAAGCCAACAGCCTGATGCAAGCCTCGCTCGACAATCCCCTGCCGCTGGCCGATATCGCCGCGACCCTGGGCACAAGCCCGCGCACCCTGCAACAACAATTCCGTCTGCGCCTGAACACCACACCGCAGGATCATTATCTGCAACTTCGGTTGGCCGAAGCCCGCCGTCTGGTCACCGAAACCGATACACCCTTGATGGATGTTGCCTTGGCCACTGGCTTCGCGTCCCAATCCAGTTTCGCGCGCGCCTTTCGCACTTCACATGGCCTCTCGGCCCGCGACCTTAGGCAAGAGCGCGCGCACCCCACCCCGCACTGACCGGATCCCCTTCATCTGGCTAAAAATATCCCGGGGGAGGCGCGCGCAGCGCGGCGGGGGCAGAGCCCCCTAAAACGGCATGGGGTGTGCCCGATGCACCGCATTAATCTCGTCCAGAACCTCTTTGGATAGGCGCTGATCCTTACCTTCCAATATCCGCGCTAACTGATCCGACGTCGTCGCCCCGAAAATGGCTGACATCATGAATGGCCTCGTCCGGCACCAGGCCAATGCCATGTGGATCGGGTCCAGCCCATGCCGTTCGGCAATTTCAAGATAGGCTGCGACCGCATCCAGAACCCGCCCGGATTTGCGTCCTCCCATCTCGGCATTGATCGACATACGAGAGCCTTCTGGCACGGCCCCGCCTTGATACTTGCCCGTCAAATACCCCGTCGCAAGCGGCGAAAAAGCCATCAGCCCCACATCCTCATGCACGCTGAGTTCCGCCATATCCGTATCGAAGTGACGGCACAGCAATGAGTATTCGTTCTGCACGGACGCGACCCTTGGCGCGCCGGTCTCTTCGGCCAGACGCACCCACTGCGCCGTGCCCCAGGCACTTTCGTTGGACAGGCCAAACGCCCGGATATTGCCCTTGTCGACTTGCGTTTGCAGCGCGACAAGGCACTCCTGCATGTTCTCCAGCACGCTTTCTGTATTTTGACCAGAGGGGGCATAGTCCCAGTTTTGCCGGAACATGTAACTGCCGCGATTGGGCCAGTGAAATTGATAAAGGTCGATGCAATCGGTCTGCAATCGCCGTAACGAACCTTCAATCGCTTCAGGGATAGTCACGCCCGAGATCGGCGCCCCATCCCGCATATGCGCCATACCCGCGCCCGAGTGCTTTGTTGCCAACACATATTGATCCCGCCGCGCTTTATTCGCAGCGTTCCAATTGCCCAGAATCTCTTCGGTGCGCCCAATGGTTTCCTTGGAGATCGGATTCACCGGGTACATTTCGGCGGCATCAACAAAATTGATCCCTGCGTCCAGCGCCATGTCCATCTGGCGATGCGCATCCGTCTCGGGGGTCTGGGACCCGAATGTCATCGTACCGAGACACAGGTCGCTCACCATGATGCCGGTGCGGCCCAAAGGCTTCATTTCCATCCGTCATTCTCCTGAAAGTACCGCCGAATAGCTTACGCCTCGGCTTTCTTTTCCCACCGACCCGACTCCTCGGACCAATACTGCGCCGAGCATCCCGCGCCCGTGAGGGCTTTCCACTGATCCCGCGCATTTTGCACTGCTTGCCCGTCATTGCCGTCGAACAGGATACACACACGTTCCAGGGCGCTGACCTCCTCCGCGTTTACCGCTGCGCCATCAACTGTCATCAGGCAGGTCGGGTCATTCGCCGCCTGCGCCTCAGTCGTCAATAGGATCGGCTGCACAGCGTCATGCGGACCGCCCGCGCGGCCATGCGGCAGGAACCCGTCCTCAGGCCCCAACCACAGTTTTTCATCCAGCCAGTCCATCCGAGCGGGGTCGGTGCCCCGCACGGCAATCCGCCACCCTGCTTGCCGCGCCTTGTCCAAAAGCACGGGCAAAGTGTGCTCAAGCGGGCGTTGGGTCAGGTGGTAGAAATATGCGGCTCCCATGTGCTTACTCGAAATTGTCCTGAACAAACCGACTAAGCGCACGGACGCCCCACCCTGTCGCCCCCTTCGGCGCATAAGGCGTCTCCGCCGCGACCGAGGCCACGCCCGCGATATCCAGATGGATCCAAGGCGTTTCTTCTTTCACAAAACGCTGCAGGAATTGCGCCGCCGTGATCGAGCCTGCTGGCCGTCCGCCGACGTTCTTCATATCGGCAATCCGCGACTTCAGCATCTTGTCGTAAGCGTCGCCCAGGGGCATCCGCCACGCGCCTTCATCCTCGGCCTTGGCCGACTTCAGGAAGGCATCGCAGAAGGTGTCATTGTTCGAAAAGACCCCGGCGTTCTCATGCCCCAGCCCAATGATGATCGCGCCAGTCAGCGTTGCCAGATCAATCATACCCACCGGGCTGAACCGATCCTGCGCATACCACATCACGTCGCACAGAACCAAACGGCCCTCGGCATCGGTATTGATGATCTCAACCGTGTCGCCCTTCATGGATGTCACCACATCACCCGGACGCGTGGCATTGCCCGAAGGCATGTTCTCGACCAGACCGACCAGCCCAACAACGTTCGCCTTCGCCTTGCGCTTAGCCAGCGCGCGCATGGTACCGGCGACCACGCCGGCACCGCCCATGTCCATAGTCATGTCCTCCATGCCACCCGCGGGTTTCAAGGAAATGCCACCGGTGTCGAACACCACACCCTTACCGACCAGAGCCAGCGGCGCGTCATCTTTGTCGCCACCGTTCCATTGCATCACGACCACTTTCGACGGGCTGACAGAACCCTGCCCGACGCTCAGCAATGTGCGCATGCCCAACTCGGCCAGTTTGTCCTCTTCGAGAACTTCGACCTCAAGACCCAGATCCCGCATCCCGGCCAAACGATCCGCAAATTCAGTCGTAGTCAGGATGTTGGCTGGCTCGTTGGTCAGGTCCCGCGTCATGCGCACGCCATCGGCCACAGCATAAAGCGGCGCAAAGGCAGCCTCGGCCTCGTCAGCTTTGGAGTGGCTGATGACGATCTCGCCCATGGGGTCTGAATCCTTGGTTTTGTGCGCATCGAAATCATAGCTGCGTAGAACCATGCCCATGGCCAGGTCTTCTGCCTTCGCCTGATTGGTGGCCATAACAAGTAGGCTCTTGCCGCCGGACAGCTTGGCCAGAGACGCACCCGCCTTGCGCGCCTCATCCGCGTTGGGACGGCGCGGCAGGACTAGAACATCCAACGCCTCGGCAACCATCCCTGCGGGCCAGGCCAACGAAATCACATCGCCGGTTTTGACCTTGCTGAACCGTTCACTCTCGACCAGACGCGCGATGGCCCCCTTGGTCAGACGATTGGCGCGGCGGGCGGCGGGGCTCAGCTTGCCATCGTCAGGGATCATAATGGCAACGCGGCCTTCGGCTGTGGCCATTGCCTCCAGATCAAACGGGGTAAATCTGACGGGTACCAAACTGCTCATGCCATGCTCCTGCTGAATTTGTTTCCCAAGACCTAGCCCGCGCCGCGCCCCTTGACCAGATAGCAGTTTTCCCCGCGCTACATTTGCATTAAGGTCGCCCGAAAATAACAGGCAGGTTCGGGGGAGAAAACTTGGCACCATTCGGCAGGCATAGGCCGTCGCGCATACGTATGCGCCAGGGCGAGGCCAGCGCGATTCCCTTCGACAACAGAAACACGAGGGCAACCAAGTGATCCTTGACCGTTATTTTGCCCGGCGGTTTATCCAGAGCTTTGTCGTGATCGGCGGGATTTTCCTGACTCTGATGATTCTGATCGACCTGATCGAGCAGGTCAGACGTTTTGACGACGCCAACCTAACCTTTGCCCAGCTTCTTGGGCTGACCCTTCTAAACACGCCGGCGGCCATCAGCGAGATGCTGCCCCTGTTGACGATCCTGGCGACGATCGCACTGTTTGTCGGACTGGCGCGCAGTTCCGAACTGGTCGTGACGCGCGCCATTGGCCGATCTGGCATCCGTGCTTTGGTCGCACCGGCGCTGATTGCACTTGCTGTCGGAGTGATGGCGGTTGCTCTGCTGAACCCAATCTCGGCCGCTACGTCTGAAGAGTATCAGCGCCTGTCGGACGACTACCGCAATGACGGAAGCTCAACCCTGTCCATTAGCCGCGAGGGTCTGTGGCTTCGCCAGGGGGCCGCCACCGGACAATCAGTGATCCATGCGACAGGCACCCTGAACGGCGACAAATTCGGCCTACGCGATGTGACGATCACCACGTTCTCGGCAGATGGTAAGCCCAACGAACAGATAGCCGCAAAAAACGCTCAGTTGGAAAACGGCCATTGGGCGCTTTATGATGCCAAGGTCTGGATCATCCGTGACGACTTGAACCCAGAATCAAATTCCGTCACCCACGAAATTCTGAACTTGCCCACGACACTGACCCGCGACCGGATTCTGGACACTCTCGGCCAACAAGATTCAGTCTCGGTTTACGACCTGCCGCAATTGATCCGCGATCTGCGTGAGGCTGGCTTTTCGACCAAGCAATATGAGGTCTGGTTGCAGGTCCAACTGGCCCGTCCCCTGTTCTTGGTCTCGATGGTGCTGATCGGAGCCGCCTTCACCATGCGCCACGTGCGCTTTGGTGGGACCGGCATTGCGATATTGGCCGCCGTCTTGCTTGGATTCGGCATCTATTTCATTCGGAACTTTGCCCAAATTTTGGGTGAGAATGGCCAACTGCCAATCATGGTCGCCGCCTGGGCGCCGCCACTTGCCGCAATTCTCTTGTCGCTGGGCCTTCTGCTGCACGCGGAGGACGGTTGATGCGGGTTGCGCTTTCCATGCTTCTCACTGGCGCATTGGTCCTGTCGTTGTCGACCAAGACCACGGCCCAAAGTAACCCACCCAACGCGGCCACAACACAGACCGATGAAACACAGGACCAACCTGCCCTTCTGGTGGCCGACAAAATTTTCATCACCCCCGACCGAAAGCTTGTGGCCGAAGGGAATGTCGAAGCTTATCAGGGTGATACCAAACTGACCGCCAGCAGCGTCACCTATGATCGCGAAACCGGTGAACTGACGCTGAAGGGGCCGATCCGCATTGATCAAGACGGACAATCGACGGTTCTGGCGGATTCAGCCCAGTTGGACAGCGGAATACAAAACGGTCTGCTGACCGGTGCCCGGATGGTCTTTGACCAACAGGTGCAAATCGCATCTGTTCAGGCCACCCGAGCCGCCGGTCGCTACACGCAGTTCAGCAAGGTTGCGGCAACGTCTTGCCATGTTTGCACCAACGGTAAACCTCCGATTTGGCAGATCAGGGCGCGCAAGGTTACCCATGACCAGTTAGAGCGGCAATTGTACTTTGAGGGCGCGCAGTTCCGCATCCTGGACGTGCCTGTGTTCTACTTCCCCGCCCTGCGCCTGCCCGACCCGACACTGGAACGCGCGACAGGCTTTCTCGTTCCATCCATTCGAACCACGTCGCAATTGGAAACGGGTGTACAGGTCCCCTACTTTTTCAAGCTGGGCGATCACAAAGACCTGACTCTTACGCCCTATATCTCGCCCAAGACCCGTACATTGGGATACCGGTATCGGCAGGCATTCAAGAACGGTCGGATCAGAATCCAAGGAGCCTATACGCGGGACGATCTACAAGAGAACCAGGACCGAGGCTATTTCTTCGCGGATGGCTGGTTTGTTCTCAAAAACGATTTTCGTCTGACCTTCGACATCGAAACTACGTCGGATGACGCGTATCTGGCGGATTATGGGTTCGGAAACCCCGATCTGGACCGTTTGCGCAGCGAAATCGCGCTGGAACGCATCAAACGTGACACCGCGTTTCGAACCAGTTTCACCCATTTCAAGACTCTGCGAGACAGCGAAGATCAGGATGAAATTCCGTCACGCGTATTCGACATCGATTACAGAAAACGGTTTTTTCCCAGCCTTGTCGGCGGCGAAATTGAACTGGCGTTCATCGGACATACCCATCACAGAACCAGCAGCCAGAACGTTGTTGGCCGCGACGTGGCGCGCGCGACGTTTGACGCAGAATGGTTGCGAAGCTGGACCTTTGCCACCGGACTGCGCGCGGATGCCCGGCTGGGCACCTCGGTTGATACGTTCAATATCAGCGACGACACCACATTCCCCGAAGATCTGACCCGCGCCACACCACGCGCCGCGTTGACCCTGCGCTATCCGATGCAACGCCGGGAAAAGAGCGGAGCGACTCAGTTCCTCGAACCCATCTTTCAAATGGGATGGACCCAAGTCTCGGACACGGATGTGCCTAATGACGAAAGTACCTTTCAGGAATTTGATCAGGGAAACCTGCTGTCCCTGTCCCGTTTTCCCGCCGAGGACGTTCGCGAGGATGGAACAACCGCTGTTGCAGCTGTCAACTGGGCGCGCTTCGCCCCAAATGGCTGGAGGGCATTGGCGACCGTCGGCCAGGTGTTCCGCAACAAGTCGAACCGGGATTTCACTTTGACCTCGGGGCTTCAGGGCACCAAGTCAGATATTCTGTTGGCAGGACAACTGGACAACGGCAACGGTCTTTCTCTGGCAGGGCGCGGCCTGCTGAACAGCGATTTCAGTTTCACCAAGGCCGAGCTTAGAACGGCATGGGCAAAAGACGAAACACTGCTAACCGGCAGCTATGTCTGGTTGGAACCCGACCCGGCAGAGACAGGCGGAGATGAGATTTCCGAATTGTGGCTAACCGGACGGTATGCAATCGATCAGAACTGGCTGACCCGGGCCAATTGGCGCTATGACATCAGCGAATCCGAACCTCTGCGTTATGGGCTTGGCCTGACCTATCGAAATGAGTGTGTTCAAGTGAATATGACCGTGAGTCGGCGGTTTACTTCGACATCAAGTATTGAGCCTTCGACGGAATTCGGCTTTACCGTAGCTCTGACGGGCTACTCCGTCGAAAGCGAAGGTAAAAAGTTCAAAAAGACATGCGGGTGATCTCTGGGTTTTCAAATATGTTCCGCTTTGACTGGCTTGGCTCATTGCTGGCTTTTGCCCTGTGCTTTGTTGCTGCAACACAGGTCCATGGCCAGAGCTTGTTCTCGCCCGCCGTGCGCGTCAATCAGGACATTGTGACCTGGTATGAATTGCAGCAGCGCCAACAATTCATGGAATTGCTCGGCGTCCCAGGCAGTTCCGAGGCCGAAGTGCGGCAAGCGCTGATCGATGACCGTCTGCGCGAGCAGGCAATGCGAGAGGCCGGAATCTCCGCCACCCCCGAGGACGTTCAAACCGGAATCGACGAGTTTGCTGCGCGCGGACGCCTGAGCACCGAAGAGTTCCTTCAGTTGCTCAGCGACGCGGGAATCGATCAGGAAACGGTCCGCGATTTTGTCGAAGATCAGCTGTCCTGGCGCGACTATATCAGCTCGCGTTTCCTGTCGCAGGCCCGCCCGACCCAGGATGAAATCAACCGCGCTTTGGGTCAGGGTGGCGGTGGCGGGCTACAGGTTCTGTTGTCCGAGATCATCATCCCCGTCACGCCGCAGACATTGGCCCAGGCCGAAGCGCTGGCGGACGAAATCTCACGGGTGTCCGGACAGGACGCCTTTGCATCCGCTGCGGCGCAATACTCGGCGGCCGCGACACGCGCCGATGGCGGACGCTTGGACTGGTTGTCTTTGACCGATCTGCCGCCAGCGCTTCAACCCGTCATACTTGAGTTGAAGAACGGCGAAATCACGGAACCAATCTCGCTGCCAAACGCCGTCGCTCTGTTTCAAATGCGCGGTCTGCGCGAGGTTTCAACCGGCGCGCCGCGCTATTCCGAGATTGACTATGCAGCCTATTACCTTCCGGGCGGGCGCAGCGCCGAGGCGATAGCCGCCGCCGCCAAACTCAAGGAAGAGGTCGACACCTGCGATGACCTTTACGGCCTCGCCAAGGACCAGCCGGTCGAGGTTCTGGACCGCATTACCGCTAGCCCGTCCGAGATTCCGCGCGATGTGGCGCTGGAACTGGCCAAACTTGATCCCAACGAAGTGTCCACGGCCCTGACCCGCAACAATGGTCAGACGCTGATGTTCCTGATGCTGTGCAGTCGGACCCGCGATCTGGGTGAGGAAACCTCTCGTGGGGATGTCGCCAACGCCCTGACCCAACAGCGTCTGCAGGCCTTTTCCGATAGTCTGCTCGAACAGCTCAGGGCGGACGCCATCATTATCGAACAATGACCGGGCCTATTGCGCTCAGTTGCGGTGAGCCATCGGGGATCGGACCGGAAATCGCAGCAAAAGCCTGGACCGAGCTTCGCGCGTCGTGCCCGTTCTTTTACATCGGCGACCTAGGCCACCTGCCCCCCGGAACACCGACAGCCCAGATCGACGACCCGTCCGAGGCTATGGCCGTCAGCGCATCCGCCCTACCGGTTTACCATCTGGACTTTCCCACCCCCAACACGCCTGGTCAGCCAGAGCCGCGAAACGCGAAACACGTCATCCGCGCGATCGAATTGGGCGTTGAGCTTGTCAGAACCGGACGCGCCAGTGCGCTCTGTACCGCGCCGATCCACAAGAAGGCACTGATTGACGGCGCTGGATTCGCATATCCTGGCCACACTGAGTTTTTGGGTGCCCTCGCAAACCGGGACCGTGTGGTCATGATGCTGGCTAGCGACCAGTTGCGCGTTGTTCCAGCAACAATCCACATCCCGCTATCGCAAGTGCCCACTGCACTGACCCCGGACCTGCTGCGTGACACCATTGCGATCACCGCCGCAGGGCTGCGCGATCAGTTCGGGATTGCCCGCCCCCGCATTGCAGTTGCCGGACTGAACCCGCATGCAGGCGAAGGCGGAAAGATGGGCCGCGAAGAGATCGACTGGATCGCCCCCCTGATTGCTGATTTTCCGGCAGAAGGCTTTACACTCTCTGGACCGCACCCGGCTGACACGATGTTTCACGCCGCTGCGCGTGCACGCTATGACGCGGCAATAGCCATGTATCACGATCAGGCACTGATCCCGATCAAAACGCTGGATTTTGACCGCGGCGTAAACGTTACGCTGGGCCTGCCCTTCATCCGAACGTCGCCCGACCATGGCACCGCCCTGGACATCGCCGGTCAAGGCATTGCCAACCCAACCAGCCTTATCGAAGCCTTAAAGCTCGCGCAGCGCATGGCACAAAGCGCATGACCCTTCACCTGGCGGAAAATATCCCCGCCGGAGGCAAAAATTCTCTGGCGCGCGACCGCCAATCCACGTCACGATAGTACCATGAGCGCCATCGACACCCTTCCCCCGCTGCGCGACGTCATCGCAACGCACCAGTTGTCGGCCCGCAAATCCCTGGGTCAGAACTTTCTGTTGGATCTGAACCTGACCGCCAAAATCGCACGTCAGGCCGGAGACCTGACCCAGTGTGATGTGCTCGAAATCGGTCCCGGACCCGGCGGTCTGACACGCGGCCTACTGTCCGAAGGTGCGCGCAAGGTGGTGGCCGTCGAAAAAGACACCCGTTGCATTGCTGCTTTGAACGATATCGCCTCGGCCTATCCCGGTCGGCTTGAGGTCATCAACGGCGACGCGCTGGAAATCGACCCCCTGACCCATCTGACGCCGCCGATCCGCGTCGCCGCCAACCTGCCCTATAACGTCGGAACCGAGCTGTTGGTGCGCTGGTTGACGCCACCCGAATGGCCGCCCTTCTGGCAAAGCCTGACGCTGATGTTCCAGCGCGAGGTCGCCGAGCGCATCGTCGCCCAGCCCGGCAGCAAGGCCTATGGCCGTCTGGCGATTCTCGCGCAATGGCGGGCCGAAGCGCGCATTGCCATGTCTTTACCGCCCGGTGCGTTCACCCCGCCGCCCAAGGTTTCCAGCGCTGTGGTTCATTTGACCGCCCTGCCCGCGCCACGCTTTGACGCAGATGCCGCCACCCTATCCCGCGTCGTCGCTGCCGCGTTCAATCAAAGGCGAAAAATGTTGCGCGCCTCATTGAAAAGTGTCGCACCGGATATCGAAGATCGATTGCTGGCCGCAGGTATTCAGCCCACGGAACGCGCGGAACAGGTTCCGCTCGAGGCGTTCTGTGCGCTTGCCCGCAACATCAAAGCCCCCTGAAACAACAAAGGCCCCGGAAACACCCGAGGCCTTGCTTATTAGGATTTGCCTGGAACTTACTCGGCCGCCTCGGGCGCGTCGCCCTTGTCCGCTGGGGCGTCTGCTGCGTCCGGTGCCGGTTTGGGCTTTCGCGCGCGCGGCTTCCGGGCCGGCTTTTCCTTTTTCTCAGGAGCAGCCTCGGCCCCTTTGTTCTCGGGCGTTTCCACCAGACCCGATTCCCGTGCAGCATCGTCAGCCGAGAACCCCATCACATCTGGCTGTGGCGCCTCTGCCGGATCGGCCTGGCGCGCTGCCTCGCGCTCCTGGCGCTCGGCGCGCTCACGGTCACGCTCGGCCTGGCGTTCGCGGTTCTGCCGCTCTTGCTCCTCCCGACGCGCCTCCATCTCGCGCTGCGCTTCGCTTAGCAAGCGCAGGTAGTGTTCGGCATGTTGCTGGAAATTCTCAGCGGCCACGCGGTCGTTGGACAACTGCGCGTCCCGCGCAAGCTGATTGTATTTGTCTATGATCTGCTGGGGCGTGCCACGCACTTTACCCTCTGGCCCCGAGCTGTCAAAAACTCGGTTTACGACGTTACCGCCGGAAGGACGATTGCGGTTGTTCTTGGCCCGCGAGCGGGATTTGGAAGATCTCATCTTACTTTACGTCAGCCTTGTCTTACACTGTCGATCAACCCGCGTCTTACACTGCTCAAAGGCTTTAGCTGTGACGCGATGTCGACGTTTTTGGGCTTGGCGTCAGGGGCCCGCTGAACCAGCGTCAACCTCTCTGACTAGACTTGAGTAAACACGTCCTGCGCGTCCAGACAAGGGCTTTGTCCCAAAATTCGACGCTTTTTTGCATCAATCGGCACTTTTCGGCCTCAGAACGTGCCGTCACCGCGGCATTCTGGCGGAAACAACACGATCTCGGCCGTCCAGGTCAGGAATGATCCGGGCCTCAACCAAGCCGGTTGCGTCAAATAGCGCGGATACCTGCGCGCCTTGCGTCGGACCGATCTCTACCATTAGCCGCCCGCCCGGCATCAGAAAATCAGGCGCGCCTGCTGCAATCCGGCGATGCGCACCCAGCCCATCCCCCTCATCGGTCAGCGCCATTCGTGGCTCATGTTCCCGAACTTCCGGGGACAAAGCGTCCATCTCGGCCAGAGAAATATAGGGGGGATTGGAAACAATAAGGTCAAACTTACCGTCAATGTCTTCGAACCAGTTGGCGCGCTGGATTTCAACCCGGTTCTGAACCTGATGCTGAACAGCGTTGGCGCTTGCTTGCAGGCAGGCAGATTCGCTCAGGTCGATCCCCAAACCTGTTGCACTGGCGCGCTCGGCCAGCAAGGTAATCAGGATGCACCCCGAGCCGACGCCCAGATCCAGTATGTGATCGAACGGCTCGCTCAGCGCCGCCTCGATCAAAGCCTCAGTTTCAGGCCTGGGGTCCAGCACGTCGCGGCTAACGCGAAAGCGCCGACCGTAGAATTCACGCTCGCCCAAAAGATGCGAGACCGGAACGCGAATGGCGCGCAGAGAAATCAATTGCTCGTAGCGTTCGGCAATATCGGGCGGTAATTCTTCGGGCGCGATCAGTGTGACGCGGCTGGCTTCTATACGCGCCGCATGCGCCAGCAATACCCGCGCGTCGCGCGCCGGGTCGGCCACTCCGGCGGCCCGCAGGCGTGCCGTTGCAGCAACCATCGCCTGCGCAGCTGTCAGTGCCGCGATCATTGCGTCATCTCGGCCAACAGGCGGGCCTGATCATCTGCGGTCAACGCATCAATCACTTCATCCAAGTCCCCCTGCATCACCTGGTCCAGCTTGTAGAGCGTCAGGTTGATACGATGATCTGTCATTCGACCTTGCGGGAAATTATAGGTCCTGATCCTCTCGGATCGGTCGCCCGACCCGACTTGACTGGCCCGATCCGCAGACCGTTCACTGTCGATCCGCTGGCGTTCCAGATCATAGAGCCGCGTTTTCAGCACCTGCATCGCAATTTCACGGTTGCGGTGCTGGGATTTCTCGGAACTTGTCACCACAAGGCCGGTTGGCAGGTGAGTGATGCGAACCGCGGAATCCGTGGTGTTTACGTGCTGCCCGCCTGCACCGGATGAGCGCATCGTGTCAATCCGCAGATCATTCGCATCGATCTGGATGTCCACGTCTTCAGCTTCGGGCAATACGGCAACGGTGGCTGCCGAGGTGTGGATACGCCCGCCGCTTTCCGTTTCGGGCACGCGCTGAACGCGGTGCACCCCGGATTCGTATTTCATGCGGGCAAAGACGTTGTCCCCTTTGATATGGGCCACGACCTCTTTGATGCCGCCCAGATCCGAGGCCTGCTCCTCGATGATCTCGAAGCGCCAGCCGTGCGCTTCGGCATAGCGTTGGTACATGCGCAACAGATCGCCCGCGAACAGGGCCGCCTCGTCGCCGCCGGTTCCGGGGCGAATCTCCAGCATCGCCGGGCGTGCATCTGCCGCGTCCTTGGGCAGCAGCGCCAGTTGCAAGGCATGCTCGGCCTCGGGGATGCGGGCCTGCAACGCGGGAATTTCTTCCTCGGCCAGTTCTTTCATGTCCGGGTCGGACAGCATCGCTTTGGCTTCGCCCAGATCGACGACCAACTGACGCCAGGCCATAATTTGATCGACCACCGGCTTGAGGTCCGAATATTCCTTGGCCAATGCCGCAATATCCCCACCCGAAGCTCCATCGGCCATGGCCGCTTCGAGGTATTGGAATCGCTGGGTTATCTGTTCAAGGCGTTCTTCGGGGATCATCCGGGCGGTGTCTCTTAATCCGGGGCTTTGGTCAAGGGCCGACCGTGTGCTAAGGTGCCCAACATGAAGGGGTTGGTTTTCGTATTATCGCTGATTGCAGTGCCTGCCACGGCAGACTATGTCGGCCCGGACGGCAAGGTTCGCGATTGCTATTGCACCGATACATCCGGGACACGCATCGAACTGGGCGAGATGATCTGCCTGCAGGTCGATGGCCGAATGTTTACGGCGCAATGCCAGATGTCTTTGAACGTTCCAATGTGGCGGGAAGTTCAGGAAGGTTGCCTGTCTTCAGGGCTGAAGCGCGCCAAGCCACCCATCAACACGGTCTCGGTTTACCCCAAAATCTGAACGACCAAAACGAAGGCGTCCGTGGATACGCAGAATATCACCGTCCTGCTGAACCGTTGTGTAGTCGGGAAAGCCTATGACACGGGACCGCGTCACGTAAGTGATCATCCCATCGTCGACCGAGCCTGCTAGAGCCGAGGTTCGCGGCGCAGCCCGTGCGATGGTGTCGAACTTTTTCAAACCGTCCGGACCGGCATCGACAATGCGGATCACACCGCCCCGCAGGTCGCGATCAGCTTCGGCAATCGGAGCAACATGCCATTTCGCCGGGTCGGATGGCGCCAGTCTGACATAGGCTCCGATCAGGATCACGCCCGCGACCAGCAGCAACACAATCATTTTCTTCATCCCCAACCTCATGCTTGTGAAAACCTATTCGGTTCAGGCAGTGGAACAAGACCGTAACGCCCGCGCTAACGTGACGTCACGCCCGGCAGAATACATAGCATCTCAAACAAAAGGTTCGCCGCAGTCAGCGCCGTGTTGCCAGAAGGGTCATAAGGCGGAGACACCTCGACCAGATCGCAACCCACGATATTCATCCCGCCCAGAGCATGGATCAATTGCAGCGCCTGGGGGGTCGTCAACCCTCCGATTTCGGGCGTTCCAGTGCCGGGGGCATACGCCGGATCAAGGCTGTCGATATCATACGTGATGTAGACCGGGTGATCGCCAATGGTTTTTCGAACAAGCGATCCAACCTCGGTCAGGTTCTGCTGCCACAACTCCCAGGCCGGAAACTGCCGGAATCCCCAGTCCTTGGCCTCGGTAAAATCGCTTGAGGCATAACCCGACCCGCGAATGCCGATCTGGAAGGTTTTGTCGGGCACGATCAACCCTTCCTCATAGGCGCGACGGAAGACGGTGCCATGGGTTTCTTTCTCGCCGAACATTTCATCATTCACGTCCGCGTGGGCATCTACGTGGACCAAAGCAACCGGACCGCGTTTGGCCGCGACGGCGCGCAGGATCGGCAGTGTGATCGAGTGATCGCCCCCCATCGCAACCGGAATGACGTTCTGGTTCAGAATGCCATCATAGCTGTCCTTGATAATCTTCAAACTCTCGGCCAGCGAGAACGTGTTAATCGCCAGGTCTCCAATATCCGCGATCTGCAGGCAGTCGAAGGGCGATGCGGATGTTGCCATGTTATAGGGCCGGATCATCGCGCTTTCGCTTCGGATTTGTTTGGGCCCGAACCGCGTACCGGATCGCCACGAGGTACCGATATCCATGGGAATGCCCAATACGGCCACGTCCAGCCCCTCAAGCGACGCCGCCTGCGGCAGGCGCATGAACGTATTCGGCCCCGAAAACCGCGCCAGATCATTGCCGCCAATCGGTTGGTTGAATTGGGTCATTTGGTCCTCACTCCGATCCGGTCACTGCACCAAGCACATACCGGAATTATGCCTAACCAAAGGTTAAGGCTTTACCAGCTTGTTCCATCCCAGCAGGCAAATAATCTGTGTCGCCACATGCGCGCCTGCAATCGCCGTTGCTCCGGACGTATCGAAGGGTGGAGAGACCTCGACCACATCGCCGCCCTTGATATTTATCCCCGCAATGTCGCGCAGGATGATCTGGGCCTGGATCGAGCTCAACCCGCCCCAGACCGGGGTTCCGGTGCCGGGAGCAAAGGCCGGATCCAGGCCATCGATGTCAAAGCTAAGATAGACGGGACTGTTCCCCAGAATACCTTTGATCTTTTGCGCCACTGCGGCGGGACCGGACTCATAAACCTCTCGCGCGTCGATGATGTTGACGCCCAACGTGTCTTCGTTGGTCGTGCGGATACCGACCTGAACCGAGCGTTTCGGGTCCACGATCCCGGACTTCACGGCCTTGTAGAACATCGTTCCGTGATCCACGCGGGACATGTCGTCGTCGGCCCAGGTGTCTGTATGCGCATCAAACTGCAGCAGCGACATCGGCCCGTATTTCTCGGCATAAGCCTTGAGGATCGGAAAGCTGATATAGTGATCCCCACCCAGCGTGACCGAAGCGACATTGGCGGCCAGAATGGTGCTGATGTGATCGGTCAGAGTATCCGGAAAGGCCGGGATATTGGCATAGTCATAGGCCATATCGCCGTAGTCCACGATGGCCAGTTCGCTGAGCGCATCAAACGGCCAGCCATAAGGCGCATCGGGGGATTGCAGCGCGCTGGCCTCGCGAATGGCACGGGGGCCAAGACGTGTGCCGGGTCGGTTGGTCACGGCCTGATCGAAGGGCACCCCGGTGACGGCGATGTCCACACCTTTAAGGTCTTTGGTATAAAGCCGTCTTAGGAACGAGGTCGCGCCGCCGAATGTATTTTCAAACGACAAGCCTTTGAGATCGGGATTGGTGAACGCCTCGTCCACCTGAGTCTTTGCGTCTTCCAGTGCCATATTACCCTCGTTACCCCAGCGGCTGCGCCGTTTCGACGATGCGCGCAAAAAACGACGCACCGACCGGGGCGATCTCGTCGTTGAAGTTGTATTTCGGATGATGCAGGCCCGCGCTGTCGCCCTGCCCAAGGAACAGATAAGCCCCAGGCCGCGCCTGCAACATGTAAGAGAAATCCTCGGCCCCCATATCGCGGCCCATATTGTCGACAACGCGTTCGGGGCCGGACACTTCGCGCGCGACCTCAGCCGCAAACGCGGCCTTGTCTGCGTCATTGATCGTCGCTGGATACCCCACCTGATAATCCAGCGTTGCTTCAACGCCGTACGAGGCCGCCTGCCCTGCCACGATCTGTTCCATCCGCTCCATGACCATCTTCTGTACGGAAGGGTCAAATGTTCGGACCGTCCCATTCAGATAGGCCGTATCCGGGATTACATTATTCACGGTCCCCGCGTGGATTTGGGTAACCGATACCACAAGGTCGTCCACCGCATAGTGATTTCGACTGACAATTGTCTGGATCGCCTGCGCAATGCCGCAGGCCGCCATGACCGGATCTTTGGTCTGGTGCGGCATGGCTCCGTGGCCACCGACGCCCTGAACATGTATTTCAAAGGTGTCTACCGCCGCCATGATCGGCCCGGGCGTGGTGTGGAACGCACCTTCGGCATTACCGGGATCATTGTGCAGCCCGTAAACTTGAGAGATATCGAACCGCTCCATGATGCCTTCTTCGACCATCACCCCTGCACCGCCGCCCTCTTCCTCGGCAGGTTGAAAGATCAGCGCCACGCGACCCGCGAAGTTTCGCGTTTCCGCCAGATACCGGGCCGCGCCCAGCAACATCGTGGTGTGGCCGTCATGGCCACAGGCATGCATCTTGCCGGGGTTTGTCGAGGCATAGTCCAGACCCGTTTCTTCTGTTATCGGCAGGGCATCCATATCCGCGCGCAGGCCAATCGTCGGACCCTCGGCTTGCCCATTGATGATCGCGACCATACCGGTCTTGGCGATGCCCTCATGTAGTTCATCCACGCCAAATTCACGCAGACGCTCGGCCACGAAGGCGGCGGTCTCATAGCATTCGAACTCCAACTCGGGGATCGTATGCAGGTGCTGGCGCCATGCGGCCATATCGGCGGCGTAATCGGCAATTCGGTTGACGACGGGCATCTGGGCTGGACTCCTGATCGGGACTGCGGGATGGATGCATCTGACACCGGAACGAAAGGGTTCGCAATGGCCGAAAATCCTCTGATCCACGATACCGACGCTGGCATTGAACGCCTGCTGGAGATCATGCGCCGGTTGCGCGACCCCGAAAACGGTTGCCCGTGGGACATCGAACAGGATTTTTCGACCATTGCCCCCTATACGATCGAAGAGGCTTATGAGGTCGCCGACGCCATAGAACGCGAGGCCTATGACGAGTTGAAAGGAGAATTGGGCGACCTGCTGTTCCAATCCGTCTTCCACGCGCAAATGGCTGAAGAGGCTGGGCATTTCACCTTCCAAGACGTCGTGCGCACCATGTCCGACAAGATGGTCGCCCGGCACCCGCATGTGTTCGGAAACGAATCCCGCGATAAGTCGGCAGAGCAGCAGACACTGGACTGGGAAACCATCAAAGCCGCTGAACGCGCGGGTAAGGAACAGAAAGGCGCGCTGGACGGTGTTGCTTCGAACCTGCCCGCCCTGCTGCGCGCCCATAAGCTGCAGAAACGCGCCGCGCGCGTGGGGTTCGACTGGCCCGATGCCAGCCATGTGCTGGCCAAGATCACCGAAGAGGCCGCCGAGCTGGAAGAGGCGCGTGACAGCATGGATGCCGACGCGCTGGAGGACGAATTCGGGGATCTCCTGTTCGTCATGGTCAACCTAGGCCGCCATCTGGGCATCGAACCCGAGGCCGCCCTGCGCCGCACCAATGCCAAATTCACCCGACGCTTTGAAAGGGTCGAAGAACGTCTGTCCGAACGGGGCAAAACGCCCAGCCAAAGCGATCTGGCCGAGATGGATGCCCTTTGGGACGAAGTGAAGATCGAAGAGCATCGAGCCAATGGCAAACTCCCGCCGGTGAGCGCCGTTGCAGACACGTAAAACGGGTGGACAAGGGCGTTAACACTTGCCAGTGTCCGACCCTCAAGACCCCCGGAGAAGACCATGCCCCCTCGTAAAATTATCATCGACACGGACCCAGGTCAGGACGACGCTGTCGCGATCCTGCTGGCGTTTGCCAGCCCTGACGAGATTGAGGTTCTGGGCATCACCGCAGTCGCTGGAAACGTACCTCTGGAACTGACTGCCAAGAACGCCCGCATTGTGTGCGAGCTGGCCGGACATACGGATGTCCCAGTCTATGCCGGATGTGATCGCCCATTGAATCGCCCCCTGGTCACCGCCGAACACGTTCACGGCAAAACCGGACTGGACGGACCGGTGCTTCCGGAACCCGAAATGCCACTGTCCAAGGGTCACGGTGTCGATTTCATCATCGATACACTGCGTTCGCATGAGCCGGGCACCGTCACACTCTGCCCTTTGGGACCACTGACCAATATCGCAACTGCGTTTCAGAAGGCTCCGGATATCGTCGACCGGGTTCAGGAAATCGTGCTGATGGGCGGGGCGTATTTCGAGGTTGGCAACATCACCCCTGCGGCTGAATTCAACATTTATGTCGACCCTGAAGCCGCTGATATCGTATTCAAATCCGGCATTCACATCGTGGTCAT
This sequence comes from Ruegeria sp. AM2, assembly GCF_056540685.1. Taxonomy (NCBI): domain Bacteria; kingdom Pseudomonadati; phylum Pseudomonadota; class Alphaproteobacteria; order Rhodobacterales; family Roseobacteraceae; genus Ruegeria; species Ruegeria sp. AM2. The sequence goes on along the minus strand of NZ_JBQFXE010000002.1, from coordinate 480,895 downwards.
GCCGCTGGATGTCACCCACGACGCGCTGGTTACACCTCATCGCAATGATGCATTCCGCGCTTTGAACAGCAAAGTCGGTCACGCCGTTGCCGAGATGACCGATTTCTTCGAACGTTTCGACAAGGAAAAATATGGATCGGAAGGCGCGCCGCTGCACGACCCATGCGTGACCGCATACCTGATCCAGCCAGAACTGTTCTCGGGTCGGCACATCAATGTCGAGATCGAAACCCAGTCCGAACTGACGCTAGGCATGACTGTCGCCGATTGGTGGCGGGTCACGGATCGCGCACCCAATGCCATGTTCATGGGCGACGTGGACGCCAATGGGTTCTTCAACCTTCTCACCGAACGATTGGCCCGGCTATGAGCGCCGCACTCCGCCTGGCCCGCCCCGAGGATATGGACCGCCTGATGGCGCTGGTCGCAGCGTTTCATTCGGAAGAAGGGATATCGCAGGAAGACGACCAACGCCGGAACGCGATTGCACCGTTGCTGGAGGGTATTCCCCACGGATGCGTCTATCTGATAGGCCCGGGGCGCGCGCCGCTGGGCTATATCATACTGACTTTTGGCTGGTCGATTGAGTTTGGCGGAATGGACGCGTTTGTCGACGAAATCTATGTCCGCCCCGCTGTCCGAGGCCGCGGCATCGCGACCGAAGTTCTGCACGATCTACCCAAAGCACTGGCCGGGGCGGGCCTAACCGCCCTTCATCTGGAAGTGGACAGAACCAACGAGGCCGCGCAAAAGCTGTATCTTCGATCAGGTTTCAGGTTGCGCGACCGCTATTCTTTGATGAGCAAAACGCTCTAGCGGGATTCTCCGCGGAAAATCAGGTTCGGGTTGTACATTTCCTTCACCGGGTCGTCCTGAGAGACTTCCATCCCGGTGATCGGGTAGGTGCCAGGCTCGGAACACGCGGCCAGAAAGCCAGCGGAAAGCACTGAAATCACGAGAAGGAATCTTGAAGCAGACATCACGTTCTCCTTTCTGCTATGCCTGCAGAATACGGGTGACGTGGTGCGCCTTGTAGGAACAAGTTCACACATAATTCAACTTTTGTTAGCCGACGTGAGGCATATTGAGTGCAAATGCGCGATAAACCAAAGAAATCGTTAGCAATTCACCCGCATGGTGCGGTCCATCTTTCCGAACTGTTTTTTGACTCTTTTCGGGTTTGGAAGTTGATTCAGTCGGTCAGTGACGTTTTCACCGGTGTACCACGACTCAAAAAGCAGCGCCTTGATGTCGTCGTCCAGCACCGTGTCTGCCACGTTATACGTGCACAAACATTCCTCCATCGTGATCTGTCCGCTGGGGTCTCCTTCGACCATCTTCTGACATATGGCGTCGGGTGCCCTGTCAGCAACAGCGATCTGCGGTAGAACAATCAGCGCCGCTGAAGCGAAAAAATATTTGTACGTAATCATCAAGAACTCCGCCAATTTTCGGGCAGGGAAATCGGAACCCGACCCGTGATTCCACGGCCAGCTTAGACGGTTTGGCACATACGCAAAGAAAAAAGGTCCCGAGCTTGCGACCGGGACCTTGCGACACTGTTGATGCGGGTCAGCGTTTGAGGATCGACGCGCCCGCGTATTCCGCGACCTCTCCCAGCGCTTCTTCGATACGGATCAGTTGGTTGTACTTGGCCAACCGGTCCGACCGCGCCAATGATCCGGTTTTGATTTGTCCGCAGTTGGTTGCGACAGCCAGATCGGCAATCGTCGCATCCTCGGTTTCACCCGAGCGGTGCGACATCACGTTGGTATAACCTGCACGGTGCGCCATATCGACGGCGCGCAGGGTTTCGGTCAACGATCCGATCTGGTTGACTTTCACCAGCATCGAATTCGCGCATCCACGGTCGATCCCTTCGGCCAGGCGTTCAGGGTTGGTCACAAACAAGTCATCACCGACCAGTTGGACCTCGGCGCCGATTGCGTCCGTCAGGGCTTTCCAGCCGTCCCAATCATCTTCGGACATGCCGTCTTCGATTGAGATGATCGGGTAGTCGTTGACCAGAGCGGCCAGATAAGCCGCGTTTTCTTCGGACGACAGGGTCGTGCCCTCGCCCGCCAGAACGTATTTACCGTCTTTGTAATATTCGGTCGCTGCGCAGTCCAAAGCCAGATGGATTTCCTCACCCGGCTTGTAGCCCGCCTTTTCGATGGATTTCAGGATGAAATCCAAAGCTTCGCGGGTGCTGGCGATGTTCGGGGCAAAACCACCTTCGTCGCCCACACCGGTGGCCAGACCCGCCGCCGACAGTTCTTTCTTCAGCGTGTGGAATACCTCGGACCCCATACGCACCGCCTCGCGGATATTGCGGGCCGAAGTCGGCATGATCATGAATTCCTGAATGTCGATAGGGTTATCGGCGTGTTCCCCACCGTTGATGATGTTCATCATCGGAACCGGCAGAACCCGCGCCGACGTGCCACCAACATAGCGAAACAGGGGCTGCGTGGTGAAATCTGCGGCCGCCTTTGCGGTCGCCAACGAGACGCCCAAAATGGCGTTTGCGCCCAGACGGCCCTTGTTCTCGGTCCCGTCGAGTTCGATCATAGCCTGATCGATGGCGACCTGCTCGGTCGCATCAAAGCCCACAAGTTCCTCGGCGATCTCTCCGTTTACGGCGGCGACCGCCTCGAGAACGCCCTTGCCCAAGTAACGGGACTTGTCACCGTCGCGCTTTTCGACAGCCTCATAAGCGCCGGTTGACGCCCCCGACGGTACAGCGGCGCGGCCCATGGTGCCGTCTTCCAGAATCACGTCCACTTCGACGGTCGGGTTGCCCCGGCTGTCCAGAATCTCGCGTGCGTGGATGTCGATGATGGTGCTCATGAGGCCCGTCCCTGTGGCTGCGTTCCGTTGCAGGCGTCATAGCAGCACGGCACGAAAAGTAAACCGCCCATGTTACCGCTAACGCAGGTGTCGGTAAGTGTTTGCGCAAACCTGCGACGATCCGTCAGGCGGCGACCAGCAGTTCGCGTGCAAGACGGCGTTCGCGCAGGAATGTGTACAGACCCGAACCGATGATCAATGTGGCCCCAGCCATCGTCACCACGTCGGGCTGTTCGCCAAACATCAACATGCCTGCAGCCATTGAAAAGATCAGCCGTGTATAGCGAAAGGGTGTCAGCGCAGAGGCGTCCCCGATCCGCATTGCGGTGACGATACCGTAATATCCCAGAACGCCGAACCCGACCGCACCAAGGAACGGTCCGACTTCCGTTGCACCAAACGGCACGACCGGCTGGGCAAAAAAGACAATCAGCACCAGCCCGCCCAGAGTGACCGCAATATAGGCCTGCAACGCGACCACAGCCGATGCAACCCGCGCGTCCAGACGGCGGGTGATCAAGTCGCGGGCGGCAATAGCGATGACGCTCGCCACGACAAACAGAGTTTCCGGCTGGAACCCTTCTAGGCCGGGGCGGATGATCATAAGAACACCGGCGAATCCCACACCAATGGCGCTCCACCTCCGCCAACCGACATGTTCACCCAGAAACAACGCCGCACCCATGGTCACCGCCAGCGGAAGCGCCTGAAAGACCGCGGCAACGGTGGACAGCTCAACCAAGGCAAGCGCCGTCACAAAGGTCACTGCCCCGACGCCCTCACTGGCGGCTCGGATCAACGGCAGGGGTTGCCACGCCGCCGCATCGAAGATCGGTTTGCGCGTGACAACGGCCATGGCGGCGAAAATCAATCCGCAAACCAGGCCCAGCAACACCATGATCTGTCCGGTCGGCACGACGACCGAAAGACGCTTGATGAACATATCCTCAAGCGCAAAGGCCGCCATAGCGCCAACGACCAGTAAAATACCGTTCACGTTGTTCATTTTCTTGTCCGCGGAGTTCTGCGGCCTCAATTGCCGCTATTGCTTTCACCAAAAGCCGAAGCCGGACGATCTGGCAAGCGTTATCCACGCCGGATTCATGATATCCCGTGCGCAGATCGTTCGCATTTCGTGATGGTTCAGTCCTGCTCGAGCGGGACGCCGTAAAGTTCCAGCCGGTGGCCTTTGAGCTTATACCCCAGCTTGGCCGCGATTTTTTCCTGCAGCGCCTCGATTTCAGGATCGACGAATTCGATCACTTTGCCGGATTGCATGTCGATCAGGTGATCGTGGTGGTCACGCTCAGCATCCTCGTATCGCGCGCGGCCATCGCCGAATTCCAGACGCTCCAGAATGCCCGCTTCCTCGAACAGCTTCACCGTTCGGTAGACCGTTGCGATAGAAATTCCCGAATCGACCTGCGAGGCCCGCGTATACAATTCCTCGACATCGGGGTGATCTTCGCTTTGCTGCAAAACCTGCGCGATCGTGCGGCGCTGGCCCGTCATGCGAAGACCCTTGGCTTCGCAACGAGAGATGATCGTATCGGACATTTTGACCCCAAGAACATATTCGGGCTTCTGTCTTAAACTGTCTGCGCGGCTGGCGCCACAGGCGATTTGCGCGTTACGCCGCGCGCCTTAGGTCGGCCCAGATCGGCAAATGGTCCGACGCGATATGCGCCGGGCGGTCTCCTTGCACGCCATGCGCCAGTGCCTCGACCCCCTGCCCCAGCGCAATCCGGTCCAGCGCGCCCAGCGGCTGCGCGGCCGGAAAGCTTGGTATCGGAGGCAGAAAGCGCATATCAGGTGCCAGATGATCCAACACGGGCTGGCGAGACCATTCATTGAAATCCCCGGCCCAGACTGTGGACATTTGGTCCAATTCAGCAGCACACCGCAGGATATGAATAATCTGCAATCGCCGAGAGGCCGGCAAAAGACCAAGGTGCATGCCCATGACCCGCAATGGGCCGATCCGGGTGTCGAACTCGGCCCTAACCGCGCCGCGGGGTTCCAGACCTGGCAAATCGTGGTGCGCCGTTTGCCGCAGCGAGACCGCGTCGCCGCGATAGATCACCGCGTTGCCGTGCCATCCCAAACTGCCTGCCCCACCTAGATCGGCCACCTGCCATCCGGCTTCGTCCAGCATGAAATGAGGCAACGCAGCAGGTCGCGGTGGTAACCGTTTGTCGGCCTCCTGCAACACAACAATATCCGCCTTCATGCTTTCGATGACCTGAAGGATTCGCTGTGGTTGGCGGCGGAAATCGAGACCGACACACTTCTGGATATTATAGCTGGCGATGCGCAGAGACGCGAAGGGTTCCATAGTGCTCCGATCCGTGACGTAGGGACCAAATTGCCATGCAGAACCGCGGCTGCAACCCCTTGGACAAGGCGGCACGGAACAAATCTCAGGATTCTATCGTTTTGCCACAGTTTGCTCGGGTATTGTGCGATCTCAGGCGGGGTTCACCGACAAAGAAGGTTCTACTTGATCGGCGGCCTTTACAGGTTCAGTTTCCGCAAAACACACACCCCGGGCGGACCGATTCCATTGACATCAAGCGCCGCGATCTGGGCAGTTTTCGGAGACCCCATGGCATTGAACGAAGCCCATGCCGACAGAACCACAGTTGCAAGCCTGACGCTGATTGTTGGTGGCATGATGTGGGGCCTGTATTGGATTCCCGTCCGGTTCTTTCTCGACATCGGTCTGACAGGCCCTTGGCCCGGGCTGGCCATGTACAGCGTTGCACTGGTTGCGTTGGTCCCGCTGATCTGGCGAGAACGCCATGCCCTGACGCGACACTGGAGAAACCTGTTGTTCAGTGGCATGTTCACCGGTGCGGCGTTCAGCCTGTATTCGATCAGCCTTGTTTACACCGAAGTCGTGCGTTCGATCCTTCTGTTCTATCTCACTCCGATCTGGGGCACGGTCTTGGGCGTGATCTTTCTGGGCGAGCGCCTAAGCTGGCAGCGGTGCGCAGGGTTGGCTTGCGGGCTCGGAGGGTTATTGGTTGTTCTCGGCGACACGGGTTTTGTCCCTTGGCCCCAGAACGTCGGAGACTGGCTGGCCCTGGCCTCGGGCATGTGCTGGGCGCTTGGCACGCTGGGCCTGTATAAAACCAGCAGCATATCTGTATCCGGGCAAGTCTTCGCCTTCGTCTCCGGGGCACTGATCCTGTCGCTGTTCAGCCTTCTGTTTCTTGGCGGGTCAGCTCTGCCGTCAATCGCACCGGGTGATCAGGTCCGGGTTTTGCAACTCGTCCTTTTGTCGGCGCTCTACACACTACCGATGATCTACATGACGATCTGGCCAGCCACTTTGCTGTCGCCTGGACGCGTTGGTTTGCTGCTGATGAGCGAAGTGGTCGTCGGGCTTGCGTCCGCCGCCGCCCTGTCAGGTGAACCATTTGGCCTGCGCGAGTTGTTCGGCGCAATCCTGATCGTCAGCGCGGCCGTGCTGGAGATCATTCGGAAATAGCCCAAGCGATCAGGTCCCACAAAAGGTCGCGTGAACCACTTCGTTCTCGGCAGGAGGGCGCATGAGGTCAACCGCATCAGGCTGGTCTTCGTATGGCTTCGCCAGCACCGAATTCAGCCGATCAAACGACGCATAGTCGCCCTGAACCGCCGCCTGAATCATCTGTTCGATCCGATGGTTGCGGGGGATGAACGCCGGGTTGGCCGCCGCCATAATAGATGACGGATCGGCTTCGCGTTCCAGCCGTGACTGCCAACCTTTGGCCCATTGGTCAAAGGCCTCAGGGTCGGTGAACTGGTCCCGCGCCTGATCGCCGCCCAGCGCCCGGAAGGTGTTCGTGAAATCCGCCTGGTTCTGCGCCATTCGCGTCAGGAGATCCGAAATCAAGTCCAGATCACCGTCCTCAGCAGTCGCCAGACCCACCTTGGCCCGAAAGGTGCTTAACCAGTTCTGCTGCAACAGATCGGGCATGGCGTGCACAATCTCGGTGGCCTCAGCAACGGCTTCGTCCTTATCCTCCATCTGCTGAATCAGAGCTGTGGCCAATTGGGCAATGTTCCACACAGCAATCTCAGGCTGGTTGGCATAGGCATAACGCCCCATGCGATCAATCGAGCTGTACACTGTATTCGGGTGATAGCTGTCCATAAACGCGCAAGGTCCATAATCGATCGTTTCACCCGCGATAGAGCAATTGTCGGTGTTCATCACACCGTGGATAAAGCCAACGCCCATCCAGGCCGCAATCAGCTTGGATTGCGCCTCAACAACCGCGCGCAACAGGCCCATCGGTCCAACCGCTTCGGGGTAGTGGCGCTGAATGGCATACTCCGTCAGACGGCGCAGGCTGTCCAATTGTCCGCGCGCGGCAAACACCTGAAACGTGCCGACACGCAGATGGCTTTGCGCGACGCGTGTCAAGACCGCCCCCGGCATCGGGCCTTCGCGCAAAACGACTTCACCGGTTTCGACTGCCGCCAATGCGCGTGTGGTCGGGATGCCCAGCGCATGCATCGCCTCGGACACAACGTATTCGCGCAGAACCGGCCCCAACCAAGCCCGCCCGTCACCCTGCCGCGAAAACGGAGTTGGCCCTGACCCTTTCAATTGGATATCGCGGCGAACGCCATCCATGCCGACTGTCTCACCCAACAGGACCGCGCGGCCGTCACCCAGTTGAGGGTTATACGTGCCGAACTGATGCCCTGAATAGAGCTGTGCAATTGGCTCGGCCCCTTTGGGCAAAGCGTTTCCGGCAAACGCATCCGCCATCTCGCGCACGTCGCCCGGGGTCACGCGCAATACACGCGCGAGATCGGTGTTGAATGCAATCAGCTGCGGCGACCGCACAGGCACAGGCGCCTGCCGCGCATAAAAGCTGTTGGGAAGGCGGGCATAGCTGTTGTCAAAAGGGATCGTCAGGGTCATGTGGCAAACATATGGTGCCCGTGCACGAATACCATAGCGGATCATACGAGCGCATGCATAATTGACCCCGAGACATGAGGGCAAAATGACCGCACAAGAAATCATCGACCATCTGGGCCTGCAACGCCACCCCGAAGGCGGCTGGTTCCGCGAAACCTGGCGCGCCGATAACGCAGGCCGCGCCACGGGCACCTGCATCTACTTCCTGCTGCAAGCCGATGAGCGCAGTCATTGGCATCGCGTCGACGCGACCGAGATTTGGCTCTATCACGCCGGAGCACCCCTTGTTTTGTCGATCAGCGCACATGACGAGGGCCCGGCAAGCGATTATCTCCTGACCCCTGATCTGACCAAAGGCGCACCGCAACACATAGTGCCCAAGGGTCACTGGCAAGCCGCCAAATCAACGGGCGACTACACACTGGTCAGTTGCACTGTCTCACCGGGATTCGAATTCGCGGGCTTTGAACTTGCACAGCCCGGTTTTGACATTCCGCAGAGGTAATATGGACCACCGCGCGCTTGTCTCCTCTCTCCCTCCGGACGTGAAAGACCGATTGCAGCGACGGTCGGATCGCGCAGGTCTGCGGAACTTGTCTTACTACCTTCTCGGCCTCGGCATCTGCACGACCTGCATCGTTCTGCAAATCCCGCTCTGGCCTGCGCTGATATTACCCCAAGGGGTCCTGTTGGTCTTTCTGTTCACCCTCAGCCACGAATGCACCCACAAAACGCCGTTTCGCAGCGGTTGGTTGAACGACATCGTAGGGCATCTTGTATCCATACCAATCGCGCTTCCCTTTACGTGGTTTCGCTACTTCCACATGGCTCATCACAAATGGACCAACCACCCAGACAATGACCCCGAGTTGGGCGGCAAGCCCAGACCGGACAATTGGGTAAGCCTCCTGATCTACCTCAGCGGTTGGCCTTACTGGTCCGGGATGGCAGCGGTTCTGGTCAAAAACGCATGCGGCAACTTCGAAGCCCCCTACCTTCCTCCGCGCCAGCACCGCAGCATGCAACTCGAGGCGCTGGCCCTACTCGCGCTTTACACTGTCTGCGCAGCAAGCCTGTTCTTCTCACCAGTGCTGTTTTGGGCCTGGCTGCTACCCGTCATCCTCGGACAACCATCCTTACGCCTCTACCTTTTGGCAGAACATGGGCTATGCCCGCCCGTTGCCAACATGCTTGAGAATTCCCGCACAACCTTCACCAATCGTATGATCCGATTTCTGGCCTGGAATATGCCCTACCACGCGGAACACCACGCCTTCCCGAACGTACCGTTTCACCAGCTTCCAACGCTTCACCACTGGACCCGCGCGCATCTGAAATCCACATCCCAAGGCTATTCCGAGTTCTCCGTCGAGTACGCCCAAAGCCTCAATTCCTAGGATCCGCCCTTCATCTGGCCAAAAATATCCCGGGGGAGTCGCCCATGGCGACGGGGGCAGAGCCCCCTACCCGCTGGCCACAGCACCACGCGTCGGGGTTGAAACAATTCCGCCACCCACCAGAGCCCGAACACCGGTTGTGCCGGGACAGGACGTCGGCATACCCCGCGCGACCCGCACGGCGAGATAGGCAAAGGCCTGCGCTTCGAGCATGTCCCCATCCAGACCGACGGCCTCAACCGGTTCCACCGGGCAATCCAGCGAGACACGTAGCATCTCCATAAGCACCGGGTTGCGACGCCCACCGCCGGTGACCAGCACGCGCGCGGGTTGCTTGGGACAATGCTCCATGCCCTGCAAAACGCCAGCTGCGCACATTGCAGTCAGTGTCGCGACCGCATCCGGGTCGCTCAGTTCTTTGACCAGCCCGATCATTTCCGCAAAATCATTGCGATCCAAAGACTTCGGGGGCATCCGAGCAAAAAAGGGCTCAGCCAGAAACAGCTCCAACGCGCCGGTTTCCACCGTACCTTCACGGGCCAGAGCACCATCTTTGTCCATTGGCAGCCCAAGTCGCGCCTGCATCAAATCGTCAACGGGTGCATTTGCCGGACCAGTATCAAAGGCCAGAACGGCCCCCTCAACCTCTGGCCCATCAAAGCTGGGATCGACGTATGTCAGGTTCCCGACGCCCCCAAGGTTCAGAAAGCAAAGCGGCTCTGCGGCCCCAATCCACTTGGCGCAAGCAAAATGAAAGAATGGCGCAAGCGGCGCACCCTCGCCACCCAGTGCGACGTCGTCACTGCGAAAATCCCAGACCACCGGCAGGCCCAACGCCTGCGAAAGCCCAAGCCCGTCGCCAACTTGCAAGGTCCCCTGACCCCTCGGATCATGCGCAAGCGTCTGACCGTGAAACCCGATCAGATCAACATCTTCAAAGCTCGACAGAACTTCGGCATGGGCAAGTGTCACCAACTCTGCTGCCTGTTCGACCTGATCTCCCCGCCAGTGTCCCAATGCGCTGCGCAGCGTGACGCGTTCGGCTGCGGAATACGCGCGATAGCGCGTCTTTCCAAACCCAAATATTGCGCGACCGTCCGTCTCGACCACAGCCGCGTCCACACCATCCAGAGATGTTCCGGACATGGTCCCCAAAGCCCGTACAGCTTTTGCGTTTTTCAAGGTGCGTTTCACGCCTGTATCCCCTGCTCGACGCACCCCAAGCGGCTGTGACCTCAGCCCGCGATTCAACCCTGTGGTGCAACGCGAACACCCTGCCCGCAATCGCCGCCGCAAAGCAAGCCTCATCAAACAGTCACGTGTATCGCGCCGCCACACCGGCCAATAAATGGGCCAACAGCGGTCGCTGAACCGTTGCGGTGAAACGATATCTGCGCAAACATCTGGTGCAGACAGGACCGTCCGAAGCCCCCGATCCGGACAATGGAAATCAAAAAGGCGTTTGTGTGCATGACCGCTGACAACAAGAAACAGGCGCTCGAGAAAACCCAAGAACCGACCGATGCGCGCAACTATCAGCTTATTTTTTGGTCCGGTGCTCTGGCGACGATCGGAGGCCAACTTGTCAATCCCCGCTTAGTGCTGCCCTTTTTGTATCTCGCATTGGGTGCCCCCACGTTTATTGCCGGATTATTGTTGCCCTTCGTGACAGCGGCGCGGCTGATCGCCGAAATATTTGTCTCACCCTTTGTCAATCGCGCGACCCGCGCCAAACTGGCCGTCTATATTCCCAATATCCTGACCGCTGCCATTCTGGCCGTGGTTGCGCTGTTCGCCACAGAACTACCGCAACTTCTTGTGGTGTTGCTGTTTCTGACAACGGCCATCGTGATGGGCCTCTGCCAGGGCATAACCAGCCTTGGAACCAGTCAGATCTACGGCGCGTCAGTGCCGGATTCCAAACGCAACCGGATGGTATTTGCGCAGGCCACCATCTCGGGCATGCTGGCCATCGCAGTTGTTTGGGTGACACGCGACCTGTTAGCTTCGGACCAGCCGATGCAGCGGCATATCGTGGTCATGTGGTGCGGCGTTGTGGCCATGTTCGCCGCAGGGATCAGTTTCGCCGGAGTGCGAATTCTCGAAGATGAATTGTCTGCCCCACCCAAGCCTGTCAAAAAACCAAAGCCGCTGGCCGAGCTGAAAACGGGTTTTCGCACCGGCATGGCCTACACGTGGTATCGCAAGTTTCTGTTTGCCCGACTGGTCTTTATCTCGGTCGAACTCGCCATGCCGTTCTATACGATTCACGCGGCCACATACCACGTGGGAACAAAGCACTCGCTCAGCTATTTCGTGATCGCCGCGAGCGCAGGAATGGTGCTTGGTTCGTTGATATGGGGATGGCTGAGCGGTCGGATATCCGTCAAACCCGTGATGTGGTTGGGCTGCCTGATTTCGGCGGCCTCAGCGGTCTTTGCACTGAGCTTTACGCTGATGGGCCTGGCCCAAAACGTTTGGCTCTATGCCTTTGTGATCCTTCTATTGTCCTTGGGCGGCAATGGCGTGATTTATGGCCGCTATCTTTATGCCATCGAAATGACCAAGGAAAAGGAACGCCCCTACCTTGTAGCCCTTGGTGACGTAACCGCCGGGGTGGTGGGGATCGCCTTTGCTGCAGCTTTGGGAGCATTGGCGCATCTGCACGATCCTGTTACCCCGATATTCATCCTTGCGGCTTTGAATATTGCTGCGATGTTTGTCGCATTCCGACTGCCCGGCACCCCGGAATCAACGCGCAGCAACTCCGGCTGACACTCAGAAACGCCCGCAGACGAAAATGGCGTCTTTTCCTCGGTGAAACCGCCCCCTATACAGTGCCCCGCAACATAAACCCAAAGGGCACGACATGACCTACCACCCCAAATCGGATTTCATCGCCACGATGATCGAGCGCGGCTTTCTTGCCGACTGCACCGATTATCAGGGCCTTGATGAGGCGCTGATCAGTGGGGTGCAGACGGCTTATATCGGTTATGACGCGACGGCGCAGTCACTGCATGTGGGCCACCTGATGAATATCATGGTGCTGCGTTGGCTTCAGAAGACTGGGCACAAACCCATCACCCTGATGGGCGGCGGCACGACCAAGGTGGGCGACCCCTCGTTCCGGTCGGATGAACGCCCCCTGCTGGGCCCCGAACAGATCGACGCCAATATCGCCGGGATGCAGAAGGTCTTCGCCAAATACCTGTCCTATGACGACAGCCAGACCGGCGCGCTCATGCTGAACAATGCCGAGTGGCTCGACAGCCTGAATTACCTCGATTTCCTGCGCGACATTGGTCGGCATTTTTCGGTCAACCGAATGCTGTCGTTTGAATCCGTGAAATCCCGGCTGGATCGCGAGCAATCGCTGAGCTTTCTCGAATTCAACTACATGATCCTGCAGGCCTATGACTTCCTTGAGCTGAACCGGCGTTACGACTGCGTACTGCAGATGGGAGGCTCGGACCAGTGGGGCAACATCGTCAACGGGATCGACTTGACTCGTCGCGTGCTGGACCATGAAATTTACGGCCTGACCACGCCGCTGCTGACCACCAGCGATGGTCGCAAAATGGGCAAATCACAGGGTGGCGCAGTTTGGCTGAACGGCGACATGCTTTCGCCCTATGAGTTCTGGCAGTTCTGGCGCAACACAACCGATGCAGACGTTGGACGGTTCCTGAAAATCTTCACCGAGCTTCCGGTCGACGAATGCGACCGTTTGGCTGCATTGGCGGGGTCCGAGATCAATGAGGCCAAAATCCTATTGGCAAACGAGGTCACAACCCTGCTGCATGGGGCCGAAGCCGCCGCGACTGCGGAAGCCACCGCGCGGGAAGTGTTCGAAAAAGGTGGCATTGGTGGCGACCTACCCACCTTGACACTGACGGCAGATGAGTTGCCGATTTCCATCGTTCAGCTGATTGTCAAAACCGGCCTCGCCAAATCCGGCAAAGAGGCCAAGCGCCTGATCGCCGAAAACGGGGCCAAGTTGGACGACGCCCCATTGACCGATGCCGGGCTTATGGTCGACGCGGGTGCGCTGTCTTCGCCGATCAAACTGAGCGCAGGCAAAAAACGGCATGCGCTGGTGCAACTGGGGTAATCCCGCAACAGAACCATAAAGAAAACGGCCACCTTCGTGTAGGTGGCCGTTCTCGTTTCTGAGAATTATCGCTCGGCGGTCAGATCGTCTGGACGATTTGACCGACCCAAGGGTCATGTCAAACTCGTTCCAGTAATGCCTTAACAACCGACTTTGGCCTCAGTTCTTTTTGCCTTTGGAATTGGACCCTGATCCTGACCGCGCAGCTTCGGCTCGGGCACGGGCCTCGGCAACTTTGGCATTGGCTTTTTCCCTTGCTGCGTCCGCTCTGGCACGGGCTTCTGCGGCTCGGTCTGCGCCTTCTGCCGCTTCATCGGCATTTCCACCGGGTTTGCCGCCAGTGTCCCCACCGGGCTCACCACCTGGATCGCCGCCTTCTGGTCCACCATCAGGTCCACCATCGGGTTCACCGCCGTCTGGTCCACCATCGGGTTCACCTCCAGGCGCGCCAGCTTGCTGTCCTGCGGGCGCCCCCCCGGGTGCATCACCACCGGTTTCGTTGCCATCAGAACTACGGTCTTCGCCGCGGAACGCCGCCACAGGCGCACCGCTCGCGGTCGCAAAATCCGAAAGCAGAGCCGCAAGGCCAGGGCACTGCTCACCAGTCACACCCAGAACGGCCTCAAAATTCGACCCACGTTGCAGCCTTTGCAAAAAGCTCGGGGTCACCTGAGTACAATCACACAAGCCTGCATAATCTCCGGCTCTCATCAGATCCCGCGCCGTGCGCCGATCACATGTTTCCGGAGCGGCTGCAGCGCCACCCGTCATCATCACCCCCAACAAAGGAGCCGTCACCAGCGCACCCAGCCCGCGCTTCACATTCGTTAACATAACCATATCGGTACCTCCTGACAGTCAAACACCGCGATCCGTCAGGTTGTTCATTCACGAAACAGCGACCCAAACGAGAGCCGTTTCCCACGCCCCATCGCGTCGCATTTCGCGCCAGTATTTCGCATTCCTGCATGTGCCAGTGCCCGCTCCTCGGCCAGACTTACGGGGAAGGAGGCCGACAATGCCAAGAACCGCAACCGCGACCCGCGCCGGGGGACGCCATGCCCGCCGCGCCCTGCGCACCGCCCCGAATTTCGACATGTTGCCGGGCCTGACCCGAGGCATTCCCTTGTGCGAAGTTATGGACGGCGCACAAGTTGAGCGCATTGATGCGGCCTCGATGGACATCCTCGAGAATGTGGGCGTTCAGTTCCGCGACCCCATCGCGCTGGATGACTGGAAGAAGGTGGGTGCAAAGGTCATCGGTGAATTGGTCTATCTGGATCGCGGGTTGGTGCGAGAGCTGATTTCAACCATTCCCAGCGACTTTACCTACCACGCGCGCGATCCGAAAAAGAACGTGCGCCTCGGCGGGCGGCATTCGATCTTTGTGCCGATGACCGGCGCGCCTTTCCTGCGAGATCTGGACGATGTGCGCCGCAACCCGACGCTGGATGATCTGGCGATGTTCCACAAGCTCAGCCATATGATGCCCGCCCTGCATTCCTCGGCCCACCATATCGTGGAACCTTATGACCACCCCATTAGCCAGCGCCATTTGCGGATCACCTATTCGTCGATGAAGTATTCGGACAAGACGTTCATGGGTATGACCACTTCGCCCAAGAACGCCGAAGATGTCTTGGACATGTGTGCAATCCTGTTCGGCGACGATTACCTTGAGGACCACCCTGTAACCACCGGAAACTGCAACGGTAATTCGCCGCTGGTTTGGGACGAAACCATGCTTGGGGCGATGCGGGCTTTCTGTCGGCGCAACCAACCGGTGTTGTGCTCGCCCTTCGTGCTGGGCGGAGCGAACACGCCCGCTTCGGTTCCAGCCACGGTGGCTCAGCTGAACGCCGAGGCCCTGAGCGCGTTGGCCTATACGCAGGTCATTCGCAAAGGCGCACCAGCGATCTACGGCCACTACCTGTCGACTGTTTCGATGAAATCCGGCGCACCGATGGCTGGTACGCCCGAGATCAGCCTGATGAACTTCATGATCGGTCAGATGGCGCGGCACTACGACGTGCCGTGGCGCACCTCGAACACCTTGGGCGGAGCCAAGACCTTTGACGCTCAGGCCGGGTACGAATCCGCAACGACCTTGCAGGCGGTGATCCATGCCGGTGCCAACTATATCTGGCATTCGGCGGGGTGGAATGAGGCCGGGATGCACTGTTCAGTCGCCAAGTTCATCGTTGATGCCGAACAATGCGCGATGGCCTATCGCATGGCCGAAGGTCCCAAGTGGGATGACTTCGATCAGGCGGTCGCGGCCGTTCCGGATATCGGCCCCGGTGGTCACTACCTTGGCCATCCGCACACGCAGGACAACTTCCAACGCGCCTTCTTCATGCCAGAGATGTTTGACAACAACTCGATCGAGCAATGGGTGGCTGAAGGCGAGGTTGAGATCACTGAACGGGCCCTGAACCGCGCGCGCACGCTGCTGGCCGAGTATCAGGAACCGAAACTGGATGAAGCCAAGAACGAAGCGCTGCTGGACTATATCGCCCGTCGCGAGCGGGAAATCCCAGCTGCGGATGAGTTGAACCAGAGCTATTGAGGAACGGCGCGGCCGCTCACTCTTCTCGGGCGCGCCATTCCTTCCAACGCAGGACCGCATTTGCACCGATCTCGCGGAAGGGCTGCGGCGGCAAGCGTTTCGGAGCGTTTTCACCGTCAAAGTGGCGGGTGATTTCGGAACTATGCCCACACGCCCGTTCTGCCGCCGCAATTCCCGTCAGTGTCCCGCGCGCTGTCCCCAACCCGTTCTGAACGCACCCCGAATAGACACCCGATTCAATCTCGCGCGCGACCGCAACACCATTGAGGCTCAGGCACAAATGGCCAGCCCAACGGTATTCCATTTCCAAGCCCGCCAATTGCGGAAAACGCCGGTCGAACTTGCGCTGCATCACCCCAGACGCCCGCGCCAAATCGCGAGACTTGGCCACCATTCCCGGTCGCAATGCCGCGCAAGTGCGAGTAATGATCCGATTGCCGCCCTGCCCGGTATCAATCCGGCGCATCGTGGTGCCCATCGGATCAGACGGCGTAACGCCCCAACGCGACTGCCCGGCTAAGCGTTTCAGCTGATCAGCATCCAATTCCGGTGTCATGGCGGCAAACAAGAACAATTGCATAAGGCGATCGGTCTCAATCCCGAAACTTTCAAGATGCCCGTTGACCGTCAGGATTACCGCTCCGGTATCGACAGAGCCGCGTTCGGTCGCCACTCGCCAAGTGCCGCTTTGTTTCGAAAACCCGGTCACGGCAGAGTTCTCGAACAACGCCACGCCTTCGCCGACAAGCCCTGCCGCCAGCCCGCGCACATACCCTGCCGGTTGCAACATGACCGTTCCTGGTGTGTAGAGGCCTGATTGATAGTGGCCCGAACCGGTCAGCTCGCGCATCTGCTGCGGGTCGAGCACTTCGCTGGGTTCGCCCAGGCTGCTTAGGTGCTGCGCATAGCTTTCGTTGTGCGCTTGCCCCGTTGCGCTGGCCGCGCCGTTCACCTTGCCCGTTTGATCGAAATAGTTCGGATCGATTTGGTATTGCTCCACCGCCTCATGCGCGAATGCAATGGCCTGCCGATTCAGAGCGATCATTGCCCGGTCATCGCCCCCACCCGCATAATCGTCCGATGCGAGATCATGAGGGAGGTCGATCATAAAGCCTGAGTTTCGTCCGGCGGCACCTTCCGCTACTCGCCCGGCATCCAGAACAATAATTTTGGCTCCGGGTTGCAATTGGACCAAGCGCCTGGCCGCGGACAATCCGGCGAATCCGGCACCAACGATTGTAAAGTCGGCGGTGACGTTATCGTCCAATTCTTGTGCCGGGGGCTGAGCGCCCAGAATAGCGCTCCACGCAGCAGGTCCACGATGGACCGGCAGGGACCTCGCCGCGTAGGTGCTCAATCCACGGCCTCGTCCGAGTCATCGGCCAAATCAATCCAGATCGTCTTGAGCTGGGTGTACTGATCATGTGCGTGCATGGAATTGTCCCGTCCGCCAAAGCCCGATTGCTTGTAGCCGCCGAACGGCGTGGTGATGTCGCCTTCGCCAAAGCTATTAACCGTCACAGTACCTGCGCGGATCGCCCGAGCACCGCGAATGGCTCGTTTCGCGTTGGCAGTGAAGATCGAAGCACAGAGGCCATAATCAGTGTCATTGGCGATTTTTATCGCCTCATCGAACCCCGTGACTTCGATCACCGAAAGGACGGGCCCAAAGATCTCTTCCCGCGCCAGCGTCGCATCGTTGCTGGGGACTTCGACAACCGTGGCCTCGACAAACCCGTTCTTGGCGTTGCCGCCAAACACGACGTTCTCCGCCTGTTCCAGATACCCGCAAACTTTGTTGAAATGCCCGTCGCTGACCAATGCACCCAAGCGGGTTTCGGGGTCCAGAGGATCACCGACATTCCACTGCTTGGCGTGATGAGCAATGCGTTCCAGCAGGTCCGCTTTCACGTCCTTGTGCACGATCAGCCGGGATGTGGCCGAGCAATTCTCACCCATGTTCCAGAAGGCACCATTGACGATATGTGCGGCCACACGGTCGAGGTTTTCGGCATCGTCCATCACGATGGCGGGGTTCTTGCCGCCCATCTCAAGCACCACTTCTTTGGCGTTGCTTTCCGCCGAATAGGACAGGAAACGCTTGCCCGTGGCGGTCGAGCCGGTGAAGGACACCATGTCGATATCCATATGCCGACCAATGGGTTCACCCACTTCGGCCCCGCCGCCCGGAACAATATTCAGGACACCGCGCGGCACACCGGCCTCCATTGCCAGTTCGGCCAGCCGCAGCGCTGTCAGCGTGGTTTCCTCTGCCGGTTTCACCACCACCGAACAACCCGCCGCCAAGGCAGGCCCGATCTTCCAGGCCAGCATCAGCAAGGGGAAGTTCCAAGGCAACACCAGACCCACCACACCAATCGGCTCACGCACCACCATGGCGATGTGATCGTCGCTGGCAGGCGAGACCTGATCATAAATCTTGTCAATCGCCTCGGCGTGCCATTTGAGGCAATGGATCGTCTCAGGCACGTCCACCGTTTCGCAGTCATAGATGGTTTTGCCGCTGTCGATGCTCTCGATCACCGCCAACTCGTGGGCGTTGCGCGTCATCAGCTTGCACAGTCGGATCAGCACGTCCTTGCGCTCGGATGGGTGAAGCTTCGACCACCGGCCGTCATCAAATGCCTCGCGCGCCTTTTCGACAGCAAAGTCCACATCCGCCGCGCCGCAGGCGGCGATATCTGCCAGTTTCTCACCAGTTGCAGGGTTTACCGTTTCGAACGTCCGACCCGAGATCGCAGGGCGATAGCCGCCGTCGATGAAGGCCCCAGTAGGCAGGTCCAGCCCTGCGGCGATGGATGTGTATTCGTCCTGTGTCAGCAGTTCCATTGCCTTACCCTTCCGCCACGATGTCAGCGATTGTCTTTTTCAGCACCCGCGTCACCTGTTCCAGCGCGCGCTTGTCATCTTTATTGAGACCTTTCAACGGTGGCCGCATCCCCCCTGCATCAATCCCGTTCATGTTTACCCCATGCTTGATCGTCTGGATGAACTTGCCGCCCTGTTCCAGCACCCGCATCAATGGCATCATGGCCGACATGATCCGGCGGCCCTTGGCAAAATCCCCTTCGACCACGCAGGCCTGATACAGGGCTACATGCTCAGCAGGCAGAAAGTTCGATCCGCCGCAGACCCAAAACGGCGCGCCCCACGCGAAAAACTCCAGCGCTTGGTCATCCATGCCGCAGCCCATTTGAATGTGCGGGTAATCCCGCGCCAGAAGATGCACCCGATTGATATCGCCCGAGCTTTCCTTGATGCCGCAGAAATTCCGGCTGCGACCGACACGGTCAAGGAACTCCTCTCCCATCATCGTTCCGGTGCGGTGCGGATAGTTGTACAACATCACCGGCAGATCAGCGGCCTTGTCGATCGCCAACGCATTCAACGCATTCTCGCGGTCAGTCGGCACCGCATAAGGCGGACTGGCCAGCAAGATTGCATCCGCGCCGATCTTGCGCGCGCCTGTGGCCAGCGCAATCGAATCCACCGTCAGCATCGCGCCCGTCCCCACGACCAAGGGCAAACGGCCTTTCAGTTGCTCGTGCGTAAAGCGCGCCAGTGCGAGACGTTCCTCAACGGTCTGCGCATAGTTCTCACCGGTCGAACCACCGGAAATCAGCCCGTGCACCCCATTCTCGATCAGGTATGCGATCACCTTTGCCAGTGCGTCCCAATTCACACTGCCATCGGCGCTGTAAGGCGTGATGACCGGGGTATAGATCCCCTCAAATCTGAAAATCGGGTTCATTGGGTCCTCATGTGGATTTCGTGCCCGGTGCTTGCCCCAAAGGCAGGTCCAAGGACGGCGGCATCACAAAAAGTTCGATCTGGTCCCGAGACAAGGTCCAGTGGTCGTCGGCAAGCTGCGCAGCAGCCGCCTCATCGCCCGCCTCGATGGCGGCGATGATGGCGTCGTGCTGGCGGCTGGCTTCGGACAGGTTCTCGGTCATCTCTGCGGTTTTTGGGCGATAGAACGTCATCCCGATCCGCGCGTGATCGATCAGCAACCGATTGAAAGACGGCGACAAATAGACGTTCCCCGCCATCTCACCAGTCACCGCATGAAAACGGGTGTTGGCCAGTGTTCGGTCCTCGGCGGACCCTGTACGCAATGCCTCGCAAAAGGCTCGTTGTGCTTCCTTCAGTTGATCGACCTGCCCCGACGTTGCATTTGCGGCCGCCAGACGCAGAACCGCGCCATAGACCATCGGCGCAACCAAGAAGAAATCGCGCAGCGTCGTGTGCGACATCTCAGAGACGCGTGCCCCGCGATGGGTACGCAGGTCCAGATACCCCTCGCCCGCAAGTTGGCGAAACACCTCACGTAAGGGGGTGCGCGACAGCCCGAAAGCCTCGGACAACTGCGCCTCGTCCAGGTCCTCACCTGGTCTCAGGTGCAAGGTCAGAACCGACATCTTCAGATGTTCGGCCAGTTCCTCTTTCGGAGTTCCACCCCCATCCCTCATTTCTGCCCTCACGAATCTGTGGTTACGCCTTGCTACACGATAAAAATACATCTTGTATACAATTAGTTTTCGTGCAGCATACGCTAGTCTATCGATCCGGGGGATTTGCCCCAATGCACGGACCAGCAGTATGAGCCAGACCCAGCACTTTTCCTTCATTCTGGTCGAGGAGTTCTCTCACCTGGCGTTTTCCTGCGCGGTCGAGCCGCTGCGTATTGCCAATCTGGTCAGCGGTGAAGATCTGTACCGCTGGTCATTTGCCTCGGAAGACGGCGCACAGGCCGTGTGTTCGAATGGATCGGTGACCCTTGTCCACGGCGGCCTCGACGCATTGCCAAAATGCGATCATTTGTTTGTTTTGTCCGGTATCCACATGCGCAATCATGTCTCGCGCCCTTTGCTGGCCGCATTGCGCCGCGAACGGGCGCGTGGAACGTTGATCGGGGCGCTGTGTTCCGGGGCGTGGGTTCTTGCTCAAGCCGGGTTTCTGGACGAAATGCAAGCCGCGATCCATTGGGAATATCACGACGCGTTCATGGAGGCCTTCCCCGAAACAAATCTCGTCCGCAGCGTCTTCGTGGCCGACGAAAAGCACATGACGGCCTCGGGCGGTACGGCAACCGCGGATCTGATGCTGCATTTGATTGAGCGGGATCATGGTCATGACCTTTCAGTCGCTGTCGCCGATCAGATGGTCTACAACGCGGTGCGCAATGCCACGGCTGATCAGCGCGTCTCGTTGCAATCCAGAAACGGCATGCGGAACGCGCATTTGGCCAAGGCCATCCACATGATGACCGACAATATCCAAAGCCCGATATCGCCCTCGCTCATCGCAGAAGAGATCGGCATCTCCACCCGCCAATTGGAACGGTTGTTCGGTAAGTTCCTGAACACGTCGCCCAAAAAATACTTCATGGAACTCCGGCTGGAGCGGGCGCGCAACCTGCTATTGCAAACAGAATCTTCCGTCACCGAAGTCGCATTTGCCTGCGGCTTTGAAAGCGCCGGGCATTTCTCGCGAGTGTACCGCGCCACATATGGGATTACGCCGATGCAGCAGCGCAGCCGTTTGGATTGACTCTTTGACGGGCTAGACAGGCAAGCGGCGATCAGATTAAATGAACAAGTGTTCATATTGCCGGAGGCGCCAACAATGAAACTCTCCACCACAGCCGCAGTCATCACCGGCGGCGCGTCGGGCCTGGGTGAAGCGACCGCGCGATACTTCGCGGATCAAGGCGCGCAGGTCACCATTTTGGACCGGGACGCCGAACGCGGACCGCAGGTCGCCGCCGAAATCGGCGGTCACTTTGCGCAAACCGATGTAACGGACGAGGACTCGGTCGCCGCCGCCATCACACTGGCCATGGAAAAAATGGGCAAGATTACTGCAACCGTGAACTGCGCGGGCATTGCTTACGGCATCAAAACGGTCGGCAAGGAAGGCCCCCACCCTCTGGACGCATTCCAGCGCACGATTGACATCAATCTGGTCGGCACCTTCAACGTCTCGCGCCTTGCGGCTGCCGAGATGGCGCGCAATGAGCCTGAAACCGACGGCGCGCGCGGTGTGATCATCAACACGGCCTCGATCGCCGCGTTTGACGGGCAAAAGGGTCAATCCGCTTATGCGGCCTCAAAGGGCGGCGTGGTTGGAATGACCCTGCCAATGGCCCGCGATCTGGCCTCGACCGGTATTCGCGTCATGACCATCGCGCCGGGCATTTTCATGACCCCGATGTTGGCTGGGTTGCCCGAAGAGGTGCAGCAGCAACTCGCCGCCGACGTGCCTAACCCGACCCGCCTGGGGGATCCGCGCGAATATGGACGGCTGGCCGGGTTCATCGTCGAAATGGGTTACCTGAACGGAGAGGTCATTCGCATCGACGGTGCGCTGCGGATGCGTTAAGCATCTTGCATGACGGAACGGGACAAGATGGAAGCCGGGCAGTGGTATTGCTGTCTGGATGATGAGCTTGAGGCCCTGCGCACCACGGCGCGCCGGGCTGTTCATGCGCACAACACCTGTCATCCGGATGCCCGAGGGGCGCTGGCCCCGGAACTTGAAACCCTTTTCGGTTCAACCGGTGACGATTGTTTCCTCGAGGCCCCATTTCACTGCGCCTATGGCATCAATATCCACCTCGGCCATCGCGTCTTTTTCAACGCAGGCTGCGTGGTACTGGACACCGCACCAGTATACGTCGGAGACGATACGATGTTTGGCCCGAACGTTCAGATCTACTGCGCCCAGCATGCAAAAGACCCCGCTGAACGGGCGCAGGGGTTGGAAATCGCTCTGCCTGTGATCATTGGCCGGAACGTCTGGGTTGGCGGCGGCGCGATCATCATGCCCGGTGTCACTGTCCGAGATGACGCCATCATTGGTGCGGGAAGTGTCGTGACCAAGGATGTTTCTGCCGGGGAAACCGTGGTCGGGAATCCGGCGAAGCCTATCGGAAACGGCTAACTAGGCGCCCTCAGCCTTTTCTTCCAACGTCAGCCATTCTTCTTCCGCAGCCGAGAGCTTTTCTTGCCGCTCTACCAAAGCCTCGGTGGCTTTCTGAAATTTCACCGGCTCGCGCGTGAATAGCTCCGGATCGGACATCAGTTCCTCAAGCTTCCCAATCTCTGCTTCAAGGCGCGCGATTTCGGATGGCAGTTTCTCCAGCCGGTGTTTCTCTGAGAACGAGAGCCCGGATTTCGGCTGCGCCTCTTGCTTTACCTTCGGCTTGGATACCTTTGTTTTTTCGACCTTCTTCTCAAACACATCACCACGTTGCGCGATGTAGTCGGACCAGCCACCAGCATAGACGGTCGCGCGGCCAATGCCCTCCATGGCGATAGTCGTGGTGGCAACGCGATCCAAAAAGTCCCGGTCGTGGCTGACCAATAGGACCGTGCCGTCATAGTCATCCAACAGCTCCTGCAACAGGTCCAGCGTCTCGACATCCAGGTCGTTCGTCGGTTCGTCCAGCACCAGCAGGTTGGATGACTTCGCCATCAGTTTAGCCAGCAACAATCGGGCTTTTTCGCCACCCGACAAGGACTTAACGGCCGCTCTTGCTTGCCGCTCATCAAACAGAAATTCCTTGAGATACCCGACAACATGCTTCGGCTGTCCGCCGACCATCACCTGATCGGCCTTACCTGAAACCCGCATCTCGGGGTCACCGGTCAGGCTGTCCCAAAGGGTCATCTCGGGGTCCAACTGCGCGCGGGTTTGGTCGAACACCGCGATTTCGAGATTGGTGCCAAGCGAGACCGAACCCTCATCCGGCTGCTCCTGACCCAGCAACATTTTTAGCAGTGTTGTCTTGCCGACCCCGTTTGGTCCGACAAACGCCACCCGATCACCGCGCTGAACCAGAAGGTCAAAGTTGCGGACGATCCGTTGATCGCCAAAGGACTTGGATAGGCCCTTTGCTTCAATCACCTTGCGCCCGGATTTTGGCCCTGCCTCCAATGTCATTGCGGCCGAGCCCTGCCGTTTGATCTGCGCCGCCTTCTCGACCCGCAGCGCTTGCAAGGCCCGGACCCGGCCCTGATTGCGTTTGCGGCGGGCGCTGATGCCTTCAACCGCCCATTTGGCCTCGGATTTTATCAGCCGGTTCAGCTTGTGACGCTGCTGGTCCTCTTCATCCCAAACTTTGTCGCGCCATGCCTCGAACGCGTCAAAGCCCTGTTCTTGCCGCCGTACAGCGCCACGGTCGATCCACAGGGTTGCGCGAGTCAGGGCGCGCAAAAAGGCCCTGTCGTGCGAGATGAGGACGTAGGCCGTTCGGGTTGCACCAAGCTCACGTTCGAGCCACGCAATCGCCTCGATATCAAGATGGTTGGTCGGCTCGTCCAGCAGCATCAAATCTGGTGCTTCGGCCATCAGCTTGGCCAGTGCCGCGCGCCGCCTTTCCCCGCCCGAGGCCGTTTCAACCGGGCGCGAGGGATCAAACTTCAGCCCCTCTCCGGCACGTTCGACCTTGTACAATTCCCCCGGCTCCAAGCCACTGGACGCATAGTCGCCTAGAGTTGCAAAACCTTCCATCCCCGGGTCCTGCTCCATGTACCCAACGGATTTGCCAGGCGGGATGACAATGTCGCCCTGATCGGCCTCGACAAGCCCCGCCATCACTTTCATCAGGGTCGACTTGCCGGACCCGTTTCGCCCCACCAGCGCAACGCGGTCGCCCGGCTGAACCACCAGATCAAGGTCGGAAAACACCGGATCGCCCCCGAAAGTCAGGGAAATGCCGGACATCTGCAACAAAGGAATTCTCGCCATGCCCGCCAGCTAAACCGGCGGGCGCAGGGCGTCAACGGCGATTACCCGGCGACTGCCCGCAGCGCACGTTTGCGGGCTGGGGGAATCGCCCCAATCTCAAGCCCCGTAAAGACGTGCAGCGTGTTCATCTGACGATCCACCACCGCATGATCGCTGACCCAACCGCCCATCATCAGATATGTGCGCAGCAAAGGCGGCATCCGCAGCATCGCTTTCTTCACGTCCGGTCGCCGCCGCAGCCGGGCGGCAAATCGGAACACATCGGGCGCTTTGACCCGAGGCAGCCAGCGTTTCGGCCCCAGATGACGGTGCTTCAGCATGGCGAACGCATCCAGGTATTCTCCCGTCTCAGTTCCTGCAAACGAAGAGCATCCGAACAGCATCTGAACGTCATTCTGATCGACAAACCCGGTCATCGCACCCCAGGCGACCCGCAGAATGTCGGGATCACTCCAGTCCGGATGGATGCAAAAGCGGCCCATCTCGACCATGCGCCCGTCGAAATCGTTGAGTGTGGACAAATCGTAGAACTGCGCCGAATAACTGCGCCCAATGTCAGCCCCGCACTCCATCGTGAGCATGCGGAAACAGCAGACCAATTGCCCCTCGGCGCGCGTATCCTCGACTAGAATGTGGTCACAGGCCTTGTCGTATTCGTCCTGATCCATCTGCTTGGTGCCAAAGGCCAGCGTGCGCAGCCTTTGCGCCGCCGCTACGTCAGCGGGCGACTGCGCCTGTTTCGCACGGTATCGGCCCTTGCCAAGCAAAATTGCCATGGTCGCATCCTCCGCGATGGCTGACCCGGTTCATACTACGGGTTCAGTACCACAAAACGTGTGAACGTCCTGTGACCAAAACAAGTTCCGGAACAAATATTAGTTTGTCGCGCCTGGGATATTGGCTGGGTTGAAGTTGCCGATATTGCCCAGCAGCTGCCGCAGGAAGTTGTTGTCCTGCACGCTCGATTCCGTGACCCGCCGTTCCAGCGGGATCACGATGCCGTCTTCCAGCCCAAATCGTTCAATGTTGCGAACGACGCCGCGCTGATCGAAACTGATCGCCAACAGCTCACGCTCTACAACCTCGGGCTTTCTGGGGCCGTAATGGCGGATTCGCGAGCGAACGTAATAAAAGCCCGAATCTCTGACAACTCCGGCCGAGCTGGGCGCGCCGACGGTCTCGATCACACTGTCGCGCGTATCCACGCCGACCTTGATTTCGGCCAGCTCTTCGGCCGGAGGGATATAGCCGTGGTTTTTGAATACCGGTGAGCACGCAGCGGCAACCGCCAAACAAACCGCAAAAACAAGCGGCCTGGATGCCGAAATCAACCTGTTCCCAACCATCAACATTCACACCCTCTTGCCTTGGACCCTTACGGGCCCTATCCGCTTACATCAAACCGCTGCCCCGGTTCAACACAGGAAAGGGTCACGAATGAGCAACCAGACAGCCTTGCGGGTGGCCGACCTGCCACAGAACGCGCCAACACCGTTCGAACTGCGCCCGGACGCAAAGGCGTTGGACGCGATTAAGGACGATCTGGCGCTGCTCGGCCTGAGAAAGCTCAGCTTTGTCGGAGACGTGCAGGCGCAGGGTAAACGAGACTGGGTGCTGACGGGTAAATTAGGCGCAACGGTGATTCAGCCTTGCGTGGTGACGCTGGAACCGGTGACGACCCGCATCGATGTGCCGGTAACAAGGGCCTATCTGTCTGATTGGACCGATCCTGACGAAGAGGAATTCGAGATTCCGGAAGGCGACGAATCCGAACCGCTCGGTGCCGAGATTGACCCGTTCGTAGTGATGGTCGAGGCCTTGTCGCTCGCCCTGCCCCAATACCCGCGCAAGGATGGGGCGGAACTGGAACAGGCGGACTATACCGAACCAGGCAAACAGGCGATGACGGATGAGGACGCAAAGCCATTCGCTGGGCTGGCTGGCCTGCGCGACGCGCTGAAAAAAGACGAGTGACAGGGGGCGGATTTCCTGTCATAGCACGCCCTCAGAAAAATCGCTTGAACATGTCGAGAATCGCAGTATTTTCGCGCGCTCATCGGAATTTGGGTTGGACATTGCGGGGCTCGTGGCCTAAACGCGCGTCAAACCACGAGAAAACGAAGAATGTAACCCGGTCTGCAGCGAATCTGCAGCCCCTTTAATAGACAAAGGTTGAGACCATGGCTGTCCAACAGAACAAAGTTTCCAAGTCGCGCCGCAACAACCGCCGCGCGCACGACGCTCTGGTTGCTGCAAACCCGAACGAATGCGCAAACTGCGGTGAGCTGAAGCGCCCGCACCACGTCTGCGCGGCCTGCGGCCATTATGACGACCGTGAAGTCGTTGCTCAGGCCGACGAAATCGACCTGGACGAAGACGCGGCCTAAGCGTTTCGAAGCGCAGGCAAAGGCATGACGGAACAGCCCTCGCAAGCCGGACGGATCACCATCTCGGTTGACGCTATGGGCGGAGATTCGGGGCCCGCAGCTGTTGTGGCGGGCATTGCCAAATCGGCGGACAAAAACCCCGATATCGGGTTTGTCCTGCACGGGCCTGAAGAGATGTTGCGCAAACTTGTCGCCAAACGGCGTGTCCTGAACGGGCGCGTCGTTTTTCGTGATTGCCCCGACGTGGTCACGATGGAGGACAAGCCCAGCCAGGTTGTGCGCCACGGCAAGCAGACCTCGATGTGGTCGACGCTGGAATCGGTGCGCGCGGGCGAAGCTCATGGCGCCGTTTCCTGCGGTAACACCGGCGCGCTTATGGCTTTGTCGATGATGCGTCTGCGCAAGCTGCCGGGTGTGAACCGCCCGGCTATTGCGATTCTGTGGCCATCGCGCAACCCGCAGGGCTTCAATGTGATGCTGGATGTTGGCGCAGATGTGCGCGCCGATGCCAAAGACCTGCTGCAATACGCGCTGATGGGCGCATCCTATGCCCGCAACGGCATGGCCTTAGAGCGTCCCCGGATCGGATTGTTGAACGTAGGCACCGAAGAACACAAAGGGCGCGCCGAACTCAAGGAAGCGCATACGCTGATTTCCGAATTCGCAGATCAGGCAAGCTTTGACTTTGTGGGCTTTGTCGAGGGCAGCGATATCCCCGGCGACAAAGCAGATGTCATTGTAACCGATGGGTTTACCGGCAACGTTGCAATTAAGACCGGCGAAGGCACCGCCAGCCTGATCGGCGACCTGCTGCGCGAGGCGTTCAAATATTCACCTCTGTCTCGGCTGGCGTCGATCCTTGCGATCACGTCGTTGAACCGCCTGAAAAAGCGGATCGATCCGCGCCGTGTGAATGGCGGGGTTTTCCTGGGCCTGAACGGAACCGTCGTCAAATCACATGGCGGCGCGGATTCGACGGGTGTTTCGGCGGCGGTCAAACTGGCCTTTACGCTGGCGCAATCCGGTTTCGCCGAAAAATTGGCCGCACGGGTTGCATCAACAGCCGAGCTTGCACAAGATGCCGCGCATGCACCGCCGACGGCGGGAGAATAACAAAAAAGGCAGTACCCTAAAATGGCAGGCCGTTCAGTTGTAGTTGGTGTCGGACATTATTTGCCGGAGCGCATCGTTCCGAATGCAGAGTTTGAAAAGACGCTCGACACATCGGATGAGTGGATCAAGACCCGATCCGGGATTGAGCGTCGCCATTTTGCCGCCGAAGGTGAAACCACGTCAGATATGGCCACCAATGCCGCTCAGGCCGCATTGGCCGATGCAGGGTTAACGGCGGATGATATCGACGCCATCATTCTGGCCACCTCAACTGCCGACCTCACGTTCCCCTCCGCCGCGACCATGGTGCAGTCGCGCCTGGGTATGACCAAGGGTTTTGCCTTTGACGTTCAGGCCGTCTGCGCCGGATTCGTCTACGCGCTTACCAACGCAAACGCGCTGATCCTGTCCGATCAGACCAAGCGCGTACTGGTGATCGGGGCCGAGACGTTTTCGCGAATCATGGATTGGACCGACCGGTCCACCTGCGTGCTGTTCGGCGATGGCGCAGGGGCACTGATTCTGGAGCGGCAAGAAGGCGAAGGATCGTCGGATGATCGCGGTATCCTGGCAACCGACCTGAACTCGGACGGGCGGTACAAGGATTTGCTGTATGTCGATGGAGGCGTTTCGACCCAGACCACCGGGTTTCTTCGAATGAAAGGCAATCAGTTGTTCCGTCAAGCGGTCGAGCGTCTGACTTCTACTGCTGAAACCTGCCTGCAAAAAGTCGGGCTAAAGCACGAAGATGTAGACTGGATTGTACCACATCAGGCCAATATCCGTATCATTCAGGGCACGGCCAAGAAGCTGGGCGTGCCTATGGATCATGTGGTCGTAACCCTTCAGGACCATGGCAACACTTCGGCCGCTTCGATTCCCTTGGCCATGTCCATTGCCAAACAGCGGGGCCAGTTCAAAAAGGGCGATCTGTTGGTGACCGAAGCAATCGGCGGTGGATTGGCTTGGGGGTCAGTCCTCCTGCGGTGGTAGCAAGCGCAAATCAGCTTACACACCCACGCGCAATTCATTGATATTGACAGCGAATTTGCCCTGCCCCTATGCTTTGACAGCAACAGGGGAATTGGCATGGGCGACAAAACACTGACCCGAATGGATCTGAGCGAGGCCGTCTTTCGTGAGGTTGGCCTTTCACGCAACGAAAGCGCGCAGCTGGTTGAAAGCGTGCTGAACCATATGTCTGACGCATTGGTGCGTGGCGAACAGGTTAAGATTTCATCTTTCGGAACATTCAGTGTTCGAGACAAGACCGCTCGGATCGGGCGCAATCCCAAAACCGGTGAGGAAGTGCCTATTCAGCCCCGCCGCGTTCTGACCTTTCGCCCGTCGCACCTGATGAAGGATCGCGTCGCTGCAGGGAACCGTAAATAAAATCAGGACGGCAGGATTATGAGCAAATCCCCAGACGCCTTTCGCACAATCAGTGAGGTTGCGGATTGGCTTGGCGTTCAGGCACATGTTCTGCGGTTTTGGGAAAGTCGCTTCAATCAGGTCAAACCCGTCAAACGCGCGGGCGGTCGGCGGTACTATCGGCCGACCGACATGCGCCTTTTGGGCGGCATCAAAAGACTGCTGCACGAAGACGGAACAACGATCAAAGGCGTTCAACGCATTCTGCGCGAAAAAGGGGTGGCCTATGTCGCCTCGTTGTCACCGCCATTGGACGAAGCGATTGACCCGCCGACGGACGATGCAGTGGTCGTTCCCTTCTCGGCCCAACCTGCATCCCCACAAACCGCGCGTCAGATTGATCTGAACCTGGATGAGCCGACGCCTGCGAAACCGAAAGCGGCCAAACATGCCGAGGGTCCGGCGGGCGCTGGCGGCTCGCCTGAACCCGGGCATCTGGACGAAGCCCCGTTGCTGGGTGGGATTGCAACACAAGCCTGGAGCAGGACCGATTTTGACGACGATCTGCTGCGCCGGATTGCACCCGTCGCCCGCGACCTGCGTGCGGTTCTGAATCGAATCGAAACCCGGTCGGTGGGATAAGTCAAAAGGCGATGATTTCCTCTTGCCCCTGCCGGGAAAGTCTTTATGAACACTCCAACGTCGGGCTATGGCGCAGCCTGGTAGCGCGTCCGTCTGGGGGACGGAAGGTCGCAGGTTCGAGTCCTGCTAGCCCGACCAAATCACACCGACGTTTACGGCAGACAGGCCAGATCCCGCTCTGGCATCAGAGGGGATCGGAATGACAGGCGTATGCCCGAACCAGCAGATCGAAGGCATGATTGCTCGCGGTGAGATCACCGGCACGCCGGACATTTTGCCCACGCAAATCCAACCGGCTAGCCTTGATCTTCGTTTGGGAACAGCGGCTTACCGCGTCCGCGCCTCGTTCCTGGCTGGTGAAGGGCAATCCGTGGCCGACCGCCTGACCGAGTTTGAGATGCACCGTATCGATATCTCGGACGGCGCGGTTTTGGAAAAGGGCTGCGTCTATCTGGTGCCGCTGATGGAGTCACTGGCCCTACCCCGTGATGTAACAGCCGTTGCCAACGCCAAAAGCTCAACCGGGCGGCTCGACCTTTTGACCCGAACCATCACTGATGGCGGAACCGAATTTGACCGTGTGCCGGCGGGCTATGCCGGTCCGCTTTATGCCGAGATTTGTCCGCGTTCATTCTCGGTTCTGGTGCGACCTGGAATGCGTCTGAACCAAATCCGCTTCCGTCAGGGCCAAGCCGTACTGAGCGATGCTGAGCTAACGGCGCTGCACACTGACTCACCCTTGGTGGATGGCCCGGCCGTTATTCAGGACGGGCTGGGCTTTTCTGTCGACCTGCAACTGCCCGACAGCGATCTGGTTGGGTATCGTGCCAAACCACATACCGGCGTCATAGACCTCGATCGGATCGGTGAATACGACCCGCAGGAATACTGGGAAGAGGTGCGGACCAAAGATGGCCGCATCATCCTCGACCCGGGCGCGTTCTACATTCTGGTCAGCCGAGAGGCGGTGCATATCCCGCCGATGTATGCTGCCGAAATGGCCCCTTATCTGGCGATGGTCGGTGAATTCAGGGTGCATTATGCCGGTTTCTTCGACCCCGGTTTCGGTCACGCCGCTGCCGGGGGCGCGGGCTCTCGTGGTGTTCTGGAAGTCCGCTGCCACGAGGCGCCATTTGTTCTGGAACACGGGCAGGTTGTCGGGCGCTTGGTGTACGAGAAGATGGCCGAAATGCCGACGCAGCTATATGGCGCGGGCATTGCGTCAAATTATCAGGGACAGGGGTTGAAACTGTCCAAGCATTTCAAGGCTGTTTAAAACTTCATAAAGCGGCGCATCTGACGGCTCATCCGCTGCGCCTGTTTCATATTCTGCTTCTGACGCTGGGCATCTTTCTGCATATGACGCCCCGCTTCGTGGTCGCCCGAACGGTCACTCGAATTGCGCCCCATCCGGCTGGCCACATCAAAGCCTTTGTCCACGCCCTTGTTGACAAGGCGACGCATGACCTGGCGTACAATCATATCGATCAATCGATTGGCATTCATTGCTCGTCTCCGTTCCCTGATCCTCAATCTAGGTGTTCCCTGTGGCCACAAAAGGGCCGCGCGATCACTCTTCCTCGAACAGCTCGGTTTGATCCTCGTCTTCGTCCTGCCCTTCACCCAGCGGCACAGCCCCTGGCGGCGGTCGATTTTCCAACAAGCCCGCCGAACGCAGTTCCTTGAGGCCGGGCAGATCCCGCGCGTTTTCTAGCCCAAAGTGATCCAAAAACTCGGGCGTCACGACAAACGTGACCGGTCGACCCGGCGTCATACGGCGACGGCCCAGCCGAATCCATTCCATTTCCAGCAACTGATCGATGGTGCCGCGAGAGACCGAGACGCCCCGGATTTCCTCGATCTCGGCCCGGGTGCACGGCTGGTGATAGGCCACGATGGCAAGCGTTTCGATTGCGGCGCGGCTGAGTTTGCGCGTCTCAACCGTCTCTTTCTGCATCAGAAATCCAAGATCCGGTGCGGTTCGGATCGCCCAAGCCTCGCCCACGCGTACTACGCGCACTCCGCGCCCTTCATAGCGCCGCTGGAGCATCTCGACAGCCTGCGCCGCATCGCTGCCATGAGGCATCCGCGCCTCAAGGTCGGCAATCGACACAGGCTCGGCGCTGGCAAATAGAACAGCCTCGACCATCCTTTCCTGCTCGGCCATGGGTGGCGCTTCGAACAGGGTGCCGGTCTCTTCGGGGGCCTCAGTCACGTGTGTCGGTCCTTTTGCGCAGATGGATCGGGGCAAAAGTCTCGCTCTGCTTGATCTCCATATGTCCTTCTTTCACCAGTTCCAGCGAGGCTGCAAAGGTCGCAGCCGTCGCGGAACGCCGCCGGACCGGATCAGCGTCCCAACCTTGCGGCAGATAGGTCTCCATATCCGTCCAGGTGCCCGCAAACCCGATCAGAGGGCGCATTCGTTCCAGCGCCTGTTCCATCGTGAACACAGCATCGCGGTCCATGACAAACGGACGGAATTCATCGCGCGTGCGAATGCGGGCATAACCCTGCATCAAATCCAGTAGCGTTGCAGAATAAGTCACAGTACGGATGCGGGTGACGTCCTCACCCTGCCCGCGTTTAAAAAAGTCGCGACCCAGCTGATCCCGCGCCATCAGACGCGCCGCAACGTCGCGCATGGCCTGAAGGCGCTCCAATTGGAAAGCCAGATGCGCGGCCAGTTCCTCGCCCGACGGCCCTTCGTCATCCGGGTCAGGCGGCAGTAGTAAACGCGATTTGAGGAAGGCCAGCCAAGCGGCCATGACCAGATAGTCGGCGGCAAGCTCGATCCGCAATTGCCGCGCCTTCTCAACAAAGGTCAGATATTGCTGCGCCAGCGCCAGAACCGAGATTTTACGCAGATCGACCTTTTGCGTCCGCGACAGGGTCAGCAACACGTCCAACGGGCCCTCGAACCCGTCGACATCAACGATCAGGGCTTCGGCCGCAAGCCGATCCGCAACCGAGACCGGTTCTTCGCTGAAAAGGTTATCCTGCATACACCTGTCCGCCCATTAGGCGAGATAGTTCCGCCTCGGCAGCCTGGATGTCAAGTTCCTGCGGGGCTTTGCGCATCGCCAGCGCACGATCCGCGCGGGTCTGCGCCTGTTGCGACATCTCTCCGGCGGCTTCCAGCACACGTTTGCGGGCCTCAAAGGTTCCGTTGCAGTGCAGGATCACATCGCATCCCGCGCCCAAAGCCTGGCGGGCGATGTCTTCGGGCGCTCCGCTCAGCGCCTTCATCGAGATATCGTCGGTCATGATCAGACCATCAAAACCGATCTTGTCGCGGATAAGGCCAATCATCGTGCCCGAGATCGTTGCTGGTTGCGGGTCAATCTGATCGTAAACCAGATGTGCCGTCATCCCCATCGGCAAGTCGTTCAATGCACGAAACGGGGCAAAATCGGCGTGTTCCAATTCAGCATGCGTCAGCTCGACATGCGGCAGGTCGTGATGGCTGTCCAAGGTGGAAAGACCGTGCCCCGGCATATGTTTGACGACGGGCAAGACACCACCATCCAGATGCCCTTGGGCAACTGCCCGACCAATCCGAGAAACCTGATCTGCGTCAGACGCATAGCAGCGGTTCTTAAGAAAGACGTGAGTATCTTGTCGCGCCAGATCAACCATGGGTGCACAATTGCTGTCGATGCCCAGTTCGAACAACTCATTTGCGATCAGGCGGTAGCGCAAGTACATGGCGCGTTCCGCCTGTTCCCCTGCGCGCATAACATGATCCAGAGGCGGCAACCATTCGCGCGCAATCGGCGTGCGCAGACGCTGCACGCGTCCACCTTCCTGATCGATCGTAATTGGACAATTGCGCCCGACCGCCTCGCGGAAATCATCACACAGGGCGCGAACCTGATCGGCGGATTCGACATTGCGGGCAAACAGTATGAACCCAAACGGGTCCATATCGCGAAACAGGCTTTTCTCGTCTGACGTCAGGCGCAGGCCTTCGGCATCGGTGATCGCCGCCCCAAACGTCACCGCACGGCAACCGGGATACAGTCGGCACCTTGCGCAACCAGGGCGGCGCAGAACTGGCGGGAATCGCTCAGGTCATCGAATCCCAAGACGCGCAACCGGTAGAATGTACGCCCACCGCTTGAGGTTTTCTGTATAACCCTCTGCTTTCCTTTCATATAGTCTCCAAAACGCCCACTCAGACGATCCCATTCGGCACGCGCAATATCAGAGCTCTCGTAGGCTCCCAACTGTGCAAGCCGCGTCCCTTTCGACAGTGTCTCGGGCGCGACATCCAGACCGACCGAGGCCTTAACCGCCGCATTGATCGCGCTTTCGGTCGCACTATTTGACGCAAGTCCGCTGGGTGTGGCACGCGCAGGCCGGGTCGGTGGACGCAACGAGCGTCGAACGCCCGGCAAAGCGGCCAGTTCCGGGTCGGGTAATAGTGCTGCCAGATCAGCCGGATCAATCGCCGGTTCTTCTTCGGGCCTCGTCAACGCTGCGACTTGAACGCCGGGCGCGTCCGGTGTGTCTGACTTGGCGGCTTCACCCGCCAATTCAGCAACCAGAGCGTCAACAACGCTCTGACGCAATTTCGCGGCCTCTTGCGAGGTGATCTCTTCTTCGACCTTGTGCACAGCCGGGGTGGGTTTCAACGGCGCGACCGGCGTGTCTTCGTCGGTCAATGAAACCGGACGCGGCGCCAGGATCAGACGATCCGCCGGAGGCGCGGCCGATCCGACCGCGGCAACAGTGTTGACCGCCAGACCCTGATGATCCGCAGGTGTTCCGCCCGGGCTTTCGGGTTGAATGCGCATCGGCCCCTCGATGGCACGCACCACCGGGACACCGCTGACATCGCGCATCACCAGCTTGTAGCCCCAAACGCCAATTCCCGCGACCAGAGCAAGCGACGCAACGGCGCCCAGCGCATTCAAAATACGCCCCAGCCCAGCCCCGCGCGGAGCTTCATCATACCCATGCATGTCATCGGAATAGTCATACCCATCCTGAGGATCGGGTTGATTCGTGTAATGCATCTGCTCGGGACGCATTTGCCCCGAGTAATCGTAACGTGCCATGTCCGCCTCACCGCCCGTTTCGCGCCTAAAAAGTGGCGCGCGGGTCATTTCTTGCCTACCTCGTACCGGCGGTTCGGGCGATGTTGGTCACCGCATCTCCTGCGCCGGGGTAACGCCAAGAATACCCAAGCCCGCTGAAATCACAACAGAAACGGACCGAGCCAGAGCAATTTTTGACTGACTTGTGGCAACATCGCCATCCTGGATGAAGCGCAACTGGGTTTCGTCATTGCCCTTGTTCCACAGGGCGTGGAAATCCCCTGCTAGTTCATACAGATAGAAAGCGACCCTGTGCGGCTCATTGGTGCGCGCGGCGATTTCGACCAAACGGGGCCATTCAGCCAGCTTTTTGGCGACAACCAGTTCGGTCGGATGGTCGATCTTGCTCAGATCGGCACCGCCGAGCGTTGTGTCATCCGCGACAATCCCGGCCTCAGCGGCGCGGCGCAGGACACTCATGACCCGAGCATGCGCGTATTGCACGTAGAACACGGGGTTCTCGCGGCTCTGCTCCAGAACCTTGTCAAAGTCAAAGTCCAGCGGCGCATCGTTGCGGCGTGTCAACATGACAAACCGGGTGACATCTGGCCCAACACGATCCAGCACATCGCGCAAGGTGATGAACGTGCCGGCCCGCTTGGACATTTTGAACGGCTCACCGTTTTTGAACAGCTTCACCAGCTGGCACAGCTTGATGTCAAAACTCACACGATGTTGATGATCCAGAGCGGCGACAATCGCCTTCATCCGTTTGACATATCCACCGTGATCGGCCCCAAACACGTCAATGATCACGTCAAAGCCGCGCTTCACCTTGTCGTAGTGATAGGCCAGATCGGGCGCGAAATAGGTCCAACCTCCGTCCGACTTCTGCACCGGGCGATCCACGTCGTCACCGTACTCGGTCGCCTTGAACAGCATCTGTTCACGCGGCTCCCAATCTTCAGGCGGCGCCTTACCTTTCGGCGGTTCAAGCACGCCGCGATAGACCAATCCCATTTCCTTAAGCTCAGCGAGCGTCTTTTCGATCTTGCCGCTGTCATAGTAAGACCGCTCGGACGTCCAGACATCCATTTCAACACCGAGAACCGCCAGATCCTCGCGGATTTGCTTCATCATCTCGGCGATGGTGAAATCCCGGAAGGGAACCAGCCATTCGCTCTCCGGCTTATCGACCATACTGTCGCCGAACTGGTCCTTCAGCGCCTCGCCCACAGCAACAAGGTAGTCGCCGGGATACAGGCCTTCTTTCACCTCGAACTCCAAGCCATTGGCTTCCAGGTACCGCTCGTAAGCGGACCGGGCCAGCACATCCACCTGCGCGCCACCGTCATTGACCCAGTATTCGCGCGTCACGTCATAGCCTGCGAATTGCAGCAACCCGGCCAGCGCATCGCCGAACACCGCGCCCCGGCAATGTCCGACATGGAGTGGTCCCGTTGGGTTTGCCGATACAAATTCGACATTCGCCGTTTTCCACGCACCCATGTCAGAACGCCCAAACGTATCACCTTTGGCCAGAACGCTGCCAATCAGGTTTTGCCAGACCGACGAGGCAATCCGCAGGTTCAGGAATCCGGGCCCGGCCACCTCGGCGGTCACGATCCGATCATCATCCGCCAGTTTGCCAGCCAAAGCCTCGGCGATGTCGCGCGGCTTTGCCCCGGCCGGTTTCGCCAGCACCATTGCAGCGTTGGTTGCCATATCGCCATGCGCGGCGTCGCGCGGAGGCTCAACCGCCACGTTGTCAAAGCTCAGCCCCTGCGGCAGCGTACCTTCGGATTGCATCTGCGCCAGCGCGTCCAGTACAAGGCCGCGGATCTCG
The DNA here is from genome assembly GCF_056540685.1 of Ruegeria sp. AM2. Taxonomy (NCBI): domain Bacteria; kingdom Pseudomonadati; phylum Pseudomonadota; class Alphaproteobacteria; order Rhodobacterales; family Roseobacteraceae; genus Ruegeria; species Ruegeria sp. AM2. The sequence goes on along the minus strand of NZ_JBQFXE010000002.1, from coordinate 443,874 downwards.
GAAAACAGGTTCATTTCGGATGTCCTTATGCTTGCCGCGCGGTTTATCACGCAAGGCGACAAGGTCAATGGAAGCGATCAGTTTCCGCTTGGATTAGCGGTGTACGCCGCTAGTGTCAGCGGTATGCCCGAAACGGAGATCAACCGATGCGTATTGCCCTGCCCCTGAGCCTGCTTTTGGCCACAGCCCTTCCCGCGACCGCCGAGATGCCCGCGCCCAACGGTCATGTGCTTCTTACGCTTGGCGGAGCGGTATCTGAAACCAACCTCCCCGCGCGGGGAGAAAACGATGGCGGGCTTCTGGGCTTTCTCGAAGTCACTCACGAAGGTGCCGCCGGGTTTGATGCCGGGATGCTGAACGGACTAGCGCAGATGGAAATCACTATTCTGTATGGGCCAGAGGATCATCAACGAGAGATTACCTTTCGCGGACCGTTGCTGTCGGACGTCATGACGATGGCTGGAGCCGAAGGTAAATCCGCAAAGCCAATGGCGATGGACGGGTATCAGGCAGAAATCTCGTGGCAAAGCATCACTGTCCACAAGCCAATCCTTGCCACGCATGCCAATGGTGCCCCGATGGGTATCGGAGGGTATGGACCGACGATGATCGTATTCCCGCCAACCGACGACGCAGACCTGGCCCAGACGCAGTCCGGTCAGCAGGTCTGGGCGTTGGCCTACATCGCGGTGGAGTGACGGCTGAGTAAAGGCGATCCGGTCAGCCGCGCATGGTCCTGCAAGGCGAAGCGATCGGTCATACCCGAAATATAGTCGGACACAATCCGCGCGAGGGCCGTTTCATCAACCGCCGCTTCGATATCGGCGTGCCACCGTGTGGGCATGTGTTTGGGCTCTGCAAGATAGATCGGAAACAAGTCCTCAACCACTTTGCCAACCTCAGCACGTACCTTCATCACGGCTGGCGCGCGATACATCCGTTTGAACAGGAATGCGCGAATTTCCTGAAGCTGCGCCCACAAGGTGTCCGAGAAGCGAACCACCGGATAGCCGAGCGCCCGGATGTCTTCGACAGTCTGCGCCCCGGACGCGCTGATCAATCTACGAGATGTCTCGATCACGTCGGACACCATGACGCCAAAAACGCGGCGCAAAGCCTCATGCCTGCGACGGTACGCATCAAGCCCGGGATACTTTCGGTCCACTTCGTCATAGCTCGCACCGACAATGGGCAATTGCTGAATTTCGTCATCTGTGAACAACCCGGCCCGCAACCCGTCCAGCAAATCATGGTTGTTATACGCCACATCATCCGAGAGTGCTGCCACCTGTGCCTCAGCCCCTGCATGAGTATGCAATTCCAGGTCAAACCCGTCATTGCATTCGGCCAGGGCCCACGGCAACTCGCCTGTGACTGGCCCATTATGCTTGGCGATCCCCTCTAGGCATTCCCAAGTCAGATTGCAGCCGTCAAACGCGGCGTAGTGCCGTTCAAGCCGCGTCACGATCCGAATGGCCTGCGCATTGTGGTCGAAGCCGCCGTAAGGTTTCATAAGCTCATGCAGAGCGTCCTCACCCGTGTGACCGAACGGCGTATGCCCAAGGTCATGGGCCAAAGCGACTGCTTCGGTCAGTTCCGGGTTTAATCCTAGAGCGCCGGCAATCGTTCGTGCCACCTGAGCCACTTCGATGGAATGGGTCAGTCGGGTGCGATAGCTATCCCCTTCATGCTCAACAAAAACCTGGGTTTTGTGCTTGAGCCGCCGAAACGCGCTGGCGTGAATGATCCGATCCCGATCCCGCTGAAAGCATGACCGAAAACTGCTCTCTTCCTCCGGCACCAGACGTCCCCTGGTGCGACTGGGATCCGAGGCAAAACCCACTTTCTCCAAAGGTCTTGTCCTTGTCGCCTGTCCTTGGGTTTTCTATATGGTAGTGTGGTAAGGAAATAAACCTTTGGAGCCCGGCATGAATCTGCCCCCAAAAGTCACAGAACGCGCCTTTGAACGCCTGGCCGAAATCGGCGCCGCGGATCAGGGCCAGGCCCTGCGCGTCGCGGTGGAAGGCGGCGGATGTTCCGGTTTTCAATACGAAATTGCACTGGACGCCCCAACCGAAGACGATCTGGTTCTTGAAGGCAAGGGCGAGAAAGTCGTGGTCGACTCGATCTCGCTGCCCTTTCTGGAAAACGCGGTTATTGACTTCACACAGGAGTTGATCGGCGCGCGGTTTGTCATCGATAACCCCAATGCCACGTCCTCCTGCGGCTGCGGAACGTCCTTTTCTATGTAGAGCCAGTGGGGGCTTTGCCCCCACACCCCCAGGATATTTATGGCCAGATGAAGACCGGATCCGCTCTCCGACCATTGTGCCGGAGAGCTTCACCTGGCGCGGCCATCGGCGTCCCCGCCTGTACCGCTCAATCTTGATCGCCCTATATGATCAAGATTCCGTTTCTTCATCTGGCTAAAAATATCCCGGAGCGCGAGGCAGAGCCTCGCATCCCAGCTATCCTTCTTGCTGCTGGGTCCAATCTGGGCGATAGGTTGCCAGAGGCACCGGAGGATCGCGCATGAAAATCGCCACGTTCAACATCAATGGCATCAAAGCGCGGGCCGAGGCCCTTCCCCGGTGGTTGGATGACGCGCAACCTGACGTCGTGTTGTTGCAGGAGATTAAATCCATCGACGAAAACTTTCCGCGAGAATTGTTCGAGGACCGCGGCTACAACGTCGAGACACACGGGCAAAAGAGTTTCAACGGGGTTGCCATTTTGTCCAAACTCCCCTTGGAAGACGTCTCGCGCGGCTTGCCAGGTGATGAAAGCGACGAACAAGCCCGATGGATTGAGGCCACGGTGATCGGCAAGCAGTCCGTGCGGATTTGTGGTCTTTATCTGCCCAACGGGAACCCTGTGCCGGGTCCAAAATACGACTATAAGTTGGCGTGGATGGAAAGGTTGTATGACCGCGCCAAGGCGCTTATCGCGTCAGAAGAACCGGCGTTGATGGCAGGTGACTACAACATCATTCCTCAAGCAGAAGACGCGGCGCGCCCGGATGCTTGGCGAGAGGATGCTTTGTTTCGCCCCGAAAGCAGGGCCGCGTTTCGTAAAATCCTGAACCTCGGCTTCACCGAGGCATTTCGGGCGCGGACGCAGGGTCCTGGTCACTATTCCTTCTGGGACTATCAGGCAGGCGCGTGGAACCGGAACGATGGAATTCGCATCGACCATTTCCTGCTGACCCCGCAAGCGGCAGATCTGATGCGGGATTGTCGGATCGACGCGGAAACACGTGGGCATGAAAAGCCGTCAGATCATGTTCCGGTTTGGATCGACCTCGACCTGTAGCGTGCTAGGCCGTCGCGTCGTAACTGTAGATCCATTCGTATTTCTGAGCGAGGCGGCCACCAGCAACCATCAGCGCAAACTGAGCCGCCAGACGCACCGGTCCGCGCAAATGAAAATTTCGCGCGTTTGCTTCGGCGGCGGCAACAACCTTTCTCGCACGTGTCGCCCGGTGGGCTTCATAGGATGCCAGCGCCTTTGCCACGCCCGACTGATCCTGGAACGATCGGATCAACACACAGGCGTCCTCCAAGGCAAGACACGCACCTTGCGCCATGAACGGCAAGGTTGGGTGAGCTGCATCGCCCAACAACGCGATCCGTCCGTTTTGCCAGTTTTGCGCAACAGGCCGAAGGAATAGTGCCCAGAGGTGAGTTTCGTTCACTTGCGCTAGAACATCTTGTAACGGACCGCCAAAGTCGGCAAACCGGGCACGCATATCGTCGGGATCACCTTTCAGGCGCCAGCCTTCTTCACACCAATCCGAACGCTCTTCAATGGCAACCACATTGAGGATGCTTTGATCGCGAAGCGGATAGGTTACGACGTGGCGACCCGGCCCCATCGTCAGGGACGCGCGCGGCGTGTCTTCCCGTTGCGACCAGGGCACGGTCGCACGCCAAGCGACTTGATGGGTGAATTTCGGGGACTCGTCTCCGTTAAGGATCGGGCGAATTGCGCTGCGCCCACCATCCGCGGCGATAACACAATCTGCGCGCAAGAGGTCGCCATTTTCCAAAATCAATTCCGCCTCGGCGGGGTGCTTCCGCACGCGCTTCGTTCGCGCGTTCAGCCGAATATCCACTCCAGCGCGCGCAGCGGCTTGCTGCAGCAAGTCCAGCAGGTCTGCCCTGTGGTAGTAATATGTCGGCCCCGCGACTGGCCCGGGAAGATGGCTGATGACCCGCCCCTCACGATAGTCACGCAGAGTTGTTCCATGAGACAGCTGACCCCTTTCGGGGCGTTCACCAGCAACGCCAAGCGCGCGCAGAACTTTCATGCCGTTTTCGCTGATCTGCAAACCTGCGCCCACTTCGGTCAAGGCAGTGGCCTGCTCTAAAACTGTGACCTGTGCGCCGTGTTTTCGCAAAGCAAGGGCTGACGCCAACCCGCCTATTCCGCCGCCGATAACACAGAATTTCAGACCGTTAATTTTCATGGCACCGGCTTAGAAGCAAAAACGCCGAGGCAACAGGCCCCGGCGTCAAAGAATTTCAAAAGTTTCAGCGATCAATCGTCGCGGTGGACCTTTTCGCGACGTTCGTGGCGTTCCTGCGCCTCAAGCGTCATGGTTGCGATCGGACGTGCGTCGAGGCGTTTCAGCGAAATCGGATCACCGGTTGCTTCGCAATAGCCGTATTCGCCCTCGTCAATCCGACGCAGGGCCGAGTCGATCTTGGCCACGAGCTTGCGCTGGCGGTCACGGGTGCGCAGCTCCAACGCGCGGTCGGTTTCTTCGCTTGCGCGGTCTGCAACGTCCGGAATGTTACGGGTGTTGTCCTGCAGCCCTTCGATCGTGTCGCGGCTGCCTGCCAAAAGTTCGGTCTTCCAATCCAACAGCTTGCGACGAAAATATTCCAGCTGCCTGTCATTCATAAACGGTTCGTCTTCGGCTGGACGATAGTCTTCCGGCAGAAATACTTCCTGCTTCATTTTTGCTCCCTCGGTGTGGCCTGCAACGCCGAGTGCATCTTTTTCACCAGACATGAGGCATTCCCTTCTGCGGAGCGTTTAGCTGACGGCGCGGGGATTGTCACTATGCAAACGTCGCGCGCCTGTTGCGTCATCATGTGATGTCTAAATATGAGACACCTAATAACAAAACCTTGTTTTTCTGTGAAAATTGACAGGCCTTTTTGCGGCACAACCTAAAATGTCGCACCCCATGTTAGCGCCCGAATCAACCAAAGGCATTGGAGTTGCTTCTCAATCTCGCGTCAGGCGACGTTGCGGCCTGTCTTGTAAAATTCTCTGCCCCTCTGTAACCGGAAGAACACACGCCGCGACAGGAGAAGAAGGGCCGATGACCGCACGATTCCAAAGCACAGCAGAATATGTTGCCACAGAGGACCTGACTATCGCGGTGAACGCCGCCGTGACGCTGGAGCGGCCTTTGCTGGTCAAGGGCGAACCCGGAACCGGTAAAACCGAGTTGGCCAAACAGGTGGCCGGTGCCTTGGGTCTGACTATGATCGAGTGGAACGTAAAGTCGACCACGCGCGCGCAACAGGGGCTTTACGAATACGACGCGGTCAGTCGTCTGCGGGACAGCCAGTTGGGTGACGAACGTGTGCACGACGTGTCAAATTACATCAAAAAAGGCAAGTTGTGGCAGGCATTTGAAGCCAACGAAAAGGTCGTTCTGTTGATTGATGAGATCGACAAAGCAGACATCGAGTTTCCGAACGATCTGCTGCAAGAACTCGATAAGATGGAGTTCCACGTCTATGAGACCGGCGAGACGATAAAGGCCAAGAATCGCCCCATCGTGATCATCACGTCGAACAACGAAAAGGAACTGCCCGACGCCTTCCTGCGCCGCTGTTTCTTCCACTACATCCGGTTCCCGGACGAGATGACCATGCGCCGCATCGTCGAGGTTCATCACCCCGGTATCAAAGACGCGTTGCTGACCACCGCGCTGACCCAATTCTACGAAATCCGCGAGACGCAGGGCCTGAAGAAAAAGCCATCGACTTCGGAAGTGCTGGATTGGTTGAAATTGTTGCTGGCCGAGGATCTGACGTCCGAGGATCTAAAACGCGATGGTGCCAACGCTCTGCCCAAGTTGCATGGTGCCCTGCTGAAGAACGAGCAGGATGTGCATCTGTTCGAACGGCTTGCCTTTATGGCGCGCAGTAAGCGCTAATCCGCCATATTTTGTTGACCAATCCGTGATCTCGGCTTGCGTTAGCGCAGGTCGGGTGTCAGCATTGTTTCCAACAAGGCCACACTCAGGCCGCAATTCGCAAAAAGTTCAGAGCAGGACCCGAATTTGCCAGATGCCCCGCTGATCCGCCCGCTGCGAGCCGAAGACCGCGCAGAATGGTCCGAGATGTGGCACGACTATTTGGCATTTTATGAGACCACGGTGCCTGACGAAATCTATGAAAGCACGTTTGCGCGCCTGCTCGGCGATGACCCAAACGACTTTTCCTGTTTCGTGGCCGAGGCCAACGGGCAGTTGCTGGGCCTGACCCACTATCTGTTTCACCGCCACGCCTGGAAAGTTGAAAGCGTTTGCTACCTGCAAGACCTGTTCGCCCGACCCGAAGCCCGCGGCACCGGTGTCGGGCGCGCGCTGATTCAAGCCGTCTATGGCGAAGCCGACCGGCAAGGCGCCCCGTCCGTCTATTGGCTGACACAGGATTTCAACCACACGGCCCGGAAGCTCTATGACCGGATCGGAAAGCTGACACCCTTTATCAGGTATCAGCGACCATGATGCGTCTGGCTGCATTTCTTCTGCTGGTCTTTGTGTCCGCATGTTCGACAGTCGGAACGATCGAGTTGCCGACCCGCATAAAGGTTGTCGAAGCCTCGTTGCCGCCCAGCAAGTCCTTTGGGTTGGCGCGACCCAGCCCACCTGCGCGGTCGAACAAGAATATTGCATCCGACTTTCTGGCGTTGCATTTCGCGCTGGAAAGCGGTGCCCCCCTGCCCGTTTTCACCCGCTTCGAAGGTCCCATCACCGTTCGGCTGACTGGCACGCCGCCGCCGTCGATGCAGACCGATCTGACACGCCTTCTGACCCGGCTGCAGCGCGAAGCCCGGATCGATATTCGCCAGATTTCCGACGGTCAGGCCAACATCACGATCGAAGCGGTTAGCCAAAAGCAGATCCGTCGCATCTTGCCGCAAGCGGCCTGTTTCGTGGTCCCCAATGCCTCTAGCCTCGAAGAATACCGCCGCGACCGACGCAAGCGCAAAAGCAACTGGACCGCGTTACAAAGCCGCGAGCAGATCGGGATATTCATTCCCTACGATGTCAGCCCGCAAGAGGTGCGCGATTGTCTGCATGAAGAACTGGCCCAGGCGTTGGGGCCGTTGAACGACCTGTATCACTTGCCGGACTCTGTCTTTAACGATGACAACTTCCATACAGTTTTGACCGGGTTTGACATGCTGATCCTGCGCACCGCCTATGCGCCAGAGTTGCGCAATGGCATGACCAAGGACCAAGTCGCAGCCGTGGTGCCCGGTGTGCTCAGGCGTCTGAACCCACGCGGCGAATCCCTACCCGTTCAACCTATTTCTGAAACGCCACGAGAATGGATCAACGCGATCCAAAGATCCATCGGAGGCGCGGGACCCTCACCGCGACGTATCAAGGCGTTGCAAGAGGCCGCGCGCATTGGGCAGCAGCAGGGCTGGACCGATCACCGCCGCGCCTACCCACACTTCTTGCTGGGGCGTATGACGCATTTTGACGACCCGGTGGCGGCGCAACAGCAGTACATGATTGCGCTGAGTTTCCTCAATTCGACACCGGGCACCGAGGTTCACCGGGCACATGTGACCGCGCAGACAGCGGCGTTTGCGCTGGCAAGTGGCCGCGGACAGGAAGTGCTGCCTGAATTGAACAAAGCAATCGACGCCATGACCCGCGCAGAAAACGCTGCGCAACTGGCAACTTTGCTATTGTTGAAGTCCGAGGTTTTGCGTCAATCCGGGCGGATCAGTCAGGCACGCGCCGTCAGGCTGGACAGCATCGGATGGGCGCGCTACGGCTTTGGCTCGGATCTGGTGGTGCGGTCGGTCACGCAAAGCGTGGCACAGGCGACCACCGTCAATGCAGGTGGATAAAGACGCATGTTAGTTGTTTTGGGAATGGCTGTCCTGGGTGCCATCCTGGGTGCCCTGACCGCACGCAAACGCAATGGCAGCGGTGCGGATATTGCCCAATTCGCGGCTGGCTACGGCATCGCCTTTGCGCTTGTCGGGCTTTTACTGTCGCTCATCCTTGTGCGTCTGGTGGTGTAAACGATGTTTCTGCCCTTTTTCGAAAACCTCCGCAAAGCCGGCATCCCCGTATCGCTGCGCGAATACCTGACCTTTCTGGAAGGAATGAAAAAGGGTCTTGCGACCTATGATGTCGAGGCATTCTACTACCTCGCACGTGTTTCGATGGTGAAAGACGAACGCAACATCGACAAGTTCGACCGCGCCTTTGCCGCCAGCTTTAAGGGCCTGGAAGAGATCAGCTTTGATCAAGTGCTTGAAGCCGTCGACATTCCCGCCGAGTGGCTTGAGAAAATGGCCGAAAAGCACCTGTCTGCGGAAGAAAAAGCCGAAATCGAAGCGCTTGGCGGGTTCGACAAGCTGATGGAGACATTGCAAGAGCGCCTCAAGGATCAGCAGGGCCGCCATCAGGGTGGAAACAAGTGGATCGGCACCGCGGGAACGTCTCCGTTCGGGGCTTATGGCTACAACCCCGAGGGCGTGCGCATAGGTCAGAAGGAAAGCCGCCATCAGCGCGCAGTCAAGGTCTGGGACAAGCGTGAATTCAAGAACTTGGACGACACAGTTGAATTGGGTACGCGCAACATCAAAGTCGCTTTGAAACGCCTGCGCCGCTGGGCACGCGAGGGTGCGGCAGACGAGCTTGATCTGGATGGTACAATCCGTGCAACGGCCGAACATGGCTATCTGGACGTAAAGACCCGCCCCGAGCGTCACAACGCGGTAAAAGTGCTGTTGTTTTTGGACGTGGGCGGATCAATGGACCCGCATATTAAGGTGGTCGAAGAATTGTTCTCGGCCGCGCGGACCGAGTTCAAACATCTGGAATATTACTACTTCCACAATTGCCTCTATGAAGGTGTCTGGCGCGACAATGCCCGCCGCTGGGATCAGCAAACCCCGACGCACGAGGTCCTGCGCACTTATGGCCCCGACTATAAATGCATCTTCGTGGGCGATGCATCCATGAGCCCCTATGAAGTGGCCTATCCCGGCGGGGCCAATGAGCACTGGAATCAGGAGGCCGGACAGGTCTGGCTGCAACGCGCGCGGGATCAGTGGGCGTCAAACCTTTGGATTAACCCGGTGCCCGAAAAATACTGGAGCTACACTCATTCGATCGGCATGATCCGCGAGATTTTCGAGGATCGTATGGTGCCGATGACTCTGGCTGGGCTCGAACATGGCATGAAGGAACTAACACGCTGAACCAGCGGGCCATTTAGACCCCTAACCGTTTTCCAATGCCCGCGCTGGAAGCGTAAGCACCCGGGTCAGGGGCATCGTCAGGCCAAGATAGGTTGACACCGCGCCCGAGTATTTCGGAACATCATCCAACTGATCCTCGACGCGTGTGCCGTAGTAGATATCACAGTCGACCGGCGGCAGCGTGATCTGTGGTGCTGTGCGTGCCGGAACAACCGAAAGCGCGCCGAACAGATAAGCGATCATCGGGTCTCCGCAGGCACTGCAAAGGCCACGCGATAAGGGCGATGGTTTTTTAGTGTAAATCCACTTGATTTTCGACGGATCAGCGGGCCGTGCCTGCCCTCGGCGCAGCAGCAAAGCATCCGCAAACGGGGCCTGATAGACGGATTGGCATTTCGTGCAGTGGCAGCGAAAGCGCACCCGGGGCGCGGCTGTAACGATCACTTTGGTCTGACCGCATGTGCAAGAGGTTTGGATCTGATTCATGACGCAGGTTAAGCACGCAGCTTGCGCCCGGTCAACGCACCCTCACGGGCTCTTGCGCAGCGTCAATTTCCTGTTGCCTCGGCGCTGGCGCAGCCCCATATCTAACACATGCTGCGCCTGACCCCGATCCTATTGGCTATCGCCTATGCCGTTGTCATGTACCGAATATCCGTGTGGCGCACCCATCGCGAGTTGGACGCGAAATCCACGGAATTGGCGGACCCCGCGCTGAAACGCATAACCGACCGATTGGCGGCGTCCTTGGGGCTGGAGCGCATTCCGGTTTACATCTACGAGATCGACCCTGTGAACGGGCTTGCAGCGCCGGACGGGCGCATATTCATCACGCGCGGGTTTTATCGCAAGTTCAGCAATGGTGAGGTCTCGGCCGAGGAAATGGCGAGTGTCATTGCCCATGAACTGGGACATGTGGCTTTGGGACACGCGCGGCGACGGATGATCGACTTTTCCGGCCAGAACGCGTTGCGTGCTGCATTGATGATGTTGCTGAACCGGTTCATTCCGTTCATTGGCGCCTGGATCGCAAACATGCTGACCCACCTTCTGGCCTCGCGGCTGTCGCGGGGGGATGAGTATGAGGCGGACGAATACGCGGCTGCTTTGCTGACCAAAGCGGGGATTGGGATCGGACCGCAGAAATCCCTGTTTCACAAGCTGGAAGAATTGACCGAACAGCGCGCGGGGGTCACGCCGGCCTGGTTGATGAGCCACCCCAAGACGGATGAGCGCATTGCGGCGCTTGAAGCGCTTGAGCAGCGGTGGGGTGCTGAGGGCTAGGGTTGGGCCGCGAGGGGCCAGCCCCGCCGCAATTGGCGCTCGAACCAATGGCGCACCCGATGGCGGCTCCACGAGATATTTTTAGCCAGATGAAGATCGGATCGGCTTACATGGTGAGGGCTTTGCCGAGCCGTGGGAGACGGGCTTTTTTCATGAGCGCGCGCAGGGTCCATTGGTCGCCCGAAAGGCGGTTGGCTTCAGCGAGGACATGGTGGGCCGTGTCCGACAGACCCACGGGGTCAGTTTGCCAAAAACTGAACAGCAGCGCGTCGGGGTCTTGGCGGGTCAGGCCTTCTTCCGACAAGATGTTGCGGGGAAAGTCCTTGGCGTTCACAGTGACAATCGTGTCGGCCGAGTTTGCAACGGCAGTGGCAAGGACGTGGATATCCGCCGTGTCTGGCAGCCAGAGGCGGTTCTCCAGGCCCTGCGCGGCAGCGCGTTCGGCTTTGGGCCATTGTGATTGCGTCAGTGCGATTTCTGCGCGGGCCTGCGCTTCGCCCGTCGGGCCGAGTTTGCGGGCGGCGCGGGCCCATTCTTCGAGGATGCGCGCTGACCAGACGGGTTCGAAATGGCCAAGTTTGGCGGCGCCTAACAGCATCTCTCGCATTACCGTGGGGTAGATGACGCAGGTGTCGAGCACGGCCTTCATAAGCGGTAAAACACGGCTTTGAGGTAGCCGCTTTCGGCCAGTTGCGGCAGTTGCGGGTGGTCAGACCCGGCAAAGCCCGTGTGGATCAGTTGCGCCTGCCGTCCGGCACGGCCGATCCCGCGGGACGAGGCATCGCGGAAGCGGCCCAGATCGGCAGCGTGAGAGCAGGAACACAAGCCCAGATAGCCGCCTTTTTTGACAAGTGGCGCGGCCAGCCGCGCGATGCGTTCATAGGCGCGCAGACCCGCGTCCAACGCCTGTTTCGAGGGCGCAAAGGCGGGCGGGTCGCAGATCACCACGTCGAATTGCGCACCCTCTTCGCCTAGTTGGGTCAGCACATCGAACGCGTCGCCCTGGCGGGTTTGGAAGCGGTCCGCGCAGCCAGATGCCTGTGCGCCTTGGGCAGCCAGATCAAGCGCGGCGGCTGAGCCGTCTACAGACAGCGCCTGCCCTGCCCCTTGGGCCAGCATGGCAAGACCGAAACCGCCCACGTGGCTGAACACATCCAGCACCTGTGCGCCGGGGTGTACCAGCCGGGCCGCGAAGGCGTGATTGGGGCGCTGGTCATAGAACAGGCCTGTTTTCTGCCCGCCGGTCAGGTCGGCCATGTAGGTCGCTCCGTTCATCGGCACCGGCAGGGGCGCATCGGGTGGCGTGCCGCGCAGGGTGAGGTTCACATCGTCCAACCCCTCAAGCCCGCGCGTCCGGCCCGAGGCGTTTTTCAGCACCGTGGTCACGCCTGTCACGGCGACAAGCGCGTCGGTCAGGGTGTCCAGATACGCCTCGGCCCAAGCGGCGTTGGGCTGGATCACGCAAGCATCGCCGAAACGGTCGATGATCACGCCGGGAAAGCCATCCGCCTCTGCGTGGATCAGGCGGTAGTAGGGCGCTTCAAACAGACGCTCGCGCATCTCAAGCGCACGGCGTAGGCGGGTTTCGAACCACGCTGCGTTTAGGTTGGCATCCAGATCGCGGTCCAGCACGCGGCACATGATCTTGGACTCGGGGTTCACCGCCACCAGCGCGATGGGCGCGCGTTTGTCATCCTCCAGCACGGCCAACGCACCCGCCGGGATCTTGCGGGTACGGCGGTCGGTGACGATGTCATTGGCATAGACCCAAGGAAAACCATGGCGCAGGCCGCGCGCGTTGGCTTTGGGTTTCAGGCGGATACGGGGACGGTCGGCGGATTGGGTCATAGCGCCCCTCTTAGTCAGGAACGCAACCGGGGAAAAGCCCTAGCGCGCGCGGGATCGCCAGCCACCGCGCCGTTTCGGTTTGCACGCCGTCTGCAGCCCCTCGGCCAGTACCTGGGTCATCGGGTGATCCGCCTGCCCTGCGTAGGCCGCGTGTAATTCGGTCAGCGCCTGCGCCTGATCCCGCTCTGCAGGCAGGCTGAGCGCCCAGTCCAGAAAAATGCTGCGGCATTCGGGTAAGGTGATGCCATCTATGTTGTACGCCTCACGGATCAGGCCCTTGTGGTCGTTGGGGTCGTCACTGCGCGCCATTCCCGTCCTCCGCAATCACACCGCTGATAATCCCTGCTGCGGTGTCGTATCTGTCCTGTAGCGCAGCCTGCAACTGGTCGACCTGTTCGAACCCGGTGGCCCGGCACAGGAAAGCAGTACCGCCCTCGCCGATCTTGTCGGCCTCGATCACCTTACCCGACAGCAACCGGGCCGCGCATTGTACCGCCCAGTATAAATCATAGCAGTCTTTCAGCGTTTGCGCCTGCGCGACATCCAAAAGACCCGCAGCGACCGCGCCATCCAGCCCGGCGTGGACATCTCGCTGCGGGACACCGGACAGCAGCGCCCCGGTCTCGGCCATCAGTTCGATGTCCATCATGCGCCCGGCTCCGTTTTTGGCATCCCATATTCCGGCCGGAGATTTGGCGGCGGCCAGGCGCGCGCGCATCTCAGCCACCTCACGCAAAACCTGCGCGGTATCGCGGGGGCACGATAGGAATGTGGTGCGGAAGGATTCGATATCCTCGGCCAAACCGGCATCGCCCGCCACCACGCGCGCACGCGTCAGGGCAAGGTGTTCCCACACCCAGGCTTCATTCTGCTGATAGTTGGTGAAGCTGGCCCAACTGGTTGCGACTGGCCCCTGATTGCCCGAGGGGCGCAGCCGCATGTCGACCTCGTAAAGTCGCCCTTGCGACATCGGCGCAGACAGCGCCGTGATCAGCGCCTGCGTGAAACGCGCATAATAGGTGCGGGTGGCCAGAGGGCGCGGACCATCCGACATGTCCTGATCCTGCGGGTCGTAAATCACAATCATGTCCAGATCAGATTGCGCGTTGATCCGGCCCGCCCCCAGCGAGCCCATGCCAAGCACTGCCGCCCCGCGCCCCGGTGCGGGTCCGTGTTTACCGGCGAATTGCGCCGTGACGCAGGGCAGGATCGCCGCGATGACAGCCCCTGCAAGTTCAGCATATTGCTGCCCAGCCTGCGCCCCGTCGATCAGGCCCCGCAGGTGATGGACGCCGACACGAAAATGCCATTCCTTGCACCAGCGTCGGGCAAAATCCAGCTGTCTCTCATAATCCGCTTCTTGCCCCAACGCCTGTTCCAGATCGGTCTGAAGTACCGCCTGCCCCGGCCAGTCGTCGAAAAAGCTGCCTCCGATCACTGCATCAAAGACCGAGGCGTTGCGCGATAAATGTCCCGCAAGCGCGTGCGAAGTGCCCACAATGTCGACCAGCAGGTCGATCAGATGCGGGTTGGCTTCGAACAACGAAAACAATTGCACACCGGCAGGCAGGCCCGAAAGAAAACCATCAAGTGCCAATAGCGCCTCGTCGGGTTTGGCGGTTCTAGCAAGGCGAGACAGCAATTCGGGTTTCAGCCGCTCGAAAATCCGTGCTCCGCGTTGCGATCGCAGGGCCGGATAGGTCGGCCACCGCGCCATGACGCCTTGATCAAAGGTGACCTCAGGCGAAGGCGAAGGCGCCGATGTACCGGGGGCAAAGAACCCCTCGGTCAACTCATGAACTTCGGTCAGTCGGCGGGTGAGATCAGCGGTGAGTTCAGCGCTGTCGATGCCCATGAGGCAGGCGACACGTTCGATCCCGTCGGCAGATTGTGGCACCTTGTGGGTCTGGGCGTCGTGGACCATCTGGATGCGATGCTCGACCTCTCGGTGCGCACGGTAGTGGTCGGTCAGTCTGTCGGTCACGTCTTGCGGCACCCAGCCTTTATCGGCCAGCGCCGCCAATCCCGGTACCGTGCCGCGCACGCGCAAATCGGGGTCACGCCCACCAGCAATCAACTGGCGGGTCTGCGTGAAGAACTCGATCTCGCGAATCCCGCCCTGTCCCAGCTTCATGTCATGGCCGGGGATGGTCAAAGCACCGCCCGTGCCTTTGTTTTCGCGTATGCGCAGGCGCATGTCATGGGCGTCCTGAATGGCGGCGAAATCCAGATGCCTGCGCCAGACAAACGGGCGCAGCGTGTCCAGAAACCGCTGACCCGCCGCAATGTCACCGGCGCAGGGGCGGGCCTTGATATAAGCCGCCCGCTCCCATGTGCGGCCCAGGCTTTCATAGTAGCGCTCGGCCGCCTCGGCCGCGATACACACGGGGGTGACGGCCGGATCGGGGCGCAGGCGCAGATCGGTGCGGAAGACGTAGCCGTCCGCGGTCTTATCGCTGAGCGTCGCGCAAAAGTTGCGCGTGGCGCGGACCATCCCGTGGCGCGCGTCGTAAAAATCATCGGGGTCAAAGCGCGTCTCGTCGAACAGCACGATCAGGTCTATATCCGAGCTGTAATTCAGCTCATGCGCCCCCATTTTGCCCATCGCCAGAATGATCATCCCTGCGGCGGTCTCGACGTCGTCCTCGACCATGCCCGGCAGCTTGCCGCGCCGGATTAGGGCCGCAATCTCGGCCTTGGCGGCAACGTCGGCGGCCAGCGCCCCGAAATCGGTCAGCGCTGTCGTGACCCGTTCCAATGGCCAAGCACCTGCCAGATCGGCCAGAGCGGTCAACAGCGCCATGCGGCGTTTGGCCTGCCGTAGGCCCGGCTTTAGCTGGTCGGGTGGCAAGGCGCGCGCCGTCTGCATCACCTCGGCCGTGGCCTGATCTGGGTCTTGCAGCGCGGTGGGCAGCCAGTCGCTTTCGCGCTCAATCAGGCCCTTCAGATACGGGCTGGACCCGGCGGCACCGGCAATCAGATCCTTGTGCTCGGCCGAGACGTCAACCTGCTGTCCCGCCTCTTCGCCCAGTGCAGGGTCAAATGCACGCGGCAAACGCAGGACAGTCAAAGGCGCGGTCATTGACCCTCCACCGGCGTGTCCTGACTGAACGTGTTGACCCAGACGCCGTTCCGCCGCTCCCATAAAGAAGAGATCAGCATCGCGTCCCAACTATCGGACTGGGGTCGCTGGTAGTCCGCGCGATAGGACAACAGCACAATATCCGAAGTCAGCACACGCAGCCGTTCATCGCTGAGTTCGAACCGCGCCATCGTCGGCGCATCGGCGAACTGTCCCACATGATCGTCACGATTGGCGAATCCGCTGGGATAGACGCCCAGAAAATCGGGGCTCAGCAGCGCCCGGTCGGCTTCGGCATTGCCTTCTACCAGCGCGGTCCAAACCCGCTTTTCCAAATTCAGAATATCGGCAAGGGACGGAGGCGGCGCATTTTCAGTATTTTGCATAGGCGAAACCTGCGCCTGATCGGAACCGAGGTCAACCAATCAACGGCGATCGGAACGAATGTAAATCTTTTTCACATTTACCTCTTGCATCCGGACGGACCCTCCCCATCTAGGTAATGTGAAAACAATTTACATCAACCCGGAGAACCGCAATGACCGCACTGTCCGAACCTGCCGCCCCTGAAAATCCGGGGTGGCTATATCGCGCCGAATCCTGGCTGGACGACAAAGGCAAAGGGGCCTGGATCGCCGCCATGGTTTTGGGTTTCATCTTTTTCTGGCCGGTTGGCCTGGCCCTTCTGGCCTACATGATCTGGAGCAAACGCATGTTCAGCAAATCCTGCAGCCGCCGCAAATCCTGGCACAGCCACATGAGCGCGATGAAACCGTCTGGCAACAGCGCGTTTGACGCATACAAAGCCGATACGCTGGCCCGGTTGGAGCGCGAACAGAAGGAATTCGAAAACTTCCTGCGCCGCCTGCGTGACGCCAAAGACAAGGCCGAGTTCGATCAGTTCATGGACGAACGCGCCCGCGAAAACCACCCAGACGCGGAAAACGGCGAACCTGCCTGATAAATGATTGCCCTGTTCCGACAATCGGGACAGGGTGCCTGCATGACACGACCGGACCCACACCCATGACATACTTGCCCGACCCCGACAGCCAGCCTGAATTCTATCAGTCCGTTGCGACCAAACGTTTTGTCGCTTGGTTGTTCGACATCGCCTTCATCTCGCTTCTTTGCACCGTCGCGATTCTGTTCACCGCCGGGTTGGGCCTGTTCTTTCTGGCCCTGATCTATGCTGTGATCAGCTTTGTCTATCGCGTCGTCACCATCTCGAACGGGTCCGCAACACTGGGAATGCGTTTCATGGGGATCGAACTGCGCGACGCCTTTGGCGAGCGGATGGACACCGGCAAGGCGGTCGCGCACACGGCGGGGTATTTCGTCAGCATGGCGTTTCCGATTCTGCAATTGATCTCGGTCGTCATGATGCTGACCAGCGCCGGGTGCCAGGGCCTGACCGACACGTTTTTGGGCACCGTAATGATCAACCAGCGGGCCTGAAAATCACCTGCGTGAAGGGCTTGGCGGTTCACGGATCGGTTGCTATCATCCGGTTCGGAAAAACGCGGAACCTTCATGCGACACACGCTGCCAATAGCGCCACAATTCTATGTGACGGCCCCCCAGCCTTGCCCTTATCTTGAGGGCAGGATGGAGCGCAAGCTGTTCACCGCGCTACAGGGTGACGGGGCAGACCAACTGAACGATTGCCTGTCACAGCAAGGGTTTCGTCGATCTCAGAACGTGCTTTACCGCCCCTCCTGCACCGATTGCGCGGCGTGCCTGTCGGCCCGGATCGACGTGTCGGTCTTTCGTCCCACCAAAAGCCAAAAGCGCGCGGTCAGACGCAACGCCTATCTGAAACGTCGGGCGACCTCGCCTTGGGCCACGGATGAACAATTCGATCTGTTCCGCCGCTATCTGGACGCGCGACATGCGGATGGCGGCATGGCTGATATGGACGTCTTCGAATTTGCCGCGATGATCGAGGAAACCCCGATCCGCAGCCGCGTGGTGGAATATGCTGATCCCCAGACCGATGAATTGGTTGCCGTAAGCCTGACCGACGTTTTGGACGACGGGCTTAGCATGGTTTATTCATTCTACGACCCAGATTTCCAACAAAGCTCTCCGGGCACCTACATGATCCTCGACCATATCGAAATCGCGCGCGAGGCGGGCCTGCCCTATGTTTATCTGGGGTACTGGGTGCCGGGCAGTCCCAAAATGGGATACAAGGCCAAGTTCTCTGGGCTGCAGGCCTATATCCAGGGTCAATGGCAGAGCATCGCTAAGCCCGAGAAATTCCAGGACACTACGCAACACCCTTTGTCGTCACCGCCGATCGCGGAACAAGTGGCCAATATCCAATTGCCCGACCGGCATCCTACCAAAGGCTAATCCCTGATGCGTCAAATCCTGCACGCGGTCACTCTTGTGGTGCCGGATTATGACGACGCGATCGCGTTCTATACCCAAACTCTCCATTTCGACCTGACGCAGGACATTGACCTGGGCGAAGGTAAGCGCTGGGTCCGCGTTACACCTAAGGGTTCGCATAGCGGGTCGCTGTTGCTGGCGAAAGCCGACGGCCCGGCCCAAACCGCAGCTATCGGCCGACAGACAGGGGGACGGGTCGGTTTCTTCCTGGAAACCGACAATTTCGAACGCGATTACCAAGCCATGATGGCCGCAGGTGTTCACTTCGAAGAATCCCCAAGACACGAGCCCTACGGCACCGTCGCAGTCTGGCGTGACCCATTCGGCAATCGCTGGGACCTGATCCAATTCACCTGATCCGCCTCTTCATCTGGCTAAAAAATATCCCGGGGTTGAATTGGCCAAAGGCCAAGAAGGGGCTGGCCCCTTTCCTAAAACAAAGAAAAGGGGGCCATTTGGCCCCCTTTGCAATTTGATTGTGTCGAAACCCATCAGTTGGGAATCAGATCCGGAACGATGGTCACGATGGACGGGAAGGACCAAAGAATGGCAATCCCGACGACCTGAATGATCACGAAAGGAATGATCCCGCGATAGATATGCCCGGTCGTGACCTCTTTCGGCGCGACGCCCCTCAGGTAGAACAGCGCAAAACCAAATGGCGGCGTCAGGAACGAGGTTTGCAGGTTCACCGCAACCATGATCGTGACCCATTTCGGATCAAACGACCCACCGTAGATCACAGGTCCCACAATCGGGATCACGATGTAGATGATCTCAAGGAAGTCCAGAACGAACCCAAGAACAAACAGCACGAGCATAACAATCAGGAAGACCGTGAATTCGTTGTCAAAGCTCTTGAGGAACTGCTGAATGTAGTGCTCTCCACCGAACGAGATAACCACCAGGTTCAACAGCTGAGAGCCGATGAGGATGGTAAACACCATCGAGGTCACCTTGGCCGTCTCGCGCACTACAGGGGTCAGAACACCGCTGGCGAACAGCACCCAGCACCCGAAGAGAAGGCCAAACAGCGCATAGAGGTATGCGGCATAGGCAAAGAAGAACGCGATCCAGCTTTCGACGGACACATCGCCCTGATTGATCCGCAGATCAAAGTTCACACCCAGCAGCAGGCAGATGATGATGGCAAAGGTTGACCAGATAATCACCATACCCGAATTGCCCTGATCCTGCAGCTTGCGATAGGCCGCCAGCATGATCGCACCGCCAGCGCCTAGCGCCGCCGCCGGGGTCGGGTTTGTGATACCGCCCAGAATCGAGCCCAGCACAGCGATGATCAAAACCAACGGCGGAAAGACCACCCGGATCAGATCATTCGCGGCACACCGGATCGCGGCCTCCTTGCAACCGTATATCGCCAGTGCGAACGGCAGAGCCATCAGAAGGAAGGTCGTTCCGGACGATGACGTCGGAGCCACCAAAAGAACGTCCACCAGCAGCAGCAGCAAAAGACCGATTGCCCCGAGGATCAGCGGTTGTGTCGACTTCGACGGCGCAATACCGCGACCAAGAATGAGCGTCAGCGCCAACAGCACCACGATCACCGCCACTCCATTGCCGATGGGTGCCGTGGCCGCAATCTTGGCCTCCTGTGCGGCAACCAGTTCTTCTTCGGTCAGACGTTGCGCTTCGGTCGTTCCACCGGCGGCATCCAGCGCTTCTTGCTCGGCGACGGCCTGGTCCCAGGCGGACTGACCATGCAGTTCGATCATCGAAGCCTGGCACTCAGCCGAGACATTGGTACGCAGAGACGCGCCTTCACCGATATCCGAGAACGCCGAAACCGTGATGTTCTGGCTGCCGATCACACCGGCACTGCCCAACAGAAGGACACCTGCGATCAGAGCAATTGGCGCACCCAAGAACCAGATCAGGCCTTCCGACCGAGTAATCGGCTCACCTGTGCCGCCTGCCAATTCAACGGCCGGCGCTTTGTCCGGGTTCATCAAGGCATAGCCAAAAGCATAGAGCGCATAAAGCAGCGCCAACATGATCCCCGGCAACAGCGCCGCTTGGAACAGTGTACCCACAGAAACAACGGCAGGTTCGCCCAGATAGGTCAACGCGTCGGTACATCCGGCCTCAACCGCGCGGGTTTCCTGGGCCGTCGAATAAAGGTCACCCGCAAGCGTCCCCAACAGAACGATCACGATGGAGGGCGGAATGATCTGCCCCAACGTGCCCGAGGCCGCGATGACACCGGTTGCGAGTTCAGGCGAATAATTGTTCCGCAGCATGGTCGGCAGCGCCAGCAAGCCCATGGTTACCACGGTCGCGCCCACGATCCCCGTCGAAGCAGCAAGGAAAGCGCCCACCACAACAATCGACACGGCCAAACCGCCCGGTAGCGGGCCAAAGACACGCGCCATCGTGGTCAGCAGGTCGTTGGCGATTTTTGAACGCTCCAGCGTGATGCCCATCAGAACGAACATCAACACCGCCAGCAGGGTCTCAATCGATTGCCCCGCCAGAACACGCTCGTTCATGCGGTTCACGATAAAGGAGACGTTGCGATCCAGCGCGGTTTCCCAGCCAGAGGCAAAGACAGGTTCGGCAATCCTGGGCAAATCCGGGTATCGGAACAGGGACACTGTGTCAGGTTTCACCCCTGAATTCACCAGATCACGATAGGCTTGAGAGCCTGTATCGATGGCCTGGTGGATCAGCAGACCGGCACTGTCCAGTGCCGCGATGATCCCGAATGAGATGATCCCTGCGCCGCCGATGGCGAAGGCCACCGGAAAGCCCGACAGAATGCCTCCGAAAAGGCAGAAAAATACGATAATGAGGCCTATCTCGACGCCATCAAGTCCGAATAGCATTGTCTGGTTCTCCGTCCCTAATGCGCGCCTTCGTAGGCTTCTTCACCCTCGCCAAGGCTGTCCTTGTCGAGGTATTTTCCAGCACTGCCCTGCCCCTCTACGTATTCCAGATAAGACCGGTAGAGGAAGGCAACCGCCTGTAGGAAGACCAGCCCGGCAAAGGCAACAAGCATGATCTTGAACAAGAAGTAAGCGGTGAATCCGTTGGGGCTGAACCCGATCGTCTCGACGTTCCAACGCATCGCACGGGCCTTGAGGATCAGGCGGTCCAGCGTGTCACTGGCTGAGGGTTTTGGCACGATCAGATGCCGCCACATGAAGTACCAGCCATACATCCAGACAAGCACCGCGAACGGCATCATGAAGAAGACCGACCCCAGCATGTCGATCACCTTTTTGGTGCGGAACCGCGCCGGTGCATAAAACAGGTCAACACGCACATGCCCGCCCTGAACGAAGGTATATCCGACGCAAAGAGATACGACCAACGCGTTGTAAAATTTCAACATTTCAGCATACCAGCTGATGTCGTACTGCAAGGGAATGCCAAAGGCCAAAACGATGTCGGGACGCGTAAAGATGCGCTGCATGATCACGATGATGATCTGTTGCAGCACCATCAGAAGACCGGCCCAGGCAAAGAACCGACCCGTTGTGTTGGCAAAGCCTTCCAGCACACGGACACATCCCCACATGAATGGGCGCCGGATCATGCCGATGATCGTAATGACCAAGAAGACGGCAAAGACCGCAAAGAAGAATTCAACCGATCCGCCATAGTAGACAAAGCGCATCACAGCTTCTTTGTCGGACCAGTCCAACCAAAGGCCCGGATGGGTTACCGCATAACCGATATTGTAAAAGGCTTGCGCCAGATTTTGCAGAGTCCAGACAATCCCGCCGCCAATAGCGGCAAGAGCGTCGGTCAAACCAACCGAGCTTCCGTCTTCCATTGTGTCCCTCACTCGCGTGAATACCGATGGTCCACATCTTAGCAGACGCAGCGGGATTCAGCGGCATTGTTATGAAACGAGGCCCCACACAGGATGGGGCCTCTGATCTTTCCGGCGCTGAATTAGCCGCCCAGAACGCGAACGCGCTGCGTGACGTAGTAGCCGTCCGATTTGTTGATCCAGGATGCCGACGTTGCCAGCGACTCTTCGAACGAACCACGGATCTGAGCGAACAATTCGTCGCTCATGTTTTCGTCCATCACTTCTGCCGAAGCCTTGCCGAATGCATCCCAGACATCGTCCGAGAATTGCAGCGTTTTAACGCCTTGCGACTGCAGACGCGCCAGTGCTGCACCGTTATTGGCCAGAGTTTCGGCCAACTGGTAGTGGGTCACGGCCATCGACGCATTGCGCAGGATTGCCTGCTGCTGCGGCGTCAGGTCATTCCAGACGTCCAGGTTGACCGATGCGGCCAGACCCGAGCCCGGCTCGTGGAAGCCAGCGGTATAGTAGACCTTGGCGACTTCCTGGAAGCCGGCGCGTTCGTCAGCCATCGGGCCAACCCACTCCAGACCGTCCAGCGCGCCCGAAGACAGCGCTTGATACAGTTCGCCACCGGGGATGTTCTGAACGGATGCGCCCAGTTTACCCAGAACCTTGCCGCCCAGACCGGGCATGCGGAACTTCAGACCGTTGAAGTCAGCGGCCGAGTTGATTTCGTTCCGGAACCAGCCACCGGACTGCGAGCCCGAGTTACCGGCCAGCAGGCCTTTGAGGTTGAAGATCTGGCCCAGCTCGTCGTGCATCTCTTCGCCGCCGCCATGGTAGTACCAGTTAGTCAGTTCCTGCGCGGTGCCGCCAAAGGGAACGGCGGTGAAATAGGCGTAGCCCGGGTGCTGACCGATGAAGTAATAGTCAGCCGAGTGATACATGTCAGCCTGGCCCGACGACACGGCGTCGAATACTTCCAGCGCGCCCACCAGCTCGCCGGGTGCTTTCTTTTCGATGGTCAGATTGCCGTCGGACATCTCGCCGACCATCTGCTCCATATAGCTTGCTGCGTCATCCAGAACGGCAAAGCCGCGTGGCCAGGATGTTACCATGGTCAGGGTCCGTTTGCCCTGTGCGTATGCCGGCGCGGCCAGCGCCGTTGCGGCGGCTGCACCGCTGCCGAGTGCTGTTGTTCTTAGAAATGAACGACGATCCATGAAGTGGTTCCTCCCAAAGTCTTTTACCGCCCCAAAGGCGGCTGATCGTTGTCGGTGGCGCGATCATATCCATGCAGTCGCTGATTAAAATACCTACTACTACGTAGAAGGCGCACAATTTCAGGGCAAACCCCTGAAAACAAATTTTATTTTTGTACGAATGAGCTTGAAAAAGCCGTAATTCCGCAGACGGCACTTCGTTGGTCCGGCTTTACTTTTTTTGCGAAATACGCCTATCGCAGACATATGGGGAAGATTTGGAACGCCTTTCGGCCGAACTATGCGCAAAAACTGTCGCTCTTGGCGACGTTGCCGCTGATCCTGGCTGTGGCAGCCATTGCGATCCTCGTTGCTCATCAGTCGCGCAAATTGGCCGAACGTGAGATTGCCCAACTTGAAACGCAACTGATCGAGGCCAAAAAGGCCGAACTGCGGAATTATGTGACCCAAGCCCGCAACGGGTTCTACTTCGTTTACGGCTCGGCCCAACCCGATGATCAGGCTTCAAAGGATCAGGTGGCACAGATTTTGTCCGCGATGATCTATGGCGATGACGGGTTCTTTTTTGTCTACGATTATGACGGCAACAATCTGGTCAGCCCGCGCCAGACCGAGTTCATCAACAAGAACTGGAGCGGCCTGACCGACAGCGAGGGCACACCGGTCGTCGATGAACTGATCCGAATTGCCCGTCAGGGCGCCGGGTATCACACATACCTCTGGCCCAAACCTTCGACCGGGGAAGAGGCCCAGATGATCACATATGTCACCAGTTTCCCCAGTTGGCGATGGGCCGTCGGCACAGGCGTGTTTATCGACGACGTTGTCGCCTCGATTGCCGCCGCGCAGGCCGAGGTCGAAGCACGCGTGCGCCGCACTTTCTACTACATAGGTGGGATTACCCTTGCCGCGCTCATGCTGGTATTCTTCTCGGGCATGCTGCTGAACATTCGCGAGCGTCGTTTGGCAGATGCTAAGCTCAAGGAGCTGACGCAGCGCGTGTTCGATGCGCAGGAAGAAGAACGCGGGCGGGTCGCGCGGGAGTTGCATGACGGCATCAGCCAAATTCTGGTCGGAGTCCGCTATGCGCTGGACAACGCGCGCCGTCGTCTAACGCGTGGAGATGATGACGGCGCGCAGGGACCTTTGGAAAAAGGCATCGACAATCTGGGCACGGCAATCACCGAGGTTCGCCGCATCAGCCGGGATCTTCGGCCCGGCGTTCTGGATGATCTGGGCCTTGGCCCTGCCCTCAAAGCATTGACGGATGATTTCCGAGAACGCACGGGGATCGAGACCGACTTTTCGACGGTTGTTTTCCGTAACCGGTTGGATCAAGATAGCAAAATCGCCCTCTACCGTATCGCGCAAGAGGCGCTGACCAACATCGAACGCCACTCGGGCGCGACCCATGTGACGATCGATCTGCGCGGCCACAAGAAAGGGGCAACCATGCGCATCACTGACAATGGTCGTGGCTTGCGCAGTGAACCCGGCAAGGTCAGCACTGGGATCGGTTTGCGCAACATTCAGGAGCGTATTGACCAGCTGGACGGAACATTGCGCATCCTGTCATCACGCGGCCCCCGCAGTGGTACCGTGATCGAAGTCACGCTGCCTCTCAGCCATTTACTGTCTCCGCAAGACGAGGCAACTCAAACCCGAAAGGCAGGTTCCTGATGTCAGAGCCGGTTCGTGTCCTCATCGTCGATGACCACCCCATGGTGGCCGAAGGTATTCAATCCATTCTTGAAAGCTATGACGAGATCGAAGTGGTTGGCACCCTGTCCAATGGGCAGGACGCCGTTGACCGCGCGAACGAGTTGAAACCCGAAGTCGTTCTGATGGACCTCAACATGCCTGGCCTGAACGGGCTCAGCGCAACCGAGTTGATCCTGGAACGCGCGCCAGACACTCGGGTTCTGATCCTGTCGATGCATGACAGTCCCGAGTATATCTCGACCGCTCTCAGCCACGGCGCGCGCGGTTATGTCCTCAAGGATGTGCCAACCGAAGAGATCAAGCAGGCCATCGACGCCGTGATGCGTGGCGAGCAATACCTGTGCACCGGCGCCAGCGGGTCGTTGGAGCCCAAACGCGATGGCAGCCGCGAAGCGCTGACCGGGCGCGAGCAGACGATCCTTTTGGAACTGGCGCAGGGCAAATCGAACAAAGAGGTTGCGCTTGCCCTGGATATCTCAGTCCGCACAGTTGAAACCCATCGCAAGAACATCAAACGCAAGCTTGGCATTTCTTCCACTGCCGGGCTGACCCGCTATGCACTTGAACACGGCGTTCTGCAGGGCACCAGCCACGGATTCTGAGCGCAGCGCGGCACGCGCTGCCGGGCCCAACCAGAGGAGGTGCGCCGCAGGCGCATTGACGATGGGCGGGAGCATTTCGTTTCAGGGCCGCTGCCGAATGTCTTCTCCAAAGAAGATCAGCGTGCCATCTTCGTCCAAAACGTGGAACTCACGTTGTTCATATGGTTGGTTGAACGGTGCGCGGACGCGACCCTCGGGCAAGTCCGCCAACCCGGCGCGCATACTTTCAAAAAGCGCATCGATATCCTCGACATCGATATAGAATGACTGATCGTCTCCAAGTGGCTTTCCATCTTCGCGTGGAGGACATTCGAGCAAACGAATGGCCACCGGGTCACGCCTGAGGAAGGCATAGTTTTCCTGCTTGAACGTGCAGGTAAACCCAAGCCTCGAACTGTAGAACTCAATCTGGCGCTCTAGCGAAGAACACAGGACAAACGGCGTAAGTTGCACGAGCTTTGGCACGGGATCCTCCTAGGACGTCACTCAGAGTTTACCACAGTTCAGTCCAGCAACCGATCCGATCTATTGCCTTCCTTCTCATAATGGTGCGGCAGAACGCGACCATAGAGTTGCCGCGTCCGTTCGACCCCTCCGCACATGCCCTGCGATTCAACAAACGAGAAGATGCCGACATAACGTTTGCGCTGTCCGCTTACTGGCGCGACCCGATGCAGGGAGTATCTGCCTCGGAAAATTTGCAGGTCGCCGGGCTGCAACTCAAGCTTCCTAACGCGTCCCATATTGCCGTCCAGCACCGCAGTGACGGCTGGGAAGTTCTCATCCTCGGCGCTGCGCAGGTTTGGCGCATATTCAAACGCGCCGCCGTCTTCCCCATTCTGGATCGCGAGTGTCACTGTGTAGTTGTTGGTATCAAAATGCCAGGGAAACCCCTGCCCTTCTTCGACGACGTTGATTATTACGTCGGCCAGCGGATCGTCATACCGAAAAAAGCGATCTTCGCGTTCATTCAACGCCGCGCGGATAAATGGCATGAACCCTTCGAATTCATAAATCCGCCTCAGCGGGCTGTCTTGCGGGAAATTGTCAGCCGGCACAAACGCATTCGAACGGTCATAGAAACGGCGCAATGGATGCCCGATGCCAAATCTGGGATCGTCCTGAGTGAAATACACATTGGTACGGTTGAACGACCTGTGGGCCTTGGGCGCAACCCTGTCCGCCTCGGCCAGCAGGCGGGTCAATCCCTCATCGTGAACAAAGCCCGGCAGCACCGCACAGCCATCCTGCTCCAGTTCGCGCCGCAGGTCCTCAATCATTCGGTCATAAGCCCGCGACCCCGGGCAATCGATCGGATAGCGCCCCAAATCCACCAAATCTTGCAGCATCCAATACCTCTGGAACTCACGCTTCTGGATCAGGGTGAAGCAAGCAACATTCCGGTTCATGCCTGTTTTGGACATCCGCTTGACGCTTTCTGACACTCGGTTCCCAGCGATTCACGGACAAGTTGGACCATCAATTTCCCGAAAATTCCCGTCGGACGCACCGCAGCGCAACAAAATGTCGCAAATAACAGCCCGCAAGATAGAAAATTTGCGCATTTGCCTGTTGACGCCCCCTGCACCCGCCCATAATGTCCCTGCACGCAGAAAAGGAGCCTCTGGCGATGAGAACGCTAGTCGTAATCGTAGGAACCACGCGCATGGGCCAGTGACGGTTAACCATAATCCAACCCATGCGCCTCCGACACTCTCGGGGGCTTTTTTTTGGCAAAACGCAAGACACATGTCGCGAACGGAGCAAAGCAGATGACACGTGAGATGACCGGCGCAAAGATGGTGGTTCAGGCCCTCAAGGATCAGGGCGTGGACACGGTATTCGGATACCCCGGCGGCGCCGTGCTACCCATTTACGATGAGATCTTTCTGCAAAACGATATTCGCCACATTCTGGTGCGGCATGAACAGGGCGCGGTGCACGCGGCCGAAGGCTACGCGCGCTCGACCGGCAAGCCCGGGGTTGCATTGGTAACGTCCGGCCCCGGTGCCACGAACGCCGTGACCGGCTTGACTGATGCGCTGATGGATTCGATCCCGATTGTTGTTTTGACCGGACAGGTGCCGACCTTCATGATCGGTTCCGATGCGTTCCAAGAGGCCGACACCGTTGGCATCACCCGCCCGTGCACCAAGCACAACTGGCTGGTGAAGGACACGGATTCGCTGGCTGAGACGATGCACGAGGCGTTCCATGTCGCCACCTCCGGCCGCCCCGGTCCGGTGCTGATCGACATCCCCAAGGACGTACAGTTCGCCTCGGGCGAATACATCGGACCGAAGCCGTCGACCTCACATTACCAACCTGTGGTAAAGGGCGATCTGGAAGAGATCACCGAACTGGTCGCCGCCATGGAAAGCGCCAAGAAACCCGTCTTCTACACCGGCGGCGGGGTAATCAATTCTGGCCCCGCAGCCAGCCAGTTGTTGCGAGAACTCGTCGACGCGACCGGCTTTCCGATCACTTCGACCTTGATGGGTCTGGGTGCTTATCCGGCCTCGGGTGAGAATTGGTTAGGTATGCTGGGTATGCACGGTCTTTATGAGGCCAACCTTGCGATGCACGACTGCGACCTGATGATCAATATCGGCGCGCGGTTTGACGACCGGATCACCGGGCGGATTGATGCGTTCTCACCGAACTCGAAGAAAGCGCATATCGACATCGACCCGTCTTCAATCAACAAGGTGATCCGCGTTGATATCCCGATTGTGGGCGATGTCGCCCACGTGCTTGAGGATGTCCTTAAGGTCTGGAAAGCACGCGGACGCAAGACTGACGCCGCAAACGTGAAGCAGTGGCAGAACCAGATCAGCGAATGGCGCAAGATCAACTGTCTCGCCTACACCAACAGCGAGAAAACGATCAAACCGCAACACGCGCTGCAACGTCTTGAAGAATTGACCAAAAACCACGATCGCTACATCACGACCGAGGTCGGCCAGCATCAGATGTGGGCCGCGCAATACCTTGGTTTTGAGGATCCCAACCGCTGGATGACCTCGGGTGGTCTTGGCACTATGGGCTACGGGACCCCGGCGTCGATTGGCGTGCAGATGGCCCACCCGGATGCGTTGGTGATCAACGTGGCCGGCGAAGCGTCTTGGCTGATGAACATGCAGGAAATGGGCACCGCGGTGCAATACCGCCTGCCGGTCAAACAGTTCATCCTGAACAACGAACGTCTGGGTATGGTTCGCCAGTGGCAAGAGCTGCTGCACGGTGAGCGGTACTCGCATTCGTGGTCCGAGGCCCTGCCCGATTTCGTCAAGCTGGCCGAAGCGTTTGGCGCCAAGGGCATCCTGTGTTCCGATCCTGCCGATCTGGATGATGCGATTATGGAAATGATCAATTACGACGGTCCGGTGATCTTCGACTGTCTGGTCGAAAAGCACGAGAACTGCTTTCCCATGATCCCGTCGGGCAAAGCCCATAACGAGATGCTGCTGGGCGAGGCCGAAACGCAGGGCGTGATCGATTCCAAAGGTTCGGTTCTGGTTTAACAAAATTCGTCGAATTTTGTCGGGCGCTTCTGTGTCCGACATTCGCAGGATGATGAAAGGGACATAAATGTCTGCCCTACATATCAAAAAAGGCTCAACCCGCCATTCCGCCTATAACCTACGGCCCACCTTTTCGGACGTTCAGGAACGCCACACGATTGCCGTGCTGGTCGAAAACGAACCGGGCGTACTGGCCCGTGTGATCGGCCTGTTCTCGGGTCGTGGTTACAACATCGAAAGCCTGACCGTGGCCGAGGTGGACCATACCGGCCATCTCAGCCGCATCACCATCGTCACCACCGGAACCCCACAGGTGATCGAGCAGATCAAGGCGCAGCTGGGCCGAATTGTTCCGGTGCATGAAGTGCATGACCTGACCGTCGAAGGCCCCTCGGTCGAGCGCGAGCTTGCGATCATCAAGGTGGTCGGTGAAGGCGACAAGCGGGTCGAGGCATTGCGTCTTGCCGATATTTTCCGCGCCAATGTGGTCGACAGCACGTTGAATTCATTCATCTTTGAAATCACCGGCGCGCCCGATAAGATTGACGCTTTTGCCGATCTGATGCGACCTTTGGGACTGGTCGAAGTGGCCCGCACCGGTGTTGCGGCACTGCTGCGCGGAGACTGACAACACAGTCTGGCACCCGCAAACAGGCGGGTGCCATTTGGCGATTTCTGTATTCCCGTGGCTCGACCGCGCAATCACAGCATGCCCACGTTGCCGAATGGTATTTCAGTCTGCCCAAAAACCACCGTGCGGTTCGATCGCTTTTCCTGACCTTTGTGTCGTTGTGAGAAAAGCCGAGGTCGCGATTATGGATGCGTCGTGTCCCCTTGCATGCCTAGGCTGATCGGTAAGCAAGGAGATTACAATGGCCAGCACATCTTCCGACCTGACGGCAGTACGCCAACCGATCGAAACAGCTCTGGGGCTACCGAACGGACATTATACCGACCCCGCCGTGCATGCCGAAGAAAGCCAGGCACTGCTGATCAATGGGTGGGCCGGGCTTGCCGCGACGGCGGATGTACCCGAACCCGGCGACGCGGTTCCCTTGCAGTTCATGGGTATCCCGCTGCTGCTGCTGCGCGATCGCTCGGGTCAGGTACGCGTGTTCCAGAACATCTGCCGCCACCGTGGCATGATTTTAGTGGAGGAGCCCCGTAAGATCGAAGGCGCGATCCGCTGCCCCTATCACAGTTGGTGCTATTCCACCGAAGGCCGCCTTGTTGCCACCCCGCATGTAGGTGGGCCGGGCCAAAACGCCCATGACAACGTCAAACGGTCGGATCTGGGCCTGATCGAAGTGCGCAGCCATATCTGGCGCGAGGTTGTATGGATAAATGTCTCGGGGACGGCTCCGGAATTTGAGGACGCGAACGCGGCCCTGATCGCACGTTGGGCAGAGTTCGAAAAACCTCTGTTTCACGGCGGGGCCGACAGCTCGTTCCGTTTGGATGTGAAGTGCAACTGGAAGCTGGCGGTCGAGAATTATTGCGAAAGCTATCACCTGCCATGGGTGCATCCGGGCCTCAACAGCTACTCGCGGCTTGAGGATCATTATCATATCGAGGAACCGGGGCAGTATTCCGGTCAAGGCACGCTGGTCTACCGACAATTGAAGGACGAAACAGGCGCGGTCTTCCCGGATTTCGAAGGCCTAAGCACCAAATGGGATACGGCGGCTGAATACATTGCCGTCTTTCCGAATGTGCTGTTGGGCGTCCATCGGGATCATGCCTTTGCCATCATCCTACGGCCCGAAGCGCATGACCAGACCTCGGAACATATTCACCTGTTCTACCCTGTTGCCGACACCGATGACTGCTTGCGCGAACGGAATTCGGCGCAATGGAAAGAGGTGTTCGAAGAGGATGTCTTTGTCGTCGAAGGCATGCAACGTGGCCGCGCGGCACCCGGTTTTGACGGGGGGCGCTTTTCACCCGCAATGGACGGGCCGACCCATCTGTTCCACGATTGGGTCGCCCGCAGGCTTCAAGCCCACCGTACGCAAATGGCGGCTGAATGAGTGATCTGGACGCGCGCCTCTGGCACGCGCATCAGGCCCAGGATGCAGCCAAGCTTGCCGTTCTATACGAAGAGGCCGCAGATGCGGCCGAGGAAGAAGACGCGGTCGCCTTCTTCCTGACGCACGCCTATGTGCATGCGCTCGAGGCGAATACGCCAAGTGTTGAACACCTGCGCAAGCGTCTGATTTCAATGGGGCGCGATATTCCTCAGGGATGACGGTTTATACCGCAGCTTCCGGCTCTGAAATCTGCCGGTACAGGTGCCAACTGGCGTGTCCCAGCAGGGGCAAAACAACAAACAGCCCTAGAAACCAAGGTATCATCGCCAGAAACGTGACAACCGCGATGAACACACCCCAGCCCAGCATCACCCTTTTGTTGGCGTTGACATAGGCATAGCTGGCGATCATCGCGGTGACGAAATCCAGCTCCCGGTCCAGCAGCATCGGGATGGACAGCACTGTGATCATATACAGCAGGATCGCAAAGACTGCGCCTACGGCCGTTCCCACGGCCAACATAGTCAGCCCGTTCAGCGTCAGAAACACTTCGAGCGATGAGGACACGTTGGTCATGGTCGACAGCCCCATGAACAGCGCAAAGATCATGTGGCCAAGGAAAAACCAGAACAAAAACATCACCACGATAATGGCGCAGATCGAAGGCAGCTGCCGGCGGCTTTGCTGCACGACAACGCCAAAGATTGCCTTGAATTTCAGCGGCTCACCCTGCTCTAACCGATGCGACACCTCGTACAGGCCCACCGCAGCAAACGGCCCGATCAGGGGAAACCCAATCGCCGCCAGAACCAACCAGAATGACGTTCCGGTCCGGATTGTGACCCACGCCATGACCCAACCGGCCAGCACATAAAACCCGGCGAAAATCAAACCAAAAAGCGGGGCGCGGCGGTAGTCGCTCCAGGCTTGGCGCAGCGCCCGTTTCAACATATCCGGCTGTACAGATTTCAGTGTCGGTACGCCAAAAGGTTTGTCCATTCTCCGTCTCTCCTCCCCAGAAGATGTCTACATCGCGGGTCGCTGCTGAGGCCAGCGCGTCGCCTCGTGATAGGCTGCCCCGATCGACAACAAACGCCTGTCCGATCCGCGCGGCCCAAACAGCTGAACTCCCATTGGCAAGCCGCTGGCACCAAACCCTGCAGGCATACCAAGGCAGGGCAAACCCAACAAACTGACCGGTGTCACCACCTGCATCCAGCGATGATAGGTATCCATCGGCCGACCCGCAATTTCGGTGGGATATGGCGTGTCGATCTGGAACGGCCAGACCTGCGCAGAGGGCAGAACCAGCGCGTCATACTCCTCGAACACGGCCACAGCCCGGCGGAACCAGTCCGACCGGATGACACTGGCGCGATGCACGTCCATCGCACTTAACGCCAGACCACGCTGCAACTCCCATTGGGCGCTGTCTTTCAGCGCCGCCCTGCGGTCGGACAAGGGCTCCAGCCCTGCCGCCACAGTCCAGGACCGCAGAGTGATCCAACTCTCCCAGATCAGGTCCGCTTCAAAGGGTGCAGGAATCTCCTCCACATCAGCTCCAAGATCGGACAGAACACGCAGCGCGTCCTGACACAGGTCGGAAATCCCGGCTTCATAGGGGAACGCACCGCCCCAATCCGCCAGCCAGCCGATCCGCATGCCGGACAGATCCGCAGGCGCGACCCGACCCATTGGTGCGTAAGTGGCATTCAGAGGCTGCTTTGGCTCTGGACCCGCCATCACATCCAACAGCACGGCAATATCCGATGGCGACCGCGCCATCGGCCCCAGCGAGGACAATTGATGCAAGAACCCGTCGCCCGCAGGTTCCGACGGGACCACGCCCCAGCTTGGCCGGAAGCCGTAGACATTGTTCCAGGCCGCCGGATTACGCAGACTGCCCATCATGTCCGACCCATCCGCAAGCGCCAACATACCGGTCGCCAAAGCGACCGCCGCCCCCCCAGACGACCCGCCGCAAGTGCGTTCGGCATCATAGGGATTGGCCGTCGCGCCATAGACCGGGTTGAACGTGTGCGAGCCCAGGCCGAATTCCGGCGTATTGGTCTTGCCAATCAGAATCGCCCCCGCCGCCCGCAACCGCGTGGCCAACAGATCATCGGACTGCGGCACAAAATCCTGAAACAGGGGCGAGCCTTGCGTTGACGTAAACCCCGCCACATTGACCAGATCCTTGACCGCGATTGGCAAGCCATGCAGCGCACCCCGGTTCGGCCCTGCATCCATCGCCGCTGCCTCTTCCAACAACGCGTCCGCATTGCGCAGCGCCACAATGGCATTCACATGTGGGTTGACCTGTTCGACCCGAGCAAGGGTCGCCCGCATCACGTCAACACACGACACCCGCCGGGCTGCCAGATCGGCAAGAAGGGTTTCGGCAGAGATTTGGGTCAAGTCCATCAACAACTCGCGCTTTTCCAATCGGCAGTCACCGATCAGCCTAGCCAAGCCGCACCATCATTTAAACCCATTGTTTAGATGCATCTTTTCCACGCTCACGCGCACATCTGCCCCGCTTCATCTGGCCAAAAATATCCCGGGGGAGTCGCGGCCTGCCGCGATGGGGGCAGAGCCCCCTATCCGACCTAGTCGCCCTGCGCCTCGGACCGGGACTTGCCCGCAACGTCCATGGCCAGCGTCGCCGCCATGAACCCGTCCAGATCGCCATCCAGCACCCCTTTGGTGTCGGACGTTTCAAAGTTGGTCCGCAAATCCTTGACCATCTGGTAAGGCTGCAGCACATAAGACCGGATCTGGTTGCCCCAGCCCGCATCGCCCTTGGCTTCATGCGCCGCGTTGATATCTGCGTTTCGCCGATCCAACTCCTGCTGATACAGCCGCGATTTCAGCGCCTTCATGGCTATATCCCGGTTCTGGTGCTGCGACTTTTCCGAGCTGGTCACAACGATACCCGTCGGAATATGGGTGATCCGCACGGCCGAGTCCGTGGTGTTCACGTGCTGCCCACCCGCACCAGACGACCGGTACGTATCGATACGAATGTCCGAGGGGTTCACTTCGATCTCAATGTTGTCGTCCACCACGGGATAGACCCAGACCGAGCTGAACGACGTATGCCGCTTGGCCGCTGAATCGAACGGAGAAATTCGCACCAGACGATGCACGCCGCTCTCGGACTTCAACCAACCATAGGCGTTGTGCCCGGATATCTTGTAGGCGGCGGACTTGATCCCCGCCTCTTCCCCGGAGGTCTCGGATTGCAGCTCAACCGTATAGCCCTTTTTCTCGGCCCAACGCACATACATCCGTGCCAGCATCGACGCCCAGTCGCAGCTTTCCGTACCACCTGCGCCCGAGTTGATCTCGAGGAACGTATCATTGCCGTCGGCTTCACCGTCCAGCAGAGCTTCAAGCTCTTTCTTGGCCGCTTGCGAGCCAAGCTTGGCGATGGCGTCTTCGGCGTCCTTGACGACCTCTTCGTCCTCTTCCATCTCGCCCAATTCGATGAGTTCGATATTGTCGCTCAGATCGGTTTTGATGGACTCATAGGTCTCAATGGCATCGACGAGCAACTGACGTTCGCGCATCAGTTTCTGGGCGTTTTCAGGGTTGTCCCACAGGTTGGGGTCTTCAACACGCGCGTTGAATTCCTCCAGCCGATGCGGCGCGGTTTCATAGTCCATGCGCTGCGCCAGCAGCTCCAGCGACTTTTCGATTTCCGCCACGATGTTCTGGGTTTCGGCGCGCATGGTTACGTCCCAACTTGCTCAATCAGGCCTGCGTGATAGCAAGAGGTTCCGGCCACCACAAGATGAAGGAGACGCGAATGCATGGGCCTCCGGCGGATATCCTGAATGCATGGGCGCTGAGCGTCGATCATCTCGTCGCGGATACCGGCCACGCGCGCGTTTGGAAAGTCCGGACAGAAGACGGGCAGCCGACGGCGTTGAAACTATATCACCGCCCGGATCGCGGGAACGAGGCGTCCGGGACGCGGCTTTTGCAGATGTGGCAGAGTGCCGGTGCTGTCACTATATTGGCCGACGCCGAAAGCGCCATCCTCATGGAATGGCTCGATGGCCCCTCGCTTGGCGATATCGCACGCGGTGGCGACCCGATCAAAGCACTGCATATTTTCGCTGAAACAGCGGCTCGGGCACACGAAGTCGCAGTTTCACATATCGAAGCCTGGAAGCCCCTCCCCGACGTATTTCAACCGCTCTTCTCGAGTCAATTCTCCGAGGATTGCCCATCGGCATTGAAATTCGACGTAAACCGCGCCTGTGATCTGGCGCGTCACCTTCTGGACAGTCAAACCGAAATCGTCCCTCTGCACGGCGATCTGCATCCCGACAATGTGATCCTGACCGACGCTGGCCCTCGGGTTATCGATGCCAAAGGCTACATCGGCGACAAGGCGTTCGAACTGGCCAACGCGCTGCGCCATCCGAAAGGGATGCCCGATCTGGTCAGGCGACGCGATCAGATTGAGAATTGCCTGACGCAATACTCAGATGCTCTGAACGTGCCGCGTCGCAGGCTGGCCCAATGGGCTGCAGCAAAATGTGCGCTGTCGATTTTCTGGCGCGGGCATGGGGTTATCAGACCCGACCGCGAAGCCGGCCTATTGGCGAAGTTCCTAGAGATAGCGGATCAGTAAAGCCCGCCGCCCTGCAATTCGCCCTGGCTTGCATTTGGGCCGACCGTAATCGTGTCTCCGGTCGAAGTCGTCACCTGACGACCCGAATTGTTGACCTCTTCGAACAACGGCAGATCGGACCCCATTGCGAAGCCGCCGTCAAAGATTCGGTCGATAAAGCCATCGACACCATCGCGGAAATACTCGGCCACAACGTATTCTCCGGTGGCATCTTCGGGCAAACGCGCGCCGCTGAAACGGTCGATCTTGATGAAATGACCGCCTTCGGGCACCTCAAACGGACCACCGCCATATTTCTCGGTCGCGTGTTCCATGAAGCTCTGGAAAACCGGCCCGCACATCGTGCCGCCATATGCGCCGCGCCCCATCGGACGTGGGCGGTCATATCCGATATAGCAACCGGCCACGATGTTCGACGTGAAGCCGATGAACCACGCATCCTTGGAGTCGTTGGTCGTACCGGTTTTGCCCGCCGTCGGGACCGGCAAATTGACAAAACTCGACGCCGTCCCGCGATCCACAACGCCCTTCATCATCGAAGTCAACTGATACGCGGTAATCGCATCCATCACCTGGCTGCGGTTGGTTTCAATGGTCGGAGCCTCGTCTGGTTCCAGCCAGCTTGAGTTACAATTCAGACACTGGCGATCATCGTGACGGTAGATCGTCTTACCGAACCGGTCCTGAATGCGGTCGACCAGAGTGGGTTCGACCCGCTCACCGCCGTTGGCAAACATCGCATAGGCCGCGACCATCTTGTACAGCGTCGTCTCCTCGGACCCCAGTGAGTTCGCAAGGAACGCACCCATACGGTCATAGACCCCAAACCGTTCAGCATAGCCCGCCACGACCGGCATCGTGACCTCTTGCGCCAGACGGATCGTCATCAGGTTTCGCGACTGTTCAATCCCGGTGCGCAGCGGCGTAGGGCCGTAGAATTTGTTGGACGAGTTCTTGGGTCGCCACAGGCCTTGCGGCGTGTTCACCTCAATCGGAGCGTCCACAACAATGGTCGCGGGGCTGTACCCACTGTCGAGCGCGGCGGCGTAGACAAAGGGTTTGAAGCTGGAACCGGGCTGGCGCTGCGCCTGAGTAGCCCGGTTAAAGACCGAGTCCTGATACGAGAACCCGCCCTGCATCGCCAGAACACGGCCCGAGTTCACATCCATCGCGACAAAGCCGCCCTGCACTTCGGGTATCTGACGCGCGGACCATTGGCCCTCTTCCCCGGCCATGACCAGAATGACGTCGCCGCGTTTGAAATTGTCGCGGAAATTGCCCTGCATCCACTTGATGTCCGCGCGCGGGATCGTGCCATCGGCCGGACCATCCTCAATGCCAACGGTCAAAGACTGCTCGGCGACATTCAGCACGACTGCAGGATACCACTGCGTCGGCAGCACCACATCGCGCGGGATTTCCATGATCGCGAGTGCTTCGCGCCAATGGGCTTCGTCACTGAGTTTTTCCTCGGGGATTACTTCCCCGGTGCCATGCCATTTCCCACGGGACCGATCATATTTCTGCAAGGCCGTGCGCAGCGCCTCAGCAGCCTCGACCTGCATTTCCTCATCGACCGAGGCGCGCACGGTGAAGCCGCCGGTAAAGAACTCACCTTCGCCAAAATCCTCGCTCAGTTGGCGGCGGATTTCGTCGGTGAAATAGTCGCGCGGCGGCAGTGCAGTGCGGAAGCTTTCGAAATCGCCATTCTGAACGGAACGCAGAGGCATCTCGACCTCGGACTGATAGGTCGCTTGGTCGAGGTAACCGTTCTGGTTCATTTCACGCAGCACGTAGTTTCGACGGTCCAGAAGTCGCTGTTTTTCCCAAACCGGGTGATAGTCAGAAGGCGCCTTGGGCATCGCTGCCAGCATCGCGGCCTCGTGCGGGGCCAATTCCTGCAGGGTTTTGTTGAAATAAGTCTGCGCCGCGGCCGTTACACCATACGAGTTCTGACCAAGGAAAATCTCGTTCATGTAGAGTTCGAGAATTTGTTCCTTGTCCAGCGTATCCTCAAGCCGGGTGGCGAGAATGATTTCCTTGATCTTTCGCTCGGCGCGACGGTCGCCCGACAACAGGAAGTTCTTCATCACCTGTTGCGTGATTGTGGATGCCCCGCGCACGTTTTCGCCTTTGGACTTCACCGCTTCGACGCCCGCGGCAACAATTCCCCGAGGGTCATAGCCTTGATGGGTGTAAAAGTTCTTGTCCTCGGCGGAAATGAACGCCTGTTTGACCAGATCGGGGATTTCCTCTGACGGTGTGAACAGGCGACGTTCCTGTGCAAACTCGTCGATCAGTTGCCCCTCACCGGAATAAATTCGGCTGATGGTCGGTGGCTTGTACTGCGCCAGCGATTCATGGCTGGGCAGATCGCGCCCGTACATCCAGAACACCGCACCGATCACCAGCGCTGTCATAAAGATACCCAGAGTCACGAGGCTGAAGATCGCCCCGAAAATCGAAAGAATAAAACGGATCACGTTGCTGCCTTTTCCTCGCGGTGCCGCCTATATAGGGATGACCCTGCCCCGGGTCAAAACCCGATGGCCAATATTAGCCTGTTTGGGTCGCAGGGTCACTGACCAATCAGGGACCGATTGACCAGATCGTCCTGACGCCACTGGACCAGTCCGTCGCGAATACCGCGCGCCATGCCGATGCGCCATTCCGGATTTGTAATGTTTTCCAAGTCTCTGCGACTGGACAGAAATCCAAGCTCGACCAGAACTGATGGAATGTCAGCAGCCTTGAGAACCGAAAACGACGCCGTACGGATCGGTTTGTTGTTCATCGGCCCGCCTTGTTGCGTCATGCCGGTCGCCAGAGCTTGCGCCAATGCGTCCGTTCGCGGCTTTGTCTCCTGCCGGGCCATATCCAGCAGGACATCTGCGACCTGATCGTCGGAACCGCTCAGATCGATGCCCGCGATCAGATCGCCCCGGTCATGCCGCTCCGCCAGCTTATGACTGGCCACATCCGAGGCGTCATCTGACAGAGTGTACACCGCCGCGCCGTGTGCCCGACCCTCGGACAGCCAATCGGCATGCAATGAGATGAAGACGTCCGCACCAGCGCGGTGCGCCAAGGCAATGCGGCGTTCAAGCGAGACGAAATGGTCGTCGGTGCGGGTCATGATCACCTCGAACCCCTCGGCCCGCAGCAACAATTCGCGCAGCTCGCGGGCAAAGGTCAGCATCAGGGTTTTTTCATTTGTGTCCGCAACCTCGGCCCCGGGATCAATTCCGCCATGACCCGGGTCCAGCATGATCCGCAATGGACGCGCATCATAGGAGCGTGACAATGCGGCAGTCACAGCCGGTTCGGGTAAATCCCACCCCGGTTGGCGTGGTGCGCCTGCGCTGGCCACAAAACTGTCGAAATCCGTCCCTTTCAAGTGCAGCGTCAGATGCGCGCTGCCTGAGGTTTCATCAACGCGCATGTCTGCCGTATCAACGGCCAAAGGCGCGCCAAGCTCCAACACCATCCGGGTCCATCCGGGAACATAAGGCCCAAACTGAACGCCGCTGATGCGATCGGTTTGCAGGAATGCCTCTCGTTCCAGACCGGTCCAGTCGACCTCTTGAAAGTCCAGAACCATGCGGTAGGGATCACGCAGCGTGAAAACGCGGTAAGGAACGCCCTGGCTGAGCGAAAGTTCGACGCGCACACCCGCGCGCCCGTCATCCACAATGCGGCTGTCCTGCGGCACAATGCGCGCCAAGGCGCTGAAATCATGCGCGAATGCAGCGCTTGTCATCGCTAAGACCAGCGCGATGGCGTAGAAAATCCTGCTCATAGCCTCAAGTGTTCCCGAGATCATTTGAGCACCAACCTATCGCAATTGGGTCATCTTGTGAACGCCCTAAGCGTGTTCGGCAATTGCGCCGCGTTCCGTCATGAAACGACGCAGACGCAGCAGCCCTTCCTCGATATCCGCTGTCGAACGCGCGTAAGAAAACCGCAGCGTAGAGTGACCGCGCTGTGGGTCAAAGTCCAAGCCGGGGGTAACAGCCACTCCGGCCATTTCCAAAATTTCAGCGGCGAATGCGCGGCTGTCGTCTGTCAGGTTCGACACATCGGCGTAGACGTAGAATGCACCGTCCGGAGGCGCGATATTGGTAAACCCGGCTTTGGGTAGCCCCTCAAGCATCAATGCGCGATTGCGGCGATAGACGTCCAGATTTGCTTGCAATTCGTCCTTGCATTCCATCGCGGCCAACGCGGCCAGTTGGCTCGCGTGCGGCGCGCAGATGAACATGTTTTGGGCAATCCGCTCCACGACTCGGACCTGATCCTCGGGCACGACCATCCATCCGACACGCCAGCCTGTCATCGAAAAATACTTGGAGAATGAGTTGATCACATAGCATTCATCCGTCAGCTCCAGCGCAGTGACGGCTTTGGCCTCATATTCCAATCCATGGTAAATCTCATCGCTGATAAAGGACGCCCCCTGCCCCTTGGCCGCCTCGATCAGAGCGCCCATAGCTGTGTGATCCAACATCGTACCGGTGGGATTGGCCGGAGAGGCCACCATCAGACCTTGCAAATCCATCCCGGCGAAATCCGAAGGAACTGGCTGCAGGCGGTTCTCAGGTGCCGTCGGTAAATCCACTGGAACCAGCCCCAGCGCCTTGAGAATCTGGCGGTAGGACGGGTAGCCAGGTGCACCGATGCCCACTCGGTCACCGCTGTCGAACAGGGCAGTGAACGCCAGAAGAAATCCACCCGACGAACCGGGGGTGACCACCACCCGTTCAGGATTCAGATCGACGTCGTACCACTCACCATAAAGCTGCGCGATCCGTTGTCGCAATGCGGGCAAGCCAAGGGCAACGGTATAGCCCAAGGGCGCTTGCTCCATCGCTTTGGCAAGGGCAGCAGTTGCCCCTTTTGGCGCACCTGTTCCGGGTTGCCCCACCTCCATGTGGATGATGTGACGACCGGCTTCTTCTGCGCGGCGCGCGGCCTCCATGACGTCCATCACGATAAAGGGATCGACCTCGGACCGGGTTGAGTTTCGCATGCCCATCTCCCACATTGCAGTCATGGCTTTTGAGCGCGTATCCAGGCTGGCGTCAATCCCGGCCCTGTTGCTGATTGCGGTGACTTGGATGGCAAGTGCTGTTCAGTCCAACGCTCAAAGCCTGATCCGGGATGCCGATATTGAACATGGGTTGCGGGAACTGGCTTTCCCTGTGCTTCGCGCGGCGGGATTGAACACCAACCGGGTGCGCATCATCGTGGTCAATGACAGCACGTTCAACGCCTTCGTTATCGACTACAACGCGATCTATGTGAATTACGGGCTGATTCTGACGGTTGAGAGCCCCGAGATGTTGCAGGCCGTGATCGCCCATGAAGCGGCGCATATCGCCAACGGACATCTGGCCCGTCGGTCCGAAAACCTGCGCGCGGCGGAACGCAACGCGCGTTTGGGCACGGCTCTGGCACTGATCGCAGCCGCCGCAGGAAGCGGAGAGGCCGCCGCTGGTGTAGCCGCCGGAACCTCATCGGCCGCCTTGCGCAGTTTTTTGGGCCACACTCGGGCCGAAGAAGCCTCCGCCGACCGCAGCGCGGCCAGCTACCTGCGCGCGGCTGGTATCTCGCCCATCGGCATGGTTCGGTTGCACAGAAAATTTGCCGGTCAGGAGTTGCTGAGCGAGGCCAATCAGGACCCCTATATGCGCTCGCACCCAACAAGCCGGGAACGCCTTCGGGCTGCCGAAGCGTTTATGGCAGAGTTTGAGGACCGCGCCCAGCCGAACCAGAACGCCGATTATTGGTTCGCGCGCGTTAAGGGCAAGCTTTCGGCCTTTACGCGTTCACCCACATGGACATTGCGACGGGCAAAGGAAGAAACTGCACAGGACATTCGCCTGATGCGCGAGGCGTCGGCCCATCATCAGAACCGCGATCTGGTCCGTGCGCGCGCCGCGATTGATGGCGCACTGGAAATCCGCCCGGACGATCCCTTTTATTACGAGTTGAAGGGCCAGATTCTGCTGGAAAACCGCCAGGCAAAGGAAGCGATCACAGCTTATGGAAATGCGGTCGAGATGGCGCCGAATGACGCATTGGTTCTGGCAGGATATGGTCGTGCTCTTCTTGCGGATGGCCAGACGAAGAGCGCCTTGCAAGCCCTTGAAAAGGCGCGCGCTCGGGACAACAGAAATGCACGCCTGATGCGCGATTTGGGTCTGGCTTACGCTCAGACCGGAAACAACGGAATGGCATCTGCTGTGACTGCCGAAAGATATGCCTTGCAGGGCCGTCTAGACGATGCAGGAATTCATGCCAAACGCGCTGTTGCGCAACTCCCCGTCGGTTCACCGGGTTGGCAAAGGGCACAGGATGTGCTGATTGCCTCTGAAAGAGCCGAGAAAAAGAAAAGGAAACGGAAATGATCCTCAGACATGCCGCACCCGCCCTTCTGGGGCTTTCCCTGATCTCCAGCCCTGCGCAGGCATTGGACCTGAACGCCATGACCGAGGCCGAAAAGGCTGAGTTCGGCGCGCAGGTGCGTGAATACCTGCTAGAAAATCCCGAAGTGATCATCGAGGCGATCAACATACTTGAAGAACGTAATGCTGCTGCTGAAGCCGCCGCAGACAAGGATCTGGTCGCAGCAAACACGGACGAGTTGTTCAATGACGGCTATAGCTGGGTAGGCGGCAATCCGGATGGCGACATTACTCTGGTCGAATTCATGGACTATCGCTGTGGCTATTGCCGACGCGCTGTGCCCGAGGTTGCCAGCCTGCTGGCATCAGACGGCAACATCCGCCTTGTCATCAAAGAACTGCCGATCCTCGGAGAAGCTTCGGTATTGTCCTCACGCTTTGCAGTAGCCACAAAGCAAGTTGCCGGGGATGACGCCTATAAACAGGTGCATGATGCCCTGCTTGAGTTCACCGGCGACGTCTCGGACGTCACGCTCGGTCGTCTGGCGGACGGGCTCGGTCTGGACAGCGCGGCGATCCTGGACGCGATGGACAGCGATGAGGTCACTGCCGAAATCGCCCAGACGCGCGAACTTGCGCAGCGCATGAACATCTCGGGCACGCCGTCCTTCGTTCTGGGCACAGAAATGCTGCGCGGCTATCTGAAAGCAGACCAGATGCAACAGATCGCTGATGGAGTGCGCGCGGAACAAGGGTAAGCACTAGGGGCGGCATTGCCGCCCAACGCCGCGCCTCGGATCGGGAAGCAATTCGCCTTGAACAACGGCCTTAGGATAGCCGGGTAAGCCGCTGCATCTTCTTGCTTTATTTGGTGCTACGAAGAAGTCTTCCGAATTTTACGCCTGCCAGGC
Organism: Ruegeria sp. AM2; assembly: GCF_056540685.1. NCBI lineage: Bacteria > Pseudomonadati > Pseudomonadota > Alphaproteobacteria > Rhodobacterales > Roseobacteraceae > Ruegeria > Ruegeria sp. AM2. Next base: position 400,935 of record NZ_JBQFXE010000002.1, on the reverse strand, counting down.
CGTCCATATTGATCTGCGGGGCGGCCCCGATTGTTGTCGGACAATCCAAACCATATTGGATAGCACCTTCAAGCAACCCAATGAGGGGGGACGATTTTGTCGCCCTCTGAAACCCCCATCTTTGAGACAAGACAGCGGACGGCTTTACTCTGCCGCCTCGGCTGCGGCATCCAGTTCAGCGGCCTTCTTTTCGACCTGCTCAACGATGTGATCGATCATCTGATCGTTCGACATCTTGTGGCTGGCCTTACCTGCAAGATACACCATGCCCGAACCGGCCCCGCCGCCGGTGAAACCGACATCGGTCATCAATGCTTCGCCCGGGCCATTCACGACGCAACCGATGATCGACAGGCTCATGGGCGTTTTGATGTGCTCCAGCCGGTGTTCCAGCGCCTCGACCGTCTTGATCACGTCAAACCCCTGCCGCGCGCAGGAGGGGCACGAGATGATGTTCACCCCGCGATGCCGCAAGCCCAGAGATTTGAGGATTTCAAACCCGACCTTTACTTCTTCAACCGGATCGGCAGACAGGCTGACGCGTATCGTGTCGCCGATGCCCATCCACAGAAGATTGCCTAAACCGATGGCGGATTTGATGGTACCTGACACCAACCCGCCGGCCTCGGTAATACCCAGATGGATGGGTGCGTCTGTGGCCTCGGCTATGCCCTGATAGGCTGCAGCGGACAGAAACACGTCGCTGGCCTTAACGCTGATCTTGAATTCGTGGAAATCGTTGTCCTGCAGGATGCGGATATGTTCCAACCCGCTTTCCACCATCGCCTCGGGGCAAGGTTCGCCGTACTTCTCCAGCAGGTGCTTTTCAAGGCTTCCGGCATTTACCCCAATCCGGATCGAGCAATTGTGGTCACGGGCGGCGCTGATGACCTCTTTCACACGCGTTTCATCGCCAATATTGCCCGGATTGATACGCAGGCACGCGGCGCCCGCTTCGGCCGCCTCAATCCCGCGTCGGTAGTGGAAGTGGATATCGGCCACGATGGGTACGGGGCTTTCGCGCACGATCTCTTTCAGTGCCTTCGAGGATGCCTCATCCGGAACGGAAACCCGCACGATGTCTGCACCCGCTTCGGCCGCCGCCTGAACTTGCGCAACGGTTGCCGCAACATCGGTGGTCAGTGTGTTCGTCATCGTTTGCACGGCAATAGGTGCGTCGCCGCCAACCGGGACGTTTCCGACCATGATTTGACGGGATTTGCGGCGATAGATGTCGCGCCATGGGCGCACATGGTTCAGAGACATGGAAACGGGCTCGCGTCTGTCTGGGTTGCGCCTTAGATAGTCTGACGGATGCTGCGCCGCAATGGCCGGATTATTCGGTGGGCTCTTCGGTCGCTGCGGTGTTCAGCTCAGCCACCAATTGCTTGAGCGCGCTGTTCTGGTCAGCCTCAAGATCGGCGACGGTATAGTTTTCCGCAACAGCGTCTTTTGACAGAACCACGCCTTTAGCAACGGTGCCAGGTGCACCGACCGGGCCGAAGTGTTCGCCATTCATCGAGAAATACACTGATCCCGATGCGCCGGCCCGCAATTGCGGTGGTTCTTCGGTCAGCGGAACTTCAAACGTGCTGCCCTGTTCCACGGTGCCCAAGGTGCCTTCGAAAATAACGCTGCCATCCGCCGAAGTGACACGCATCCAAGCCGGAGCGACGGCGACGATTTTGAGCGTCGTGTCAATCTTTTCGACAACCTGAGGCAGGTCGGGACGCACAACGGTATGAACCTCGGCCACTTCGACCTTGGGCGGCTCGGGTGCACGGAACGTGCCAACCGTGCGCGGATCGAGGGTCGAGATCGGCGCGTCGCGCGCCACCAAAACCGGTACATCCAGCGCCTGTGGACGGTAGAGTCGGTCGAGCGCCTCAACGCTCGGGCTGCTTACGCTTGCCACGTCGTCGCCTGTTGGCTGCACGCGCGCTGCGTCCAGCGGATCAAGATCTGTCAACACGACAGGCGCTTGCTCAACCGGGGTGACCTGCACTTGTTGAATGCGGTTCAAAACCGACCATCCACCATACCCAATCCCGCCAATCACGGCCAAAAGGACCAGCGTCGATCCAATCGCCCGTGGTTCAATCTGGCTGACCATGGATTCGCGGCCTGGAACGAACGGAGTGTTCGGAGACATGAACGGATCACGCCCCATCGGCCCGCGCGACGGCAAACCGCCCGGGTTTTTCTTGACCACAGAGGCCTGAGCCGACATTCCATGAGCGACCTCAAAGCCGCTTTCCTCGCAAAAAGTTGCAAAGGTCTGATCGGGGTTCATACCCAGATAGCGTGCATAGGAACGCACATATCCGGCGATGAAGCCGGGTGTGTCAAAAGCGTCAGGATCTGCGTTTTCGATAGCGGCGATGTAGTTGGCTTTGATCCGCAACTCGCGCTGAACATCCAGAAGCGACTTGCCCATTGTTGCGCGCTCGCCACGCATAACATCGCCAAGCCGTACTTCGTAGTCGTCGAACCCTTTGGGTCTGACGTCTGTGTCCTCTTCGGATTCGCGCTGTGATCTGCGCCCAATCATCCCTGCTGCCCCATTCTGCCCGTCGCGCGTTTCACGCTATCGGCGAATCACCCCTTTGACGATTCGTCCGATACTTTTGTTAACGCAATCTTAACACGCGACAAACTCGTTGCACACTTTGGCGTTAGGTTAACCGGCAAGTTCGGCGCGATTTAGCGCACAATGTGACCAAAGTTCGTCCATCGCTTGCACCAAACGGTTCATCTCGTCTGGCCCATGGACCGGAGACGGGGTGAATCGCAGGCGTTCGGTTCCGCGCGGGACAGTTGGGAAATTGATAGGCTGAACATATATGCCGTAATTGTCCAGCAGCATATCGCTGAGCATTTTGGTGTGGACAGGATCACCGACAATCACGGGCACAATGTGGCTGCCGTGGTCAATCAGAGGCAGGCCCATGCCCTTCAGCCGCAGTTTCAGGATCTTGGCCTGCGTTTGATGTTGTTCGCGCAACTCGGGCGTGCGCTTGAGATAGGCAACAGAGGCGGCAGCCCCCGCCGCGACCGCAGGTGGCAGCGAGGTCGTGAAAATAAAGCCCGGCGCATACGAGCGCACGGCGTCACACATTTTGGCGCTGGCAGCGATGTAGCCGCCCATGACGCCAAACGCCTTGGCCAATGTGCCATTAATAATGTCGATACGATGGGCCAGCCGGTCGCGTTCGGTCACGCCACCGCCGCGTGGTCCATACATGCCAACGGCATGAACCTCGTCGATATAAGTCAGGGCCCCAAACTCATCGGCCAGATCACAGATCTCTTCGATCGGGCCAAAGTCGCCGTCCATCGAATACACGGATTCGAAGGCGATCAGTTTGGGCGCAGACGGGTCATCGGCCTCAAGCAATTCGCGCAGATGTGCAACGTCGTTGTGGCGGAAGATGCGCTTGGCCCCACCATTGCGGCGCACTCCTTCGATCATCGAAGCATGGTTCAGCGCGTCGGAATAGATAATCAGCCCGGGGAACAGCTTGGGCAGCGTGCTGAGCGTCGCATCATTAGCAATATAGGCGCTGGTGAACAGCAGGGCTGCTTCCTTGCCATGCAGATCGGCCAGTTCAGCCTCAAGCCGTTTGTGATAAACCGTGGTGCCCGAAATGTTGCGCGTCCCGCCTGAACCAGCGCCCGCTGCGTCAACGGCTTCGTGCATCGCCTCCAGGACGACAGGGTTTTGCCCCATGCCAAGATAGTCATTGCCGCACCAGACGGTGATATCCTGCTGCGACCCATCCGGGCATGTTCGCACGGCATGCGGGAAATGGCCATTGCGACGTTCGATATCGATAAAGGTCCGGTAACGTCCTTCGTCATGCAGCCTGGCAATCGCTGAATCGAGCTGAGCACTGTAGTCCACCGGACCCTCCTTGAATGCCCGGCCTCTGTTCGCGGCAGCGCGGGCGGCATATTTTGTCGCGCTCAACAGACTGTACTGCTTCGGCGACTTTGCGTTCGTTCAGATCAAACATCTAGTGACCGGAACGGGGCGCATCATTGATTTGCATCAAATATCGATTTGGACCCGCGCCGACAAGTAAAGTTACGGCAATGAGACGTGGGGAAACGACGCAGGCTATTTCCTTTGTTTCTCTGATTATACGCCTCAACGTGCCACATTTCCATGCAAACAGGCTGGACCACCGGTTCTGCCCTGATAGGTTCGCATCCAAATCATCTCAATTTCGGGAGAATCCCATGTCGCTCGACGCCGTTCTCAGCAAGATCGATACCGACCTGACCACCTCAATTGATCGGTTGATGGAATTTCTGCGCATTCCTTCAATTTCAACCGATCCGGAGTTCGAGGATAAAGTGGATGCTGCCGCGGACTGGTTGGTAGCAGACCTGCAAAGCATGGGAATTGAGGCAGGCAAGCGCGAAACCCCGGGGCACCCGATGGTGGTTGGCCATGTGGGCGAAGGCGACGGACCGCATCTTTTGTTCTACGGTCACTATGACGTGCAGCCCGTGGACCCATTGGAGCTATGGAACCGCGACCCGTTCGATCCAGCGCTGGAAGATACCGAAAACGGTCAGGTCATCCGTGGTCGCGGCTCATCAGACGACAAAGGGCAGTTGATGACCTTCGTCGAGGCTTGCCGCGCATGGAAAGCGGTGCATGGAACATTCCCGTGCCGCATCACTTTCTTTTTCGAGGGTGAGGAAGAATCGGGCTCGCCATCCCTGGTTCCATTCCTTGAAGCCAATAAGAGTGAACTGCAGGCGGACCTGGCTCTGGTCTGCGACACCTCGATGGTCTCGCGTGGTGTGCCTTCCATCGCATCGCAACTGCGCGGCATGGTTAAGGACGAGTTCACAGTGATTGGCCCACGGATTGACCTGCATTCAGGCCACTATGGTGGCCCCGGCCTAAACCCGCTGCGCGAGCTGTCGCGGATCGTTGCTTCGTTTTACGACGAAGACACCGGGCGCGTTGCGGTAGACGGGTTTTACGACGGTGTTCACGAGGTGCCTGCCGATCAACTCCGCCAATGGCAAAACTGTGGGTTTGACGAGGCCGAATACCTGAATTCCGTCGGCTACAGCGTGCCGCACGGCGAAAAAGGGTTCTCAACACTGGAGCAACAATGGGCCAGACCGACCTTGGAAGTGAACGGGCTATGGGGCGGCTACAATGGCGCAGGATCAAAGACTGTGATCCCGTCCGAGGCGCATTGTAAAATTACCTGCCGTTTGGTCGGCGACATGGACCCCGATGCCGTGCGCGACAAAATCCGCAAACATGTCGAAGATCGCCTATCCACCGACGTTCAAGTTATCTGGGATAATGACCTTGACGGCTCACCAGCGTCAGTGATGAACCTCGACCGACCCGAATTCGAAGCCGCGCGAGGTGCATTGTCCAACGAATGGAATCGCGAGGCCGTCTTCACCGGCATGGGCGGATCCATCCCGGTTGTTGGGTATTTCGACACCGTTCTGGGCATGGACTCGATGCTGGTCGGATACGCCAATGATGACGACGCCATTCATTCACCGAATGAGAAATACGACGTCAATAGCTTCCACAAGGGCATCCGCTCCTGGGCCCGGATTCTGGACGCGCTCACATCGTGACTGAATTTTTTGCGAGGCTCTGCCTCGCGCTCCGGGATATTTGAGGCCAGATGAATTAAGGATCCCTGCTTCATCTGGCTAGAAATATCCCGGGGGAGACGCCCGGTACGGGCGGCGGGGGCAGAGCCCCCCCTTTTACATATGGATCACACGGTCGTATGCGTCGAGAACGCTTTCGTGCATCATCTCGGACAGGGTTGGATGCGGGAAAACGGTGTTCATCAGGTCTTCCTCGGTCGTTTCCAACTGGCGACCGACCACGTAGCCTTGGATGAGTTCAGTCACTTCGGCACCAATCATATGTGCGCCCAGCAGCTCTCCGGTTTTGGCGTCAAACACGGTTTTGATAAGGCCCTCAGGCTCGCCCAATGCAATAGCCTTGCCGTTGCCGATGAAAGGGAAGCGTCCGACCTTGATGTCATAACCCAGTTCTTTGGCTTTCGCTTCAGAATACCCGACCGATGCGACCTGTGGCTGGCAATAAGTACAACCGGCGATGCTCTCGGGTTTGACAGGATGCGCGTGTTTGCCAGCGATCAGGTCGGCAACCATGACACCCTCGTGGCTTGCCTTATGCGCCAGCCAGGGCGCTCCGGCAATGTCGCCAATGGCATAGAGCCCGTCAACGCCGGTGCGGCAGAATTCATCCGTCACGACGTGGGTCCGGTCAATTTTAACGCCTAGCGCTTCGAGACCCAGATTTTCGACGTTTCCGACGATTCCTACGGCTGAGATCACAGTGTCAAAGTCATGCTTTTCGACTTTGCCCTTCACCTCGATATGTGCGGTGACCTTTCCTTTGCCGCGATCAAGTTGCTTGACCATCGCCTTTTCCATGATGGTCATACCCTGTTTCGAAAAGGCTTTCTTAGCAAAGGCACTGATTTCAGCGTCTTCGACCGGCAGTACTCGGTCCATCACCTCAACCACCGTCGTGTCCGCGCCCAAAGTATTGTAGAAGCTGGCAAACTCGATCCCGATCGCGCCCGATCCGATCACCAGCAGCTTCTTTGGCATCCGGGGTGGCTGCAGCGCGTGTTTGTAGGTCCAAACCAGATCGCCGTCTGCTTCAAGTCCAGGAAGTTCGCGCGCGCGCGCGCCGGTGGCCAGAACGATGTTCTTGGCCGTCAGTTCCTCGGTTCCCTTATCCGTTTTGACGGTGACTTTCCCCTTGGCGGGGATTGTCGCTTCTCCCATCACCACAGTAACCTTGTTCTTCTTGAGCAAATGCCCAATGCCGCCCGACAGTTGCCCGGCCACACCGCGCGAGCGTTTGACCACCGCATCCAGGTCGTAACCGACCTTGTCTGCCTTAAGGCCAAAGTCCTTGGCGCGCTCCATCAGATGGAACACTTCTGAAGACCTCAGAAGCGCTTTGGTGGGGATACAGCCCCAGTTCAGGCAGATACCGCCGAGGTGTTCACGCTCGACCACTACTGTCTTCAAGCCCAATTGAGCGGCGCGAATGGCAGCAACATATCCGCCGGGGCCCGCCCCGATTACGATCAGATCAAAGGATTTTGCAGCCATGTTTACCTCTCGGCGCAGGTCGGTTGAGAAACTAGTTTACCGTTAAACTATTTTTTTTGACGCATCAACATTGGTAACCGCGACATAAATGACGCAGGGTCATTTTTCGCCGGTGGCACTGAATTCAAACTATACGTGACGTGCGTCAATGGCTAGAACCTCGGTAAGACTGATCACCAGACCAAGATAATATTCCGAAATTTGAAAGGCATAGCATGGCAAAGACCTTCAAAGATCTGCTTCTTGCGCTGATCAATGCGACTTTGATCCTTTTGGCTTTGTGCCTGTTTCTGGGCTGGAAACTGGCGCAAAGCGTTGAGGACATTCGCACCGGTTTCGTCGAAGAGATAAAGGCATTTTCGCCAGTGCGAGAACAGGCAGCGGGGATCAGAGACGAGATTGCTGCCCTGCGAAGCGATCTGGCAGAATTGCGCGCGCAACCTGGGTCGTTAAGCCCTGCCCTGCAACAAAGGCTGAACCTTGCGCTGGAGCGTTTGGAAAATGTTGAAGATCGAATGGAAGATACGCAATCCCGGTTTGCCGCCCTTGCAAACAGCCCCGAGGACCTGATCGACTATGCCATCACAACCTCGGCCGAGAGTCTGACAGACGCCGTCACCGCAATGCGAGGATGTGAACCTGCGACTTAAAGCGCGGCCTGCAGCGCGCGCACCGTCGAGCCGTACCCGCCGTTGCTGACATAGGTAGCCTCAGGTTCGGTGGTCTGACGATCCAGCGCATCATTGCGGTACGGAAAGCGGCCGAACGTGCGGATGACCTCGCGATGTGCACGGGCGTGCAGCAAGTTACTTGCGCCGTGTTCTGGCATGCGTTCACACATCAGGCGTACGCAGCGCTCCTGATCACACAGGTTTTCCGAGTGCATCATCGGCAAATAGAAGAACTGCCGTGCCGGTTCGTCAATCTTCATGTCCCAGCCTCGGTCAACAGCAGCTTTCGCCGCAGCCAGAGCAGCGCGGTCGGACGCAAAGGCCTTTGCACTGCCACGGAACATGTTTCTTGGGAACTGATCCATCAGGATGATGTATGCCAACGCGCCGCTCGGGTAAGTCAGCCAGAGCGAGAACCTGCCCTCATACGCTGCTTTCCATGTGTCGAGAAACCGATCGCGGATTTGCGTATCCAACGCGTCATCCTGCTCGTACCACCCGTCGGGACCAATCTCGTCTAACCAAAAACTCAATACTTCTTCAGGACCTGCCATGCCCTTGACTCCGTAAATGCCCTCCCCAGGGACGTAACGTCATTTAAGTCGGTTTTACAGATTTGTTACAGTAACATATTGCAACATCATCGACATAAATCCGGCGCTCAGGCAGGTTCCTGCCCTTCGGCCTCATCTTGGGCGGCTTCGATAGCGACTTCCTGCGCCACCTCAAGGGCCACGGGCGTTGAGGTTGGATAGACCGGGGCAATCGATCCGGTTTCATCCACAGGCACATAGGCGCGTTGCGTCATCCGGTAGAGCGCGTAGACAGCCATAGTGAACATCAGCGCCGCGATGAACAGGAAGAAGCCCTGGACACCAATAACACCTGCGCCCATGAGCCAACCGGTGATGATCGGACCGGCAATTGCTCCAAGCCCGTTGATAAAAACCAGACCGCCCGAGGCGGCGGACATATCGTCATATTCCAGATAGTCGTTGGTATAAGCAATCAACAAAGAATAAAGCGGGCTGGTCATGCCGCCAATGATAAAGGCCGCGATCAGCAGAACCGTGAAGGTCAGGCCGAATACCATGCCAATCAGCGCCCCGATCCCTCCAATTGCCGAGACGATCAGGATCAATATGCGCCGGTCCATGCGGTCCGAAATCCAACCGATCGGGTATTGCAGCACCACGGCCCCAACGTAGAAAGCCGCAACAAAAGTTGAGATTTCAACGAGCGACAAGCCAACCTCGGCGCCATAGACCGCGCTCATCCCGAATTGGGCCGAGAAAATCCCGCCCAATAGGAACATACCGACGCAGCCCAGCGGCGATGTTTCCATCAGTTTTCGCAAGGTCATCGGTTTGGTCGTATCGAAGGCGGGCGTGGGAGAGATTGACAGCAGGATCGGCGCAAACGAAACCGAAACCAGGATCGACGCGATCACGAAGGACTCGTAGCCCGCTGGATCGCCGACCAGCAGCAACGCCTGCGCACTAACGACTCCTGTCATCTGAACCATCATGTAAAGCGACAGGGCCTGCCCACGGTTCTCGTTACTGGCCGCGTTGTTGAGCCAGCTTTCTGCCGTCACATACACGCCCGAGAAACAAAAGCCGATCACGACACGCCCCAGAAACCACGCGATTGGATCGGTCAGCATCGGGTACATGATCATTACGGCCGAAATAAAGGATGCGAGCGCCGCAAACACGCGCACGTGACCCACACGCCGGATCATCTCGGGGGCCAGTCGCGACCCCCCCAGAAAGCCCAAAAAATACGCGGACATGACAAAAGACATCTGCAAGGTCGAGAACCCTTCGATCTCGCCCCGCACACCCAGCAAGGTTCCCTGCATGCCGTTGCCGACCATCAGCAGACCCATTCCAAGAAGAAGCGCCCAAGCGCTGGAGAGAACCTGAAGCATGACCTACGTCCATTCTTGCCGGTATGTGAAATTCGTAATGCGATCAAAGACCGCCCTAAGGTCGCTTGTCTACGAAATTTTCTGCCACGGCTGTCAAATTCCTGCCAATCAAGGGATCAAAAGCGACGCGTCTCCGTATGAGAAAAAGCGGTACTTCTCCGCGATGGCATGGTCATAGATACCTCGGACGGTCGTTTGTCCCATCAGTGCCGAAACCAGCATCAGCAAAGTTGATTTCGGCAGATGGAAATTGGTCATCAGCGCGTCGGTGACCTGAAACTCGAAACCCGGGTAGATGAATATGTCCGTATCACCCTCCCACGGTTGAATCTCACCGCTGCGCGCCGCGCTTTCGATCAGACGCACGGCGGTTGTGCCCACCGGAATGACGCGACCGCCAGCGGCTTTGGTCGCTCTGATTTCGGACACGGCCTGTTCACTGACCTGCCCCCATTCGGCATGCATTTTATGCGTGGCCACGTCCTCGACCTTGACCGGCAGGAAAGTCCCCGCGCCCACATGCAACGTGACATGGGTAAAGCTGACTCCACGCGCCGCAAGCGCCTGCAACAGCGGTTCATCAAAGTGCAAAGACGCAGTCGGAGCGGCAACAGCACCAGAATTACGGGCCCAGACCGTCTGGTAGTCGGTCTTGTCCTGCTCGTCCGCGGGCCGTTTGGCCGCAATGTAAGGAGGCAGTGGCATCGCGCCTGCGTGTTCTAACGCGTGGTCAAAATCATCGCCGGTCAGATTGAAGTTCAAGAAGGCCTGACCCTCCACCACGCGAACCAAACGTGCGCTGAGCGCGTCAGAGAATACGATCTCTTCTCCAATCTTCACCTTCTTCAGCGGCTTGATCAAAGCCGACCATGTGGCGTCCGCTTGCGGATCCAGCAAAGTGACCTCGATCGCGGCTGAGACCGGGCCCTGAACGCTTTGACGGTGCCGCCGCCCGCTCAACCGGGCCGGAATGACACGGGTGTCGTTCAGCACGAGTCGATCACCGGGTCGCAAGACATCTGGCAAGTCGAACACATGCCGGTCACTGATGGCATCGCCTTGGGCAACCAACAACCGAGCCGACGAGCGCGGGCTGGCCGGTCGCGTGGCAATCAGGTTCTCGGGCAGTTGGAAATCAAAATCACTCAGCTTCATGCGCGCGCCTTACAGCGGTCGAACAGATTCGGCCACAGCGTTGATTACCGGTCCTCACCTCTGGGCGTTGTAGACCGATGCGGGCTGTCTTCCGGTTTAGGCTTGGCATTGGGACCGTCCGAGACGGTCGGTGCGGGAGCCCGAAACAGGTTGCGCAAAAACAAAGGTGCCAAGCCAGATAGCGGGTTCACAGACACTTTGGGCGACGTCAGCGGACCTTTGAGCGTGTAGTTGAAGCCAATTATGCCTTCACCTTTGCGGGTCAGAACGCTGCCGATGGCGTTGACCAGATAGATTGGGGATATCGCGCCGCGCAGGTCCAGCACTCCGGCAACGGTGTTGATCGTCCCATCAAAGGACAGGCCCATCGACGGACCGACTGCGCTGCCGCTCAGGACTTTGACTTCGGTCGGCGTGATGCGCATCACGCTATCGATGGACGAAAAGAAAATCCCTTGTCCCGCCATTTCATCAATCAACCCCACAAGGCTGATCGCGTTCAACAGGGCCGCCATGGCGGGCGCATCCTTGATCCGTGTGTTCTTGATCTTCAGATCGACATCGTAATTGCCAGGCGCAGCCACTGGTTCAAGCTGCAGGTTCATCGTGCCCTTGTGCGCTTGGGTGATTATCCCGGCCGAGCGCAGCACGGCACCCGCATCATCCGAAGTCACGTCGATCGCACTGCGCGCGCCGCGTGGGATCACCTGCCCCTGAACAGGCGCACCGCCGTTGACCTGGGCCGAGAACGCGCCCGCGAGACCTCCGGTGGTTTGGAATGAGCCATTCAGTCCCGTCAGCGCAACGCTCTCGGTCACCTGTAGCCTGTCCAGCTTGACGTCCAGCTTGGGTCCCGCACCGCCCGAACTGCCACTGGAACCCTCGCCAATGGTCGATTTTCCAAGGTTGAATACCCCACCCAGAACCCGGATATCCGGCACAGCGGTTCCACGCGCGATCAGTTCCGCGGGCACCGCCAGCCAGTTGCCCAATTCAAACGAACTGAACTTGACGCGATCAAAACCGCCTTCCTTGAAAGAGATCGAAGCCGCCATTCGCAATCCGGACGCATCGATCTGCAATGAATCGACGCTCAGCGCCGAGCCCAGAGTTGCCTCGGCGGTAAGCGAGCCGCTGCTGCCCGAAGCTTTGCGCCACCCAAGTTCGGGGATCGCCAGGCCAACCCCTACCAGATCGGATTGCGCAGACAGTAACGGAGGTTCACCCGCACCAATATCAAGCGCGAAATCCGCCGAGCCTTGCCCGGTCAGCATCCCTCTCGGCAATCCGGCTTTAAGCTCGTCCATCAGGCGAGGTGAGAGTTCTATCGTTCCGCTGACTTGACTGCGTTGCGGTGCAGCCCCTCCGATGACCTGTTGCCATGTGGCCTGCACTGGAACATCGCCGAACAGCCCGTCTCCGCCAATGGAAACTTCGGTCTGATCGCCGGTCAGTTTCAGCAACCCGGCACTGACGTTGAAACCAGGGACCAAGCGATCGCTTTCAAGGTTCGCCAAATCTCCGTCAAAGTGGAACCGGGTGTCTTCCAGCTTGAGCCCCTTGATCATCGGCAAGGACAGAGTGCCCGCCAACTGAACCTGGCCTGAGGCAAGATCGACGGGCAGGTTGGCCTTTGTCAGCAACTGGAGCGGAGGTCGATCAAGCAAAGAAAGAGCGGCCGTCACACTGCCGCTGGCCTGAATACGGGCGATACCCGGCGTGGATTTCTTGATGCTGGTGTCCGGGATGATGAACGACGTGCCAGCCGCATCAACGATGCCGCCCTGATCGGCCTCGACGATCCCCTGCTGCGCCGTCACGGCAAACCGGCCATTGAGCATATTGACTTGCCCCTGCGCCTTTTGGATGGGCGGCAGAGTTTTTGCAAACCGCAGCTCGGTATCCTCAAACTCGAAATCCGCGTAGATATCGGGCTTTTCACCAGGTCGGATACGCAAGGCAAAATCCAGATCCGACATCTTACCGTGATAAAGATTTTCGGTGACCCAGAGGCGCGGCTTTGGCGCGAGACTTTCCGGCCAATACTTCAGAACCTGCTCGGAAGACATGCCATCGATCTGGGCGTCAATATCTGCGGCCCAACCGTCCGTCAGCCCGTCCAACGTACCGCTCAGGTACAGGCGATGGTCTCCGTCTTCCACGGTCATCTGCCCAAGACGCATGTGGAATGGCGCGAGTTTGATTTGAAAATCCAAGTCGGCACGAGACAGGTTCAGTTTCTCAGGGAACAATCCCGCCGGGTTCACTTCGATCGCGCTCATCCGGAATTGAGCGGCCATGCTGTCCAAAACGCCATCGTCGACGCCATGCAGGAAGGCCTTTCCCTCGGCCTGAACATTGCCCCAGGCCGAATTTATCGAAACTTCGTTGAAATCCAGCAGCTGTTGCTTCGGGTCATATGTGAAATAGGTGCGCGCACTGTCAAAAGGGATTGGGCGGGTTTCAGGATTGGGTTGCAAAGCACCTGCCCCAAGCGTCAGCGTGGCAAAGACCTGACCAAGGGCGCCGCCGTCATCCATGCTGCCGCGCAGAGCACCCGAAATCGGAGAAGTCAGCACCTGCATCCAGGCCAAAGCGGGGCTGTGACCAGCGACATCCTCGGCTGGCAGGTCTGTGATCGTAAAACCGAATTGCGCTTCGGCACTGTCCAGCGTGCTTGTGTAGTTCGCCTCAATAGCGCTGACATAGTCACGTCCGGACAGGACCGAAAACCCGGTGGCCAAGCGAACAGTGCGCTGATTTCGGGTGATCTGAATGTGCCCCCCATCCAGAACCCACGACCGATCCTGACGCAGATCCTGATAGTTGAGCGTGATGGCGCCCATTTCAGCGGATACGAGCGCAGACAGGATCGGGGATTTGAAAACAATGTCTGTATCTTCGATCAGTTCAGCAAGGTTGGGCGCTTGCCCCACCGGAGCGCTGCCGGTTCCGACGGTCATGGACAGTGCGCCGTCCAACCCTCGGGTCAGTGCGATCTGCGCACCTTGCACATTGATGCGCTTTGGCCTGACTTGTCCTTTCAGAAGTGGACGCATGGCGAGTGTGGCTTGCAGGTCCGACATCTCGGCGATCTGCTGACCTGCGGCATCGCTGATCTGCACATCCGACAATTGCAACCGGGGTCGCCACCCCTTGTGAATGATGAAACTTACGTCCCCAAACCGAACCTGCAGCCCGCCCAGTGCCTTGTCCAACCGCGTCTCGACCCGGTCACGCACCCAGGCTGGGGCGTGCATGTTCTGGCCGACAACCATGAATGCTGTGAAGATTGCCAGAAAGGTCAGAACCAGAACGCCGCCGCCTGCCCATTTTCCGGCTTTGCGACGGCGATACCCTCGGGGTCGCGCCTTGCCCTTGGGATCGGCATCCTGCTGTTCTTGCTGGACCAATTTGCGTTTCACGTCTTTCAACCCGCCTACGGCGCCCTATGATACATGGCATCCGTTCATTTTGTCAGCCGGAGTTTGCTTATGCCCGACGTCTCAGACCTTGCCCCCGACTTTACCTTGCCCCGCGACGGTGGCGGAGAGGTCAAACTATCGGACCAACGCGGCCATAAGGTCGTTCTGTTTTTCTACCCCCGCGATGATACGCCGGGCTGCACCAAGGAATCCATCGGTTTTTCCGAGCACTTGCAGCAATTCACGGATGCGGGTGCACACGTTTTCGGCATTTCGAAAGATACCGTTGCGAAACATGACAAGTTCGTCGCCAAGCATTCGCTGACCACAACGATGCTGTCTGACGAGGGCCAAACGGTGTGCGAAGATTACGGCGTCTGGGTTGAAAAGAACATGTATGGCCGCAAGTCGATGGGGATCGAACGGTCGACCTTCTTGATTGATGCCGAAGGCAAGGTCGCCAAGGTTTGGCGCAAGGTGAAAGTCCCCGGCCATGTCGAAGAGGTTCTGGACGCGGTCAAGTCGCTCTGAGCCTCGACCTGCGCGGCGTTCGGGTTTATGACCGTTGCGCGACACTCAGGCTGGGGGCAAGCGTGACCAAGACACTGACGCAAATGGCAACAGAGGTTCTGACCACGCCTGTCGGTCGGGACAAAACAGCGTTGTCCAAACGCTATGCCGCCGATTGGTTTGCCGCCCGAAAAGGCGACACGCCACAGATTGAGATTGGCACCGCAAACCCGCCACTGCATCCCGCCCGCCCTGACAAACCCGAGCTTTTATCGCCTCGGGACGTGCCGCGCAGGCGACCAGGGTCCGAAGCTGGACGGATCGCGTTGTTGCATGCGGTCGCGCATATCGAGTTGAACGCGGTCGACCTGCACTGGGACATCATCGCACGCTTTGGTCACGTTCCGATGCCCATTGGGTTCTACGACGATTGGGTCAAATGCGCTGAAGAGGAGTCGCGCCATTTCGAGATGGTGTGCGATTGCCTGGAACAGATGGGCAGCCACTATGGTGCCCTGCCCGCGCACGCAGGAATGTGGCGCGCCGCCGAGGACACAGCCGAAGATCTGATGGGTCGGCTGGCCGTCGTCCCCATGGTGCTTGAAGCGCGCGGGCTGGACGTGACACCGGGCATGATCGACATTTTCCGGAAGGCTAAGGCCGAACAGGCCATTGCTGCGCTTGAAGTGATTTACGCCGAAGAAGTCGGGCATGTGGCCTATGGGTCAAAATGGTTCCACTTCCTGTGCGGGCGCGAGAACGCAGACCCAAAGGATGTGTTCCATCAGCTTGTACGGCGCTACTTCCACGGCACCCTCAAACCGCCGTTCAATGAGGAAAAGCGCGCCGAGGCCGGGCTGCCGCCGGATTTCTACTGGCCGCTTACGGAAGAGCTTCCGCCACCAGGAGTTGTGGCAGACTGAGGGATTTCCACCACAATCGGCGAATTCCCGCCGATCTTGTGCGGGAAATCCCCGCCTGAGACCGTTGATTGGTTAACAACCTTGCCCAACACCACCTGCCCCTTTAAGCAATCGGGTCAAGGAGCGGCTACTCACTCACGACCGGCTCCGAGATATGGGGACAATGAGGTAAGACGCGTGCGGACACGTCTGGCAATTCAACTACACGCATGGCTCGAGCGACGATTTCCGGAACGCCGGCTTTTCCTGAAATCAGATTCTGACACCCGGTTCATTCGACTAAGTTCCGAGACCCAGCTTGCAGCCGTTTCAGGCGTTGCCGTGATGGTCGGTTGGACGACTGTCGCCACGGCGATCTTGCTTATGGATAGCATTGGATCGGGCAACTTCCGCGAACAGGCAAAGCGCGATCAAGCGACATATCAGGAACGCCTGAACATCCTATCGACCGAGCGCGATGCCCGCGCCGCCGAGGCTCTGGCCGCCCATGCGCGCTTCAACGCAGCGCTTGAGCAGGTTTCGGCCATGCAGTCAGAGCTTCTGGCATCAGAAAACCGCCGGCATGAACTGGAGACGGGTATCGAAGTCATCCAGACCACTTTACGCGCAACCATGAAACAGCGTGAAGATGCGCGTCATGAGTTGGCGGAATTAAAACAGGCAGGTGACGACGGCGGTGCCTATATGATGGCCACTTCCGATCCGGCGCAAATGGCATTCATGACCGACGCCCTGGCCCGTACGGCCGCACAGCGCGACCAGATCGCATCAGACGCGCAAGGTGCGCTGGATCAGCGCGACGAGTTGGAACTGGAAATCCGTCTCATGCAGGAACGCAGCGACGAGATCTTCCGCCAGCTGGAAGAAGCGATGGTGATCTCGGTCGAGCCGCTGGATAAGATGTTCCGCCAGGCTGGCATGCCCACAGATCGTATCATCGAAGAGGTCCGGCGCGGATATAGCGGTATGGGCGGTCCGCTGACCCCTTTATCCTTCAGCACGCGCGGTGAGGAGCTGACCCCCGACCAGATCCGCGCGAACCAGCTGCTGCAACAGATGGACCAACTGAACCTCTATCGCATCGCTGCCGAAAAGGCCCCCTTCGCCAGCCCGGTGCGCGCAGCGGTTCGGTTTACCAGCGGTTACGGCACCCGGCGCGACCCAAAAACCGGCGGACGCCGCATGCATAACGGCGCGGATTTTGCCGGCGCTCCAGGAACGGACATATTTGCAACCGCCGATGGAGTGGTCACCCATGCCGGGTGGCAGTCCGGTTTTGGCCGACTGGTCAAGATCAGGCACGCCTTTGGCATTGAGACACTTTACGCTCATAACACCAAGTTACGCGTAAAGGTCGGTCAAAGGGTCTCGCGCGGGGATCATATAGCTGATATGGGTAGCACCGGACGGTCGACCGGCACTCATCTGCACTATGAGGTGCGTGTGAACGGAAAACCTGTAAACCCAATGACTTACATCAAGGCTGCGAGAAATGTTTTCTAAGAGCAAAATCAACGAGCCCGGATCCAGCGCTTCCGAGGCCCCGAAACCCGCCGCTCCGGCAACACCGGCAACACCTGCGCCGACAGAAACCAAGGCAAGCGCGCCCCCAAAGGCCAAGCCTCCGGCGTCGGTTCTGTCTTCGGACCTGCACATCACAGGCAACCTTAAGACGTCTGGCGACATTCAAGTCGAAGGCACGGTCGAAGGCGACATCCGCGCGCATCTGCTGACAATTGGCGAAAGCGCAACCATCAAGGGCGAAGTCACCGCCGACGACGTCGTAATCAATGGCCGCATCGTGGGCCGTGTACGTGGCCTGAAGGTCCGCCTGACTTCGTCCGCGCGCGTTGAGGGCGACATCATTCACAAGACCATCGCCATCGAAAGCGGCGCGCATTTCGAAGGTTCGGTGCAGCGTCAGGACGACCCCCTGAACCCCGGTCGCGGCGGCAAGGGCGGCGCGAACCCAGCGGCGGAAGTGAAGCAGTAAAAAACTGCTGATTTGTCAAATTTGGGCGCATCGCGGGTTCCCCTGCGATGCGTTTTTTTGTTGGAGCACCTTGTGCAAACACTCGTTCAATTTTGATTTCGATATACTCAAAACGTGATAAAATAGTCCAGGATCCTAGTTTTTCACGACGTAAATATTGTTAAATCTGCGTGCCTCCGGAGTGACATCCGGATGGTTTTTTCTGTAGACCCAAACCGTAGGATCGTCACCTTCCTTTATGTATTTGGGTTTGCTGAAATAGTAGATTTTTAATCCATCTTCGGTTTCAACTACCTGCCTTTTGTTTCGTGTTCGTATCGCGCCCGGCTCGGCCATGTACCAGACGATTCCCCAAGCATCTCTAGCGTTCCCGAAGGCGACAGACGTTCCCGGCGCCATTGTTTGCTTAAGATAGGTCGCAACTTGATTTCGAGTTTTTCTGGCCGAACTTCCTTCGTTGACACTCAGAGAAAAAGGCAAAACCGAAAGGGCGAAAAGCGATACGCAGATCAGGACAACCGCTTGTCTAACATTCAATTGGCTACAAACGAAGCCTATTGCACCTGCAACGGTTAACGAAAGGAAGGGCAAGAAGCCAGCGATCGCTCTGATGTGCCATATTGGGGAAATAGTGTAGGAAAGAACAAACACTAAAAAAGCCGGTAGAATGACAAAGCTTATCGTAATCATTCTGACTTTTTTATCCAAAAACAAAAGAACCGCCAATAACGGCACGACTAGGCTTACAAGTGCACTCGACACATCATTCCCAGGACCAAGCACAAATATCGACATATCTCGCACGACTTGCTGGATTTCTGGGGCGGACAAGTGCCCGAGCGAAGTTTTTCTGGCTTCTATGAGCCAAAAACAGGAAAGAACAACCGTTCCAACACCAACCCAAATTACCAATCGATTGCTCTTAGCGAACACACGCAACCTAAGTTTAAGGAGAACGTAGCAAGCTGCAGAAGTTATGATCAAAAAACCTGCCCCTTGGTTGTAGACGGCAGCGGCAATAAGCAACAACGTAGTGATCGCGAGCCTTCGGTTAGCGGGTTCAAGTAGAAATCTGTCCAAAAAGAAGAATGCCCAGGCGAATAAGCACATCTGCATCGCGTACATGCGCACTTCTTGGGCGTAGAACACAGCAAGCGGCGATAGGCAAAACAGCCACGCTGCCAGCAATGCTGTGGCGTCGTCAAACAATCTACGACCCGCAAAGAAAATCGCGGGAATCGTTGCGACGCTCCACATTACCGAGTTCAGACGAACCCACCCATGCTCGGTATTGGGTATGAGCCAAAAGTGCAGTTGAAAATAGTAGAGTGGCGGGTGTGGATCGAACCGTTTAACTGATTCAAAGATTTCCCGCACAGGTTGAATTGCATGCGTTAGAGACTGTAACTCATCATACCAAAAAGGACGGTTCGTGATGCCCACCAAGCGCAATAAAACCGCTACTATGACAATTGCGAACAGGGTCAAATTTACCTTTAAGTCGGATTTCTCAGAAAAGTCAGATGTCGTATTCATGGTTCTCTCGGCAAAAAATCTCTGATGTGGTTAATGCTCAAATGAAGTGTAGACAATGTCATTTGTTGTAGCTCCTGTGGATACTGGTTCCCAAAGCGGCTCACGTGGTAAGAAATCCAGTTTATCAATGCTCCAATTGTTGGGGCCAAAACATCTCTTCGCACAAAGATTTCGCAAAAAAATGAAATTCCTTATACTTGCGCTGTATTGTTTACGGAGGGCTTTTCATGTCATCAAAACTCATGGCCGAATTCTTCGGCACGTTTTGGCTGGTCTTAGGAGGATGCGGCAGTGCCGTTCTGGCGGCTGGTGTGGCCGATGTAGGCATTGGGTGGTTAGGCGTTTCTTTCGCCTTTGGCCTGACCGTCCTGACCATGGCCTATGCCGTCGGCCATATCTCTGGCGGGCACTTCAACCCGGCTGTCAGTCTGGGGCTGATGATCGGCGGACGGTTTGATGCCAAAGACCTGATCCCTTATTGGATCGCGCAGGTCATCGGGGCCATTGCCGCAGCGACCGTGCTGTACCTGATCGTCAGCGGCGCGCCCGGGTTCGAGGGCGTGGGCGGCTTTGCTTCAAATGGCTACGGAGAAGCCTCTCCCGAAGGTTATTCGCTGATGTCGGCGCTGGTGATCGAGATTGTCATGACTGCGTTCTTCATCGTGATCATACTGGGAGCAACCTCCAGTTTTGCGCCTGAGGGCTTTGCCCCGATTGCCATTGGCTTGGGTTTGACATTGATCCACCTGATATCGATCCCGGTGACGAATACATCGGTCAATCCGGCACGTTCGACCGGAGTCGCCTTGTTCGCGGACTCACCCGCGCTGGCGCAGCTGTGGCTGTTCTGGGTTGCGCCGTTGATCGGGGCGGCGATTGGGGCGCTGATCTGGCGCGCCATGGGTGACGATTGACCCCAAATACACAGGCCCCGGCGCCGACCGCCGGGGCCTGATACTCATTCGGTCACTGTGACTTTTTTCATGACGTCCGGCTGTCCGATGACCGCGCCATTGGGCCCGTCGCCGCGCTTGATCGCATCGACCACGTCCATGCCTTCGGTAACCTGTCCGACAACCGTGTATTGACCGTTCAGAAACGGGCCCGGCTCAAACATGATGAAGAACTGCGAATTGGCGCTGTTTGGGTCCTGAGCGCGCGCCATACCCACAACGCCCCGGTCGTAGTTGAAGTCAGAGAACTCGGCAGGCAAGTCCGGACGGTCCGAGCCACCAGTACCCGCGCGACGCAGATCGCCACCCAGACGGCCATGCTCGACATCTCCGGTCTGCGCCATGAAACCGTCGATCACGCGGTGGAACACCACGCCATCGTATTTTCCTTCGGCCGCCAGAGTGCTGATTTGTTCCACATGTTTCGGAGCAATATCATCGAACAGGTCGACTGTGACGACGCCATTGGCGCCCTCACCTTCGATCTCGATCTCAAGGCCGGTCGCAAGCGCAGGGCTGGCCAAAAGAGCAAATGCAGCGGCAAGCTTATGCATCTGCGGCCACCTTGACGCTGATCATGCGGTCGGGGCTCGCTGGCGGTTCACCCCGTACGATGGCGTCCACGTGCTCCATCCCATCGATGACGCGGCCATACACGGTGTACTGGCCATTCAGAAAATGGTTGTCCTTGAAGTTGATGAAGAACTGAGAATTGGCCGAATCCGGGTTTTGCGACCGCGCAGCACCCAAGGTTCCCCGGTCATGCGGCAGCTTCGAAAACTCCGCCGGAACATTTGGCAACGATGAGCCGCCCGTGCCGGCCATACGCAGGTTGAACCCGTCTTCCATGTCACCATGCTGCACGTCACCGGTCTGCGCCATGAAGCCGTCGATCACACGGTGAAAGGCTACGTTGTCATATTCGCCACCCCGGGCCAGTTCCTTCATCCGGGCCGCGTGCTGAGGGGCCACGTCCGGCAACAGCTCGATCACGACATTGCCGTCTTTCAGCTCGATGATGATTGTGTTTTCGGGATCCTTGATCTCGGCCATGAGGCCCTCCTGTCGTTTAACTTGCGCAAATACCTATGACGCGGGCGCACGAATGCCAAGTGACGCATTGACCTGAGGGCAAAATGCAGGAAAAGAACCGCCTAAATCGGTTTCTTGGAGCGAGGGTCACACAATGGGCTGGAAAACACTGGACGATATGGACCTGAACGGCAAACGCGTGTTGGTCCGGGTGGACATCAACGTGCCTGTCGTTGACGGTGTTGTGACCGACGCCACCCGTATTCAACGCATCGTACCCACTGTGCGCGACATCCTTGCGGCAGGTGGCAAACCGATCCTGCTGGCCCATTTTGGTCGTCCCGGCGGCGAGCGGCGCGAGAATCTGTCTCTAAAACAACTGATCACGACGCTTGAGGCAGCATTTGACGCCACTGTCCTGTTCGCCGCCGATTGCGTCGGCACCGAGGCAGAACTGGCCGCCGAGCAACTGCAACCCGGTCAGGTCCTGCTGCTTGAGAACACGCGTTTCCACGCGGCCGAGACCAAGAATGATGCCGATCTGGCAGCCGGGATGGCAAAGCTGGGGGATGTGTATTGCAACGACGCATTTTCTGCCGCCCACCGTGCCCACAGCTCGACCGAGGCCATCGCGCGCCTGCTGCCCGCTTGTGCCGGTCGTCTGATGCAGGCCGAGCTGCAGGCGCTGGAGGGCGCTCTGGGCGCACCGAAGCGCCCAGTAACGGCGGTTGTTGGCGGGGCGAAGGTGTCAACCAAACTGGAGCTGCTCGGCAATCTGATCGACAAGGTGGACTACCTGATCATCGGCGGCGGCATGGCCAATACGTTCCTTGTGGCTCAAGGCTTGAACGTGGGCAAATCGCTGGCGGAAACGGCCATGAAAGACACTGCTGCCGAGATCATGGCCAAGGCCGGGAATTCAGGCTGCACGATTGTTTTGCCGACGGATATCGTGGTCGCCGAGACGTTTGCGGCCAACGCACCGCATCAGGTGCTCCCTGCTGATCAGTGCACAGACGAGGGGATGATCTTGGACGCCGGGACTGACAGCGTGACCGCGATATCCGAGATTTTCGCCAAAAGCCAAACCCTGATTTGGAACGGCCCGCTGGGCGCATTCGAGATTGAGCCCTTCGATGCCGCAACCAACGCCGCCGCCTTGCAGGCCGCCGCATTGACGCGTGCGGGTCAGTTGGTGTCAGTCGCAGGTGGTGGAGATACCGTTGCAGCACTGAACGCGTCTGGTGCGGCCAAGGATTTCTCGTATATCTCGACCGCGGGCGGCGCGTTTCTGGAATGGATGGAAGGAAAAACTCTGCCCGGCGTCGCAGCACTGGAACAATAAAAACGCGCGATCGCAAAGTTTTGTCGAATCAGGGGATTCACAACCCGAATCACCTGTGACATAGTGATTTCAGAGACCCAAAAAGGGTCCGTTATTGAGGCAGTATTCATACGGCGGTAAGCAGAGTGTCCCGTTCCAGTCGGCCCGGTTTGGGCGCAGTCGTATTCTTCATGGTGGCTTTCATGCTGGGTGTCTATTTCACCTTCGCCGCCGTGCAGGGCGACTATGGCCTGTTTCGACGGGTTGAAATTGCGGCGGAACGGGATGCTCTGTCACGCGATCTGGCCGGTCTTGATGCCGAGATCTCGCAGATGGAGAATCTGACCCGGCGACTTTCTGATACCTACCTGGATCTCGACCTGCTAGATCAACAGGCCCGGACCATTTTGGGTATGATCCGCGCAGACGAGATCGTCATTCGCTGAGATATCCGAGATTTTTCGTCGAAAAATCTTGACCGTCGGTACACCAATCAAAATTTTCAGCCGGGATCCGCGTGATCGGACGCTGCGTCACATTTACTCTCGCCAGATTGCCGCAAATGCTCTAAAAGATAGTTTAACGCTAAACTATCTTGCCGAAAGGGGGAGATCGCCAAAATGGCTGCGCGAAAAACCACAAAGAAACCAAACGTTTCTGCGGAAGAACTCACCACCTACTACCGAGAGATGTTGCTGATCCGCCGATTCGAAGAGAAGGCGGGGCAACTCTATGGCATGGGTCTGATCGGCGGTTTCTGCCACCTTTATATTGGTCAGGAAGCGGTTGTTGTCGGTCTCGAAGCAGCTGCCAAAGAAGGCGACAAGCGGATCACCTCTTACCGAGATCACGGCCACATGTTGGCCTGTGGCATGGATCCAGGCGGTGTGATGGCCGAGTTGACCGGGCGCGAAGGCGGCCTTTCCAAGGGCAAAGGCGGCTCGATGCACATGTTCTCGAAGGAAAAACACTTCTACGGTGGCCACGGCATTGTCGGTGCGCAGGTTCCGCTGGGTGCCGGTCTGGCTTTCGCCGACAAGTACAAGGAAAACGGCGGCGTGACCTTCACCTACTTCGGCGATGGCGCGGCCAATCAGGGACAGGTCTACGAAACCTTCAACATGGCCGCCATCTGGGACCTTCCGGTGATCTTCGTGATCGAGAACAACCAATATGCGATGGGCACGGCACAGGCGCGTTCAACTTCGACGAAAGACATCTACCACCGCGGCGAAGCGTTCGGCATCCCCGGTGAAATCGTGAACGGTATGGATGTGCTTGCGGTCAAGGCTGCAGGTGAGAAAGCGGTTGCCCACTGTCGTGCCGGCAAGGGGCCGTATATCCTCGAGGTTAAGACCTACCGCTATCGCGGCCACTCGATGTCTGACCCGGCCAAGTACCGCACCCGCGAAGAGGTTCAAAAGGTCCGCGAGCAAAGCGACCCGATCGAACATGTGCGCGAGCTGCTGCTGACGGGCAAACACGCGACCGAGGATGACCTGAAAGCGATCGACAAAGAGATCAAAGAGATCGTCAACCAGGCCGCCGAATTCTCAAAAGAAAGCCCCGAGCCTTCCGTGGAAGAGCTCTGGACCGACATTTACGCCTGAGAGGACGACTAAGACATGGCAACCGAAATTCTCATGCCCGCCCTTTCGCCCACGATGGAAGAGGGCACGCTGGCCAAATGGCTGGTCAAAGAAGGCGATACTGTATCATCCGGCGATATCATGGCCGAGATCGAAACCGACAAGGCGACGATGGAATTCGAAGCCGTCGATGAAGGCATCGTCGGCAAGATCCTGATCGCTGAAGGCACCGAAGGCGTCAAGGTAAACACTCCGATTGCAGTCCTTGTGGACGAAGGCGAAGACGCTTCCGCCCTGCCCGCGGCTGCGCCCGCAGCCGCAGCGGTGACCCAAGCCGCCCCGGCGGCGGTTGAGGCCCCCGCGCCTGCACCTGCCGCGCCCGTGGTTGATCTGTCGCCCGATTGGCCCGCAGATGCAGAGATGAAATCCGAAACCGTCCGCGAAGCCCTGCGCGACGCGATGGCTGAGGAAATGCGCGGTGACGAAGACGTCTATCTGATGGGCGAAGAAGTCGCCGAATATCAGGGTGCGTACAAAATCTCCCAAGGTCTTCTGGACGAATTCGGCAGCAAGCGCGTGATCGACACCCCCATCACCGAACATGGTTTTGCCGGCATCGCCGTGGGGTCTGCCTTTGGCGGCCTGAAACCGATTGTCGAGTTCATGACCTTCAACTTCGCCATGCAGGCGATTGACCAGATCATCAACTCCGCCGCCAAGACGCTCTATATGTCCGGCGGTCAGATGGGCTGTCCCATCGTCTTCCGTGGCCCCAACGGTGCTGCCGCCCGCGTGGCCGCGCAGCACTCTCAGGATTATGCCGCTTGGTACATGCAGATCCCGGGCCTGAAAGTTGTGATGCCCTATTCGGCCGCTGACGCCAAGGGCCTGCTGAAATCGGCGATCCGTGACCCCAATCCGGTGGTATTCCTGGAAAATGAAATCCTCTATGGCCGGTCATTTGACGTGCCGCAGGTGGACGATCTGACCATCCCGCTGGGCAAGGCGCGCATCTGGCGCGAAGGCTCAGATGTGACCATCGTCAGCTTTGGCATCGGCATGCAATATGCACTCGAAGCCGCCGACAAGCTGGCCGAGGACGGCATCAGCGCCGAGGTGATCGACCTGCGCACCATCCGTCCGATGGACACCGGCGCAATCATCAACTCGGTGATGAAAACCAACCGTCTGGTCACCGTCGAAGAAGGCTGGCCGCAGGGCTCGGTCGGCAGCTACATCAGCTCGGTCGTGATGCAGGAAGCGTTCGACTATCTCGACGCGCCGGTCATCAACTGCACCGGCAAGGATGTTCCGATGCCCTATGCTGCGAACCTCGAAAAGCTGGCCCTGATTACCACCGATGAGGTGATCGCCGCCGTCAAACAAGTGACCTACCGGTAAGGAGCGACACAGATGCCCACAGAAATTCTGATGCCCGCCCTTTCACCCACGATGGAGGAAGGCACGCTTGCCAAATGGCTGGTCAAAGAGGGTGACACGGTGTCGTCCGGTGACCTACTGGCCGAGATCGAAACTGACAAGGCCACGATGGAGTTCGAAGCCGTTGACGAAGGCACCATCGGCAAGATCCTGATCCCGGAAGGCTCCGAAGGGGTCAAGGTCAACACCGCCATCGCGGTCCTTCTCGAAGATGGCGAAAGCGCCGATGATATTGGCGCCGCACCGGCCGCAGCCCCAGCGGCTGCCCCTGCAGCCGCCGCGGGGAACGAGGCCGCCCCTGTGGCGTCCGAGGCGCCCGCCCCTGCCCCGGCAGCGCCAGCCAAAGCCGATGGTGGTCGTATCTTCGCCTCACCGTTGGCCCGTCGCATCGCGGCGCAAAAGGGCCTCGATCTGGCACAGATCACCGGCTCCGGCCCGCATGGCCGCATCGTCAAAGCGGATGTTGAAAGCGCAACCGCAGCTCCAGCAGCAGCCGCTCCGGCCTCTGCCGCAGCAGCCTCGCCCGCAACGACCGCACCGGCTGGCCCATCGGCAGATGCCGTGGCCAAGATGTACGAAGGCCGCGACTACGAAGAAATCAAACTGGACGGGATGCGAAAGACCATTGCCGCGCGCCTGTCCGAGGCCAAGCAAACCATCCCGCATTTCTATCTGCGCCGCGATATCAAGCTGGACGCGCTGCTCAAGTTCCGCAGCCAGTTGAACAAGCAGTTGGAAGGCCGGGGCGTCAAGCTCAGCGTCAACGACTTCATCATCAAGGCCGTTGCCAACGCACTGCAGCAGGTCCCCGAATGCAACGCCGTCTGGGCGGGCGACCGGGTTCTGCAACTGAAACCTTCAGACGTGGCCGTTGCGGTCGCCATCGAGGGTGGCCTCTTCACTCCGGTCCTGCAGGATGCCGACACCAAGTCGCTGTCCGCCCTGTCGACCGAGATGAAGGACCTCGCCGGGCGCGCCCGCGAGCGCAAGCTGGCCCCGCATGAATATCAGGGCGGGACGTTTGCGGTCTCGAACCTCGGCATGTTCGGCATCGACAATTTCGACGCCATCGTGAACCCGCCCCATGCGGGTATCCTCGCCGTGGGCACCGGGCTGAAAAAGCCGGTTGTGGGCGATGACGGAGAGCTGACGGTTGCCACCGTCATGTCCGTCACCATGTCGGTTGATCACCGCGTCATCGACGGCGCGTTGGGTGCACAACTGCTGCAAGCCATCGTGGAAAACCTCGAAAACCCGATGGTCATGTTGGCTTGATCAAACAACACCTGCCGGGGTCAGGCCCCGGCGGGTGCTCTCACGATCACCGCCACGATGTGAGCAAGCGTGATCGCCCGGCTGGTTGCCCCAGAAACCACGGTCCCCCACCTTTGTTGCAGACGGTTTTGCAAAACCAGAGGTGGACCATGCGTTTTTCTGATCTGACCAAAACCCTGCTGTTGGTGAGCCTGACGGCGACTGCGCTACCCGCCGTGGCAACAGCGAAGCCCAACAGCTATCCCGGCGAAAATTCCAAGTTCAAATCCACCGATCCCGCCGTCATCGCACGGCAGAACGACGAGCGCGAGCAGCGTATCGAACTGCGTAAACAACGGCGCGAGGAACGCAGGCGCGCACGGCAAGAGCGGCGCAACAACCGGTCGAACTGATTCAGGATTACTGGTTCTTGCCCAGCATATGATCCATCGAGATCGAAGGCTGATCGCATCCCGCCTCACCCACGATTTTCGCCGGAATACCTGCAACGGTTTTGCAAGCAGGCACTTCCTGCAACACCACGGAACCTGCCGCGATCCGGCTGCAATGCCCGACTTCTATATTGCCCAGAACCTTGGCCCCGGCCCCGATCAGAACACCATTGCCGATTTTCGGATGACGCTGCTCCTCTTCCTTGCCGGTTCCGCCCAGCGTGACCGAATGCAGCATCGAGACGTTGTCGCCCACCACGGCTGTTTCACCGATGACGATCGAATGGGCATGGTCGATCATGATGCCCTTGCCGATTTTGGCCGCCGGATGAATGTCGATCCCGAAAATCTCGGACGAGCGCATCTGGAAGAAATAGGCCAGATCGTGCCGCCCCTTGTTCCACAGCCAATGCGCCACGCGATAGGCCTGCATCGCCTGATATCCTTTGAAGTAAAGGATAGGCTGCAACAGGCGGTGGCAGGCCGGGTCACGTTCATAGACAGCCATCAGGTCTGCGCGCGCTGCTTCGATCAGCGACGGATCATCGGCATAGGCCTCATCCACGATTTCGCGCAGGACCATCATCGACATTTCGTTTGAACACAGCTTGGCAGCTACGCGATAAGACAAGGCGCGTTCGAGGCTGCGGTGATGAAGGATGCAGGCATGCACCAGCCCCCCCATCAGAGGTTCCTGTTCAACCGCTGCGTTCGCCTCGGTTGTGATACGATCCCAAACCGGGTCAACAGTGGTCACATGGCTGCGCTTTTTGAACATGGCTTTGATCCTTTGCTGCGCCTAGAATAGCTAAGTAGGGGCAAAAAGGCCAAACGCAAACCTTTGATGAGGAATGCAACAAAAAATGAACGCCACGGAATTGGAGCAATTCAAGGGTTTGATCCTGCTTCGGTTGCAAGAGCTTGAGGCCCTGTCTGCCTCAGGTCAGGATGCGCAGGCGGTCGTGGAACTGGACCAGCAAGCCATAGGACGCCTGAGCCGGATGGATGCACTTCAGAATCAGGCCATGGCAAAAGCACAGCAAACGCGGCGGAACCTTGAGGCCCACCGGCTTGAGGTTGCTCTGTCCCGCATCGATGATGGTGAATATGGTTATTGCGATGATTGCGGCGAGGCGATTTCCCCTGGCCGTTTGAAACTGGACCTCGCCGCAAGCAAGTGCGTCAGCTGCGCATCCGGCTGATGTGAAAGCGGATCAGCGCCTGAAGGACCATTTCAAAACACTGACAATATTGAATGTCGTCAAACCTTGGCTCATTCGCCAGTCTACGGCCACGCGCCGCCGCCATAAGAGAACCATTGCCGAAAACGGGGTGCAATTTCCCGGTTTCAGCAACATGAAGATCGGCCAACTCTGCTTCGGCTATGAGCCGGGCACACAAGCGGGCACGATTTGCAATTGGTGCGGCCA
This sequence comes from Ruegeria sp. AM2, assembly GCF_056540685.1. Classification (NCBI taxonomy): domain Bacteria; kingdom Pseudomonadati; phylum Pseudomonadota; class Alphaproteobacteria; order Rhodobacterales; family Roseobacteraceae; genus Ruegeria; species Ruegeria sp. AM2. The sequence goes on along the minus strand of NZ_JBQFXE010000002.1, from coordinate 372,160 downwards.
AAAGAGCTCTGGCCGCGGCACTTACGTCGCCGTGCAGGATGGGGCGCATGATCCGCCTCAGCCAACCGTTAGTGTGGCGCTGATACCGGCTCCGAAGACCGCTGAAACCTGCGCCACTTCAATCTGATAGGGGCCGGTCACGCCGTCGCTGGCCTGCATTGCCGGCGAGTATTGCCAATCCGGCGTCGTCGTCACCACCTCATGCACAAGCGCACCGTTCGCCCGCACGCGGATCAAGTAGGATTCGCTCTCCTCGCCCAGAGGTACTTCCAGCCCGCTCCAGTCATCGCCGTCCAAACGTGTTCGCCTGATCCAGTGGAAGGTGTCGCCGCTGACCGACCGTGAGACCCTGAGATGCGCGGGCGCATAGGGGCGCAATCCGATCCCGTCGAAAGCTTCGACCATGTGGATGTAAGACGCATCCTCATAACCACGGGTTCCAGGGCCAATCCGGTAGTGTCGCGCCACGCGTCGATCGGTGCGCAGCAGATCAGTCTGATAGACACGCTCGTCCAACAAAACAAACGCGGAACCTTCGGGCCAGACATCCGGCATCACCGCGTCGGTGCCCAATTGCCCCCGCAGTCGCCCGCTGAGCGCATATACACCAGGGTCCTGCAGTTCGGCGGACGCGAATTGGAACACCTCCCAGTTACCCGGGGTCCCATCTCCGATGGCGGCCAGATTGAAGCCGTTCAGCAATGCCTCGCGCGGGCGCGATTCCAGAACACCGTCGATCAAGTTAACCCTGAGCGGCGCGCCCTCGTCCCAGACACCGGCGCTTGCGCGCCGCAGCGGCGTCTCAGTAAACCCGATAACGGCCTGTCCCGCGATCACTTCGCTGAGCACATAGTCTTCGTCCTGAGCCGAGGAATACACCGCCACGCTTCCGGGCCATGGTTCAGCCGAGACCGCCAGATACGGTGCATGGGGCACTTCGGACCCAGTAATCAGCGGAAGATCCAAAAAAACTGGATAGACAGGAACTGCTGCCGCGAAGGGTTGCGCGGTCGGACGGTCGTCTTCAACTTCGGCTGCCGCATAGACCTCGGGCTCGATACGCACGGCATCCGCCAAGCGAAGGTCAGATTGTTCCAACCGATCAATACGATACAGCGCATCTGTCCCCGGCTCGGTCCCCATAAGTCGCACGACATCACCAGCCGCGATATGCGACATCGATGGTGGCAATGCAAAGCGCGCAGTTTCGCGTGAAATCCGGGATTCGCTAAGCCACCGTTCAACGGTCTGCCTTCCTTCGGCGCGTGTCATCGACAAAGGCATCTCGTTTACCGCAACCGCATGGGTTTGATCGTCTGGCAGGACGGCTTCTTCCGCGACCAAATCGTGATCCGCGTCCGACTGGACAAAACGCAATCTTACGCGCCCTGTCATCTCGGCCTCGGCTTCGCGGCGGTATTCAACCGGGCCTTCGATATCCGAGCTTTCGGCAAAGTGTTCGGACAAGACGTCTTGCGCCCGTTGCGTCCCGCGTGTTCGGAAGACCAGTTGACCGTCACGTTCGATCGCATCAAAACCGTACCGCATCATCAAAGGTTGCAGTGCCTGACGCGCGTCCATGACGTCCTCGATCGCATAGCCCCTGACGATGCCATAAAGTTCCGTCACATCAATCTCGGTCAGCCCCGACTGGTGACAAATCTCGGTCACCACGGATGCCAGCGTGCGCGATCCCGACCGCCCGTTCAGCCAATGCCCGCGTGCGTAGTTGTCCCCATCGCTCCACTGAGAGCGCAGGTTCGGAAATGTCGGATATGGCCGCGCATCCCAAGCCCAGACATAGGCGTTGGACATATCGACCATCGGGCCACCGTAGATGTCCGAGACCGGATTGGCGGCGGGATCGTTCCAATAGCCCAGAACAGCATTCAGGTATTGGACTTGAATGAAATCGTCTCGCATGCCGTTGGAGTACTTGGGTAAATCCGATTCCGATGACTTGGGGTCCAGAAACTTGTTCGGCTGGTTAGTGCCTTTGTCGATTGCCGCGCAGCCAAGTTCCGTGAACCAAATGGGTTTGGAGCCCGGCACCCAATCCGTGGACTGCGCCTGACGAAGGCCACCAATCCGTTCGTGATGGCGGTTGGCCCACCAGTTGCGAATATCCTTGTACCGCCAGACCCATGGTTCGTTGTGGGTCGTGTCTGTAATCGGCGTTCTGATCTGCGCCTCGGCCTCTTCGGGCGAAGCGTAGTACCAGTCATACCCTTCTCCACCCTCGACGTTGCCGCGCAGGTAATCGAGGTCATACACCGACCCGACACCGGCCTGCGCGTCCAGATGCGCGTCGCCTTCCCGCCAGTCGGAGAGCGGCATATAGTTGTCGATCCCGACGAAGTCGATGTTGTTATCAGCCCAGAGCGGGTCCAGGTGAAAATACCGATCCCCGCTACCGTCCTGAGGCTGGTACCCAAAATACTCGGACCAATCCGCCGCATATCCGATCCGGGTGTCGGGTCCCAGAATTTGCCGCACGTCAGCCGCCAGCGATCGAAGGCCGTCTACTGCTGGGAAGCCAGAAGCCCCGCGGATCTGCGTCAGCCCTCGCATTTCCGAACTGATACAGAACGAATCCACTCCACCTGCGGCCTTGCACAGTGCGGCGTAGTGCAAAATGAAACGGCGCAAGCCCCAGTCCTGCGGACCGGAATACCCAACCGATCCATTTCCAATCGAGAAATCAGATACACGCGCATTGCCGAAAAATGCAGCCACCTGAGCATCTGCTTCCGAAGTTTGATCCGGCGTACCGGCCTTTCCCGGAGCAGTATCCAAGGTGATGCGCCCACGCCATGGCAGATGTGGTTGGCTGTCCGCGTCCGACCAGGGGTCAGGAAGGCTGTTACCCTCCATCTGATCCATCAGAATGAAGGGGTAGAACATGACGCGCTTGCCGTTGCTGTTCAGATGCCGGATCGCCTGTACCACGGCGGCATCCGCCGGGGTACCACCATACACAGGCCGATCATCCTGCCATTGAACTGTCTGCGCCGAGGCCCGGGAAAGTCCGGACACTCTCCAGGGCATGTTCTTGCCATCCGCACTCTTGCGTTCGACCTTCGGGCGGATATCGCAAGACCCGCATCTGAGATCGTCGCCGAACCAGGAAACGATCAAAGATGTCGCTTCGCATCCCGGTAGTTCCTGACGCAGCGCGCGCACTGAGGTTACCAGATCAGTGTCCCCCGATCGTGAATGCGCGTTGGCCGCCCAGCTTTTCCCGCGCCCTTTCCAGTAATTGACCTGAGACGTCGCCAATGCGTATTCGCCGGTCCCTGGCATCAAGGCGACACCCTTGACGGATTGCGAAAGCGCATCGTCAAAACCCGGCAAGTTTTCCTGATCCTGACGCACGACTTCAAAAGAAAACTGCGGCACCCGATTGCCATAGGATGCAAGCGGGAAATCTTCGATAACCACGTATGCTGTGCCGCGATAGGCGGGCACGTTGCCCGTTCCCTCGACCGCTTCGATCAAGGGATCAGGCAATTGATCTTGAGTCCCGTGATAGACGCGCATGGTCAGCGACGAACGCTCGATCTCTTCGCCATCGGCCCAGACACGCGGCAAGTCGGCGATTTCCCCTGCGCCAACCGAGATCGCCAGAGACACCGAATAGCTGTAAGTGACAGTGGTTGTCTTGACCTTGGCAGGCTTGGGTTTCCCCTTACCGCCTCCGGTCGATTGCGTTGACGTCGATGTGCTGCGGGTTTCCAGAAAGTCTGAGGCCCAGATGACCTGACCGCCGACCCGCATGCGACCGAAAACGGTCGAGACCGGCGCGCCCTCTCCGGTTTCCGTTAACCGAAACCGATCCAGTCGGCCAGTTTCCACGACCTCGCTGCCGCTGCCCAGAACCGACTGCCCCATGATCCGCTGGTCGATGACTCGGCCCAAGGTGGCGCCGACGGCGCGTCCGATGATGGCCGAGGATAACCCGGCGACGGTGCCGCCGACCGATCCACCGATTGCAGCACCTGCCGCTGACAGAATAATTGTGGCCATCAGTTGTCCTCCAGCGGGAATTCAAAACAGGCAACGACACGACGCAACCAGGGTTCACTCAGGGCATTTTCGACAACGCCGTGCCCCGAGTATGCGTGGATGAAGCGCGGTATTTTTCCGGCATCGCTGACGATGCCCAGATGTTTGGCGACACCTTGATCGCGCATCCGGAAAAGAAGCACATCGCCCGGAGCAAATTGCATCGGGCCCTTTTCGATCAGGTGCCGTTTTGCGGCGGCCCACATTCGCTCTTCGCCCTGCGGTTCGGACCAGTCCATGCTGTAGACAGGCACAGCCTCCGGCTCATCACCCTTGACGGCGCGCCACACCCCGCGCAAAAGCCCAAGACAATCAGCCCCGGCACCGCGCACAGAAGCCTGATGTACATAAGGCGTGCCAAGCCAGTGGCGCGTCTCTTCTACGATCCTTTGCCTGTTCACCGTCTGCTCCCACCTTTGTTGGCGCCACCCTTCTTCGGAACGGCCATGACCCAATCCTCACCTGGTAGATCCGGGAATCCCTGAAAGTTCAGCAAGTTGTTGAATTTGAGTCGACAGGTCTCCATGCGCTTATCGCACCCGGCCGTCAGCTTGACCCGATCCCCGACCGCAAGGCCGCCGCCAATGCTGGACCACAGGGTGATCTCGCGGCCATTGTCTCCGCGCTTGTCCTGTTTGATAGCGGACCAAAGCCCCACTGCAGAGCCGGACAATACGTCCAGGCGTCCACGTTCGAACCAAGCGTGATCCGGCCCGTCACCGCCTTGCAATTGAAGCGCGGCGTTTTCCAACCCGGTGATCTCAGCCTCGACCCAATATCCCGGAAGGTCGGCATTGAACTGGCAGGACTTGTCCCCCAGAACGGCCGTGCACGGTTTCTGGTAGATTCGCCCCAATGGACGGTTCAGCACATCGGTCAGCCCTCTCAGCTCTGCGTGAAATGCACCGCCCGAGCGCCGCAGCTCTCCGATCGACCCGCGAAACTGTAATTCACGCTGCGTGGTGTCGGTCCAGTTGACGAGCCAGGCGCGAACGTCTGCACCGTCGAAACGGCCAGCGTCGATATCTTCTTCGCGCACAGAGGCGTCCGAGAAAGCGCCCATTGCTTCGGTGTTGTCGATCGACAACCCGGTCGCCTGCTCGATCGCAGTTGCGGTCAAGCCGGTACTGGCCTTAAAGGTCAACCCTTCGAATTCCAGCTCCATATCGTGATCGGTAAATCCAAAGGTCTGCCCGTCGGCGCGCGTAATCGCCCAGCAGCGACACGTCGTTGTTAAACCGCTTTGCAGGTGGGACCGCAGCCCTAGTACATCACCGCCCATTATATCCGCACCTCAACGACCGGTACATTTGGCACATCGCCCGCCTGAAAACTGGCGACCGAGGTCTGAATCTTGTCGGTGTCAAATCGCACCGGGACATCGAATTCGAATCCGGCAGTGACTTCGACCATCTCTGCGGGTGGAGCGCCCAGAGTGATTACCCCAGTCGCAAGATCCACCTCAAATTCCACGCCCTCACGTAACTCATCCTGATCAAGTCCAAGCGTGACGGTGCCCAGAACCGGTTTCTCGATCGGGCGTACATAGTCAAACCCACCTGAGCTGTAGGTTTTGATCAATTGAAACTGGGTACGTTCGCCATCTCCACGTGCGATGACTTGATCGCCCTTGTCCACGTCGGCGGTCGCTGCACCCGATTTGTAGTCTGACCAGTCCTTCCAGCGGAATCCGAACATCTGCCCGCGACGCGCCTCAAAAAAGGAAATCAATGTCTCGATATCGTCCAAAGACCGCATCCCCAGCCCTGCGTCGTACCTCCTGCGCGAATGCGCCCAGGGCGTATTGCGTTCCTCAAACCCATTGGCCAGCGTCACGATATCCGTGCGCCGTTCCGGTCCGCCGACCGAGCCGAAACTCAGGCTGGCAGGAAATCTCACCTCGTGGAAATTCATGACCCGCTCCCCTTATCTGTTGCGATTGCCGCGACCCAAGGCGCGGCTCATCTGTGCAGCGATCTGACTCTGGCTGCGGCGGAATCCCTGAACATCGGGTGTTGAGATATTCATCACCACATTGACCGAGCGACCGCCGCCCTGAGTTCGGACGCCCAGCTTTCCGTCTGCGCCGCGTGCCAGCGGCATAATCGCCTCGGGTCCAGCCTCACCCATCAGCCCGGTGCCGCCGCGCATCGGGAACATGGTCGGGCCGCTGACCACTCCACCATTGGCAAAAGGCATCACCCGACCCTGGCTAAAGCTTCCGCCATTGGCGAAAGGTAAAATGCCCTGAACCAGACCACCGATACCGTTGGCCAGCATCCCACCGAAATGATCCGTCACCGGCTTGATCGCCGCCGAATAGGCCGTGCGGATCATCGAGTTTTTCAATAGCTCCAGCGCATCCGACAGGTTCATCCCGTCCAGCACCACGCCATCAAACGCCTTGCGCAGACCTCCGGACATGCCGCGCTCTAGCGTGGCCACGTCCTTGCCGGTTTCCTCGAACGCGGCTTTGATGCGTTTCATCTGCCCGTCAAACGCCGCCGCCATCGACGCGGCATCCCCAAGCGAGTCGCCCAGCGCCTCGCCCTGTTCCTGCAGATCATCCAATCCGTCACGATCCGTCGTCATCACGCTCTCCTTGTGTCTTGTCCGGGTAGGCCGCCAGCAAGGCGTCCAGCCCCGCCCGGTTCATCGCCGGCAATCCCGCGCCCTGCCCCAGCATCAGCCGCAACTCAGCCGGGGTCAGACGCCAGAATTGATCCGGTGTCAGACGCAGGCCGAGGATCCCGGCCCGCATCAGCGCGGGCCAGTCGAACCCGCTCACTGTTCCGGCACCATGAAGGCGCGCGCCAGCAATTCGGCCGCCGCTTTGGCGCCCGCCATCGGCCCACCTGCGATTTCGGCATGCAGCAAGTCATCGCGGGTGACCGGTGCACCGCCGCCGCGTAGACCGGCGACCAACAGCGCCAGCACGTCACGGCTGGAATACGCACCGCCTTCAAAGCGTTGCACCAATTCGACCAGAGATCTGGCCCCCAGTTCCTGTTCCAATTCCGCCAAGGCACCCAATGTCAGCTTGAGCACCCGCTGCTCCCCATCGATGGTCAAAGCCACCTCGCCCGTCCACGGATTGGCCATCAGAGCGCCGTGAAGCTCAGCGCACCGGCGCTTGCCATGCTCATCTCATAGGTCGCCTCACCGTTGTGCGAGCCTGCATATTCGATGCTGCTGACCTGAAACGGGCCTTCGACGATGCCGAAATCAGGGATGATCACCTGAAAACCGGGCGTCTCACCGTCAAAAAACAACTGACGCGCGCGTTCATCCGTGCCTTCATCCTTGAACACACCCGAGCCAGAGATCGAGGCCGACTTGACCCCCGCCCCCGACAGTAGCTCGCGCCACCCGCCCTGGCTTTCCAGGCTGGTGACATCCACACTTTCCGCGTTGAAACTGATCCGCGTGGCGCGCAGGCCCGCGATGGTCTCGAACAGGCCCGTGCCGTTCATATCCACTTTGACCAACAGGTCTTTTCCGTTCTGGGCAGCCATATGCTCTCTCCGTTGATTGCTTAGTCGTCTTCCACGCGGGCGCGGAATCTCAGGTCGATCTGGCGGATCGCGCCGCCAGTTCCCGTGCGTCGGGCGCTGGCCCGTTCGAACCACAGCCCCACCAGATGGCCCCGGTCCAAACTCAGCGCAGCACCTTCCAGCGCGTCACACACCGCACCGGCCAGCGTCTTGGCCGCGCCAAAGCCCGCTGCCTCGGACACCACCGAGACCGTGAAGCGATGCACAGCCCCTGCGTTTGCGCGGTCCGAGGCCTCTCGCACCTCTTCCGGGCCCAAAGTCACGTAAGTCTGCGGCATGGTTCCCGCAGGCACCGCGTCATAGATCGCGCCGCCCGACAGCGTGCTGACCTGCGCGTCGCCTGACAGCTGTTGAAACACCGCCGCCTGCAAAGCGGCTGAAACGCCATAGCTCATGCCGCCACCTCTTCATCTGCAAAACAGGTCAGGTACTGACCGCGCGGATCCCGCTCGGCGACTGCGCGGATCACGAACCGGCGGGCCCCTTCGCGGAACCGCTGGTCCGGAGCGGGCCGCATGCTCGACCCCTCAGGCGCGCCACGCACAACGATCCGATACCCCACGCGCGAGACCGAAGCCCCACCGACCGCACGCTCCGCCCCGCTGCGCGCCGTCACCTCGGCCCAGAGCGCGCCCAAAGCGGCCCATGTCACTGTGTAGCCCCCTGCGCCATCGGCCACGCGCGTCGGGGCCTCCAGCACCAGCTTGCGGTTCAGCCGCGGCGTACTCATTGCATCACCCCCGCGCCAAAGCGCACCGTGCGATAGCGTTGGATCAGGCTGGTCACACCGAAGGGCATACACCCAGCGCCCAAGGCTGTTTCGTCGCGATATTCATAGTAATGCGCCGCCAACAGAAGCACCGCCTGCCCCAGATCAGAGGGCAACCCACCCCAATCCGCAGCCATCCCCGCGGTGAAACCAATCTTCACCGACCCACCGGTCGGCACCCTTGGCAAAAATGATCCAGAGGGACGCAACCTGGGGCGCTGCATATCGCCTTCCAGCCGATACACCGCTGCATCCACCACAGTCGCGCCCCCCGCCGCACCGCTCAGCGTCACCGGACCAACCGAGACCACCGGGGCCACCGGCAGCACCTCACCCGCCGGATCGCGCCAGCCATTCAGGCTCCACGAAAACTCCCGTTCGATCAGCACCTTGCCGGTCCGCGCCTCAATCGCCGCAAGGGCCGCGCGCAGAAAACCCTTCAACACTTCGTCCTGCACATTGTCTTCGGCGAACCCCGTGCCCAGCCGCAGATGCGCCTTGAACTGATCCACCGGCAGCGCCGCATCCGCGATGGCGGTTTCTTCGATCAACATCATCCATACACTCCGCAATCTCGGACCCCTCCGGGGCCGTAACTTCAGAAATTGGCAGGCACGCGCCGCCCCACGTTGCTCGGACGGAGGGGAGCAGCTAGACAACGCGGGGGATCTCACCCCGGCCCGCGCCCGCCGCCCGAAGGGCCCTAAGGCCCCCCGGATTCAGCCCGCTTTAGGCGGTGCCGAATTTCACCAGCTTGATCGCAGCAAAGTCGCTTACGTCGCCGCCAACGCGCTTGGTTGCGTAGAACAGAACATGCGGTTTGGCGCTGAACGGATCGCGCAACACGCGCAGATCGGGACGTTCGGCAATGGTGTAACCTGCCTGGAAATCGCCAAAGGCAATCGAGAAGCTGTCGGTCGCCGCGTCCGGCATGTCCTCGGCAATCAGCACGGGATAGCCCATCAGGCGCGCAGGCTCACCTGCGGCCAGACCATCCGACCACAAGAAGCGGCCATCGCTATCCTTCAGCTTGCGGATCAGACCGGCGGTTTTCGAGTTCATAACGAAGGTGCCGTTCACGCGGTACTGCGCGCCCAGCGCATAGACCACATCCACAATCGCGTCCGCATCGACGCCACCCGCCGTGCCGGTCGCAACGTAGCCCAGATTGCCCCAGGCCCAGACGTCATTGTCGACAGCCGGGTGGTCCAGAATACCCTTCGGCTTGTCCGCCCCGTCACCACCGATAAACGCAGCCGCCTCGGCGCGGGCGAATTTGTCGGCGATGCGACCTGCCAGCCAGCCCTCGACATCAAAGGCACTGTCATCCAGCAGACGCTGCGACGCTTTCGGCAGCGCGCTCAACTCGTGCAGCGGGATCGAGATGCGGTCGATGGACGGCGTCGCGGTCTCGGTGGTGGCCGAGGCCTCATCCGCCCAGCCTGCACCCACATCGGTGTGGTCGATCAGAACGTCGAACGAGTTCGCCTCAACATTCACCACGGACGCAATCGACCGGATCGAAGCGGTCGAGTTCAGGACCGATTTGATCGTCTCGGCGGTCTGCGGATCAACCAGATAACCGCCATCGCTGTTCACCGCGCTCGACAGAGATTTCGACTCCATCTCCAGCCCGCGCAGCCCATCATCCTCGCCCGAACGCACATAGGCGTCGAAGGCCTTCTGATGTGGTGCGCCGTCCTCAATCGAGGCCGCAAGATGCGGGCGCGCCGCGATGGTTGATTTACGATCCAGCATAGTCAGTCGCTCTTCTGTCTGTTGCAGTTGGGTTTTAACTTCAGCCTTGAGGCCCTTGAATTCATTCACGAAGCCAGCCATCGCCTGCTTCACCTCCTGAACCAGGGGCGCACCCTCTCCGGTCAAGGCCGGGGTTTCGGTCTTGCTCATCAGCACTTCCTTTTTCGGGGTGGATTTGAGGCGCGCTAGATCCGCGCCAGCTCCTGCCGGGCGTCGCTGAACACCTCGGCAATACTGCGCCAGGTGTTTTCAACGTCGGGTTCAAAACCCTTCGCCGCCACCCGCGCACTGGGCAGCATCGGAAAGGTCACCAAAGACACCTCCCACAGCTCCAGTTCCGTCAGGACCCGCTGGCCCTTGTCATTCTTCACGGCCCGCTTGGTGCGATAGCCAATCGAGAGGCCGTCCATAGCGCCCGCCCGGATCAACTCCGCAGCCTCACGGCCTTTTTGCGTGGCCTCCAGCAGACGCCCCTTGACCCACAGGCCCCGGTCGTCCTCACGCACCTCGTCCCAAACGCCGATGGGTTGCGCCGGATCATGCTGCCACAGCATCTTGACCCGCTGACCAGCCTTTGCCAGCCCGTCGAGCGAGCCGCGATACGCCCCGCGCTGCACTACATCGCTGCCCTGATCGACCTGTCCGAATAGGCTGGCATAGCCTTCGATCACAGCGTCGTCGGTGACGGACAACCCGTCTCCGAACCGGGCAAATTTATGCTCTAAATCCATGAACTTCTCCATGTAACTTACTGAACTCATGGCGTTACCACCAAGATGGATTGAAACGCCTGCGCCAGGATCACCGCGACCACGCCATAGACCGTCAGCCACAATCGGCGCTCCAGCCGCTCCATCATCTCTTCGATCTGATCCAACCGCCTGCACAGATGCGCGTGCTGGATCTCAGTCACCCGCTCATGCGCAGCCAGGCGTAGACCCGGCGCGCATTCGAACGGAGGATACCCCTCAGACATCCGCACGCTCCGGTAGCCCCAGCAACGCCCGTTTTTCGGCATCCGTCAGGAACTCAGCCCCGCTCACCCGTGCCCATTGCGCATCCCGTTCGGCGGACAGCGCGGGCACCTGATCCAGATCGGGCTTCAGCACCAGATCCTCACCCGAGAACCCTGCCAACCATTCCGACACCGCCGCCGCCACCCGCGTCACCAGAGGCAGCACGGTCAGGCGATAAAACGCCCGGTTGGCCTCCTGGTAGTTCGAATAGGTCGCGTCGCCTTGGATCCCCAGCAGCATCGGCGGGACCCCAAAGGCCAGCGCGATCTCGCGGGCGGCGGCTTCCTTGGTCTTTTGAAACTCCATATCGGACGGCGAGAAGCCCATCGGCTTCCAATCCAGCCCGCCTTCAAGAACCATCGGTCGGCCTGCATTCCGCGCCCCGCGATAGTTCTGCTCGATCTCGTCCGAAAGACGCCGGAACTGATCCTCGGCCATCACCCCATGGCCATCGCCCTTCCACACCAGCGCCCCCGAAGGTCGTGCCGCGTTATCCAACAGAGATTTCGACCACCGCGACGCGCTGTTATGGACATCAATCGCCATCGCCGCCGCCTGCATGGGCGAGAACCCATAGTGATCGTCCTGCGGATGGAACGACTTGATATGGCAAATGTTTTCCGCCGCAAACCGGTGCTTCTTGCCACCCACCGCGTAATCATATGCCCTGGGCCAGCCATCCGCTCCTGGCACCACGCTCATCCGGTCCGAACGCAACACATGCAGCTCAACCGGTAGCCCCTCGTCGGCCTGAACAGCCTCAACATAGGCATTGCCCGACAGCAGCAACTGCCCAAACAAGGCCTCCATCAACTCCGCCCGCCCCTGCGCCGCATTCGGGCGACGCATCAGCGACAGGATCGGATGAGTATCAAACCTCTGCGCCTGATCCTGCAAAACCAACGGCAAAGCCGCCGCCGCCTCGGCAATCAGTTTGACGCATCGAAACCCCACCGGGTTCCCCGAAAACCCCGTCCGCGTCAGCGACACCGCATCCCGAGGGCTCCACGCCACGCGCCCACCCGTCTGCCAAGCCACCACAGGCCCCGCCGCGCTCGCCTTCGCCTCGGGCGCTTCGCCTGCCGATCCACGACGCAAGAAATCGAATACCATCTGTGCTCCTTTCTGCCGCCGCTCTGCCCGGCTTGTTGAAAGGAGTTATGACGGAAAGAAGTTTAGGGCTTGGGAATAGGGCGTACGGAGGTTGGGCAACAACGATCTCGACCCTTTGGTGCAATTAGTTTTGCCTACGAGATCGCATTCTTCTTTGCGAACAATGCATTTAGTTGCAGCGACTTCGTCAAAGGTAGCTGTTGTTAAACTTCGGCGGGCTGTTTAGAGGTTTTCAATACACCTTCAGATTGTTCTGCTCGACAAATCGTTGGGACGGCAAATCGAGTTGTAAAACTATGAAAAAAGTACTTTGATAAGACTATTATTACTAACCTGCTGCGCTGTCGTCGCTGTGGTGGCTTTTTTATTGGATTTGAGATCATCCTCGGCAGACCACCTCAACAGCGAGCTGACGAAAGTTGTCGGCAAAGAAGGTTCGGTTTCGCTCAAAAGTTGTAGCCTATCTATCATTTTCGAGACACCAGGTCTGCCAGACAAACCAATCGCTCTTACGCGAGTTGTCATGCGAGCAGACCTAAAGAACTACAATCTGGATACTGTACGCTTTCTTCCCTTTCCTGACAGATTTGACCTTCACATCAACCGAGGACCTGTTGATGACCGTATGCTGGCTCAGGTTGATAGTATTTTGGATGCCGGAGATGAGATGACAGAGCAGTTCGGCTCTGACGCAGAAGCCACAAAGAAATTGTTGGAAGCCGAAGGGAGTTCATTGTTCTTTCGGGTCATGGCGGAAGTTGTAGTTTCTGAGGAAGGGACCCGAAAGCTCGCTGCTCACGACGATGCGCCGGAATTCTTTCGGTTTACAGAAGCCGTGGAGTCCATACCGATACCCACAAGTTATCGCACAACAACCACATTCGCCTCTGGCGAAGCTTCCGCCGAATCTTTTCTAACTGGGGAAGTCGTTGCAATACCGTTTCTGCAGTTTTCTGTGGGTTCCGAATACCAAGCCAAAACACTCGCACGCGCTTTCCATGAATACGCAAAGGCGTACAATTGCAACTAGTGCCTGTGACACTAATCAAGCGCCCCATTTGAAACTCGTTACAAATCGGCAATATACATCTTAGGCATCTGGCAATTGTGAAGTGTTGAAGATGCAATTTTGCTTCACAAACTCCGCACCTTCGGCCTTCTAAACAACCCCGCAGGCCCCACAACCAGCTCATGCAGCGCCCAGACCAGTGCGTCGATCCTATCCCTCGAACCCGCGCGGACCATTCGCATATCTGCCCTTCTCGCCGCGACTTGAGTTTTCAGTCCGAAACCTCCCTGCACAACGCGGCAAGCGACCCAAAGAAAAACCCGTCAGGCAACAAACCTGACGGGTGTTTTCTACGGCCCTCGTACCCCATCAGAAGGTCGTGGAAAATCTATCTCTGTCGTCAAATCGCCAGATACTCTTCCCGAAGCTGAGAATTCTCCAGCACCTCATTTGCTGTCCCGTCAAAGACGATGCTGCCAGTGTCCAGAATGATGGCCCGGTCGGCAAGCTCCAGCGCGCGCACGGCGTTTTGTTCGACGATGATCGTGGTCATCCCCTGCTGTTTGACGTGGATCAGGGTCTTTTCGATCTCATCCACAATCACCGGGGCCAACCCTTCGTAGGGTTCGTCCAGCAGCAGCACTTTGATGTCCCGCGCCAGCGCACGGGCAATTGACAACATCTGCTGCTCGCCACCAGAAAGCGTGATACCTTCTTGCTTTCGACGCTCGCCCAAGCGAGGGAACAACTCGTACAACCGCTCCAAGGACCAACCGATAGGCGGCGCGATCTGCGCCAGTTGCAGGTTTTCCTCGACCGTCAGACCAGGAATGATCCGCCGATCTTCGGGCACCAGACCCAAACCAGCGGCCGCCGCCTCATAGCTGGTCATATTGTGCAACGGTTGATGATCCAGCCAGATTTCGCCGTGGCGCACCTCGGGGTCATCCAATCGCGCGATCGAGCGCAGGGTCGAAGTCTTGCCCGCGCCGTTTCGACCAAGCAGAGCAAGGATTTCGCCTTCATGCACGTTAAAACTCACGCCCTGCACGATGTAGCTTTCGCCATAGTAGGAATGCATGTCCCACACTGACAGAAACGCAGGCGCTGTGCTGGCCATATTTGCGCTCTTCGAAAAGTCCGGTTTTTCATTCATAGCTTTTCCTTACGCGGCTGTCTCGCCCAGATAGGCCTCGCGGACCTTCGGATTTCCGCGAATGTTCTCGGGCGTGTCCTCAACCAGCGGCGTGCCCTGCGCCAGAACGGTAATGCGTTCAGCCAGGCTGAATACCACATGCATATCGTGCTCGATGATGGCGATGGTGATGTCACGCTCGTCCTTGATCTGTTTCAGCAGGTCGATGGTGTTGTTGGTATCCGCGCGCGCCATACCGGCGGTGGGCTCATCCAGCAGCAGCAGACGCGGGTTCTGGCTGAGGCACATTCCTATCTCAAGACGCCGCTTGTCACCCCGCGACAGGGATGCTGCATGCATCTCGCGCTTGTCGGCCATGTTCATTTCTTCCAGCATAGACTCAGCCTGCCCTACGATCTCTTTTTCATTGGCGATCGTCTCGTAGGCGTGCATTCGGAAGGCCCCGTCACGCTTGGCAAAAATCGGAATCAGCATGTTTTCCATCACCGTCAGGTCGCCGAATATTTCGGGTGTTTGAAAAACGCGGCTGATGCCCATCTGATTGATTTGATAAGGCTCCAAACCTAGAACAGAGTTGTTGTCGAACAGCACCGACCCAGTATCCGGCATCAGCTTGCCCACCAGGCAGTTCAACAGGGTGGATTTGCCTGCGCCGTTGGGACCGATGATGGCGTGAACAGTGTTTTCTTCCACGTTCAGGTTCACATCTGTCAGGGCCTTCAGGCCACCAAAACGTTTGCTGACGTCTTTAACTCTTAGAATTGCCATGACGCGCCCCTATTCCGCCGGTTCCGTTTTGCCCGTGGGGGCATCGTCGGTGTTGGTTTTCCGGCGCTTGAACCAGTTCAGCAAACGCTGCCCGCCTTCGACAAGCCCACCCGGCAGGTAAATCACCACCAGCATGAACAGGATACCCAGCGTCAGGTGCCAGCCCTTGCCTATGAAAGGATGGATGATGAACACCACTGCGTCCTCAAGCCCATCGGGCAGGAAAGCAAACCAGCTGTGCAGCACGTTGTCATTGATCTTCGAGAAGATGTTCTCGAAGTATTTGATGAAGCCCGCACCCAGTACCGGTCCGATCAAGGTGCCCGTGCCGCCAAGGATTGTCATCAGAACGACCTCACCAGACGCGGTCCACTGCATCCGTTCGGCGCCCGCCAGTGGGTCCATTGCAGCCATCAGGCCGCCGGCCAGACCGGCATACATGCCCGAGATAACAAACGCGGCGAGCGTGTACGGCTTTGAGTTCAGGCCAGTATAGTTCATCCGCTGCTGGTTCGATTTCACCGCACGCAACATGACGCCGAAGGGCGAGCGGAAGATGCGAATGGCAAGGTAGAACACCACCATCATGACTACCGCACATAGATAATAGCCCGCGTTGAAGTCAAAGCTCCATGCACCCACATCCATCGTATAGGTCGCACGCATCGGCAGGCCGAACAGATGCGGCAGGTCCGGGGCATTGGCCCCCTGCAGGATTTGCGGGTCATCCGCATAAACCTGCAGCCCGGTTTCACCGTTCGTCAGGTTGAACTTGGGATTCGACAAGACCGAATAGGCCAGTGCAAAGCTCATCTGCGCGAAGGCCAGCGTCAGGATCGAAAAATAGATCCCCGAGCGCCGAAGGCTAACGAAACCGATCAGCAATGAGAATAACCCGGCGACAACGACACTCAGCGCAATGGCCGGGACGACGTTATAGCTGAGCAGCTTAAACATCCACACCGCCGAATAAGATCCTACGCCCAGAAAGGCCGCGTGGCCAAAAGACAGGTATCCGGTCAGACCAAAGAGGATGTTGAACCCGATGGCGAAGATACCAAAGATCACGAACCGCTGCATCAGGTCCGGGTAGCCCGCGTTGAACTGCGCCATGGCGCTGCCTTCGGGGAAAGGGTTCAGAATGAAGGGCGCCAGCAGGGTCAGGATCGCAACGATGATCAGCAGGCTGGTGTCTTTTTTGTTCAGTCCCAACATGGATTATTCCTCCATCACGCCGCGGCGCCCCATCAGCCCGCGCGGACGCGTAAGCAAAACGATGATGGCGACCAGGTAGATGATGATCTGATTGATGCCCGGTATTGTGGTCGTGGCCCAGGTGGTTGAGGCGAAGCTCTCCAGAATCCCAAGCAGGAACCCGGCCAGAACTGCACCGGGCAGCGATCCCATGCCGCCCACAACCACGACAACGAAGCTGAGCACGAGGAAATCCATCCCCATGTGGTAATTCGGCGGGTTAAGCGGCCCGTACATCACCCCGGCAAGCCCGGCCACCGCCGCGGCGATGCCGAACATGATGGTAAAGCGGCGGTCAATGTTGATGCCCAGCAGGCCAACGGTTTCGCGATCGGCCATACCTGCCCGCACGACCATGCCAAAGGTGGTGAACTGCAGGAACGAGAAGACCGCGCCGATGATCGCCACGGCAAAGCCGAAATAGACCAGACGCCAGATCGGGTAAATGATTGCGTTCGGATCGAAACCGATCATCGTGCCCAGATCGACAGAACCGTTCAGCGCGTCGGGCGGCGGTGTCTGGATCGGGTTGGCACCGAAGAAATACTTGACGACCTCCTGCAACACAATGGCCAGACCAAAGGTCACAAGGATCTGGTCCGCATGAGCTCGTTTGTAGAAATGCTTGATCAGCCCGCGCTCCATCACATAGCCGACAAACAGCATGATCGGAATTGCGAACAGAATGGCCAGCGGGACCGACCAATCTATGATTGAAGCCCCGACCTCGGGTCCGAACCATGCCTCGATATAAGGCGTTTCCACCTTCAGCGGGTTGCCCAGAAAGTCGGTCTGGCTCTCGTCGAGGGTGACGAAGCTCAGGCTCATCAGCTTTTGCAGGGTCACGGCACAGAACGCGCCAATCATAAACAATGCCCCATGGGCAAAGTTCACGACGCCCAGCGTTCCGAAGATCAGCGTCAGCCCCAAAGCGATCAGCGCATAAGCCGACCCCTTGTCGAGCCCGTTCAGAATTTGCAGAAGAATGGCGTCCATTGTCCCCACCTTTGGCCTTTGACCGGACTCCCCCGCTGGCGGGAAAGTCCGTTCTCAAGTCTAAGAATTTTCGTCGAAAATTCTTGTGAGCCGGTTATGCGCCCGGATTACACTTGCCCAGTTCGCCACCGGCGAACATCGGGTGCTCCGGATCGTATTCGACCTGCGCACGCGGCGTGATCTCGACGATTTCCAACGTATCATAGGCGTTGGTCGGGTTCTCGTTGCCCCGCACAACCAGCACGTCTTTGAAGCACTGGTGGTCCGCGCCACGGTACCAGGTTGGGCCGTTTCCAAGTCCATCGAACTCAAAGTCCTCAAGCGCTTCGACAACGCCGCAAGGATTGAACGTGCCCGCACGTTCACAGGCGTCAGCATACAGCAACACCTGCGCATAGCAGGTCTGGGCCGAGTTGGACGGCGGCTTGCCGTACTTCTCACCGAAGGATTTCACGAAGGCCTTGGTGCCCTCATCCTGCAGCTGCCAGTTCCAGTTCATCGAACCCAGAACGCCCTTGATGTTCTCACCAGCACCGGCTGCCATCAGTTCCGAATATAGCGGCACGACGATCTTGAAGTCCTTGCCGTTGGCGACCTTGTCCAGCAGGCCGAACTGAATCGCGTTGGTTAGCGAGTTGACCATGTTGCCGCCGTAGTGGTTCAGAACCAGAACGTCCGCGCCCGAATTCAGAACCGGAGCGATGTAGGACGAGAAGTCCGTTGACGCGAGTGGTGTTTTGACCGTGTTGACCGTTTCCCATCCCAAGGCTTCGGTCGAGGCGACGATCGACTCTTCCTGGGTCCAGCCCCAGTTATAGTCTGCCGTCAGGTGATAGGCGCGGCGTTCGCTGCCCATTTCGGCCGCCAGCACCGGTGCCAGCGCGGCGCCCGACATATAGGCGTTGAAGAAGTGGCGGAACCCGTTGGCTTTCTTGTCCTTACCCGTCGTGTCGTTCGCATGGGTCAGACCGGCCATGAAAATCACGCCCGCTTCCTGACAGAGCCCCTGAACCGCAACAGCCACGCCCGAGGACGAACCGCCGTTGATCATGATCGCGCCGTCTTTTTCGATCATCGACTTTGCCGATGCGCGTGCCGCGTCCGATTTGGTCTGGGTATCGCCCGTTACAAACCCGACCTTCTTACCCAGAATGCCGTTTCCTTGCAGGGCCTTAGACGTGAACGTGTTCAGACAACCGCCATCGCCTTCGCCATTCAGATGCTCGACCGCCAACTGCTGAGCAAGCAATTCGTCATTGCCTTCTTCCGCATAAGGACCCGTCTGAGGTACGTTGAACCCCAGCGTAACCGAGGACCCCGACGGCTCGTTGGTATATGCAGCAGCCGACGATGCCGTGAATATCGTTGGCAGGGCCAGACCAGTGCCCGCAACGGCACCAGACTTCAACACGCCGCGGCGTGTGACAGATTTGTTAGTCATTCATTCCTCCCATTTACCTTTTTCGCCCTCTGGCTCCTCTTCCGGGGCAAAACGCAGGTCTGCGCTTGTCAAGTATGGAAGGGTGTTCTGAGTTTTCTCAACAAACCCTTCAATTGACGCTGAAGTTTTGTAAACAAATATACAGGAAACTCAAAAATATGATAAGAGATAGAAAAACCGACTATTACCCATTTGAATTTATTAGTTATTTTAGTTAATGCCTGATTGAGACTTGCAGTCAACATGGCGACGCAACCTGTCACTTGGTTGTCGAGCAATTCATGCAACGTAGATCAAAATGACACTAGAACGGAGCGCGCTTGCTTCCTGCCCTCATTGTTGAATGGATTTTCCGGCCCTGGACCACGCTCACAAACAACGAGTCTCGGAAACCTGATCAATCAGGTCGCCCAGCGATTCCAAATCTGTTCTTCAAAAGGAATGTGCGAAACTCTTCCCAATCCGGCCGCTGGTTCAAATGCTCGATCTTGGCGGCATGCCAGTCGCAGGCGCGCTCATGCAAGTCAGACAATTGCCCGTCCTCCATTAGCCCCCGCTTAAGAGGAAGCGCTCGCCGCCACAGAGGCAATATCGACCTGTCCTCTTCGAAATTGGCATTCATGTTGGTCCAGTACCGTTCGGCCTGGTCGTCCCGAATGTGATTGGTCTTTCCCCGATCCCGCTTGACCAGAAACGAATTGACAGAGCGGGTGACATAGTGATGAAGCCGCGCAAAGTCGTGCCGGTAATGCCCGTCTGAACGCCATGTGACCTTTTCCGGATCAAGCCGACGCCCGCCGCCATCCACCCAGCAAATATCTAGCTGACGTTCAGGATCCGCACCCTTGGGACGATGGGGGCCATAGCGCGTGAAGACCCCGTTGTTTCTGGTTAGACTCTTGAACCCCGCCGCCACACCGGAAGAAAACTTTTCCTCTCGGTCGCAAAGAAAAAACTGCTCGGTCACAGGGACGTCTTTAAAGTCCACGACACCTCCACAGCCGAATATCTTCCAAGTGAAGGACGCGACATCGATCGGTTGACCGGCGACGTCCTCCAGCTTGCGCAACAGTGATCTTATGGATGCGTCGGGCAGTCGGATATTTAGGTATTCGTCAACATCCAGACAGAACGTCCAGTCGGCGGCCAGAAACTCAGGATGGCTGCGGACCCGCCGCAGCATGGTGTTCTGCGGGCTCTGACCGGGTTTGACCGCGTTGTCCACATGGGTCGCAACGCCAAGGTCGGCCAACCTCTTTACGATCAGATCGGTGCCGTCGTCGCAGTTATTTGTGTAGATCAGGATATGATCAACACCAAGAGACAGATAGTAGGCCACCCAGTCGATCACGAACGGGCCTTCGTTTTTCATTGTTGTGTAGATTAAAATTCGGTCGGTCATCGGTGGGCCACAATCAGATCAGGGTAACGTCGGGGTCGTCCGCCAACCCGTGCTGATTAATAAGACCTCCAAACAAGCTGTTGGAAAGAACCTTACCACGCGATCTGGACAGGCGGGACCGCATGACCGACGAAAAGAAATGGACGGAAGTTCTGGACTTCCAGTCATATGTGTCCAACTGCCCTGTGTCCTCGGCCAACCACTCCCGGCGACTGGAAAACGGCAAAGCGTAAAGCTCCCGCTCGGGTAAAACCCGCTCGATCTCGCCGGTTTCCAGCAAGAAATGATAGGCGGATAATGGTCCGATTACGCCCAGAGGCAGCGCCGTGAACGTCACTCTTTTTCCATATAGATTTCGATAGACACGCGCGGTCTGTCGATCCCACCAAGGCGGGATGCATGGGACGGACGCCACAAATTCCAACCAAGCCTTCAGTGCCGGGCTTGAGGACGGAAGGCGCACAACACCGTTATGCACACGTCGCTGACCATCCCTGCGACCTGCAATAAGATAGCCATCCGTAGTTTCGAAGGGTTTCAGCGCATAGGCGTCGCAATCCACCCAAATTTCATCGGTCTTGGCCATCAGATGCAGACGAAACAGATCCGCGTGCACCGCAGGCGATTGATACACCGGGTCCACATAGATCCGTCCGGTCGGGTCCAACGGCAACACGTCCCGCGCATCTCTGGCTTCTACATAGGGCGGGGCATTCTCAATCGGCTCATAGGAATAAAGGACAGGCGTCTGGCCGACGTCGTGAAACGACTTCAGGCACAGCTTTTCCAATATCGTGAGCCTTTTGCCAATCCACAGAGATGCGACGCGTTCAGGCACTCTTCATCTCCAAGGCACACCCAGCGGTTGTCGGACATCTCGAATATGTCACTTTGTTCAGAGCCTGACAGCCAAATTCAACACGAATTCCAGCCATCATGCCACCCGATTTCAGCGTCATAGTTTTTGAACGGCCACCTGAGCCCCTTTGATTGCCTTCAATCGCAGGTCCGCCGCGTTTTGCCCCAGAAACTCATGGAACGCACGCATCACGCCGTCTTTCCACCAGCCGCGACGATGATAGTCATCCAGCATGATCACGCCTCCGGACATCATCTTGGGCAAAAGCGCGTTCAAATCTGCCGATACCCCTTCATAGGAATGATCGCCGTCGAGATAGGCAAATCCAATGCTGTCTTCTTCGAACAGCTCAAGCGCCGGAACAGAAAAGTCGCGAATGACGGACACCTGACCCAGCGCAATCTCCTTGCCATAGGTTTCGCGAACCGAGTCGAAAATCTGGTCCATGTCTTGTTGACTGCGGGCACCAGCCAGAGACGCGCCGCTTTCGGAATCAGGTTGCACGCCCCAAGGGTCGATCAGGCACAGCTTTGACGGTTTCAGCTCCTCAAGCAAAATTCGGGAAAACTCGCCTTTCCAGACGCCAATTTCCAGGCTCAGCTTGCCATGAGGCATTGTCTTCAACAATTCCCGCCGCAATGCGTCCTTGCGTTCCCGCTGTTCGGCCTGCTTTTTGCGGCGATCGCGGGTGGTATCAGCCTCAGCCATGTGAAACCACTCCTGACTCGGGGTTTTGCAGTGCCTCGACAAGATCGGTCCAGTCAGGCCGTGCCTTGAGTTCTTCGGCCTTCGCGCGGTGCCAGTCACAGGCGCGGTCGTGCAACTCGGCTAATTTCGGATCGGCCATCATTTCTGCTCGGATTTGGTGCATTGCGGGCGCGTGCCGAAGGATCGACCGGTCCTCAACCACATTATGGTTCATTGTCAGCCAGTATTTCAGACCCTGATCCTGCCCGACATGATTTGTCCGACCACGATCCCGTTTCACCAGAAAACTGTCCGTGCTGCGAACTGCATAGTGGTGGATGCGCGCAAATTCGTGGCTAAAGCCACGCCACGCCTTCCACTTCACTTGATCCGCCGGATGCAGGTTCCCACCAGCATCCCGCCACAATACGCCATCATATGGTGCCTCTGGGTTCGGCGCATGGTCGGGGTCAATTCTAGGCCTATGTGCCCTGAAACGACTGAACTTCCCATTGTTGCGGAACAGCGTTTTGAAGCCCTTTGTCCTGTGGTGTGGATAGCCTTCCTCGGTGGCTGCCAAAAAGAACGTTTCGGGCACCGGACGGTCAACGAAATCGTTCTGCCCGGCATTCCCGAACATGCGCCATGTTATTGAAATCGCATCCGCTTCGCCGCTTGCTTCGACGAGGGATTGAATGCTTCCTTCTGGCAAACGGATATTAATGTACTCATCCACATCCAGGCTCATAATCCAGTCGGCGGCCAGATAGCTCGGGTGGCTTCTGGATTGTGCAAAGGCCCGGTTCTGTGGCGTGGCTCGTGGACCCAACACATTGCGCTCGTGATGCGCCCAACCGAGTTCCTGCATCCGGTCACCAATCGCATCAGTACCGTCCGAACAGTCATTGGTATAGATCAAGACATCCTGAATTCCGATTGCGCGGTTGTAAGCCACCCAATCGATCATAAAAGGCCCTTCGTTCTTCATCGTAGTCACGATGAGAAAGGTCTCATCCGTCATTCGCTGCTCTCTTGCCTGTTCCGTCAGAGGATTGTTTCGCTTGTGTTTAAAATAGCCTCAGGATTTTGTCCAATTCCGACGTTACCTCTTTCGCTGTGACCTGAGCGGCCGTGTCCTTCATTCGCGTCTGGGCAAGGCGCCAATCGGCACCACCAAAGCCATTTGCCGCACGGGTAATGCCATTCAGTATCGACGCCGTGTCCGTGTTGTCGATAAAATACGGATAGTCTTCGCCCAGATAGAATTCTGCATCGTGAACTTGGCGGTTCACCAGAACATTCGCACCAACTACGGCCGCATTGAAACCCTTGGTAAATGGCTTTGAGGACAGGATACCCCTGGTCAAAGCTGGGCTCGGGTCCCGCGTGCAGATATGGAAGTTTGCCTCATGCAGACGCCCGATAAAGGCGCTGACATCCCCAAGCCCGGTATACTCTGGAACGACCGCCCCATCGATAAGCTCGGGCGGCAGAACCACATTGTCCGGCAAACCGAAATAGCCGAGCTTGAATTGATCGAACTGTGTCGTGGCAGGGACCAATCTGGGATCTGCATGGTGGCGCAAGTGACGCACGATGGTGCCCGGCGCCGGATTCAAAGCGGGAAGGCCCTGAAACAGGAACCGCTCACTTTCGTGGGAGGCAGCCAGATGAATATCGACAAAGCCGGGCTCGAACGGCCCGGCAACGATATCCAGATGGTCCAGGCAAACCCCCGCTGCGGACTTTCTTAAGGCAGCGCGAAACTCGGGCCCCAAGTTGGCAGCGGCGCTTTTGTGAAAAACGACAATCGCGTCCCGACATGTTTCGATGAACTGCCGACATTTGTTTGGTCGCGTGCTTTTGGGGGCTAATGCGATCTGAAAGGAATACCTGTCGGACAAATGATCCCGGGCCATGGCGGCCAGCTGGTCGACACGCATCGCCTTGCCGCCCATGTTCTTTTGCCCGATGCGATAGGCAAATATCACTTTTCTCTGCATATCGACCGCTCGTGACCTTCAATAGCAACGTGCCTGACGGGTACAGTCAGAGCGTTGCGCATGGTTCAAATAACATATTGACCCAAGCGGGTAAACGAATGCGAAACAACTTAGATTTCAAACGCTTCAGCGGTTCTTTGGAACCACCTCATACCCCGGTTCTTCAGGCTCCTCATCGGTCATTTCCGGCGGAAATCCGGGCGCGCGAATGTCCAACCCGGTCGCATCCTCAAGCCGCCTGATGATGTTCGGAGACAGCTCGCGTTCGCCGTACCGGGCGATGCCATCTTCGATGATTTCGATCATCAAAGGGTTAATCTCCAACGGCACACCAGCGCGGTCAGCCACATCTTGAAACAGGCCGATGTCCTTTTTCACCAGATCCATGGTGAACGAAATATCGCGCGATCCATTCAGGATGACCTGACTTTCGGTTTCGTGCACAAAAGATGTGCCCGATGAGATTTTTATGGCCTCATAGGTGGTCCCCAAGTCCATCCCAGCGGCCTTTGCTGTGACCAAAGCCTCGGCACAGGTGATCAAGTTTGCTGTGGCCAGATAGTTGGTCAGCACTTTCAGTACCGACGCGGATCCCAATTCACCGGTGTGCAGAACCCTACGACCCATCGTGGTGAGAAAAGGTAGAATGCGTTCAAACGTCTCGCGATCGCAGCCAGCGAAGATCGAAATATTCCCGGTTGCCGCCCGATGGCAACCACCCGAGACAGGGCAATCAACCGCAGCCCCGCCTTGTTCGATGACCAGCGCGCCGAGGCGTTTGACCTCAACCTCATCCGTGGTCGACATCTCCATCCAGATTTTTCCCGCGCCAACCTCGGGCAGCATGTCCTGCATGACGGCATCCGAAGCCGCAGGGGATGGCAGGCAGGTGATCACGGCATCGCAATCGCGCATCATTTGCGCTGGGTCTGTGGCTGCCTTTGCACCTTTGCCGACGAACTCCGCCACCAGATCAGGATTAAGATCATGAACTGTTAAATCGATCCCGTTCCGTAGTAACGAACCCGACAGCTTGCCCCCGACGTTTCCAAGCCCAATAAACCCGACCTTCATACCCCTGGCCTCCCTAACCTTGTCTTTCCACCATGCCAGCACGGCGCATCTCTTCGGTCATGCCGCCCTGCGACGCTGGTTGGTCGCTTTTCATCCCCTTTTCGTGGATTGAATGAGACTCGCTTGACAACCCCCCTGCCCGTACCGCATGTCCCTTGCGTTGGTGTCCTCGTGAGAGGATGAAAAGGGAATGCGTCAGCGGATCTTCCGTCAAACGCAGCCGCCCCCGCGACCGTGACCGGAGAGGGTGCCCAAGCCACTGGCCAGCAGGCCGGGAAGGCGGGACATCCGGCAGAGTTCAACCTCTGACATCCGCAAGCCGGGAGACCTGCCAGCACCCGAGTATGCAACCGGACGGGGTGTTCCGGCGTCGGGTCAAAGGCGACCCGCATGAAACCCCGTCCCCCACAAAAAGGATTTGGGGGGATGAGAGACATGACCGAGACCGCACCGGTCGAATTGTTGGTATGCACCACCTGCCGTCGCGGCCTTCCCGTCGAGGATGACGCCCAGCGGCCCGGAGCTTTGCTACACAAAGCGCTGGAGCAAGCTGATCTGCCCGAAGGTATAACGCTGAAAGCCGTCGAATGCCTGTCGAATTGCGACGAAGGCTGCTCGATCGTGCTGCGCGGGGGACCTGATCGCTGGACCTTCGTCTATGAACATCTCAACGAAACAGACCACATCGAGACCATTGTCGAAGGCGCAGCAAAGTATCTTGCGACCGAGGATGGATTGGTCAAATGGCGCGAGCGCCCCGAACATTTCCGCAAAAACTGCGCAGCCCGCATTCCCCCGATTGGAGCCCTGAAATGAGCAATCTCGAAAAACTCCCCGTAACCGTGATCACCGGCTTTCTGGGCTCGGGCAAGACCACGCTGGTGCGCCACCTGATGCAGAACCCGCAGGGCAAGCGTCTGGCCGTTGTGGTGAATGAGTTCGGAGATGTCGGCGTCGATGGCGACATCCTGAAATCCTGCGCCATTCCGGATTGCCCGGCAGAAAACATCATGGAACTGGCGAACGGCTGCATTTGCTGCACCGTGGCCGATGATTTCATCCCCACGATTGAAGCCTTGATGGCGTTGGAACCGCGACCGGATCACATCCTGATTGAAACCTCTGGTCTGGCGCTGCCCAAACCGCTGCTGAAGGCATTCGACTGGCCGGATATCCGGTCCAAGATCACCGTCGACGGCGTAATCGCTCTGGCCGATGCCGAGGCGGTGGCGGCCGGTCGCTTCGCCCCGAATGTCGAGGCGGTGGATGCCCAGCGCTTGGCGGACGATTCCATCGACCACGAAACGCCCCTGTCCGAGGTATTCGAGGATCAGATCTCCTGCGCCGATATCATCCTGCTGACCAAGCCCGATCTGGCGGGTCCTGAAGGCGTCTCCAGGGCCAAGGAAATCATCGCAGCCGAAGCACCCCGTCCACTGCCCGTCGTCGAAGTCGCCGAAGGCGTGGTGGACGTACGCGTCGTGTTGGGTCTTGAGGCGGCAGCCGAAGATGACATGGACGCTCGCCCCAGCCACCATGACGGTCACGATGACCACGAGCATGACGATTTCGAAAGCATCATCGTCGACCTGCCCGAACAGACCGATCCTGCCGCGCTCGTGGCGAATATCGAACGTCTGGCCAAGGAACTGAACATCCTGCGAGTCAAAGGCTATGCCGCCGTTCAAGGCAAACCGATGCGTCTGCTGGTTCAGGCCGTCGGCGCACGCGTGCGTCATCAATATGACCGTCCATGGCAGCCCGATGAGGCGCGCCGCTCGCGTCTGGTCGTCATTGCTGAACATGACGACATCAAAGAGGCTGAAATCCGCGAAATCCTCGCGGGCATCACCGAAGCCGCCGAGTAAGCGCAGGGTAAACCATGCACGTCGTCTTCCGCGAAAGCCACGGGTTAGAGGAAACCGAGACCCCAACAGATCTGGGCCAGAGTCCAGCGGATCTGGTGGTGTTGTCTTTCTCCGACAGCGACCTTGGCGCTTTCGCGGCAGGCTGGCATCGCGGTGGCGGGCCGGACGGTCGGATGCCGACCCTGCGGTTGGCCAATCTGACGGCGCTGAAACACCCTCTGTCCGTTGACACCTATGTGGAACAGACGCTGGAGGGCGCAAAGGGCATCCTGATCCGTCTGATCGGCGGGGTGCCCTACTGGGCGTACGGCCTGCAGCAGGTTCTGTCGCTGGCGCAAGCCAAGGGGATTGCTGTGGCCGTGCTGCCCGCCGACGGGCGCGAGGATACGCGGCTGGACGCATATTCGACCCTTCCCGTCTCAACCTTGCGACGGCTGGCACATCTCTGCGACACCGGCGGCGAAGTCGCGGCACAAGCAGCTTTGGCACAGATGGCACTGGCAGCGGGGCTTTATGCAGGTCCGGTGATGGGCGCAAAGTCCCTGCCCGACACCGGCGCATGGTGTCCTGATCTTGGGGTGATCCCGGCAGAGCAGGCGTTCTCCGGTGACACAAAACGCGTTGTGGTGACCTTCTACCGTGCCTATCTGACCTCGGCTGACACCGCCCCAGTAGCCGCCCTGATCCGCAGCCTGCGCGCGCGGGGGTTTCAGGCCGTAGGCTTGTTCGCTCCCTCGCTGAAGGCCCCAGCCGCCGCCGACTGGCTGCGCGAAACCATCATATCACTTGCCCCATCCGCGATCATCAACGCCACTTCGTTCTCGGGCAAAGGCGCGTCTGGCTCGTCACCTCTGGACGTCGCTAATGTGCCGGTCTTTCAGGTCGCACTGGCCACCTCGCGCCGCAAAGCCTGGGCCGAGGCGGAGCGCGGCCTCTCGCCCGCTGACCTTGCCATGCATGTGGTGCTGCCCGAGGTGGACGGGCGGATTACGGCTGGCATCGCCTCGTTCAAGGAACCGGGCAAGCGCGACCCACATCTGGAATATTCCCGCTTTGCCCACCGAGCCGAGAAGGAACGGATCGAGGCTATCCTAGACCGCGTCACCGGTTGGCTGAACCTTCAAGATAAACCCAAGGCCGATCAGGTGCCAGCGCTGGTGCTGTCCACCTATCCCGGCAAAGACTGGCAGATGGCCCATGCGGTGGGTCTGGACGCGCTGGCCTCGGCCGAGGCGATGCTGTCCGATCTGCAAGCAAAAGGCTACGATACCGCGCCAGCGGAACCGATTGCCGAAACACTGCTGGACGAGCGGATTTCGTGGCCGCTGGCCGAGTATAAAGCCGCGCTAGCCGATCTGCCCGAACAATTGTGCACAGACTTGCAATCCGTCTGGGGCGTCCCCGAGGAGGATTCCGCCGTCACCGACGGCGCGTTTCACTTCACCGCCCTCCGCCGGGGCAAGGCTCTGGTCGCGCTGCAACCCGAACGCGGCACGCCCGAGCTGCGCGATGACGACTACCACGACCTGTCGCGCACCCCGCGCCACAGCTATGTCGCCTTTTATCTGTGGCTGCGCAAAAGCTTGGGCGCAGATGCGCTGATCCATATCGGCGCCCATGGCACGCTGGAATGGCTGCCCGGCAAATCCGTTGCCCTGTCCAGAACATGTTGGCCCGAGGCACTGATCCGCGACTTGCCAGTGATCTACCCCTTCATCGTCAATGACCCCGGCGAGGCCGCACAGGCTAAACGCCGGATCGGCGCCGTCACGCTGGGGCATATCCCACCTGCGTTGAAGGAAAGCGGCACACCCGACAGGATGGTCCGGCTGGAATCGCTGCTGGATGAGTTCTCGAACGCCGATGGTCTGGACCCAAAGCGCCGCGACCGGCTGCAGGAAGACATCCGCGACGAAGCGCAGGCCATCGGGCTGGAAAGCGATCTCGGTCTGGATCAGGCCACCTGCACCGCCGAGGCGATCACCCGCATCGACCGCTTTGTCTGTGACATCAAGGAAAGCCAGTTCGGCGACGGGCTACACATCTTTGGCCGCGTGCCTGAAGCCACTGGCAATTTCGACCCCGCGCCCTCGGCCCAAGCGGAACGCAACGGGCTGCTGGATGCGCTAGCCGGAAAACGGATCGAGGCCGGGCCGTCCGGATCCCCCTATCGTGGTCGCTCGGACGTGCTGCCGACAGGGCGGAACCTTTATACCACCGATCCGCGTTCGGTCCCGACCCGCGCGGCCTACACTCAGGGCGTGAAACTGGCCGAGGAACTGGTACGTCGGCATTTGCAAGAGGAAGGCGATTATCCCAATGGGCTGATCGTCGACCTCTGGGGCTCCGCAACCATGCGCACAGCGGGTGAGGAATTCGCCATGGCGCTGCACCTTCTGGGCGTCAAACCGGTCTGGGACAAAGGATCCGAGCGGGTCTCGGGCATCGAAGTTCTGCCGATCACCGACCTCAGCCGCCCGCGTCTGGACGTGACGCTGCGGGTCTCGGGCCTGTTTCGCGACGTATTCCCGACGCTTTCGGCACTTTACGGTCAAGCCGTCCGCGCCCTGTCCGCACGGGACGAGGCCCCGGACTGGAACCCCTATGCCGGTCAGGAACCGGCGGCTCGAGTCTACGGCCCCGCCCCCGGCAGCTATGGCCTGAACATGACCCATCTGTCAGAAACCTACACCGACGAGGCGCGGGCACAGGCGGGCGAAGCATGGCTCAACGCCAGTTCTTTTGCGCTGGAGGGCGAGAATATCGCGCAGGACAAGGATGGGATCACACAACGCGTCGCCAATGCCGACAGCTTCGTTCATTTGCAGGACCTTACCGAAACCGACCTGTTGCTGGCCAACGACTATGCCACGCATGAGGCCGGGTTTGCCGCCGCCAAAAAGATCACCGGTGGTACGGCGCAACTCTATCATCTGGACAACACCAACCCCGACACCCCGCGCGCGCGCACCCTGCCCGAAGAGATCAGCCGTGTGGTCCACGCCCGCGCCACCAATCCCGGATGGATTGCGGGAATGCAACGCCATGGCTTCCGAGGCGCAGCCGAGATCGCGGCGACGCTGGATCACATGGCATCGTTTGCGCATTTGTCGGGCACGGTCGCCCCGCATCTGTTCGACCTCTACCACGACGCCACGCTGGGCAACGCCGAGGTCGACGCTTTTCTGGCCGAGGCCAACCCAAAGGCGCATCAGGCCATGCAGGACCGCTTCCGCGCCTTGCTGGAGGCCGGGCTGTGGAACACGCGGCGCAATTCGATCCGCGCCGATTTGGAGGGGTTGCGATGAGCGCGCCCATCGTCCAGGGTTGGTGCCCCGGCGCGCACCGTCCGATGATGTCGGGCGATGGGCTCGTGGTGCGGGTGCGGCCTCGGCTGGCACGTCTGACAGCTGAGCAGGCCATGGGTCTGTGCGATCTGGCGGACAGCTTCGGCAATGGTACCATCGACCTGACGAACCGCGCCAACCTGCAGCTGCGGGGGATCTCCGAGACGGATCATCAACCGCTGCTGGCCGAATTGGCCGCCCTGAATCTGCTGGATGCCGAGCCGGGGATCGAGGTGCGCCGCAACATTCTGGTCTCGCCCCTGTATCGCGCCGGAGACCTGACGACGCGGCTGACGCAGGAGTTGATTGACCGGCTGTCCGAGCTGCCCGCCCTGCCCGCCAAATTCGGTTTTGCCATCGACACCGGACCTGAGCGCCTGCTGGGCAAAGACTCGGCCGATATACGGCTAGAAACTAGCTCCGACGGCCTGATCCTGCGCGCCGACGGAGCCGAGACCGGGTGTCTGGTCCAAGAATCTGCAGCCATCGATCAAGCGATTGCCCTGGCCGCATGGTTCGCCCAAACCTACACGCCCGAAGACCGCCGTATGGCGCGTGTGGTCTCGGCCCTGCCGCAAAAGTGGCAACGCACGGCACCGGGACCCTTAGGCGCGCCGTTGCAGCCGGGTGCGTGTGATCAGGGGACGCTCTATGGAGCAGCCTTCGGACAACTGCCCGCGCGCGCGATGAAAGACCTGATTGCACAAGGCGGTGCCAATGGGCTGCGTGTCACCCCATGGCGGCTGATCCTGTTGGAAGGCGGGGCGGCGATACCCGCCCCAGGCTTTGTCACAGACGGCAGCGACCCGCTTATGACCACCGACGCCTGCCCCGGAGCACCGTTCTGCCCGCAGGCGCAAGTGGAAACCCGCGACATCGCGCGCGACTTGGCCCCGCGCGTTACCGGCAGCCTGCATGTTTCGGGCTGTGCCAAAGGATGCGCCCGTATGGGCGCAGCCGATGTAACCCTGATCGGTAATTCCGGACGATTTGATCTTGTCAAACAGGGCCGCGCGGGGGATGAGCCCTGCCAGACCGGCCTAACACAAGAAACGCTCAAAACCATGGACTTCACCTGATGCCCTACACCTACCAAACCGACGGCGCGGCGATCTACAAGGAGAGCTTTGCAACCATCCGGTCCGAGGCCGATCTAACCCGGTTCGATGCCGACGAGGAACAGGTGGCCGTCCGCATGATCCACGCCGCAGGCATGGTCGGGCTGGAAGAGTTCGTTCATTTCTCGCCCGGTTTTGTCACATCCGCGCGTACAGCACTCGAAAACGGCGCGCCGATCCTGTGTGACGCGCGCATGGTCAGCGAGGGTGTGACACGGTTCCGACTGCCCGCCGAAAACGAGGTGATCTGCACCCTGCATGACGCGCGTGTGCGACCACTCGCCGCCAAAATGGGCAACACCCGATCCGCCGCCGCGCTGGAACTGTGGCGTCCGCATCTCGAAGGCGCTCTGGTCGCCATCGGCAACGCGCCCACCGCTCTGTTTCACCTGCTTAACATGCTGGAAGACCCCGATTGTCCGCGCCCGGCCGCAATCATCGGCTGCCCGGTGGGCTTTGTCGGTGCGGTCGAATCCAAGGACGCCTTGTGGGCCGCACAACCGGTTCCGTCCTGCATCGTAAAAGGCCGTCTAGGCGGCAGCGCCATCACCGTGGCCGCCATCAATGCCATCGCGAGCCGCGCAGAATGAGCGGCGGCACCATCTACGGCGTGGGCCTCGGCCCCGGAGACCCCGATCTGATGAGCGTGCGGGCAGACCGCCTGCTGCGCGCGGCGCGCCATGTGGCCTATTTTCGCAAACCCGGGCGAACCGGTCAGGCGCGCAAGATCGTCAACGGAATGATCCCCGAAGGGGCCATCGAGTTCCCGATGGAATATCCTGTTACAACCGAGATACCACTGACCGACCCGCGCTATAACGAACTGCTCTCAGGGTTCTACAAAGACTGCGCTGCGCATCTGAAGGCCTTGTCCGAACGCGGCGAGAATGTGGTCGTTCTGTGCGAAGGCGATCCATTCTTTTACGGCTCATTCATGCATCTTTACAGCCGGTTACGCGATGAAGCTGATGTGGAGGTTGTCCCAGCCATCACCGGCATGTCCGGGGCGTGGACAGCCACCGGCGATCCCATCACCTGGGGCGATGATGTGCTGACCGTTCTGATGGGAACGCTGCCCGAAGACGATCTGGCGCAGCGCATGAGGCAGACCGACGCTCTGGTCGTGATGAAAATCGGTCGCAATATCGGCAAAGTAAAACGCGCGCTAAAAACGGCTGGTCTTTATGACCGCGCGTGGATTGTGGAATTTGCGCAAATGCCCAATCAAACCGTTTCAAAGCTGTCCGAAACGCATGACGGTATCACACCGTATTTCTCGATCATTATCGTGCATGGTCAGGGACGGCGACCATGACGGGCTGGGTCAAGATCGCGGGTTTGGGACCGGGCGACGACGCCCTGGTCACACCCGAGGTTACCGCGGCACTGGGCGAGGCGACGGATGTGGTGGGCTATATCCCCTACGTCGCGCGCGTGGCTGAGCGCCCCGGCTTGACGCTGCATGCCAGCGACAACAGAGTGGAGATCGACCGCTCGCAACACGCGCTACAGATGGCGACCGAGGGAAAACGCGTGGTCGTGGTGTCCTCGGGCGATCCCGGTGTCTTTGCGATGGCCGCTGCAGTGTTCGAGGCGTTGGAAAACGGTCCCTCTGAATGGCGCAACATTCAGATTGATGTATTGCCGGGGATCACGGCGATGCTGGCGGCATCAGCGCGCGCGGGCGCACCGATGGGGCATGATTTCTGCGCCATCAACCTCAGCGACAACCTCAAACCCTGGTCGCTGATCGAAAAGCGGCTGCGTCTGGCGGCGCAGGCGGATTTCTCGATGGCCTTTTACAATCCCCGCTCGAAGTCGCGACCAAAAGGCTTTGTAAAGACGCTGGAAATCCTGCGCGAGGAATGTGAACCCGAACGCTTGATCCTATTCGCGCGCGCCGTATCGCGCCCGGACGAAGCGATCCGGATTTCCACTCTGGCCGAGGCCACGCCCGAGATGGCGGATATGCAGACGGTGGTCATTGTCGGATCATCCCGCACCCGCGTGATCGAACGCGACGGCGCGCCGATCGTCTACACGCCGAGGTTCACCCCAGAATGAGCCAGCCAGTCCAGAACCTGTGCAATCGTCGACAGCTCGGTCCGCTCCGGCAAGACCGGACGGTCGATCATCAGCACTGGCAGGCCCAGCGACCGCGCCGCGTCCAGCTTGGCCCGCGCGCCCGTGCCGCCTGCGTTCTTGGACACAACCAACTGCGTCCCGTGCCGTTGCATCAGCGCGCGGTCATCGGCCTCGGCAAACGGGCCGCGGGCAACAACCACATCGGCATTTGGCAATGGCAGTTCAGCGGGCGCATCCACCAGACGCAGCAAATAGTGATGCTGGGGCTGGGCCGCGAACTCCTCAAGATGCATCCGGCCAACAGCGAGAAACACACGCTGCGCTTCTGCGTTCAGCGCATCAACTGCGGCGGGCATATCGGGAACGTGTCGCCAGTTATCGCCGGACTGCGCGCGCCACTCCGGTCGCGTCAGCGCGACCATCGGTGTTTGCGTCTCGCGGCACGCCTCAATCGCATTGCCGCTTATCTGAGAGGCAAAAGGATGGGTCGCGTCGATCACATGACTGATCCCGTTTTCGCGAACATAGGCGACCAATCCCTGCACGCCGCCAAACCCGCCGACCCGAACCGGCAAAGGCTGCGGGCGCGGTTTCTCGACCCGTCCTGCGTAGGAATAGGTCGCCGCAAGCCCGTGCTCGGAAACGGCTTTAGCCAAAGCGTTTGCTTCGGTCGTGCCGCCAAGGATCAGGAGGTTGGTCATGTCTGATACTCCGTGGCTGACCGTTCTGGGTTGGGGCGAAGATGGGCTTGATGGCCTGTCGCCCGCAAGCCGTCAAGTGCTGGACCGGGCCGCGGTCATCATGGGCCCGCCCCGACATCTGTCGCTAATGCCTGACACTGGGGCCGAGCGCATCGAATGGCCGGTCCCTTTTTCGGACGGCCTGTCCTTGCTGCAAGCGCAACGTGGTCATGCCACCGTTGTTCTGGCCTCTGGTGATCCATTCTGGTTCGGCGCGGGTTCGGTCATCGCGCGCAATTTTGAGGCTTCGGAATGGACCGCCCTGCCCGGCCAGTCTACATTTTCGCTGGCGACGGCCCGTCTGGGCTGGCCGTTGGAAAGCACGCAAACCTTCGGCCTGCACGCGGCACCCCTGACCCGATTGCGCCCGCACCTGTCGCCGGGCTTGCAGGCCATCATCCTGTTGCGCAATGGCGCAGCGGTCGCGGAATTGGCGCGCTATCTGACCGAAACCGGCTTTGCCGACACTCAGTTGCATGTGATGGAGGCCTTGGGCGGACCCCGAGAACGTGCCCGCACCGTTTCGTTGACCGAGGCGCTGCTGGGCACCTTCGATCACCCGCTCTGTGTCGCGATTGAGGTCGCAGGCGAAGGGCGCGCGTTGCCCAAATCCTCGGGCAAACCAGACGAGATATTCGAGACCGACGGCCAGATCACCAAACGCCCAATCCGCGCTCTGACCCTGTCGGCCCTGGCCCCGCAACGTGGCGAGCATTTGTGGGATATCGGCGGCGGCACCGGTTCGATCAGCATTGAATGGCTGATGTGCGACCCGACGTTGACCGCAACATCGATCGAGCCCCGCGCAGATCGCGCGGAGCGTATTCGACGCAACGCAGATGCCTTGGGACAGGACCGTCTGAACGTGGTCCACGGCACCGCGCCGGACGCGTTGGACGGGCTGCCCCTGCCGGATGTGGTCTTTGTCGGCGGCGGCCTCAGCGCCGACCTTCTAATGTGGCTTCGCGATGCCCTGCCGACCGGAACCCGACTGGTCGCCAACGCGGTAACTTTGGAAAGCGAGGCGCTGTTGGCGCGGTGGCACGAAGACTTGGGCGGAGAGCTTTTGCGCATCGAACTGGCGCATTCCGCCCCGCTGGGCCCGCGTCGTGGTTGGAAATCAGCCTATCCGGTGGTGCAGTGGAGCGTGACGCTATGATCATTGCGGGCTTGGGCTTTTCATCTCGTGCGACAGCAGGCAGCCTGCGCGCAGCCTATGACGCGGCAGCGAATGGGAATGATGTGGTTGGGATAGCAACAGTGTCTGACAAGAAAGGCCATCCGGCGCTTTCAGCGTTCGCCGCAGACCTTGCCTTGCCCGTGCATTTCATTGCAACCGCTGATCTGGCCGGGCAACAAACGCTGACATGCTCGAACCGCAGCAAATCGACCTATGGCACCGGCAGCGTCGCCGAAGCGTCCGCGCTGGCCGCCGCTGGGCCCGGTGCGCGCCTTCTTGCACCCAGACTGATATCAGACGACCGGCTGGCGACGTGCGCCATAGCCATCGGAGGACAAACATGACCGTTCACTTCATCGGCGCCGGACCGGGTGCCGCCGACCTGTTGACCTTGCGCGGGCGCGATATCATCGCTTCCTGCCCTGTGTGCCTTTATGCCGGGTCCTTGGTGCCCGAGGAAATCCTGAGCCACTGCCCCGAAGGTGCCAAAATCATTAACACCGCGCCGATGGATCTGGATCAAATCATGACCGAGATCGACGCCGCGCATCAGGCCGGTCACGACGTGGCGCGCTTGCATTCCGGCGATCCTTCGGTTTGGTCGGCGATGGGGGAACAAATCCGTCGTCTGAAAGAAATAGGCATTCCAGTCAGCGTGACGCCCGGTGTGCCGTCCTTTGCTGCGGCCGCCGCTGCGTTGGGCACCGAACTGACCCTGCCTGGCTTGGCGCAATCGGTGGTTTTGACCCGGACCCCCGGGCGCGCGTCTTCGATGCCCAAAGGTGAAACGTTAGAGAACTTTGCCCGCACCGGAGCGACGTTGGCGATTCACCTGTCGATTGGCAATCTGGACTCTGTGATCGGTGACCTAAGCCCGGCCTATGGCGCAGATTGCCCGGTCGCCGTTGTCTATCGCGCCAGCTGGCCCGACGAACGCATTATCCGCGCCACGCTGGGAACCTTGAAAGATGCGCTGGATGACAGCATCTCGCGGACTGCCCTGATCATGGTTGGACCAGCGCTGGCCGGAGAAGGGTTCGACGAAAGCTGCCTGTACTCGAAGGATTATGACCGACGGTATCGGCCGCAGAGCGCGGACAGCCCGTGGTCAAGCTGGAGTCCCGAGGATGAATGACGCGATGACCAATCCTCCGGGCGTACTGATTTCCGCCCCGTCGTCGGGGACGGGCAAGACCACAGTCATGTTGGGCCTGCTGCGCGCTTTGGCAGAGGACGGGTTGGCCGTGCAGCCATTCAAAAGCGGACCGGATTACATCGACCCGGCTTTTCATCGTGCAGCGGCAGGGCGCGCTTCGTTCAATCTGGACAGTTGGGCGATGGGGGAACCATTGCTGAATGCGATTTCCGCGCAGGCGGGCGGTGCAGATATCGTGGTCGCCGAAGGCTCGATGGGTTTGTTCGACGGGGTGGCCAAACCGGGCGAGATCGGCCACGGCTCCAGCGCTGAAACGGCTCTGCGGATGGGCTGGCCGGTGGTGTTGGTGCTGGATGTCGGCGGTCAGGCGCAATCGGCAGCAGCCACGGCTTTGGGGTTCAAGATGTATAACCCCGACCTGCCCTTTGCCGGGGTGATCTTGAACCGTTGTGCCAGTCCTCGGCACGAGCGACTGACGCGCCTCGGGATGGAACGTGCGGGTTTGCCCGTTCTGGGTGTTTTGCCGCGCCGGGGTGATTTGACTTTGCCAGAACGGCATCTGGGTCTGATTCAAGCCGTTGAACATCCCGATCTGGAAAGCGCCATTGTTGGCTATGCCGCGTTTCTGCGCGAACATGTCGATCTGGAGGCAATCAAACGGGCGGCGTCCTCAGGCCCGAAGGGGCCATCGTCCGCCACGCCGCCGCGACCTCCGGCGCAGCGGATTGCCCTGGCTCGGGACGCGGCGTTTTCATTTACCTATCCGCATTTGCTGGAAGGATGGCGGGCCGCCGGGGCGGAGGTCTTGCCGTTTTCGCCGCTGGCTGATGAGGCCCCTGCGAGGGATGCTGATCTGGTCTGGCTGCCGGGCGGCTATCCTGAATTGCATGCAGGAACCCTTGCCGCTGCACAGACGTTCCAAAATGGGCTGCGCAAACATGCCGAATCCAAACCTGTTCACGGCGAATGCGGCGGCTACATGGCCTTGGGGCAGGCCTTGATCGATAAATCCGGTGTACGGCATGAAATGGCGGGGGTTTTGGGGCTGGTCACCTCGTACGAAAAACGCAAGTTCAACCTTGGGTACCGCCGTGCGGAATTGCTGGCCCCGATGCCCGGATTTGCGTCTGGTGCGGCGTTGCGCGGGCATGAATTTCACTACTCCTCGATTCTGGAACAACCCGACGCGCCGCTGGCGCGCGTATTTGATGCAGAAGGGGCGGAAGGACCGCAGACCGGATCGGTCCGTGGCAACGTGACAGGAACATTCTTCCACTTGATTGCAGAGGCGTCGGTATGAGCGGCTATGTTTCGTTTGTCGGCTCCGGCCCCGGCGACCCGGATTTGCTGACGCTCAAGGCAGTAGACCGGCTGCAAAAGGCCGACGCTGTGCTGTTTGATGATCTCAGTAGCGGTCCAATTCTGGGCCATGCGCGCAAAGATGCCGATCTGGTGGGCGTAGGCAAACGTGCCGGACGTCCCTCGCCCAAGCAGGATCATGTTAGCCGGTTGCTGGTGGAATATGCGCAGACTGGTCAACGGGTTGTTCGGTTGAAATCCGGCGATGGTGGCATGTTCGGACGGCTTGAGGAAGAACTGGTGGCCTTGCGCGAAGCAGGGATCGACTATGAAATCATCCCCGGCATCCCTTCGGCAGTGGCGGCAGCGGCAGCGGCCGGCATTCCACTGACCCGAAGGCTGACCGCGAGGCGGGTGCAATTTGTCACTGGACACGACGTCAGCGGCAAACTGCCCGAGGATCTGAACTTGCCCGCACTGGCCGACCCGGATGCAACAACGGTTGTTTTCATGGGCAAGCGGACATTTCCCCTGTTGGTAAAAACGTTGCACACGCATGGCCTGCCGTTGGATACTCCGGCGCTAATGGCAGAATCTGTTTCCACGCCCGATCAAAAGCTGAACCGCTCTACGATTGGCGCGTTGTCCGAACAACTGCTCGGAGAGCTCGGAACCGCCCCTGCGCTGATCCTCTATGGCCCGCTGGCAGAATTCGATGATGTTTGACCTGACGCTGATCGGCATTGGCACCGGCAGTCCTGACCATGTGACGTTTCAGGGCGCAAAGGCCATACGCACGGCAGATTTAATTCTGATTCCCCGCAAAGGTGAGAACAAAGCTGATCTGGCAGGCCTGCGCGAAGAAATCATCGCACAAGTTACCGATGTATCGCCCGAAATCGCCTATTTCGATATCCCCAAGCGCCGTTCTGATGACGGCTACCTCAGTGGCGTCGACGAATGGCACGACGCAATTGCGCTGCGGTGGCAAGACGCGATCAGCGCGCACCCCGAAGCGCGCCAAGTGGCGCTGTTGATCTGGGGTGATCCATCGCTCTATGACAGCTCGTTGCGAATAGCATCTCGGCTTGACCCACAACCGAAAACGCGGGTGATTCCGGGCATTACGGCGCTTCAGGCCCTGACGGCGGCCCATGCAATTCCAATCAACGATCTGGGCGCGCCCTATGTCGTCACCACCGGACGCCGCATTCGGGATGAAGGCTGGCCCAAAAATGCCTCAAAAGTGGCGGTCATGCTCGATGGGGAATGCTCGTTTCAAACCCTCGAGACGGAACACTACGACATCTGGTGGGGGGCCTATGTGGGCATGAAGGAGGAAATTCTTGTCAGCGGCCCCCTGTCAGAGGTGGCCGAGCAGATTGTGAAAACCCGTGCCAATGCCCGCGCCGACCATGGGTGGATCATGGATGTCTATTTGCTGAAAAAGCGTGATCTGACGTAAAAGGTCGCAAATGGAGATTGCGCCCGCCTGGCCTTAGCGGCTAAATGAAGTTGTCTGGTCCCGCCGGAGCCATCCGGATGCTAAGAGGGAATTTGGTGCGACCACCCCGGTGGTCAAATCCCAAGCCGCCCCCGCGACTGTAAGCGGAGAGCCCTGTTCAACCAGCCACTCCTGTTCTCAGGGGGAAGGCGAACAGAGGCACCGACCCGCAAGCCAGGAGACCTGCCAGGCGCAAAATGAAACACCGGCCGTCGGGTGCGGCGGCAAAGGAGAAATAAGATGGCAACACAAACACAGACGGCTTCGCGCACTGGTTTCCTTCCGGTCATGTTTGCTGTGATTCTTGGCTTTGGCGTCATCACGCTGACCGGCCACGTTCAGGCTGCGGCGCTGCACGACGCGGCGCATGACGTACGCCACGCAACCGGCTTCCCCTGCCACTAAGACCATGTTCAGTCGCATTCTGACCAGCGCGTTGTTCGCTGGTGCTGCAGCCGGGTTGATTGCCGCCCTGCTGCAGTTGGTCTTTGTGCAACCTGTATTGCTGCACGCCGAATTGTATGAATCGGGTGAACTGGTGCATTTCGGGGCCGAGGCCGTGACGGCTCATCCCGAACTGCCCGGTATGTTCTCGGAACTGACCCGTGACGCGCTGAGCGTGATCTTCACAATGCTGACTTACACCGGTTACGCGCTGGTAATGGTTGCGCTGATGTCCGTAGCCGAAGGTCAGGGACACAAGATCGACGGTCGGACCGGTGTTCTGTGGGGCTTGGCAGGTTTCATCGCCTTTCATTTGGCTCCAGGCTTCACGCTGGCACCCGAAGTGCCCGGCGTTGCAGCGGCTGACGTCTATGCGCGGCAGGTCTGGTGGTTCGCAACGGTCGCAGCTGCTGTTGTCGCCCTTTGGCTCATCGCGTTCGGTGGCAACCTGATCAGCTATGTGATCGCTGCTGCCCTGCTGCTGGCCCCGCATCTGATCGGCGCGCCCGAACCGGACGTATTCACAGGCCCGGTCCCGACCGAGATCGGCGCACTGTTTGCCGCGCGCGCCTTTGGCATTGGCCTGGCGGCCTGGGTGCTGGTGGGCGCTTTTGCCGGGTATTTCTGGCAGCACGAAGGCCAACGCTCCGAAGCAACGGCCTGATAGCTTCTCAAGCGGGCGCGCCGGGTTCCTCCCGGCGCGTTTCGTTTTTGTCTTCAAGGAACTAGATATGTCACGTTCACTTGCCCTTTTTGCCATCGGCCTGGTCTTTGGTGGTGGCGCAGGGTTTGTTCTCGCCGCAGGGAATGGCATCACTTTTGACGGCCACGACCACGGAGATCCATCGCATCATGGCGCTTCACATGCCGAGGCGATGGCGCACGACCACGCGACGGCAATCAACCTGCCTGCGGGCCCGAATGCACCCGGAATTGAAATCGCGCTGCAGCCGGACCCAATGTCCGGATGGAACCTGCATGTCATGCCTCAGAACTTCCGGTTTTCGCCCGAGAATGCCTCGACCGCCGGTGTCCCCGGAGAGGGTCACGCGCATGTCTATGTCAACGGAACGAAACTGGCCCGGCTATACGGCAACTGGATGCACATCGGAGACCTGCCGAAAGGCGAGGTCGAGGTATCCGTTTCGCTCAACTCAAACAGCCACAGTCCGCTGATGGTCGATAACGAGCCGGTCAGCGCCATGGTCACCGTACAGGTCGACTAAAGCGCCGGTATGCGCGCGCGCAAACACATTCGAAGCCGCCCGCAGGGTCGGGCGTCTTCAATCCAGCCCTTGGGGCTGTCCAGATAGGTTTGACAGGTCGCGGCAATATCTTTGGCGTCCGAGGTCACCTTGACCCCCGAAAAAACATAAGACGCGCGACCTTCTGCCTGCAACGCGAGCGCGACAGGTTCAGTGCAACCGCTGAAACACGCGTGTTCGCTGACCGTCACCTGAGCCTCAAGCCCGGCTTGCGCTAATGCCTCTGTCACGGCCTTCTTCTCGGCCTCACGGTCTCGATGGCCCGAGCAACTGTCGCAAATCAAAAGGCGCACCCGATCCAATCCTGACCCCATTACGTTGTGCTGAACCGTTTCTGATGCCATCTGCCCCGCAGTGCAATCGGGAAAACGCACAAGAATGTGAGTGCGCGCTTTCCGGGTTTCTGGCATCAAATGACGAACAACCAGCTCAGGAGTCTCCGATGAAAGCGCCTTGGATTGCACTAGCCTTGATCGCCCTGCCCGCCTGGGCACAGGATTCTCTGTCGGGTTGGGCCGTATATTCGACCGACAAAAGCTATAGCCAGTTGGTGGATGACACCAAAGCCGCTGTCAAAGAGCACGGTCTGATCGTTGTGACGCAAGCCGGTCCCACCAAGGCCGCCGCGTCACGCGGCATCACCATTCCCGGCAACCGGGTGATCGGAGCTTTCAACAACGACTATGCGGTGCGCGTACTGGAAACATCGCTCAATGCGATGATCGAAGCACCGATCCGGTTCTATGTGACCGAGAACGAAGACGGCACCGCCACCCTGTCCTACAAGACCCCCAGCTTTGTCTTTGCGCCCTATGTCTACGAAGGCGGAGAACCTTTGCGAGACATCGCCGAAGAGCTGGACGGCAAATTTCAAGCCGTCGCCGAAACCGCAGTCAAATAGTCACACTGACGTGATCCGCCTTGCGTCCGAGGCCTTCCTCCGCAATCTGCAATGAAACAGTTTTTCGGAGCACGACCAAATGCAGGACCTCTCGCCCCGCGCTGCGGATCTTTTGGCCCAACGCTTGTACGAGGCCGGATGCCGCCACGCTTTTGGTATGCCAGGGGGAGAAGTTCTGACTCTGGTCGATGCACTGGAACAGGCCGGGATCACCTTTCATCTGACCAAGCATGAAAACGCCGCTGGCTTCATGGCCGAAGCCGTCCATCACCGCGACGGCGCTCCGGCCATACTGGTCGCAACGTTAGGCCCCGGCGCGATGAACGGAATCAACGTGGTTGCCAACGCGTTGCAGGACCGTGTGCCGATGATCGTACTGACCGGCTGCGTCGATGCGGATGAGGCGCTGAC
The DNA here is from genome assembly GCF_056540685.1 of Ruegeria sp. AM2. Lineage (NCBI taxonomy): Bacteria > Pseudomonadati > Pseudomonadota > Alphaproteobacteria > Rhodobacterales > Roseobacteraceae > Ruegeria > Ruegeria sp. AM2. The sequence continues at coordinate 329,918 of NZ_JBQFXE010000002.1, read as the reverse complement.
CTACACCCATCAGGTGATGGATCACGCGCAGGTCTACCGCTCGATCACCAAAGGGACGTTCACGCTTACAGCCAAGGGCGCGGATATCATTGCCGACAAGGCGGTTACGCTGGCCAATCGGCCCCGCCCCGGCCCGGTGCATATCGACGTGCCTATCTCGGTCGCCGACACGCGCGTGTCAGGTATCAAACCTCGTCGCCGCGCCAAGATCGCCGCCGTCGCGCCCGAGGGCAATTGCGTCGAGAAAGCCCGCCGTTGGGTTTCGCAGGCCGAACGCCCAATCGCCATTGTGGGTCTGGACGTGCTGTATGACGACTCACGCAATGTGGTCCAGGCGTTCTTAGAGCATTTCGGCATCCCCTTCGTGACCACGTATAAGGCGAAAGGCGTCGTGCCCGAAGATCATCCGCTGTGCCTCGGCGGCGCAGGGCTGTCACCTCTGGCCGACAAGCATCTGGTACCGCTGGTCGAGCAATCCGATCTGGTGCTGTGTCTGGGCTACGATCCCATTGAAATGCGGCCCGGATGGCGCGAGATTTGGGACCCTGAAGAAAAGCAGGTCATCGACATCTCAGCGGTCCCAAACGACCACTACATGCATCAGGCGGGCCTTAATCTGGTGGCGCATACCGGGGCGACACTGGAAGCCATCGCCAAGGGCAACGCGGCCCGCGATACTTGGCCAGGCGGCGAGCCCGCTCGGGTTAAGGCAGCGCTGGCGCAAGCCTTCCCGACAGATGAGAATTGGGGACCAGCCGCCGTGATCGCCGAGACGCGCGAAGCGTTGCCACCGGAAACGCTGGCGACAGCCGACAGCGGCGCACATCGCATTCTGCTGAGCCAGATGTGGGAATGTTCTGAAGAACGCGGGCTGATCCAGTCTTCGGCCTTGTGCACAATGGGCTGCGCCGTTCCGATGGCGATCGGCCTTAAGCTGGTAGAACCGAACCGCCCAGTGATCAGTTTCTCGGGCGATGCCGGGTTCCTTATGGTTGCCGGTGAGCTATCGACGGCTGCTGAATTGGGCGGCAATCCCATATTTCTGGTCTTCGTCGATGCCAGCCTCGCCCTGATTGAATTGAAACAACGCCAGCGCCAAATGGGCAATGCGGGCGTTGATTTCGACCGGCACGACTTTGCCGCCATGGGCCGTGCCTTTGGCGGCTACGGCCACACGGTCCGCAACCGTTCTGAATTGCGTTCTGCGCTGGAAGATGCTGTAAAAGCGGACAAATTCACCGTTATCGCAGCAGAAATCGAGCGTGGGGGATATGATGGTCGCATCTGAGGGACCGCTGAAGGGCGTCAAGGTTCTGGACCTGTCGCGCATTCTGGCCGGGCCGACCTGTACGCAGCTTTTGGGCGATCTCGGGGCCAGCGTTATCAAGATCGAGAACCCTGCAACCAGGGGCGACGATACCCGGCAGTGGGGCCCTCCTTATGTGTTGGATGCCGAAGGTAACGCCTCGGATCTGAGTGCCTATTTCATGGCAGCGAACCGAAACAAGAAGTCAGTGGCCATCGACATCACCACGCCCGAGGGGCAAGCAGAAATCCGCCGCTTGGCCTCGCATGCTGATATCCTCATTGAGAATTTCAAGCCCGGCGGGCTGGCGAAATACGGGCTGGATTACAAAAGCTTGTCGCAGGAATTCCCCAGCCTCGTCTATTGCTCGATCTCAGGCTACGGGCAGGACGGACCAAACGCCTCAAAACCCGGTTACGACCTGATGGCCCAGGGCTATGGCGGTATCATGTCGCTGACCGGAGACCCCGACGGCGCGCCAATGAAAGTGGGCGTCGGCATCGCAGATGTGATGTGCGGGATGTACGCAAGCGTGGGCATTCTGGCCGCGCTGCGCCACCGCGACCAGACGGGCGAAGGTCAGCAAATTGATCTTTCGCTGGTGGATTCTCAGATCGCTTGGTTGATCAATGAAGGCGTGAACTATTTGACGTCTGGCGATGTCCCGCAACGGCGGGGCAATGGGCATCCGAATATCGTGCCCTATGACGTTTACGAAACCGCCGACGGCCATGTGATTCTGGCAGTCGGAAACGACAGCCAGTTCAGACGGTTCTGTGATTTCATTGGCCGTTCGGACCTACCAGATGATCCCCGGTTTGCGACAAATCCGGCCCGGCTGGAAAACCGTGACGCGCTGAACGCAATACTCAGACCCGCGATGCGGACCAGCGACACTGACACGGTCATTGCCGAGCTTGAAGCGCTTAAGGTTCCCGTTGGACCTGTGCAAACGGTGGATCAGGTTTTCGACACGCGGCAAGTGGCTGCGCGTCAGATGCAGATCGCGATGCAGGCTGATCCGGGCCAAGTTCAATTGATCGGTAATCCGCTGAAACTGTCGCGCACGCCTGTAACATATCGCGCGGCCCCGCCCGTATTCGGGGCGGATACCGATGCCGTGCTGGGCGCGGAAAACCCCTTTGACGATTGAAACACTATGCCCAATTCGGCGGCATGTTGCTGAAACATGCCGTTGAATCGGCGGTTTTTTTCACGTTTCGCGCACACGGCCTTTCACCAATTCGAGAGCAGGGTCGATACTGATACGACGCCGCTAGAGTCTCTGGTAAGTCAATTACTATAGAAAATCGCAATCGGATTGGACCTCGAGCATGAAACAAGACGTTTTCGGACAGATGAATACACTGACCCACCCGGCGAGTGTCGAAGCGTGGGACGGTGTTCTGCTCGGGTTCATGGCACACGCGGCGATTACGCCTCAGCATTTGGGCAAGGTGCTGGAGCTTGAGCCGGACTTTGCACTGGGACATGCAATCAAAGGTCTGTTCATGGTTCTGCTGGGCCGCCGGGAGATGATGCCTGTCGCGGTTGAGGCGCTGTCGGCTGCCAACGCGGCGATGGAGCGGCAGCCTGTCAGCAAACGCGAACGCCATTATGTCGACGCGCTGGCCCTGTACCTGTCCGATCTACCCTCGCACGCCGTTCAGAAATTCGAAGAGATCCTGCGCGATCATCCACAAGATTCGCTGGCAATGAAGCTCAGCCACGCAACACGGTTTGTTCTGGGCGATGCGGCTGGCATGCGGCGGTCGATCGAACGGGTTTTGCCTGCGTATGAGCCGGATCATGCCGGGCGCGGTTATTTACTTGGCTGTCATTCCTTTGCGCTGGAAGAAACCGGCGCGTACGAAAAAGCCGAGATCGCGGGACGTCAGGCCCTGTGGATGGTTTCTGATGATGCCTGGGGCCTGCACGCCGTCGCGCATGTGCACGAAATGACCGGAAACGCGCAACTGGGCCTGGACTGGCTGGCCGGGCGCGAGGACGCTTGGGCGCATTGTAACAACTTCCGCTATCACGTCTGGTGGCACAAAGCGCTGATGCATCTCGACCTGGGTCAGGTCGATCAGGTGATGGAGCTCTACGACAACCACATCCGCCAGGACAAAACCGACGACTACCGCGATATCTCGAACGCAACCTCGCTGCTGTCGCGGCTGGAGCTTGAAGGCGTCAATGTCGGCAACCGTTGGGAAGAGCTGGCCGATCTCAGTGCCGCCCGGACCGAAGATGGCTGCCTGATTTTCGCCGATCTGCACTATTTGCTGGCCCTGACCGGGGACAGTCGCGACGAGGCCACAGGCAAGATGTTGGCGCGGATCCAGAAAGACGCGCAGCGCAATCAAGGCGACACGCCCATCCGCATGTCCGACCCGGGCATTGCTGCGGCCAAGGGGCTTGAGGCTTTTGGCGACGGCCTCTATGGCCAAGCCTTTGATTTCCTGTCAAATGCACGCGACGGCATGCAACTGGCAGGTGGCAGCCACGCTCAACGTGATGTATTCGAGCGCATCACAATCGATTCCGGCTTGCGCGCCGGACGTCTGGATGCTGTCGAGCGCATTCTGGACGACCGCCGCGCAAAACGCGCCGGGGGCGAGGACAATTACGCAATTGCGCGCCGCGCGTTGATCGACGCGGCCCGTGATAACGGAGACGCACAAAGCGTTCCGGCTGAATAACAAAACAAAAAAGACCAAAGAAGGACAGAACACGTATGGCGACCGTTTCGCCCGCTTCTGATTTTGCGCCTGTGGCGGCCTCGGCGGCCGCCCCTGCCCGCACGCGCGACCCGCGTCTGGATTTCTATCGCGGCATCGCGATGTTCATCATCTTGATTGCGCATATCCCCAACGACCCCTGGGCCAAGTGGATTCCCGCCCGGTTCGGCTTTTCGGATGCGACCGAGATTTTTGTGTTCTGTTCCGGCATGGCCTCGGCCATCGCATTCGGAGGCGCCTTTGCGCGCAAAGGATGGTGGATGGGCACAGCCCGTGTGGCCTTCCGTATCTGGCAAGTCTATTGGGCGCATATCTGCCTGTTCTTCTTCGTTGCCATGTCGATGGCCGCGCTGGATCAGACAGGGCTGTTTGAAAAAACCTATATCTCGTCCCTGAACTTGCAGCATTTCTTCATTGATCCCGCGCCCCAGATGGTTGGTCTGTTCACGCTGACCTATGTTCCGAACTACTTTGACATCCTGCCGATGTATCTGGTGGTTCTGGCGATGATGCCCCTGTTCATGGGCTTGTCGCGTATCGGTTTCTGGGTGGTTGCAGCGACTTCGGTTACGATCTGGTTGATCACTCAGTTCGGCGTTCTGGCCCTGCCTGCCGAACCATGGTCAGATCGCCAATGGTTCTTCAATCCATTCGGCTGGCAGTTGCTGTTCTTCACCGGCTTTGCCTTCATGCGGGGCTGGATTCCAGCCCCTCCGGTGTCAAAAACGCTGATTTGGGCGGCGGCTCTGTTCCTCGTTTTCTCGATGCCCTTCGGGTCGTGGAAAGTGTTTACCTGGATCAACGCAGCGACTCCCGATCTGGCCGAAGAAATTCGCAAGGTTTGGCCGATTACCAAGGAATTTCGCGACAAGACCGAGTTCGGTCTGTTCCGTTACCTCCACTTTTTGTCACTCGCCTATCTGGGTTGGGTCGTTGCCGGTGAACATGGTCACCGCCTAATCGCGACCGGCCACAGCGCTGCGGCCAAAGTGTGGCAGTTCCTGCTGACCGTGATCACCAAAGTCGGCCAACAATCGCTTGCGGTGTTCGTATTTTCCATGGCTGCAGCACGACTTATCGGCGTCGGACTGGATCTGAGTGGGCGGGATGTCGCCAGTGTTTTCGTCGCCAACATGATTGGCTTTGCCATGATCATCGGCGTGGCCTATCTGGCCGGTTGGTTCAAGTCACAACCTTGGAAATCGAAGAAATGAACTTTACACGTCGCGCTTTTCTGGCTTCAACCTCGGCTCTGGCTTTTGCCCCAGCCACCTTTGCCGTTGGCGGAGAGGTTCCCTTTGACCGCAACGACGTGATCGCTTTGGCCCGGGACATGGCCAGCCGCCCCTATGCCGAGCGCGAGATGGTGCCGCAAGAATGGCAGGACCTGACCTATCAGCAATACCGCTCGATCCGGTTCCGGCTGGACCGCGCGCTGTGGTACGAGACCGAGACGCCCTTCAACGTCGATTTCTTCACTCCGGGCTTGTATTTCCCGCGGACAGTTAAGGTTTCGACGGTCGAAGACGGGATGACTACGCCTGTCACCTTCGACCTGTCCATGTTCGACAAATCCGAAGATGTCCCGACGCTGCCAATCGACGATACGCTGGGATTTTCCGGCCTGCGCTTGCGCACCGAGATGCACCGTCCCGGCAAAACCGACGAATTCTGCGTCTGGCAGGGGGCAAGCTATTTCCGCGCGATCGGTCTGCACGAAGTCTACGGCTTGTCTGCGCGCGGACTGGCCTTGAAAACCGGTGACCCGGATGGCGAGGAGTTCCCCGAGTTCATCCGCTTCTGGCTGGAACGCCCCAAACCCGGCCAGCGCAACATGGTCGTTCACGCTCTGATGGACAGCCCGAGCGTCACCGGCGCTTACAAGTTTAACGTCACCGCCGGTGCGGACTGTGTCATGGATATCGAGGCCACGCTTTTCCCCCGCGAAGAGCTGACGCATGTGGGTATCGCCCCCGGCACCTCAATGTTCCTGTATGACCAAACCAACCACAGCCGGTTCGATGATTTCCGCCCTGCCGTGCACGACAGCGACGGTTTGCTGATCCGGAACGGAGCCGGAGAGGTTTTGTGGCGACCCTTGGCCAACCCCACCCGCCTGCAAATTTCGTCCTTCGTGGATATGAACCCACGCGGCTTTGGCCTGATGCAGCGGAAACGTGAATTCTCGGACTATGCCGACCTCGAAGCAAACTACCACAAGCGCCCGGGTCTTTGGGTCGAGCCGAATGGCGATTGGGGCAAAGGCACTGTTACACTGGTCGAAATCCCAGCGGATCAGGAAATCTACGACAATATCGTCGCCTACTGGCGCCCGATGGAGCCCTACGCGGCCGGCAGCCAGATCGACCTCTCCTATCGCCTAATCTGGGGTGACGAACCCCAGCGCACCCCGATGCCGCGCGTGATCAACACGGCCATGGGCGAAAATACCTTTGGCGAGGGCCGGCTGGCCGTGATCGATTTCGAGCCCAGCGAGTTGTTCAATGACCCCGAGGCGATGACGATCTTCGTCGACTCGCCCCACGCGGAAACATCCGATGGTGTGTTGCAGCGCAACCCCGATACAGGCGGGCTGCGTCTGGCGTTTTCTTTCCAACCGGGCGAGCGCAATCACGTGGAGCTGCGAGCGCAATTGCTGAAAGACAAGCAACCCGCCTCCGAAGTCTGGCTCTACCGTTGGACCACATGAACCGCGATCTGCATATCATGCCGCCAGAGGCCCCTCTGGCGATGCCCGCGCAGGATTTCGGCGCGGATTTCCGGGATGCTCAGGTACCTGACGCAAAGCGCGCCAAGGCTGGCTTCTGGCGCGCGCTGGCCTTTTCACCCGCGATGGCCGCAACACTGGGTCTTGTGTGGGTCATGTCCGATTGGTTCGCGGCCGAAGGGATCAATCTTGTCGAAGGCATCCTTTTGACGTTGATTTCATTCAACTTCTTCTGGATTTCCTTCACGGTCTGCACCGTGTTGCTGGGCATGGTGTCCCTTTCCCGACAGGAACAGCCCAAACGTCAGGCTAGACCTCAGCCCCTGCGCGTGGCGCTGCTGATGCCGGTCTATAACGAGGTTCCGTGGAACGTGTTGGGGAACGCCCGCACCATGTTGGAGGACTTGAACGCACGCAGTGGCCAACACCACTACGCCATGTTCATCCTGTCAGACACGCGCGACCCTGAGATCGCCGCGCAGGAGCAAGCCAGCGTTGAGGCGCTGCGCACGACCCTCGCCCCCGGGCTTGAACTGTATTACCGCCGCCGCGAACAGAACACGGATCGCAAGGTCGGCAATATTGCTGATTGGGTCAGCCGCTGGGGCTCGGATTGGGACGCAATGCTGGTTTTGGACGCTGACAGCCTGATGACCGGTCGCGCCATCACTCGCCTGACCGACGCCTTGGCGCGCGACCCCGGCGCGGGTCTGATTCAGAGCTATCCGCAGTTGATCGGGGCGCAATCGGTCTTTGCCCGGATGCAGCAATTCGCAAACGGCGTCTACGGTATCGCCTTTGCCGAAGGTCTGGCTCGGTGGTGCGGGCAAGAGGGCAATTATTGGGGCCACAACGCGATCATTCGAACCAAGGCCTTCGCCTCAAGTGCCGGGCTTCCCAAACTGCGTGCCTTGAACGGTCAGGAAAAACTGATCATGAGCCACGATTTTGTCGAGGCTGGTCTGCTGCGCCGCGCGGGATGGGCCGTGCGATTCCTGCCGCGCATTCGAGGGTCATACGAAGAAACACCGCCCACGCTGATCGACCACGCCTTGCGCGACCGCCGCTGGTGCCAGGGCAACCTGCAACACCTTAAACTGCTGGGTTCCGCCGGGTTCCGCGCCGTGTCACGGTTCCACATGTTTCACGGCGCAGTCGGCTATCTTATGTCCCCGCTGTGGTTCGCGCTGCTGGTGATGTGGGCACTGATTGGTCAGGGCGAGGACGCCTCGGTTCTGCACTATTTCAGCCCCGAAAACCCGTTCTTCCCGCAATGGCCTGAGATGTCAGAAACCCGGCATGTACTGATCATTCTGGTGATGTACGCCATGCTTCTGGCCCCCAAGGTGCTGGGCGTCCTGGCCCTGCCGCTGAGCGGTGTGCGCTATGCCGAGTTTGGTGGCGGCCGGAAATTCCTGACCTCGTTCTTTGCCGAAGTAGTCCTGTCGATCCTATATGCTCCGATCCTCATGGTGCAGCAGATGATCGCGGTATTTCGAACCGCGTTTGGCGTACAAAAAGGCTGGTCTCCGCAAGCACGGGATGGCGGCAGCTATGGACTGCGAACCCTGATCCTTTGCCACACGCTGGAGACAGTCAGCGGCATTGCATTAAGCGTCGGCATTCTGTCCGGTCTCGTTTCGATCTGGCTGGCCCCGATTGCTGTCAGTCTTGCCATTGCAATTCCCCTTTCGGCGCTCAGCGGTGTGTCATCTGCACCCGCGCGTCGCATGGTGGGGATGAAAGAGGACGTTCAGGAACTTGCCATCACGCGCTCGGCACGCCGTCATCGGAACGAACTGAAGCGCCTGATCGAAGGCAAGGGCGTGATGACCCCAGCCGAGTGATCAGCCACCCGGCAGACCCTCGTACCAATCGACCATCATTTCCGCCCAACCTTTAGGTACGGTGTGGCCTCCGGGAAACAGGGCAAATTCCAACATGCCGCCATCTTCGCAACCGGTCCAACGACGGCGCATGAATTGACCGGTGGTTGAAAACCCGCTGGGCTTGGTGTCCACGCATCCGTTTGCGACGCGCCAGATCTCCAGACCGGCAAAGATATCACCCTGATGAAAGCGACCGCCGCCAAGGATGCGACCTTCCAGCGGCACAACATTGTCCGTCCACCCATGCGTATGGAACATGCGCACGGGGCCGTCGCAGCTTTCGGGATGCGGTCGCCAAAACCCTCCGGAGACAGGCACATAGGCCGAGAACGTATCCGGCGCGGCGCAGGCCAGGTAGTAAACCATAAAGGCACCGGCAGAGAATCCACCCAGAACAACCCGATCTGCATCCACGCCAAAGCGGTCTGACGCATCCTGTACAGCTTCGGTCAAAAAGGCGGTTTCATCCCGACCTTCCCAGCCGGGAAAGAAATTCCAGCTCTGGCGGCCATTTCGCTCGGACCCTTCGGGTGCCATGACCGCGTATCCACGCGCCAGCAAGGGCTCAACCATATTGCGGTTTTTCAACGTTCCGGTCGCAGTGCCACCATAACCATGCAGAAAAACCACTAGAGGCGGATTCTCGCTCTCGGGCAATTCGATGTGATATCCACCTGACGGCGTCTCGCACATTCCGTCCTGATCAGCACAGGCGGCAAGGCCCATTTGGCCAGCGACACTCAACGTAGCAGTCAGAGATAACATTCGGATCATTGTGTATCCTCTTCATAATCGCGCACTGGCAACCCGGCGCTAACCCAGCCCGGCCCGGCCGCCGACCCCAGCATGCCCTCGGGCACGTCGATGATATTGGTAAAGCCTGCCAGTGTCAGGCGATTGCTCATCCGAGCCGATCGCACACCCCGCGCGCAAATAAGGGCAATGGGCGTGTCGTGATTGCCTTTGACCAACTGGGACAAAGCGTCCTCGAAATCGTCGCGGCGCATGTCCAGCGGATAGGCCCCGGCCCCGACGCCACTGGCCCGCCATTCCCTGGGAGTGCGGATATCGATCAACAGGATGTCGCCCGCCAGGGTCGCGTCATAGGCGTTCTGAACACTGATCTGCCCCCCTGCATAATCCTGTGGAATCAGAAGGTATTCCCGAATGGCCAACCCACCGGCCACCGCAGCGCCACCGCCCAACAAAATCCAACGGCGAGTCCGGTTTCCGTTCTGCGCCAAGCTGCCCCCTCCTGCTGTTGCCGCAGGGTTTTATCACAGCCCGATCCCGGTTTGTGAGGGAATTCGCGCCCGATCGATCAAGATCATGTCAGACGTGCGCAAACAAATGTTGCAGTCTCTGCCCATCTGCACCTCGGCGCGGGTCGCAATATCTGGACAGTCGAAGTTTTTTCCTTACAAATCTAGCATTACCTAGACCGCCCAGACCGGAGTATCGCACTTGTCCCTATTCCTCATCGCGGCCCTTCCCTTTCTCGGCGCTGTATTTCCAGCCCTTCTGATCCGGGCGGGACGAAACGCAGCTGCTTCGGCCGCAGGGTTGACGACGTTTCTTGCGCTGATGGGATTGCTGATCCACATCCCCTCGGTCATGCGCGGAGATGTTGTAACCGCGCGTTTCGACTGGATTCCGGGCCTCGGGCTGAACGCGAACTTCATGCTGGACGGGTTGGGGTTTCTTTTTGCATTGCTGATCCTTGGGATCGGACTGCTAATCATCCTCTATGCGCGGTTCTACCTGTCGCGCGAAGACCCGATGGGGCAGTTCTATACCTATCTGCTGTTGTTTCAGGGCGCGATGGTCGGGATCGTTCTGTCCGACAACATACTTCTTCTGCTTATTTTCTGGGAACTTACATCGCTTAGCTCATTCCTTTTGATCGGCTACTGGAAACATCTGCCCGAAGGTCGTCAGGGTGCAAGAATGGCTCTGGCGGTGACCGGGTCAGGCGGATTGGCAATGATTGCCGGGATGCTGATACTGGGCAATATTGTCGGATCCTACGACCTGAGCGTGATCCTGCAAAACAAGGACCTGATCCAAAGCTCACCTTATTACCTGCCCGCATTGGTCCTGATCCTGCTGGGTTGTTTCACCAAATCTGCCCAATTCCCGTTCCACTTCTGGTTGCCCCACGCCATGGCCGCGCCGACGCCAGTTTCCGCCTATCTGCACTCGGCCACGATGGTGAAGGCAGGGCTGTTTCTGATGGCGCGCATGTGGCCAGTACTGGCGGGAACGGATGCTTGGTTCTACATCGTTGCCACCACCGGTCTGGTGACGATGTTGATGGGCGCGGTGATTGCGCTGTTCAAAGATGACCTCAAGGCGCTGCTGGCCTTTTCCACCGTCTCGCATCTGGGGCTGGTGACGATGCTGCTGGGCTTTGGCACCAAGTTCGCCGCCGTGGCGGCGGTTTTCCACATCATCAACCACGCAACATTCAAGGCGGCTCTGTTCATGACCGCCGGTATTGTCGATCACGAGACAGGAACCCGCGATATCAAGCGTCTGGGCGGACTGCGGCATCTGATGCCGATCACCTTCACCATCGGCACCATCGCCGCCCTGTCCATGGCGGGGCTGCCGCCACTGAACGGGTTCCTGTCCAAGGAAATGATGCTGGAGGAGACGGTCCACACTACTTGGCTGCATTCGCATTATCTGGTACCCGGACTGGCGCTGCTGGCGGCGCTGTTCTCGGCGGCGTATTCCTTCCGCTTTGTCAGCCATGTATTCCTTGGCCCGGAACGTCCCGAATATCCGGCGCACCCGCATGATCCGCCGGTCGGGCTGTGGCTTGCCCCGGCATTCCTTGTGGTTCTGGTCGTCCTGATCGGCCTGTATTCTGCGGCCATCGTTGGCCCTCTGGTCGCAGTGGTTGCCAGTGCCGTGATCGGTGGGGAAAAGCTGCCCTATTATTCGCTGAAGCTCTGGCACGGTTTCACGCCAGCGCTTTACATGTCTGTGGTTGCGACACTGGGCGGCCTGTTCCTACTGGCTCTGCACCGGCGCGGAGAGCAGGTTTGGAACGCCCTGCCCCGACCCGAGGCCAAGGTGATCTTTGACGCCGTGATCAGTGCGCTGACAGCACTCAGCCGCTGGATAACGGACGCTCTACACAATGGTGTTCTCAGCCGATATGCCATCATCATGATCGCGTTCACCGTTGGAATGGGCTTTTACGCGTATTCCACCGGTTCGATCGGCATTGAAACGCGCGTGCCGCTGCCCGCGCCGATGCTTCCCATCATTGGTTGGATCTGCCTGGTTGCGGCGACGCTGGCCATCATGTGGTTCCACCGCAATCGCCTGTTGTCGCTGGTGCTGATCGGCGTTGTTGGCCTGATCGTCTCGATGGCGTTCAACTACCTTTCGGCACCGGATTTGGCGCTGACACAGATCTCGGTGGAGGTGGTGACAATGATCCTGTTGCTGCTGTCTCTGAACTTCCTGCCGACGGACACGCCCTGGGACAGCAGCGCGGCGCGACGCTGGCGCGATGCGGCGATTTCAGTTGTGGCGGGGATCGGAACTGGCGCACTGATCTATGCCCTGATGCTGCGGGATTTCGCCTTCCCGACGATTTCGGATTTCCATTTGGCCAATTCGTATAAAGGCGGCGGAGGCACCAATGTAGTCAACGTGATCCTCGTAGACTTCCGAGGGTTTGATACATTTGGTGAGATCATCGTTTTGGGCATCGCTGCCCTGATCATCTTTGCTCTGACGGAATCCGTTCTCAGTACCAATGTGCGCGGCTACCTGCTGAACCGCAAGCCGCACTGGCCGCAATCGGGGGATTCCCATCCGCTTATGATGGTCGTCGTAACCCGGATGATGATGCCGATTGCCCTGATGGTGGGAGCCTACATTTTCTTCCGTGGCCATAACCAACCGGGGGGCGGTTTCATCGCCGGTTTGATCGTCGCCATCGCCTATCTGATGCAATACATGGCCAGTGGCTATACCTGGGCCATCGAACGGCAGAGGTTCTATTATCACGGCACCATCGGCTGGGGCGTCCTGATCGCGGCGGCCACTGGTCTGGGTGCCTGGTTCAATGAACGCCCCTTCCTGACTAGCGATTTCGGCTATATCCACTGGCCCCCGTTGGAAGAGTTCGAATGGGCCACTGCTATCCTGTTCGACACAGGCGTGTTCCTTGCCGTCCTGGGCGCGGTCATGTTGGCGCTGGACAGCCTGTCTCGGTTCGCGTGGCAGCCGGGGATGGCGCAAGAGTTCCCGATGGATATCAACCCGCTTCGGGATGATCCTCCGGAAGACGACAAAGAGAAGGAGCAGGCCTGATGGAAGCGCTCGTAGCCTCAGCCGTAGGCGTTCTGACCGCCGCCGGGATCTTCCTGATCCTGCGCCGCCGAACATTTCCCGTCATTCTGGGCCTGTCGCTGATCACCTATGCAGTGAACGTGTTCCTGTTCGCCACTGGACGGCTGGCAACAGACGCCCCTGCGGTTCTGAACAAATACGAGGACGTCCCCTATACAGACCCGCTGCCGCAGGCGCTGGTGCTAACGGCGATCGTGATCTCGTTCGGGATGACGGCGGTGATCGTGATGATCGCGCTCAGCGCGTATTTGTCGGCCAAGGACGACCATATCGACATGACCGCGCAGGACAGCGTTGACGCGCCGGGAGAAGACGCATGAACCACTGGATCGTTGCGCCGATCGTCCTGCCCGCGATCCTGGCCCCATTCATCATCATGGTCCTGCGATATCATTTGGACCTGCAGCGCATCTTCTCGGTTGCCGGTGTTGTGGGTCTGCTGGGCATTGCGCTAACCATCACCGCCCAGGCGGCGGGCGGGGACATTCAGGTTTACGAACTGGGCAACTGGCCCGCACCGTTTGGCATCGTGATGGTTCTGGACCGGCTGTCGGCCATGATGGTGCTGCTGACGGCGCTGCTTGCCCTGCCGATTGTGCTATATGCTATTGCCTCGGGCTGGGACGACCGGGGCAAGCATTTCCATGCCCTCTTCCATTTCCAACTCATGGGTGTGTGCGGTGCCTTCCTGACCGGCGACGCCTTCAACCTGTTCGTTTTCTTCGAGGTCCTGCTGATTGCATCATACGGCCTGATGACCCATGGGGGAGGAGCGGTCAGGCTGAAGGCTGGCGTGCAATACGTGGCCTATAATCTGCTGGGTTCAACGCTGTTTCTGTTTGCGCTGGGGACCTTATATGCCGTGACCGGAACGCTGAACATGGCGGATATGGCCGTGCGCGTGGCCGACATCCCGATCGAAGACACGGCCCTTCTGCGCGTGGGCGCAGTGCTGTTGTTGCTGGTGTTCTGCATCAAGGCTGCCGTTCTTCCGCTGCATTTCTGGTTACCTGCCAGCTATGCCAATGCGCCGTTGCCGGTGGCCGCCCTGTTTGCGATCATGACCAAGGTCGGGGCCTATTCGATCCTGCGCATGTATACGCTGGGCTTCGGCCCCGACGTCTCGGCGACGCAGGGCCTGGTTGGCGCATGGCTGCAACCCGCCGCAGTGGTGACGCTGGCGGTCGGAGCCATCGGTATTCTGGGGTCAAAGCATATCGCACGAATGGTTGCGTTTTGCGCCATCGCCTCGATGGGGACGCTGCTGATCGCGGTTTCGCTGTTCACCGAAACCGCAACGGCCGCGGCACTGTACTACATCTACCATTCCACGCTGGCGACTGCGCTGATGTTCCTGGTCGCCGATCTGGTGATGCAGCGCCGGAACGGTTCTATCTCGCCCGGCACACCGATTCCGCAAGGTGGCCTGATATCGGCCCTGTTCTTCGTTGGCGCTATCGCCATGGCCGGAATGCCTCCGCTTTCGGGTTTCATTGGCAAGCTGTTGGTGCTGGACGCAGCGCGGGACGCACCGGATATGGACATTGTCTGGGCTGCCATCCTGATCGGGTCTTTCGTCACCATCGTCGGACTGGCCCGCGCTGGATCTTTGATCTTTTGGAAAAGCCACGACGCGCAGCATAATACCGAACAGGACCCCGAGAACGAAGAAGAGGTCATCGCCCAACCTGCACCCGAGCCTCAGCCCGCGCTGGCCTTCACCGCAGTGTTCGGTGCGGTTCTTGGCCTTGTACTGCTTACCTTGTTTGCTGGCCCCGCGTTGCAATACACCAGCAAGACCGCCGAACAGCTGTATAATCCTGGCGACTACATCTCTGCCGTATTGGGAGTGGAAGAATGATCAGACTGCTTCACAGGATATTCCCACACCCGCACCTGACTGTTTTGCTGACCGTCGTGTGGGTGCTTCTGGCCAATACCATGTCGCTGAACTCGTTGGTCTTCGGGCTGCTGCTAGGGATCATCATTCCGTTCATCACCCAACCTTACTGGCCGGATCGACCTATTCTGCGGAACTGGCCCATGATCGTGGAATATGTGCTTGTCGTGCTTTGGGACATCGTGGTGGCGAATGTCACCGTGGCACGCATCATCTTGTTCAAGCGCGATGCCGACCGGCAACCGAATTGGGTGTGCGTTCCACTGGATCTGCGTACCCCCGAGGCGATCACTGTATTGGCAGGCACCATCACCATGACCCCCGGCACGGTCAGCAGCGATCTGTCTGCGCAGGGGCACAACCTTCTGGTCCATTGCCTGGACGCCCCGGACCCCGATGCCGTGCGCGATCAGATCAAACACCGCTACGAACGCCGCTTGAAGGAGATTTTCGAATGATCGAATATGCCATCTACTTTGGCTTCGCCTGTTTCGGAGCGGCCATCATGATGTGCCTGTGGCGGATCATCACCGCCGATGGCGTCGGCACCCGCGTTTTGGCGCTGGATACGATGGTGATCAACACCATCGCTCTGATGATCCTGTATGGGCTGAACCTGGGCACCGAGATTTTTTTTGAGGCCGCCATGATCATCGCCATGCTGGGCTTTGTTTCGACCGTGGCCTATGCGCGCTTCATGCTACGCGGCAACATTATCGAGTGAGAGCGGTATGTCGGTTATCTTCGAATTTCTCGTCGCCTTCTGCCTGATCGTTTCGGGCGTGTTTGGATTTGTCGGATCGTTCGGCATGATCAAGCTGAAAGATCCGATGTCACGCCTGCATGCGCCGACCAAGGCCACCACGCTAGGCGTCGGCGGGGTTCTGGTCGCTTCGATCATTCATTCGGTTCTGATCGAAAACCACCTGTCGCTGCATGAATTGCTGATCACGCTGTTTTTGTTCCTGACGGCCCCGATCACGGCTCTGTTCATTGCCAAATGGCACATTCACCGCCATGAAAAGCCCGAGGACCTGCCCGACGCGGGCGAGGATGAGCTTTGGGCCACCCATGCGGTCGAGCAGGTCGAAGACGTCCCCGACCACAGCAAGTCCTGAGCCCCATGAATCATCACCCTCTGCCTCTGACCCGCGATCTGGTTCTGATCGGAGGGGGGCACACGCATGCGCTGGTGTTGCGAAAGTGGGGAATGAAACCTCTGCCTGGCGCGCGTGTGACCGTCATCAACCCCGGCCCCACCGCGCCTTATTCCGGCATGTTGCCGGGCTTTGTGGCTGGCCATTATGCGCGTGAAGAACTGGATATCGATCTGGTTCGACTGGCTCAATTCGCGGGCGCGCGCGTTGTTCTGGGGCGGGTCCAAGGGATCGACCTCCAACAGCGCCTGGTGCACGTCACCGACCGACTGCCCGTGGCTTTCGACGTTGCTTCCGTGAATGTTGGGATCACCTCTGACATGCCTTCTCTGCGCGGTTTTGCAAAGCACGCGGTTCCGGCCAAACCATTGGGACCCTTCGCAGCCAAATGGGCAGCGTATCTTGACGGAAAAGGTTCCGCACAGGTCGCAATAATCGGCGGGGGCGTTGCGGGTGTAGAATTGGCGCTGGCTATGACGCACGCCTTGCGCAAAAAGGGCCGCGCTTGCAGCGTGACGCTGATCGACAATGCGACGGCTTTGTCCGCAATCGGTCCAAAGGCCGCGGCGACGCTTCGCAAGGCGATGCACGATTTGGGCGTCGACCTGATCGAAAATGCCACCATCGTAGCGGTCGAGTCAGATCACGTAGAACTTGGAGACGGCCGCAAGATTCCGGCAGAGTTCGTGACCGGGGCTGCAGGTGCCCGTCCCTATGATTGGATCGCTGAGACGGGATTGGATCTCGATGATGGTTTCATCAAGGTGGACGCCCGGTTGCAATCCAGCGATCCAGCGATCTTTGCCGCAGGAGATTGCGCGCACCTGTCAGATAACCCGCGCCCGAAGGCAGGTGTCTATGCCGTGCGCGAAGCGCCCATTCTGTTCGACAATCTGTGCGCGGCACTGGGGGCTGGCAAAATGCGGCGCTACACGCCGCAAAAGGATTATTTGAAACTCATCTCACTGGGTGGAAAGTCTGCTCTTGCGGAACGTTTGGGAACCTCATTCAGCGGGCCTTTAATGTGGCGGTGGAAAAACCACATCGACCAAAACTTCATGAACAGGTTCCGGCACTTGCCGCAGATGCGTGCGGCCCCGCGGCCAGCACGCCATGCGGCGGGCCTGGACGAGGCGCTGGGTGAAAAACCCATGTGCGGCGGTTGCGGTGCCAAAGTCGGGCACGGTGCATTGCACGCCGCCCTAAAGAGCCTGCCTGCACCCGTGCGCCAAGATGTGACCCCCCTGCCTGGTGACGACGCGGCGCTGTTGACCACCGGCGACGTGCGGCAGGTCATGACTTCGGATCACCTGCGCAGTGTGACACAAGACCCTGTACTGATGGCCCGCATCGCCGCCGTTCATGCGCTGGGCGACATTTGGGCGATGGGTGCACAGCCGCAGGCGGCGACGGCAACGATCATTCTGCCGAGGATGAGCGTCGATCTCCAGCGCCGGACAATGGTTGAAATCATGTCTGCTGCAAGCGAAGTCATCCGTGATGCCGGGGCCGAAATCGTCGGCGGCCACAGCTCTATGGGCGATGAGATGACCATTGGGTTCACGCTGACCGGTCTTTGCGACGCCGAACCGATCTCTTTGGGTGGCGCACGCCCCGGTGACGCGCTGATCCTGACCAAGCCTCTGGGAAGCGGGGTGCTGATGTCTGCAGCCATGTCAGGTCAAGGCAAGGGCAATTGGATCGCCGATGCGCTCGCCGAGATGGCTCACCCACAGGGCGAAGCCTCGCGCATTCTTGTTGGGGCGCATGCGATGACAGACGTAACCGGGTTTGGCCTGGCCGGGCATCTTGCCGGAATGTGCAAGGCCTCGGACTGCGGAGCCATCATCGACCTGAACACTGTTCCGGTGATGAAGGGCGCTCAGGCGTTGAGTACGATGGGCGTGAGGTCCACGATTTTCGACGAAAATCGTATCATCGCTCCGGAGCTGCCGACCGGCGGCAAGGCAGACCTGTTGTTCGACCCCCAGACAGCCGGAGGCCTGCTTGCGGCTGTAGGCGTAAACCAGGCGCAGAACCTCTGCGCCCAGCTGCGACAAGCTGGGTACCCAGCTTGTTTGATCGGGTATGTCTCGGACACGCCCGGATTGCGCCTTCAAAGCTGATCCAAAACCGCTTCGATCTGTTGCGCCACGGCGCGCAGTCCCGTTTCGTCCAAAACAGTCGCATTGATCCGGGCGATCACTTCGACATTTCGGGCTCTGCTGGATTTGGTGTAGGCGGGGTCATAGTGCTGCTCAATCAAGGCACGGGTCAGACCGGCCTTGTCCCCCGCATCGATCAGAGCCAACCATGTATCCACGATCTGGTGGCCCCTGTGAAACCGCAACGGCGACAGGCGATCCCGCAGCCGATCGCTATCGGACAGGATGTCGTCATAGGCAGACACCAGATAGTCGGCGCGTGCCTCAAGTGACGCGTCAATCCTTATTCTCTGCGCATCAGTCATGGCGGACCAAAGCGAGGGCGGCAGGATAACGGTGCCAATCTTCGAAGATTCAGCCTCGACCACTACCGGGCGCAACGGGTCAAAACCGCACAGAACCGCTGCCAGACGGGACTCGAATGCCTTCTGCGACGGCTGCCCACCAGACATCTCTCCCAGCAATGACCCCCGGTGGTTGGCCAGACCTTCAAGGTCAAGCACCTGAACGCTCCGGGCACGCAAATGCGCCAGCACCTCGGTCTTTGCGGTGCCGGTATAGCCGTCCAACGCGATAAAACGATATGGAAGTTTGGTATCGTACAGATAGCTGTTCACCAACCTCCGATATGAGCGATATCCGCCCTCGACAACTTCGGCTCTCCAGCCAATCTGTTGCAGCATCCATGCAAACGACCCCGACCTCTGACCACCGCGCCAACAATAGACCAGAGGCCGCCACGCACCTTCGTGATGGGCCAAGCTGTTCTCGATATGACTGGCCGCGTTGCGAAACACCAGGGCTGCACCCAGTTTCCGTGCCAGAAACGGGCTCTGCTGCACATAAATTGTGCCCACACGCGCGCGTTCGTTATTGTCGAGGACCGGCAAATTAATCGCCCCCGGCAGGTGATCCTCGGCGAATTCGGCAGGGCTGCGCACGTCGATCACCGTGTCGAATCCGTGCGCGTTCAGCTGAGGTAGGCTGGTGAATTTCTGGGCCATGTCAACGATCTATCCTGCGCGGAGCCAATTTGAAAGACTGCAGCTCAGGCTGGTATCGGCTCAATCAAACCCGACCCGCTGGCGCGGTTTGAGTTTACTGCTGGGTCTACCCTGTGGAATTTCAGAACGTCTTCGGGTCCCGGCTGCATAAGGCGGGCCGCTCCCTTTCCGGATTCCCCCAACCAAAGCGGCCAGTCATCAGGTTCCAGTATCAGTGGCATGCGGTGGTGAATGGCGCCGAGGCATGCGTTGGCTTGTGTCGTGACAATCGCGCATGTTCCCTGCTGCGATCCATCTGGCCCCCAATTCTGCCAGACGCCAGCAAACGCAATGACCGCCCCGTCACGCCGGTGAATGTACCAGGGCAGGCGTTTTGCATCCTTCGTCTTCGTCCATTCAAAAAAGCCCGTCGCCACGATCAGGCATCGCCTCTCCCGACACGCCGAGCGGAATGCGGGCTTTTCGGCCAGCGTCTCAGCCCGCGCGTTGATCAGCAGCGGGCCATCGGTTTTGGACTTGTACCAGTGCGGCAGAAACCCCCAGCGCAGCCCATCTAGCCTGCGGCCTCCTTCATCGGATCTGATGACATGCACCTGATTTGTCGGACAGACGTTATAGTTCGGCACCTCGGGCAAAGCATTTGCCGGGCGTGCCGAGAACAGCTGCGCCATGGCGTCATTTGGAAGAGTGATTGCAAACCGTCCGCACATCGGTAATGAACCATCATTGGCTGTTTTTCTCAGGCACAGGATCATACACACCCGCATGGCACAGCAAACAGCGAAATCCCTCAAGAACAAGGCACTGTTCGACCTGGAGGCGGGAAAATTGCCGCAAGCGCTGAAAAAGGCGCAGCAAGGGATCAAGAAGTTCCCCAAAGACCCAGATTACCACGCCATCGCCGGGTTTGTCCTGACCGAGTTAGAGCAATATCGCAAGTCCATTCCCCATTTTGCGGAAGCGGCGCGCATGAAGCCCAGCGATCCGCAGTTTGCAGAAAACCTGGCCAATGCG
This sequence comes from Ruegeria sp. AM2, assembly GCF_056540685.1. Classification (NCBI taxonomy): domain Bacteria; kingdom Pseudomonadati; phylum Pseudomonadota; class Alphaproteobacteria; order Rhodobacterales; family Roseobacteraceae; genus Ruegeria; species Ruegeria sp. AM2. Next base: position 309,637 of record NZ_JBQFXE010000002.1, on the reverse strand, counting down.
CTGATGCAGACCGGCCAAATCCTGCGCGCCTTGACTTATGCCGAACAGAAGCTGGAACAATTTCCCAACAACAAGGAACTGGTCCGCGTCACGGACGAAATCCAGCTTAAAGGCAATAACTGGCGCAGCATTGTCGAACACGCCAGCGAAAGGTTGAAGAAGTCGCCGGATGATGCGGTTTTGTTGGCCACGCGGTCGCGCGCATATGGTCGGATCGGCTTTGAAGAGCAGGGTTTCGCGGATATCCAGCGCGCATACGAGATTGCCCCGGAAAACAATGCCGTGGCCTTTCAAATGGCCATCGCGCTGCACTTTCGAAACGACCGGGACGGTTGCATGAAAATCGTCAACGAAATACTGGCGCGCGCGCCTGACCACGCGACCAGCCTGCTCCAACTGTCCGCAATGGTGGATAAAGATCAGGCGGCGGAATTGATTCCGCAGGTTGAGGCCGCGATCGCTGCCAGCAACCATGTTTTGTCCGAGTTGGAGTTTGCCAAGGCCTATCTTCTTTCGCGCCGCGACGGTCTTGATGCGGCCATGCCGCAATTCGCCCGCGCCAATGCGGCGCAGCACCAGATCAACCCCTATGACCCAAGTGAACACGAAAACCGACTGGCCCGGGTCAGCAGCATATTCCAGCCCGAGTCACCGATGTTCGAATCCGGCGCTGCACAGGAACCCTGCCCCATTTTCGTGATCGGTCAGCCGCGTTCTGGCACGACGCTGATGGAGATGATGCTCAGCGCGCTGCCCCAAGTTGAAGGCTTTGGCGAACTGTCCTTGGCATCCGACCTGGCCTATCCCTACACGGATGAGGGAGAGCGTTTCGATGACAAGGCAGCACAAGCCATTGCCGAAGGGTATCGGGCGCAAATACCGACGCTAGCCTCGGACGTTGCGGCCTTTGTCGACAAGATGCCGCACAATTATCGCAACGTCGGCTTTTTGCTGGCCGCCTTCCCGAATGCGAAAATCATCAACATGCTGCGCGACCCACGCGATGTCGGGCTGTCGAAATGGATCGTTCGCTTTCCAGCCGTGGGGCTGCGGTATGCCTCCAACCTCGAGGCGATTGCGCATTCCGCCAACCTGTACCGCCGATACATGACCCATTGGGATAGGGTCTTCCCCGGTCGCGTTTTGACCGTTTCATACGAGGATCTGGTCTCGGACCCGCAGACATACAGCCGGCAGGTGGCCGACTATTGTGGGTTGGATTGGAGCGAGCAGATGCTTCACCCGGAGGACAATACCAAACACGTCCGGACGGCCAGTGTCGATCAGGTACGCAGCAAGATTTCGACAGGATCAATCGGGAAATGGCGCAGCGTCGCTCAGCACCTTACCCCTCTTCTGGACGGCCTGGACCCGGATTTGTGGCCCGAATACGATTTCGGGTAATCAACGAGACCGTCACGCAAAAGGCCGCCCAATGGGGCGGCCTTTGTCGTTTCGCAGAACACTTACTTCTGCTTGATGCGTCCATCCACATAGGGCTGATACGGTGCATTCTCGGCCAGATACTCTGCCGTCACATCGGCCAGATCGGGTCCGAAATCATAGGCATTTTTGTCGTCACCTGCGAACATCCTGTAGCCATCGCCGCCGTTGCGCACATAGTTGTTTGTGACCACAAGATAGGTCGCTGCCGGATCAATCGGCTCAAACCCACCGTCCTTGGCAACCATCACCTCTGTGATGCGACCTTCGTTCGGTGCAACCGACGGGTCCCAGGTGAAGGTCATGCCTGCAACTTGCGGGAAGCGGCCCTTGACCTCTTCGACTTGGCTTACTCCGTTTTCCAGCGCATCGATTACGCCCTGCCCGCTGATCTCAAAGGTCGATAGCGTGTTCTGGAACGGCAGCACGGTCAGCACCTCGCCCATCGTCACCTCACCCGGATCGATCGAGGCGCGCAACCCGCCCGAGTTGGCGATGGCGATCTGAGCGCCCTGATCGGCGACCCGCGCCAGCATGGCGTCGGCCACCAGATTGCCCATCTCGCATTCCTGCACACGACAAACGGCCCGGTCCCCTTCGATCGAAGCAGCCGAATCGGCAACCACCTGCTTTTTCATTTCTTCGATCGGCGCGCCCATCTCGGCCACGCGGGCCGCAATATCCGCGTTTGGCTCAATCGAAGCATCCAGCAAGATCGGCTCACCCTCGGCGGAAATCAGATTGCCATCATCGTCGAATGTAAGCGTGACCTCACCCAGATATTTGGAGTAGGCATAGGCCTGAACGACCGGCACATCTCCGACCATTGTCGGATAGGCACCGGCTGCATCCTCATTCGTGTTGGACAGCAATGTGTGTGAGTGTCCACCGATCACCAGATCAAGGCCCGGTACTTTCTCGGCAATCTCAAGGTCTTTCGCCAGACCAACGTGGTTCAGTGCGATGATGATATTCACGCCCTCGGATTGCAGCGCTTCGACATCCGCAGTCAGGCTTTCGATTTCATCGAGAAAAACAACGTCTTCGCCCGGGCTGGACGTGTCGACCGTGTCCGTCGCAAGCGCCGAGATAATACCGATCTTTTGCCCCCCAACCTCAAGGACGACATGGTTTTCCACCTTGTCTTTAAGCTCTGTTGAAGATGACAGATCCAGATTGCCCGAAATCACCGGAAAACTGACCGCATCGATGAACGCGGCAAGGCCCGCGGGACCATCGTCAAATTCGTGGTTGCCGACCGCCATCACGTCATACCCGATGGCTTCCATGAACTCGGCCTCGGCCGCGCCTTTATAGGTCGTGTAGAACAAGGACCCCTGAAACGGATCGCCCGCGTCCAGCAAAAGAACGTTTTGATCAGCCAATTCGCCGCGCTTGGTATCGACCAGGGTTTTCAGGCGGGCAACACCGCCGAAACACTTGCCTTCGGCTTCACCTTCGGCGTCGCAGGTCGAGTCGTACTTGTTGATCGATTCAATCCGGCTGTGAAGGTCATTTGTGTGAAGGATAGTCAGTTTGTATTCGGCAGCTGCCATGCCTGCGGTCAGGCCCAGAACAGCGACCGAAGCCAGGAAACGGGTGAACATTATTAAACTCCCTGTTGTTGTTTGCGGCGATGGTGCGCTGTGCCGTGCAAAGAGTCAAAGGGGGAAATCCGGCTTGATTCTAACCGTCACGCGGGGCATCACGACCACATGCTGATTTATAAGATATTCCGAGCTGATGAGTGGGCGGCGCTGCAGGCAAATGGCGCAACAGAAGGCGCTCCGATAGATGTGGCGGACGGCTATGTTCACTTTTCGACCGCTGAACAGGTCGCCGAAACTGCTTCCAAGCATTTTGCTGGCGTCGACGGCCTGACGCTGCTGGCGTGCGATGCCGACGCCATGGGTGATCACCTGAAGTGGGAGGTATCACGGGGCGGAGCGCTGTTTCCGCATCTCTACCGCCAGCTTCGGATGACCGATTTGCTGTGGTCGCGCGCCCTGCCCTTCGATGGTAAATCCCACCAATTTCCGAAAGAGATAGAATGACTGCCTTCATCGACCCCGAGCGCGCCCAATTCGAGGCCTTCAAAAACCTCGACCGGGACCATCCCATCGAGATGCTGAACTTGGTGAAGTTCCGCCCCCTTGCCGCCTACCCGACCGATCATGAACTGGCCGGTGCGGGGATCACTGGCGCGCAGGCATACCGCAATTATGGTGCCGAGACTGCGCCGATCATCGCGCGAATAGGTGCGTCGATCCTCTGGCGTGGTGCATTTCAGACCACGCTGGTCGGTCCGCAGGACGAAGAATGGGACACCGTTTTCATCGCCCGCTATCCGACCGCACACGCGTTTTTGCAGATGGTCACGGACCCGGTATACCAGAAAGCTGTCGTGCACAGGCAGGCAGCCGTGGAAACCTCGCGCCTGATCCGCTGTAGGGCAACAGACGGCGGAAAAAAATTCGGATGAACCTGACTGAGAAACTGGGGCTTGCCGCGCTGCACAGGATCGACCCCGAAACCGCCCATGGACTGTCGATCAAGGCGCTGAAAGCCGGACTTGCGCCTGCGCCTGGGCCGGTTACGTCTCACCGCCTGCGCACGAATGTCGCCGGTCTGGACCTGCCGAACCCGGTCGGGCTTGCCGCCGGGTTCGACAAGAATGCAGAGGTTCTGACCCCGCTGTCGCGCGCAGGATTTGGCTTTGTCGAGGTCGGCGCGGTCACCCCGCGCCCGCAGCCCGGCAACCCCAGGCCCCGGCTTTTTCGCCTGACCGAAGATAAAGCGGCCATCAATCGTTTTGGTTTCAACAACGATGGCATGGAGATGATGGCCCGCCGCCTCGCTGTGCGTCCCAAAAACGCGGTGATCGGCCTGAACCTCGGCGCAAACAAGGACAGCCGTGACCGCCCTGGCGACTTTGCCAAAGTGCTGGCCCATTGCGCGGCGAACCTGGACTTTGCCACGGTCAATGTGTCATCGCCAAACACCGAGAAACTGCGTGATTTGCAGGGCAAGGCAGCGCTCAGCGCCTTGCTGAGCGGCGTCATCGAAACCCGTAACGCTCTGCTGCGTCCCTTGCCGATTTTCCTGAAGATCGCACCTGATCTGTCAGAGGCAGAGTTGCAGGACATTGCGGAAGTCGCGCAGGACACCGGCGTGGATGCGGTGATTGCAACCAACACCACCTTGTCCCGCGACGGTTTGCGCAGCGCCCAAAAATCCGAAGCAGGAGGCCTGTCCGGCGCGCCGTTGTTTGAAAAATCGACGCGCGTTCTGGCGCGTCTCAGCCGATTGACCCAAGGCCAGATTCCGCTGATAGGAGTCGGGGGGATCAGTTCGGCAGAACAGGCTTATGCCAAGATCTGCGCCGGGGCGTCTGCTGTGCAGTTCTATACCGCGATGGTCTACGGCGGCCTTTCCCTTGCCGCCCAGATCGCGCATGGATTGGACACATTGCTTGAACGCGACGGCTTCGCATCCGTCGCTGAGGCTGTTGGCAGCAAACGAGAGGATTGGCTGTGATTGAGTACTGGCACAATCCGCGTTGTTCGAAATCTCGTGCGGGCCTGGCGCTGCTGGAAGAGAACGGCGCGCAGATCGGCGTTCGCAAATACCTCGAAGCCGCGCCAACGGAACACGAAATCCGTGCGGTGCTTGGTTTGCTTGGGGTGGCTCCAATCGAAATGATGCGGACCGGTGAAAAGCGGTTCAAAGAACTTGGTTTGTCCAGAACCAGCCGTGATGATGACCTGATCCGCGCCATGACCCAGAACCCGATTCTGATTGAGCGGCCACTCGCCATCGCCGGTGACAAGGCCGCCATCGGACGCCCAATCGAAAATTTGCTGGCTTTGCTCTAGGCCACTTGTGCCTCAAGCCTGGGATAGCGCCAGGCCATCGTGACCCCGCGCGCCGTGTTCAAGGCCATTAGCGCCGCCCACAGACCGTGATTGCCCATCGTTGGCACCAGAACGAACAATGCCAGGATATAAATCGCGACGGACTGAACCATCGCGTTGCGCATCGCGCGGGTCCATGTAGCACCGATGTAAATGCCATCGAACATCCAACTGGCTACTCCGATCACTGGCGCGAGCGCGGCCCAGATAAGAAACTCTCGCGCGGTAATCCGCACGTCGGACGAAGTCGACATCAGATCGATCAGACTCGGGCCGACAAAGTAAAAGACTGCTCCCAACAGGATCGCTCCGCCAACGCCCCATTGCGACGCCATGACTGACGCCCGCCGGACCCTAAGCCTGTCGCGCGCGCCAACGGCACCACCGACGAGTGCCTCGGCGGAAAAGGCGAAACCGTCCAACGCAAAAGCCGTGATTTCAAGGAATTGCAGCAACACCTGATTGGCGGCCAGATTCACGTCACCCAGATCCGAACCAACAAAGAGAAAGGTCGTGAAAGCTCCGGTCAGAAGCACCGAACGCACCATGATGTCGCCGTTGACCTGCATCATCCGGCGCAGACGGGCAGCATCAAATATCCGTGGCCAGTCGCGCCACTGATTGCCTGCGAAGGCGGCGCCGCACAGCCACAGACCCAATGCCAGTCCTGTCCATTCGGCGATCAGCGTGGCAGTTGCAACGCCTTCGACCCCCCAACCGAGGCCAAGAACGAACCAAAGGTCCAGCAGAATGTTCAACCCATTCATCCAGATTTGAAGAAGGAAAACGCCCCGAGTGCGTTCGATGGCGATTAGCCAACCAGTCACCGCATAAAGCGCAATCGTCGCCGGAGCGCCCCAGATTCGGATTTCCAGATAAGTCCGCGTCAGCGACTCCACCTCGGGGCTTGCAGGCGAAAGCGCGAATGCCCCCCAAAAAACCGGGATTTGAACAAGGATGAAAAACAGCCCGGCCGCGCCCCCTAACAACAAGCCGCGCATAAGCAGCGCGCCGGTTTCAGCGGTATCCCCAGCTCCGCGGGCCTGCGCAGCCAGGCCGGTCGTCCCCATGCGCAGAAACCCGAAAATCCAATAGATCGCCGAGAGAATAACCGCACCCATACCCACTGCGCCGATGGGGGCCGCCTGCCCCAGTTGGCCCACGACACCGGTGTCCACGGCCCCGAGGATTGGCACCGTCGCATTCGACAAAACAATCGGCACCGCAATCTTCAACACGCGGCGATGCGTGATCGGCGCCGAGGTTTGGGACATGTTCAGGCCGGTGTTTCGGGATACTGAGGCATCAGAAAGTGCCCAGCGGCCTGCGCATAAAGTTTGGCATGATTATCCTGCCAAGCTTCGACCCGAACCGAGGCATAACGTCGTCCCGATCGGCTGATGAAAGCACGCGCGTAGGCATCGCGCGGCAGGCCCGAACGCAGATAGTCGACTGTAAAGTCGATTGTCTTGGGAAATCTGATCTTTTTGTCAGTTAGAATATTGTTCGCATCAATCACACCGCTTTCGATCTGGGGAAACATATATTCCCAGCTCAGGGTTATTACGGCGGTCACTTCCAGAAAGGCCGCTGTAACGCCTCCATGCAGGGCTGGCAGAAACGGGTTTCCGATCAGCTTTTCCTCGAAATTCAGAACACCAGTAAGTTCGTCTCCGCGACGGTCAAATCCGATGTTCAGAAACTGGATATAAGGCACACCTTCAATCAGCGCGTTCAGCGCGGCATCGCGACGTTGTTTGACGACTTGCGCGGGTTCAGGACGGGGACGCACCATTTATTGACCCTCGACCGTGAATGATCCTGACGCCGTCGCTACCGGGCGGTCCGGATCGTCATCCATCGCGGTTGCCCGCACAAATGCAACGTTTCGCGTGATGTGATAGCAGGTGGCGCGGGTCCGGATCGTCTGTCCGGGCGTGGCCACGCGCATGTAATCGATCCTAAGATCTATCGTGGCCGTCCCCCCTGGCGCCGAGGGGTGGCTCATGACCGCAGCGCCGCAACATGTGTCCATCATGGCCGACACTGCGCCGCCGTGAATAACCCCTGTTCGGGGATCCCCAATAAGGTGATCACTATAGGGCATCGAAATCTCGGCCTCTCCCTCGCCGATGTGGGTCAGGTTCAACCCAAGGGCCTTGGCGTGGGGAATCGCCTCGATGAACTGACGTGCCAATACTGTTTTGTCGATCATACCCGAAATTCCCATCCTGTGCCGCGCCCTTTATGGTCTTGCGATGCAACAAAGGGCAAGCCTGCCTGTTGCGCTTGACGACGCAACACCATAATCTGCCTACAAGGAGATCAGGAATGTCCGACAACCGTTTGTCATTCAAAGAGATGTGCGCCGAGTTCGATGTAACCCCGCGCACCCTGCGCTACTATGAATACATTGAATTGCTGCAGCCTGATCGCGAAGGGCGGTCCCGGTTTTACGGCCCTCGGGAATGTGCACGCATGACCCTGATCATGCGCGGACGCAAATACGGCTTTCCGCTGGAAGACATTCGTCAGTGGCTTTTGATTTACGAAGACAAAGGGAATCAGGCGCAGATGAAGACCTTCGTCGATATGGCCGATCAGCAACTGGTTGAGCTGAACAATCAAAAACAGCAACTGGACGATGCGATCGACGCTTTGCAGCAGATGCGCGACCAGACGGCGAAATCCCTGACCTGACTCGGGTAACCTCTGCCTTAACCTGTGGATTCCAGGCCAAATCACCCGGGGTTTGGCACGACGATGATGTTTGCGCTCACTTTCTTTCGTTGCGTCATTATTGAAATTCCCGCGAACACCATCTTGACGCGAACGGATGCTACGTCAACTTAGGTTGTGACGCAGCGTTCGGATTAACTGAACGGCATCTCCGTGCTGTAAGGGTGCACCGACTGCACCTCGGATCACGACAGAAGCCGGTAACAAAGGTTTAGAAACGATGAACGAAGAAGTAATGACCATTCGCGAAATGTGTGAGACCTACGACGTCACACCTCGCACCCTGCGGTTCTACGAAGCCAAAGAGCTTTTGTTCCCGATCCGCGAAGGTCAAAAGCGTCTGTTCACCAAACGGGACCGGGCGCGCCTCAAGCTCATCTTGCGCGGCAAGCGTTTCGGTTTCAGCCTTGAAGAGATTCGGCAGCTGTTGGATTTGTACCATGTCGGTGACCAGCAACTGACCCAGATGACCCGCACGTTCGAGATTGCGAGTGAGCGTCTGGCCGATATGGAAGCCCGTCGAGAAGAGCTGACACAGGCGATTAACGATCTGAAAGAGCAGATGCGTTGGGGCGAAAAAGTTATCGCGTCAATGAAAAATGAAAAGAAAGCCGCCGAATAGGTCAGGCGGTCCCCCGAACATTTGATTAAATGGGAGCTTGTAATGCCCGTCTACACTGCGCCAACCAAAGATATGCAGTTCATTCTGCACGAAGTCCTCAATGTTTCCGGATCGGACATCCCCGGATATGATGAGTTGGAGGCCGATTTCACCGGTGCCGTCCTGGAAGAAGCCGGCAAGATTGCCAGCAACGTCCTGCACCCGCTGAACGTGGTCGGCGACACCGAAGGTGTGCGCCACGAAAACGGCGTTGTCTATACGCCAACAGGTTTCAAAGACGCGTTCGAGCAAATGAAAGAAGGCGGCTGGACCGGTCTTGACATGCCCGAGGAATTCGGCGGCCAGAACATGCCTTACGTGATCGGCAGCGCGGTTGGCGAGTTTTTCCAATCAGCGAACCAGGCTTTCACCATGTATCAGGGCCTGACCCACGGTGCGGCCTCGGCGATCCTGGCGCACGGCTCGGACGAGCAGAAGGCCAAGTACCTGCCCAACATGGTCAGCTGCGAATGGACCGGCACCATGAACCTGACCGAACCGCATTGCGGCACCGATTTGGGGCTGATGCGCACCAAGGCGGAACCGCAGGACGACGGCAGCTATAAGGTTTCGGGTCAGAAGATCTTTATCTCGGCTGGTGATCACGACATGGCCGACAACATCATTCACCTGGTTTTGGCCAAAATCCCCGGCGGCCCCGAGGGCATCAAGGGCGTATCGCTGTTCATCGTGCCCAAGTTCATGGTCAACGAAGACGGCTCGCTGGGCGAACGCAACGGCGTCTCGGTCGGCAAAGTCGAAGAGAAAATGGGCATCCACGGCAACTCGACCTGTGTGATGAATTATGACGAGGCGACAGGTTACCTGCTAGGCGACCTGCACAAAGGCATGCGCGCAATGTTCACCATGATGAACGAAGCGCGTCTGGGTGTGGGCATGCAGGGTCTGGCGCAGGCCGAAGCCGCGTATCAGAATGCTGTTGAATATGCCAAGGACCGCCTGCAGGGTCGCGCTGTGACCGGCGTGGAAAACCCCGAAGGTCCGGCTGATCCGCTGATCGTCCACCCCGATATCCGCCGCAACCTGATGGACCAGAAAAGCTTTACTGAGGGCGCGCGCGCGTTTGCGCTGTGGGGCGCGACGCTGATCGACCAGGCCCACCGCTCACACGATGCGGATGCAGACGGGCTGATTTCATTGCTTACACCGGTCATCAAAGGGTTCCTGACCGATCAGGGCTATGACATGACCGTTCAGGCGCAACAGGTCTATGGGGGCCACGGCTACATCGAAGAATGGGGCATGTCGCAATACACCCGCGATGCCCGGATCGCGATGATCTACGAAGGTGCAAACGGCGTTCAGGCGCTGGACCTTGTGGGCCGGAAACTGGCCACCGATGGCGGCAAGCACGTGATGGCCTTCTTTGAGATCGTCAAAAGCTTCTGCAAAGACAACGCCGGTCAGAACGAAGAGTTTGACAAAGCGTTCATCGAACCGCTCAAGTCTGCATCCAAAGACCTGCAGGCTGCCGGCATGTACTTCATGCAGAGTGGCGCGAAGAACCCCAACCACGCACTGGCCGGTTCGAACGACTTCATGCACATGTTCGGCCATGTCTGCCTGGGTCTGGTCTGGGCGCAAATGGGCAAAGCAGCCTATGCGGCCCTTGAAGGTGGAGCCTCGGATACCGAGTTCTACAAGACCAAGATTGCCACCGGCCAGTACTATATGGCGCGACGCCTGCCTGCGACCGCGATGCACCTGGCGCGCATCCAGACCGGTGCCGACACTGTCATGGCTCTGGAGGCGGCAAGCTTCTGATCTCAAACCGGTTCCGGGCTCATCGCCTGGAACCGGACTTTCCCTGAGGAACGACATGCCGAAACGATTTCGCCTGACCCGACGCTTCCCGACCGCCATGACAGAGGACGGTTATCGAAAACTCAAAGCGTTCGCGCGTGAAGCTGGATTGGATGAAGGTGAAGCACTGTCGTTTCTGTTTGAAAACTTCAACAGCGTCATAAACGAGGAGAACCTCATACACAGGCTGCGCATCTTCAACTCGGAGCTAGATGCCAGAAAACGCTGAACCGGTGTCTTTTTTATAAGCAGAACAAAGGGGGCAAAATCCCCACAAAAACACGGTTCTTTTTGCTCAAAACACACGGCTGGAAAACAGTCACGAACGCCCGGGGAGGGGTATTACCATGACGATCAAACTGTATTGTTTCGGTGTCAGCGGAAACTCTTATAAGGCAGCGCTGGCGCTAGAGCTGTCCGGGTTGGATTGGGAACCCGTCGAAGTCGACTTTTTCAAAGGCGAAACCCGGACACCCGAATACCGCGCTGACGTCAACGCCATGGGCGAGGCTCCGGTGCTTGTAGACGGTGATTTCCGCACCAGTCAATCGGGCGCAATTCAGGCCTATGTGACCGAGAAAAGCGGCAAGTTCGGCGGCAACACCCATGAAGAGAAATACGAAGTTCTGCGTTGGGTGCTGTGGGACAACCACAAACTTAGCTCGATGGCGGGCATGACCCGGTTTTTGATCAATTTCCTGCCGGAAGAGCATCGCAACGCAGATGTAATTGCGTTCAATCAGGGCCGACTAAAGGCGGCCTACCAAATTCTCAATGCACATTTGGAAGACCGCGAGTGGATCGTCGGAAACGGCGTGACCAACGCCGATCTCAGCTGCTGCGGATACCTGTATTATCCTGAGCCCTTTGGCTTTGACCGGGCCGAGTGGCCCCATATCGACAAATGGCTAACCCGACTGTCTGAACAGCCGGGTTGGCAACACCCCTATGACCTGATGCCCGGCAAAGCGCCGGATCGAGCTTAAGGAGAGCATAATGACCGAAGCTTACATCTATGACGCCCTGCGCACACCGCGCGGCAAGGGCCGCAAGGATGGCAGTCTGCACGAGGTGACCTCGGTGCGCCTGTCGGCCGTGGCCCTGAACGCGCTGAAAGAGCGTAACAATCTGGAAGGCCACGCCGTCGAAGACGTGATCTGGGGCAATGCCACACAGGTCATGGAACAAGGTGGGTGCCTGGCACGCACGGCTGTTCTGGCGTCGGACTTGGACGAACGGATCCCCGGTCTGGCGATCAACCGCTTTTGCGCCTCTGGCATGGAGGCCGTGAACTTGGCCGCCAACCAAGTCAAGGGCGGTGCCGGTGACGGCTATATCGCGGGCGGCGTCGAGATGATGGGTCGCGTGGCCATGGGCTCGGACGGGGCGGCCATTGCCGTTGATCCGTCGCTGGCGATGGACACCTATTTCGTGCCGCAGGGTATTTCGTCGGACATCATCGCAACCGAGTATGGCTTTAGCCGCGAACAAGCCGACCAACTGGCGATGGAATCCCAGCGTCGTGCGGCACAGGCATGGGAAGAAAACCGGTTCGAAAAGTCGGTGATCTCGGTAAAGGACCAGAATGGCCTGACAATTCTGGACCGTGACGAATACATGCGCCCCGGCACCGACATGCAAAGCCTCGGCAGCCTGAACCCTGCTTTCCAGATGATGGGTGAGCAGATGCCCGGCTTTGACAAAGTTGCGATGCTGAAATACCCGCATCTGGAAAAGATCAACCACATCCACCATGCGGGCAACAGCTCGGGGATCGTGGACGGTGCGGCGGCTGTTCTGATTGGGAACAAGGAATTTGGTGAAAAGCACGGGCTGAAACCACGTGCGCGCATCAAAGGTACCGCCAAGATCGGTCTGGACCCGACCATCATGCTGACAGGTCCTGTACCCGTCACCGAGAAAATCCTGGCCGATACCGGCATGGCGATTTCGGACTTGGACCTGTTTGAGGTCAACGAAGCCTTTGCCTCGGTCGTGCTGCGCTTCCAGCAGGCGTTTGATGTCGACCCCGAGTTGGTCAACGTCAATGGCGGCTCGATCGCCATGGGTCACCCGCTGGGCGCAACCGGTGCGATCATCATCGGCACCTTGCTGGACGAGCTGGAGCGTCAGGACAAGGAAACCGGTCTGGCGACTCTGTGTGTGGCATCCGGCATGGGCGCGGCCACGATCATCGAGCGGGTCTGATGCCCAAGCTGGATCTCTCTCAGATCCCGTTTCAGGGCGGCTCGTCCTATCCCGGCAAACTGGCCGAAGCGACCGCAGGTCGCTTCGTTCAGCGACTGGGCGATGCGGGCGGGCTGACCCAGTACGGGGTCAACATCGTGCGTCTTGAACCGCATGGCTTGTCCTCGCTGCGCCATTACCACATGGAGCAGGACGAGTTCGCAATCATGCTGACCGGCACCTGTGTGTTGATCGACGACGATGGAGAGCACGAGATGCAGCCCGGCGATTGCGCGGCATGGCCCGCAGGTGAAGCCAACGGCCACCACCTTGTGAACAAAACCGATGCGCCCGCGACCTTTCTGGTGGTGGGCACGCGAACCCCGACCGAGACCGGCTATTACAGCGATATCGACATGATGGTGAAGGATGACGAGAGCGGATTTGCCTTCACCCGCAAAGACGGCAGCCCCCTGACGGCTGACCAGATTGGAGACGACGGATGACCGAGTTTACTCTGACCAAAGACGCCGATGGCGTCGCAACTATCACCTGGGATGTACCCGGAAAATCAATGAACGTGATGTCCTTTGACGGGCTGACGCAACTGAACGATAGCATCGATCAGGCGCTGGCAGATGATGAGGTCAAAGGCATCATCATCACCTCAGGCAAAGAGGGTTCGTTTGCCGGTGGCATGGATCTGAACCTGCTGGCCGTGATGAAGGAAGAGGCCGGTGACGAGCCCGCCAAAGGCCTGTTCGAAGGCACGATGAAAATCCACGCCCTGCTGCGCAAGATCGAACTGGCGGGCATGGATTTCAAAACCAAAAAGGGCGGCAAACCGATTGCAGCCGTTCTGCCCGGCACCGCCGCGGGTATCGGCATGGAACTGCCCCTGTCGACCCACCGCATCTTTGCCGGCGAGAACCCCAAGGCAAAATACGGCCTGCCCGAGATCATGGTCGGCATCTTCCCCGGAGCGGGCGGCACCACGCGCATGGTTCGCAAAGTCGGCGCGATTGCCGCGGCTCCGTTGCTGCTGGAAGGCAAGATGCTGGACGTCAAGAAGGCCAAGGGCGCGGGTTACATCGACGAGATCGCGGCTGACCCGATGGCCGCCGCGAAAGAGTGGGTTCTAAACGCCAAGGAAACCGACCTGGTCAAACCGTGGGACGCGAAAGGCTACAAAATGCCCGGTGGCGCGCCCTACAGCCCTGCAGGATTCCCGAATTTCGTCGGCGCCTCGGCCATGGTGCATGGCAAAACCCAAGGCGCCTTCCCGGCCGCCAAGGCTCTGCTGAGCGCGGTCTACGAAGGCGCGCTGGTCGATTTCGACACCGCCATCCGCATCGAGGCGCGCTGGTTCACTACCGTGCTGATGAACCCTTCGTCTGGTGCCATGATCCGCTCATTGTTCCTGAACAAGGAAGCTCTGGACAAAGGTGCTGTGCGTCCCGCCGGTATCCCCGATCAGTCGGTCAAGAAGATCGGCGTTCTGGGCGCGGGTATGATGGGTGCCGGTATCGCTCTGGTCTCGGCGCAGGCCGGCATGGAGGTTGTTTTGATCGACCGTGATCAGGCCGCCGCCGACAAAGGTAAAGCCTACACCGAGGCCTATCTGGACAAGGGTATGAAGCGCGGCAAAGTCACCGAAGACAAGAAAGCCGCCATGCTGGGCCGGATCACTGCGACCCCAGATGTGGAACAGCTGAAAGGCTGTGACTTGATCATCGAGGCTGTGTTCGAGGATGTCGGCGTCAAGGCCGAGATGACCAAAAAGGTCGAAGCGATCATCCCCGAGGATTGCATCTTTGCCTCGAACACCTCGACCTTGCCGATCACCGATCTGGCCAAGGCAAGCGTGCGCCCCGAACAGTTCATCGGCATCCACTTCTTCTCGCCGGTCGAAAAGATGTTCCTGGTCGAGATCATCAAGGGCAAGGAAACCGGCGCGCGCGCAGTTGCCAAGGCGCTGGACTATGTGCGCCAGATCCGCAAGACGCCGATTGTGGTCAATGACGCGCGGTTCTTCTACTGCAACCGCTGCATCATCCCCTACCTGAACGAAGGCGCGCGGATGGTGACCGAGGGCGTCAGCCCCGTGCTGATCGACAACGCCGCCCGTCAACTGGGCTTCCCGGTAGGGCCGATTACCTTGACCGATGAAACCTCGATTGATCTGGGTGCCAAGATTGCCCGCGCGACAAAAGCCGCAATGGGGGATGCCTATCCCGAAAGCGCCGCCGACGATCTAATTTTCTGGATGGAAGAACAAGGCCGTCTGGGCCGTAAATCCAAGGCTGGCTTCTTTGACTATGACGAAAAGGGCAAGCGTCAAGGGTTCTGGCAAGGGCTGCAGGACAAATATCCGCGTGCCGAAGACCAGCCGGATCTGATCGAAGTTCAGGAACGCCTGATGTTTGCACAGGTTCTGGAATCAGTTCGTGCTCTGGAAGAAGGCGTTGTGGAAGACATCCGCGAAGCCGATGTGGGCGCAATCCTGGCTTGGGGTTTTGCCCCCTGGTCCGGTGGCCCGCTCAGCTGGCTCGACATCATCGGTGCAGCCTACGCGGCCGAGCGGTGTGATCAACTTGCCGCGCAATACGGTGACCGTTTTGCCTGCCCGCCGCTGTTGCGTGAGATGGCCGACAAAGGTCAGACATTCTATGGCCGCTTCGCCCCGCAGGCAGCCGCAGCCTGATCCAAAAAGAGCAGGCGCGTAGATCCACGCGCCTGCTTCGTTTTCTTGAGAATTGTTAGCCCTGTCCCAGGGCTATGAATATAAAGCCGAGAGTGTGGGCCGCCCCGGTCTTCCGGGCCGCCGAACGCCAATATTTGGACGGATCGGGACAACCGGTTCAGGCAAGGTTGGTGCGGGCAGAGCAACCGCGGGGCTCACAAACGCGGAAACTTCGGCCTGTTGAACAGCGGCTTGCACGTCGGCGTCTGCATGATCGGACCCGACAACTTTGTATCCAGGCTCGGAACGTGCGTGCGACGCGGGCACCCTGCCTGCCGCGCAATATGCCTGAAAGCCGCCTTCGATAAAGACGACCTCATCATTGTCGAAGAACAGGGAAACAACGTCGAAACTCTGCGCCGGGGCACTGGACGTGATCCCACTCATTCCGCTGAGCATTCGCGCCGGTACGATCGCCAAGTCACCGTCCCGCCCCAGGTTTGAGGCTTTGACCGCCACGCCTTGTTCGGGCATCAGCCAAACCGGGTGCCCATTGTTGGCGACACGCGCTGATACCAGCACCGGCAGATGCCCCGGACGCGTTTCACCAACCGGCACAGTAATCTGATCAACACATACCCGCCGAATGGCCTGAAACCCGTTATCCGCAGTTCGCACCAGATCACCCGATCTCAGCCGTTCTGCTAATGTCCACCCACCCGTGGTCGCAACTTTGGTTCCATAAAAAAGCCCACCCCGGCAAGCCGGTACCGAAGTCGCGGCCAAATTTATTCGATCACCTTCGGCGTTATGCGAAAAACCAGAAACACTCACTAAATTCAACACGTGCCGCACCCCCTTTTTGGCACCTTCAGACAGACAGAAGGATTAGGCTTTTTTGCCTCATTTCGCCTCATCTTTGCCATATTTGCAGCTTGATTGCGCCGATTTCGCCATATTTAGAGCGCTTTTTCCAAACAAAGCAGGTGGTTTGCATGGCTTTTACCTCAAATTGGAAACATCAGGTCCAACTCACAGCAACGGGCTAGGTTGATTCTGCAGCCGTCGCGGCCCGCTCAACAGGTTTGCGCGGCGCGAAGTCCACATGTTAAGACAGAGCAAAAGAATACCGAGCAGCATTGAACCATGACGGCACTCAAACAGTATCAGCGGATCGAGGCCACTGGCCTGTGGCGCCCTTCACCCGATGACCAGCGGCGTGAGGTTGTGGTTTCTATCGGCGAGGCGACACTTACGATTTCGGATTTCAATGATCGAGCGCTGACTCATTGGTCGCTGGCCGCTGTTGAACGCCAGAATCCGGGCGCGTTCCCGGCGACCTACAATCCGGACGGTGATCCCGGCGAAACACTTGAGCTTGCCGAATCCGAGACAACCATGGTCGAAGCCATCGACAAGTTGCAGCGCGCGATCGAACGATCTCGGCCCCACCCAGGTCGTCTGCGCTGGGCCAGCGTTGGCGGCGTTGTTGTGGCAGTGCTGGCTCTACTTTTGTTTTGGCTGCCCAACGCCCTTCAGCGCCACGTGGTCGCCGTTGTCCCCGATATCAAACGGCAGGAAATCGGTGAAGCCGTGCTTCGCCGTATCGAGCGGGTTTCGGGCAAGGCGTGTGCATCGGATGAGGCTCAGGAGTCGCTTGACCGTCTGGCCCGGCGCACCGGTGTCCGGCAGGTTGTCATTCTTCCGGCGGGCGTTCCGGATAGCCTCAGCCTGCCTGGCAACACTGTTTTGCTGAATCGGGCACTGGTCGAAGATCATGAAGACCCTGCCGTGGCCGCTGGATACGTCATCGCGGCACGCGCGCGGGCAGAAAGCCAGGACCCCCTGGATGACTTACTGGACCGAACCGGCCCGACGGCTGCATTCCGATTGCTGACAACCGGGGGCCTCACCTCGGAAATCGTCGACGCCTATACCGAGGAAGTGTTGGCGACCCCACAACGTAAGCTCACCGACGAAGAGCTTTTGGCAGTGTTTGCGCAAGCCGCCCTGCCCTCAACGCCCTATGCCTACGCGCGTGACGTGACCGGAGAAACCGTCATTGGCTTGATCGAAGCCGACCCGATGGCCGGTCGCACGCTGGAACAAGTGCTGCCGGACCGCGACTGGGTCCGGCTGCAAAACATTTGCGGCGGTTAGCCTCGGCTACTTTGTTCCGAACATCCGGTCTCCGGCATCGCCCAGACCCGGCATGATATAGCCTTTGGAGTTCAGTTCCCGGTCCAGAGACGCCGTCACGATATGAACATCCGGATGTGCCTCTTTCATGCGCGCCACGCCCTCGGGGGCGGCCAGCAGGCACAGGAACCGGATATCGGTGGCACCGGCCTCTTTCAGCAAATCAATCGCAGCAGCCGAGCTGTTGCCGGTGGCCAGCATCGGGTCCACGGCAATGACCAAACGGTCCTTCAGCCCTTCGGGTGCTTTGAAATAATACTGTACGGGCTTCAGCGTTTCTTCGTCCCGGTAGAGCCCCACAAAGCCGACGCGAGCGGACGGAACCAATTCTAGCACCCCGTCCAACATCCCGTTGCCTGCGCGCAGGATCGACACAAGCGCAAGTTTCTTGCCTGCCAGAATCGGGGCGTCCATCTCCTCCATCGGGGTTTCGATATGGCGGGTGGTCAGTTTCAATTCACGCGTGACCTCATAGGCCAGCAACAGCGTGATTTCGCGCAGCAACTGCCGGAAGGACGCGGTGGATGTGCCCTTGTCCCGCATGAGCGTCAGTTTGTGCTGCACCAGCGGGTGGTCAACGACGGTCAGGTGTTCGCTCATGTTTTCTCCAGTCTTGTCTTGACCCGCGCGCGGGTCTCTTCATCGCAAAAAGCCGCGTTCAGGGCGTTTTCGTTCAGCGCCGCAAAATCCTCGGCGTCCCAGCCGAAGGCCTGGGCCAACATCTCATATTCGCGCCGCATTGTGGTGTGGAAAAACGGCGGATCATCGGTCGAGACGGTGACTTTGACGCCCGCGTCACGCAGTTTGGCGATCGGATGGGATGCAAAATCCGGAAACAGGCCGAGGACCACATTCGAACCCGGACAGACCTCAAGCGTTATCTCCCGGTCCACGACCTCGCGGATCAGGTCGGGGTCTTCAATAGCGCGCACGCCGTGGCCCACGCGTTCAACGTCGAGATCACGGATCGCGTCGCGTACACTTTCTGGCCCGCCAAATTCGCCAGCATGGGTCGTCAGGCGCAACCCGGCCTCACGGGCGCAGTCAAAGGCCCATTTGTAATCTCCCTGAGACCCTGTGGCTTCGTTGCCGCCCATGCCAAAGCCGGTGATCCAGCTTCCGGCGGTTTCCGCTGCGCAAAACGCGCTGCGCTTGGCCTGTTCGGGGCCAAAGTGGCGGACGCAAGTGACGACCCCGCGCAATGTGATATCGAATTTGCGCTCAGCCTCATCCGCCGCGTCCTGAATGGCCGTCAGGTAATCACGCCAGGCGTGCAGATCGCCGCCGCCGCAGAAATCCGGGCTGAGGAAGGTTTCTGAATAAACAACGCCGTTTGCAGCGCTTTCTTCAAGGATCGCCAGTGTCAGCCGACGAAAATCCTCGGGCGTCTTCAGAACTTCGCAGGCGGCTTCGTAGACGCTGAGAAAATGCGCGAAATCGCGGAAGTCATAGCTGCCGTCTGATTTGAATATCCCACTCAGGTCGATCTTTTTTTCATGCGCCAGTTGTCGGATGAAGGCGGGCGGGGCCGCCCCTTCGTGGTGCAGGTGCAATTCGATCTTGGGAAGGTCTGCGACACTCATAGGAAACTCCGCCCCGGCCCTTGCGCCGGGATGTTCAGGTGATGGGCGATACTGGCCGCAACATCGGCAAAATTGACCGCGCCGATCTGGCCCGTGCCCTGCCCTGCGATCAGAACGGGCACTTGTTCGCGCGTGTGGTCAGTGCCGATCCAGCTGGGATCGTTGCCATGGTCGGCGGTCAGCAGCATCAGGTCTCCGGGCTGCAGACGCGCTATGAGTGCACCGATCTCACGGTCGAACCATTCCAGCGCGCGGGCATAACCGCTGATATCACGACGGTGGCCGTAAAGGCTGTCGAACTCTACGAAATTGGCGAAGGTCAGGCTGCCATCTTCGGCTTCGTCAACAAGATCAGAAAGGTGCCGCATCAGCTCGGCGTCCGAGCCTTTGCGCAGCGTGTCGATCCCCTGCATCGAGAAGATGTCACCGATCTTGCCCACCGCATGAACGCGCCGCCCGGCATCCTGCGCCCAGTTGGTCAAAACCGGCGCGGGCGGCAGGATGGCGAAATCCTTACGGTTCGTGGTGCGGGTAAACCCTTCTTCCGGTGTTCCCACGAAGGGTCGAGCAATGACGCGACCCACTTTCATGTCGTGCAAGCGCGGTGCCAACGTTCGGCACATGTCCAGTAAGCGGTCCAGACCAAAGCTCTCTTCGTGAGCTGCGATCTGGAAAACACTGTCGGCGGACGTGTAGCAGATCGGCCAGCCGGAGCGCATATGCTCGGCCCCCAGCTCCGCGATGATCGCGGTGCCGGAGGCGTGGCAATCACCCAGAATGCCATCGGTTCCGGCGGCCTCGGCAGCGGCCCGGCTGAGGTTGGTGGGGAAAGATGGGGTCCTGTCAGGAAAATAATGCCAGTCCCAAGGCACCGGCAAACCAGCCAGTTCCCAATGCCCCGACGGCGTGTCCTTGCCCGGCGAATGTTCCCGCGCGCAGCCCCACAGGCCGGTGGTTTCTCCCTCCAGCCCCGGCGTTTCCGCGCCCGAGGCCAGACGGGTTGCAGCGCCCAGCCCCAGCGCGTCCAGATTGGGCAGGTGCAGCGGACCTGAACGGCCATCCTCGGCCCGTCCCTCGGCACAGGCCTGCGCGATATGAGCCAGCGTGTTTGCACCGGTATCGGGCACCCCGCCGTTGAAGAACTGGTCCGCGTCCGGTGCCCCGCCGATACCGACCGAATCCATCACCACCAAAAAAGCACGGCTCACGGGGTGATCCTTTCATGCACGATGCCCGGCAATGAAGGGCTTTCGGGTGCAATCCTCACAGCGCGCAACACCGTCTGAGCAGCCTGCTGCGCGGCGTCTTCACGGGCAGCGTGGATCACCGCCAGCGGCGCTCCCTTTTCGACCTTGGTCCCCAGCCGCGCGATATCGGAAATGCCCACGGCGGGATCGATCACGTCATCCTCAACTTGCCGCCCGCCGCCCAGCGCGACGACCGAAAGGCCCAAGGCCTCACCGTCCATTTCAGCGACATAGCCGGCCTCTGGGGCGGGAACCTCAAGAATGACGCTCGCTTCGGGCAAGTAGCGTGACCAGTTCTCGACAAAGTGCAGCGGAGCACCCACCGCGGCTAACATGCGACCAAACCGTTCAGCCGCCCGCCCGTCCCGGATGACATCAGCCAGTTTTTTGCGGCCTTCGTCGATGGTCGGATAAACCCCGGCATCGGCCAGCAAAACACCGCCCAACTCGGCGGATATCTCAGCTAACGGCGCGGCGTGCCCTTCGGTCAGAACCTTCATGACCTCACAGATTTCCAGCGCATTGCCCAGCGCAGGGGCCAGAGGCTGATTCATATCGGTAATCACGGCCGAGGTGCGACACCCAGCGGCGTTTGCGGTTTCGGTAAGGGCCTGCGCCAGCTTTCGCGCATCTTCATGCGTTTTCATGAAAGCACCGCTACCGACTTTGACATCCAGCACCAAAGCATCCGGACTGGCGGCCAGTTTCTTGGAGAGGATCGAGGCGGTGATCAGGTCAAGACTTTCGACCGTCGCCGTCACATCCCGGATCGCATAAAGGCGCTTGTCCGCAGGTGCGATCTGCCCTGTAGCCCCAACAATGGCCGCTCCTGTTTCGCGCAGAATCTGCGCCAGACGGTCCTGCCCGATCTGCGTGGTAACGCCGGGAATGGCCTCAAGCTTATCCAGCGTGCCGCCTGTGTGGCCCAACCCGCGGCCTGAAATCATGGGCACAAAGGCCCCAAGCTCGGCCAGTGCAGGGGCCAACACAAGGCTGACGCTGTCACCCACCCCGCCGGTCGAGTGTTTGTCGATCACCGGTCCGTCCACGCCCCATGTCAGAACGTCGCCGCTGTCGCGCATCGCAACCGTCAGATCCGCGCGACCTCGCGCGCCCAGACCACCCATGCAAACGGCCATCGCAAAAGCCCCGGCCTGCGCATCACTGACGCCGCCATCGGCCAAACCTTGCGCGAACCAGGTCAGTTCATCCGCAGTCGGGACGTCATTCCGACGCAGTTTGGCAATGATTGAGCGGGCGTCCATGTCTCACTCCATATGTGAGGCGCCGAAAGCCCCCGGCAGCAGATCGCCGATGGTGGTCTCTGTCTCGGTCCCGTCGAGCGACGCCAGCGTGACCTTGACCTCGCGCTTGCCAAATTCCGCCAGTTTCTGACGGCAGCCCCCGCAGGGCGGAACGGGCTGAGCGGACGAGGCGACCACATAGACCTCGGTCAGTTCCTGCTCTCCTGCGGCGACCATGGCGGCAATCGCCCCGGCCTCGGCGCAGGTGCCTTCGGGATAGGCAACGTTTTCGACGTTGCACCCGCCATAAACCGTTCCGCTTGCGGATCGAACCGCCGCACCAACTTTGAAATTCGAATAGGGCGCATAGGCGTTTTCGCGGACTAAGAGGGCTGCGTCTTTCAGGCTCATGGCGATTCCCCAATTTTTGATCATCCGGTCAGGAAAACTCAGTTCTATTGAAACGGCGCGCCAAGGTGAAGCCCTGAGCGCAGCAATTCTTAGCCCAGCGTCGTGTTGAACGTGCCGGGCAGCGTGACCTCAAGCAATTCCACATCGTCTGATGGGTCCGCCAGACGCGTGCGCATCCCCGGAGGGATCACGAAGGCGTCGCCCTGTTCCAACGGGAATGGGTCGCGCCCCTCACCCTGTAGCGTGACCGAGCCATTCATGACGAAGGTGAAGTGGATATCGGTATCATGGGCGGCCCATTGCGGCTTGCCCTGCCCTTTGCGTACAACCTGCACCCCGGCCACGCCCTGAGTGTTTTCGGCAATCGTCGTATCACGACAGATATAGCCCGGAAGGCGGAACGGCACCCAGTTTGCCCCTTCGGCCTGATTGAAGACGAACTTTTGCCCGTCCCATTCCCGGTCCGGACGGTAGTGAGGCGTCGGCAATTCCATCTCGTGGTCAATCTCGGTGACATGCTCGGCGGGGACACCGATCTCGATCACCTGAACGTTGTCCGAAGCCTCTAGCACGCGGTGGCGGATTTCCGGCGGTTGGATAAAGCAATCACCCGCCGTCAGACGCATCTTGTCGCCCTGATCCTCATAGACCACGTCCACCCAGCCGTGGATGCAAAAGATCAGCTGAAACCCGACCTTGTGGAAATGCACCATGTCCGGCACCGGCCCGCCATCGGGAATGCGGATATGACTTGCGATGATCGAGCCGCCCAGCCGATCCGGCACCAGATCGCGGTAGTGCATCCCGGCGCGCCCGATGATCCACGGCGCCTGATCCTTGAGCCTGCGTACGACAAAGGAATGCACCGTGTCGGGCATCACCATCGGCGGGTTTAATTCATCGATCTCAACCCGCGTTCCGTTTGGGGCAACAAGGGCGCGCTTACCGTCTGCGAACCCGTCCGGATTGTCGGTCAGGATGCGAAGGGTGCCAGGGCTTTCAGGCGCATCCTTTTCGATGCGCACCCGCAATCCATGCCCTGAAAACACAGCGGTGCGTGGATCGTCTGCCGGATAAATCATATCCATCCGCATGCCCAGCACCTTGGTGAAGAACGGAATATCTTCGCGTAGTTCCTGCGTTGGCAAGCGGATTTCAGCGCGGGTCTGGCTGTTGGTCATTGGATTTCTCTTCGGTCTTGGTTTTTGGCCATCCGATCAGAACAGCGGCCAAAATGCCAATCGAAAAGAACATCTCAAGCGTTTCTTCCAGAACAAACAGGCGCGCGATCATGATTTCGGACATACCCTGATCGAAAGCGCTGCTGACTTCCTCGAGCACTTGCGCAACGAATGCGGAAAACCCAGCGAGAAAGAAAACCAACAAAAATGGGGCGCGCAGTTTCAGGGCGCGCCACGCATTTGGGACGCCGTGCCAAACAAATCCTCCGAGGATCACAACGGCCAGCGCAACGCGTAAAACCGTCATGTCCAAAAGCTGGTCCAGCCCGTTCAACAGCAGAAACGGCAGGCTGTCTTCGGCATAGATCTCTGCCTCCAACTCACGCTCGGCCAAAAGGAGCAATACTAGGCCAATATAAAGCCGTTGGACCCCTCGATATCGGACAAGCGCTACCACGCCAGCGGTAAACAAAGCGGCCGCCGAAATCGTTTCGATAAGGCCGCCTTCCTGATTGAAAGCCGCCGCCTGAATTGGCCATATCGCCACCGCGCACAAAATCACCACAGCCAGAACAATCGCTGCACGAAACCCGGTACGGTCAATGCCAAAATTGCCGGATCTCACCGGTTGGATACCGCTGTGAGTCGTGTGTTCCTTAAGAGCCATTCCTGCCGTCGCGCCTATTGATGAAATGCGGTTTTCCAAGGTTCGGCAATGTAAAAGTTTTGCGACGAAAATCAACCAGAGCCAATCTGACGATCACATTCAAAACTTGGATGACGCGGCGTAGCCAAGCCCAAAGAAATAGTTTAACCCTCAATCATATTTCGGAAGGGAGTTCATTAGCCAATGTCTGACACACCCAGCCTGCGGCAGGCCGCGCTTGAGTATCACGCCCATCCAAAACCTGGAAAGCTTGAGATCAAAGCCACGAAACCGATGGCCAATGGACGTGATCTGGCCCGCGCCTATTCACCAGGCGTGGCCGAAGCCAGCCTCGAGATCAAAGCTGACCCGCATAATGCCGAGCTATACACCGCGCGCGGCAATCTAGTTGCAGTGGTCTCGAACGGGACTGCGGTCTTGGGGCTGGGCAATATCGGCGCGCTGGCTTCAAAGCCGGTGATGGAAGGCAAGGCCGTTCTGTTCAAGAAATTCGCAGGCATCGACTGTTTTGATATCGAGGTCGACCAACCCGATCCTGAAAAGCTGGCCGATATTGTTTGCGCGCTGGAACCAACATTCGGCGCAATCAACCTTGAAGACATCAAGGCCCCGGACTGTTTCGTCGTCGAGAAAATCTGCCGGGAACGGATGAATATCCCTGTTTTCCATGATGATCAGCATGGCACGGCAATCGTTGTGGGCGCGGCTGCCAAGAATGCGCTGCATGTCGCAGGCAAAAAGTTCGAAGACATCAAAGTGGTCTCGACCGGGGGTGGCGCTGCGGGGATCGCCTGCCTAAGCATGTTGGTCAAGCTGGGCGTCAAGCGCGAGAATATCTGGCTGTGCGATATCCATGGCCTGGTTTACGAAGGCCGTGCCGAAGATATGAACCCGCACAAAGACCAGTTCGCGCAGAAGTCGGATTTGCGCACGCTGGACGATGTGATTGGAGACGCCGATCTGTTCCTCGGTCTCAGCGGGCCGAACGTGCTAAAGCCCGAGATGGTTGCGAAAATGGCGAAACGCCCGATCATCTTTGCGCTGGCCAATCCAACGCCCGAAATTCTGCCGGACGCCGCACGAGAGGTCGCTCCGGACGCGATCATTGCCACCGGCCGCAGCGATTTTCCCAATCAAGTCAACAACGTGCTATGCTTTCCATTCATCTTCCGAGGCGCCTTGGATGTCGGCGCAACCGAGATCAATGACGAGATGCAGATTGCCTGTGTGGACGGAATCGCGGACATGGCGCGTGCCACAACCAGCGCCGAGGCTGCCGCCGCATATAAGGGCGAGCAATTGACCTTTGGGCCGGATTATCTGATCCCGAAACCCTTTGACCCGCGCCTTGTGGGGGTCGTGTCGTCCTCGGTTGCAAAGGCTGCGATGGCAAGCGGCGTAGCCAAACGCCCAATCGCAGATATCGAGGCGTATAAAGAACGCCTCAACCAGACCGTGTTCAAATCCGCCTTGATCATGCGTCCGGTCTTTGAAGCAGCCGCCGCCGCATCCCGCCGGATCGTTTTTGCCGAAGGCGAAGATGAACGGGTTCTGCGCGCTGCTCAGGCCGTGTTGGAAGAAACGACTGAAACTCCGATCCTGATCGGTCGTCCCGATGTGATCATCGCCAGGTGCGAGCGGTTGGGTCTGACCGTCCGCCCCGGCAAGGACTTCCAGATGGTGAATCCGCAAGACGACCCGCGCTACTATGATTACTGGACGTCGTATCACGAAATCATGCAACGCCGGGGTGTGACGCCGGATCTGGCCAAGGCCATTCTGCGGACAAACAACACTGCGATTGCGGCCATTGCGGTGCAACGGGGCGATGCCGATAGTATGATCTGCGGTACGTTCGGTGAATATCGCTGGCACCTGAACTATGTCGAACAAATTCTGAGTGCCGGTGATATTCGCCCCCACGGCGCCTTGTCGCTGATGATTTTGGAAGATGGTCCCCTGTTCATCGCCGATACGCATGTGCGGCAACTGCCGACGCCCGCTGATCTGGCGGAATCCACGATCGGCGCGGCCCGACATGTGCGCCGCTTTGGCTTGACTCCCAAGATCGCGTTTTGCTCGCAGTCGCAATTCGGCAATCAGGCCGAAGGATCCGGCAAACGTCTGCGCGCTGCGCTTGATATTCTGGATTCTGAACCGCGCGATTTCACCTACGAAGGCGAGATGAACCTGGATCTTGCGCTTGACCCAGAGCTGCGGTCGCGGATCTTCCCGAATTCCCGTCTGGAAGGCGCAGCAAATGTCTTGATCTTTGCCCATGCCGATGCAGCCAGCGGTGTACGCAATATCCTTAAGATGAAGGCCGACGGACTTGAGGTTGGCCCGATCCTCATGGGAATGGGCAACAAGGCGCACATTGTGACGCCGTCCATCACAGCCCGAGGGTTGTTGAATATGGCCGCCATCGCCGGAACACCGGTTGCGCACTACGGCTAGCGCGGCTGCCGCAGACGCTGATTGTGGATGCCCCGCCCCGTTTCTGGGCGGGCTTTTTTCTGCGAGCCAAGAACTTTGCACATTTGCAAAAGCTTGTAGATTGATCGAGAATACACGACAAAAATTCCTGTTTTGCAAAGCAATACGGGTTAAAACCGGGCAAGTTGCAAAGATTTTGCGATAAACTGACGCGCCGTCATTTCCGCTGCTTGCCGCATGCGGCCCGGACGCCTAACACACTGAACAGGGAATTTGAGGAGGAGGCTGCCATGGCCTATCAGGACGTTTATCAGAGCTGGAAATCAGATCCGGAAGCCTTCTGGATGGAAGCTGCAAAAGGGATCGACTGGGTTCAATCTCCGACCAAGGCGCTGTTTGACGACAACGCCCCGCTCTATGAATGGTTCTGTGACGCCAAGGTGAACACCTGTTGGAACGCCGTGGACCGCCACGTCGAGAACGGCCGCGGTGAGCAGACGGCAATCATTTACGATAGCCCGATCACCCACACCAAGCGTGAAATCTCGTATGTCGAATTGCGCAACCGCGTCGCCACTCTGGCCGGAGCGTTGCGGGCAAAGGGTGTCGAGAAAGGCGACCGGGTCATCATTTACATGCCGATGATCCCCGAAGCGCTTGAGGCGATGCTGGCCTGCGCGCGGCTGGGTGCGGTGCATTCGGTGGTCTTTGGCGGGTTTGCCAGCAACGAATTGGCCGTGCGGATTGACGACGCCAAGCCCAAGGCGATCATCGCCGCCTCCTGCGGGATGGAACCGGGCCGCGTTGTGCATTACAAACCGCTGCTGGACGGCGCGATTGACTTGGCCGACCACAAGCCCGATTTCTGCGTTATTTTTCAGCGCGAACAAGAGGTTGCGCAACTGATCGAAGGGCGCGATTTCAATTGGCACGGGTTCCAGTACGGGGTGGAGCCCGCCGAGTGTGTCCCCGTCGATGGGAACCATCCGGCCTATATCCTCTACACCTCCGGTACGACCGGATCGCCCAAAGGCGTCGTGCGGCCCACAGCGGGTCATCTTGTGGCGCTGAACTGGACGATGAAAAACATCTATGACGTCGATCCGGGCGACGTGTTCTGGGCGGCTTCCGATGTGGGCTGGGTCGTGGGGCATTCATACATCTGTTACGCCCCTCTGATCCATGGCAACACCACCATCGTGTTCGAAGGTAAACCGGTCGGAACGCCAGATGCAGGCACGTTTTGGCGCGTCATTTCCGAACACAAGGTCAAAAGCTTCTTCACCGCCCCCACCGCGATCCGCGCCGTCAAACGCGAAGACCCGAAGGGCGAGCTGATCGGGAAATACGACCTGTCACACCTTAGGGCACTATTCCTTGCGGGTGAGCGCGCCGATCCGGACACGATCGAATGGGCACGAACCGCGTTGAAGGTTCCGGTGATCGACCATTGGTGGCAAACCGAAACCGGATGGACCATCGCGGGCAACCCGCTGGGAATCGAGGAATTGCCGATCAAACTCGGCTCGCCAGCCAAACCGATGCCTGGCTATGACGTTCAGATCCTTGACGAGGGCGGACATCCGATGAAACCGGGGGAGTTGGGCGCGATTGCGGTCAAACTGCCCTTGCCCCCAGGGACGCTCCCGAACTTGTGGAACGCCGAAGAGCGGTTCAGGGATTCCTACCTCAACCATTTCCCCGGTTACTATGAAACCGGGGATGCGGGGATGATTGACGAAGACGGGTACCTTTATATCATGGCGCGCACCGATGACGTGATCAACGTTGCAGGCCACCGCTTGTCCACTGGTGGGATGGAGGAAGTTCTGGCCGCCCATCCTGACGTCGCCGAATGCGCCGTCATCGGCGTCACCGATCAACTGAAAGGGCAGATGCCTGTCGGCTTCCTGTGTTTGAACGCAGGTTGCGAGCGCGATCACACAGAGGTCGTTCAGGACGTAGTCAAGCTGGTGCGCGAAAAGATCGGGCCCGTTGCCGCATTCAAACAGGCCGTCGTGGTGGATCGATTGCCGAAGACCCGGTCGGGCAAAATCCTGCGCGGCACGATGGTTTCGATTGCGGACAGCAAGGACTACAAGATGCCCGCAACCATCGACGATCCGGCCATTCTGGACGAAATCACGGATGCCCTTAAAATGATCGGCTACGCCGGAAAATAGAACAACGGCGGGCCGCGCTCAGACCCGCCCCTTGCAACCTGTCACCGGGCCTCTACTGTCTGACCCAAGACAGTGAGGCCCTATGACATCCAGTGATATCTGGCGACTGACCGCCACAGAACTGACCGCCCTGACCCGCAGCAAAGAGATCAGCGCCGAAGACGCCGTGACGTCCTCGATCGACCGAATGCATGAGGTCAATCCAGACCTGAACGCCGTCGTCGAAGACCTGAGCACCGAGGCTCTGACCCGCGCACGCGATCTGGACAAAGCAGTGGCGCAGGGCGCGGAACCCGGCCCTCTGCATGGCGTGCCGGTGACGATCAAAATTAATGTCGATCAAACGGGCCACGCGACCACGAACGGCGTTGTTGCCTTGAAAGATGTAATCGCGCGCGGTGATGCGCCGGTTGTGGCGAATCTGCAAAACGCTGGTGCTGTTGTGATTGGGCGCACGAACACGCCAGAATTCTCATTCCGCGCCGACACCGACAACCCGCTTCATGGGCGCACGCATAACCCTTGGGGGCGGCATATCTCGCCGGGGGGATCATCGGGTGGGGCCGGTGCGTCGGTCATGGCCGGGATCGGCGCGTTGGCGCATGGCAATGACATCGGCGGTAGCCTGCGCTTTCCAGCGGCTGCGAACGGTGCAGTGACGGTGAAACCGGGTCTTGGGCGCGTCCCGGCATTCAATCCGAGCCAAAGCGCCGAACGGGGAATGTTGGCCCAATCCATGTCGGTGCAGGGTTTAATAACCCGGTCCGCAAAAGACTTGCATCTGTCTATGCCCAGCCTGATTTCTACAGACCCGCGTGATCCGTTCCATGTGCCTTTACCGTGGCATGGCGAACGACTGACAAATCCGGTCAAAGTGGCGTTTACGCGCAATACCTTCGGATATGCCCTCCACCCCGAGGTCAACAAGGCGTTGGAAACAGCGCGTGACGCTTTGATCGATGCGGGTTATGTGGTGGACGATGTCGATCCGCCTGATGTTTTCGAATGCGGCCGCGCCGGATACCGCGCTTTGATGGGCGAAGTTCTGACACTGCTCAAAGGAGATATCGAAGCTGCGGGATCCCAGACCATCCGCGACATATTCGACGTCTATTTTCAGGAGTTCCCGCCAATCACCGGGACGGATCTGATCGGCATGATGGCACAACGCAGCTTTTACGCGCGTGAATGGTCACTGTTCATGCAGGACTATCCTCTGGTCCTGTCCCCTTTCCTGCCGCAGCCCTTCTTCAAGCCCGACCGCGACACCGAAGGGGCCGAGGGCGTGCACGAGGTTCTGGGCTGCGCCGTCTATTCCTATGCCATGAATTTCCTGGGGCTTCCTGCCGCCTGTGTTCCCGCAGGCTTGGCGGCGCTGCCAAATGGGCCGCAGCCTATCAATATCCAGATCGCAGCACGCCGGTGGCGCGAGGACATGGCCGTCGACGCAGCCATCGCTATTGAAGATCGCGTGGGGCAGATGGGACCGATTCTGTGGAACAAAATGGCCAACGAAATGTCGGCCTGAACGAAAATAGACCCCGGGTTTTTGCCCGGGGTCCGCATACTAAAATATGCCCGGATTTCTGATGACGAGCGTAGCACCACCCACCCTCGCCAGCGCGTAAACTGCGCAACCATTTCGAAAACACCGTTAGATGGCCACTCACTTCCACCTGGGCGTGTTCTCCGGGCAATTTGAGATTAACAAAAGCTTAGTTTGATGCATGTGAACTGGATCACATTTGAGCAAGAAAATTTCGCGGTCAGCAAAATTCACGTAAATTGCTCGGATATCAGACGTTCTTCCAGCCCGTGCCCGGGGTCGAACAGAATACGGTGCTGAACGGCAGGTTCGGAGCGAATCTCGACCCAGTCGATATCGGGAATCGATATCGAATCGGCGTCAGCCATAACCGGGCGCTTGTCCGCGTTTAGCACATCGAATCGGACCTGAGCCGTTTTGGGTAACAACGCACCGCGCCAACGCCGCGGTCGGAAAGCAGCGATGGCCGTCAGGGCCAGGACATCCGCACCGATCGGCAGGATCGGCCCGTGCGCCGAGTAGTTGTAAGCCGTAGAGCCCGCAGGCGTGGACAATAGCGCTCCGTCGCACACAAGTTCGGCCAGCCGGACCCGCCCATCGACACTGATCCTCAGACGCGCCGCCTGCGGCCCCGCCCGCAGGAGCGAGACCTCGTTGATCGCCAAAGCCTCATGGGTTTTACCCGATTGATCCATCGCGGTCATGGCAAGCGGGTTGATAACCTCTTCTTCGGCGGCCTCAAGGCGCGCCAGAAGGTCAGTATCCCCATACTCGTTCATCAGGAATCCGATGGTGCCTCGGTTCATCCCGTAGACCGGTGTGTTCAGATGCTGGATATTGTGCAACGTGCGGAGCATGAACCCATCCCCGCCCAGCGCGACCACAACATCGGCATCCCGCGGGGCTGCGTTACCATAGCGCGCAATCAAAGCATCACGCGCGGTCTGCGCGACATCCGCATCGCTGGCGAGAAAAGCGATTCTCTGGGTCATCAATTCCGGTTTCCGGTGCAATACATTTGGTTCCGAAACAAACATACCTTTCCGCATTTCACCAGACTTGACGCCGCAGCAGAGCAAATCGTCGTTTTACAGCCTTTTGCCCGCATTCAGTTTCCTATAGGAAATCCGCCAAACACACCCCAGCCATGCGGAGCGCATATGAACGCCAATCTTCGTGATACCGGTTTCTTCACCCAGTCCCTCGCCGACCGTGACCCCGAGCTGTTTGGCTCGATTACCTCTGAACTGGGCCGTCAGCGCGACGAGATCGAACTGATCGCGTCCGAGAACATCGTCTCTGCCGCCGTGATGGAGGCGCAGGGCTCGGTCATGACCAACAAATATGCCGAAGGCTATCCCGGTCGTCGCTACTATGGCGGCTGTCAGTTCGTCGACATCGCCGAAAACCTGGCCATCGACCGCGCGAAAGAGCTGTTTGGTTGCGGCTTTGCCAATGTTCAACCGAACTCGGGCTCTCAGGCGAACCAGGGCGTGTTTCAGGCGCTGATCCAGCCCGGTGACACCATTCTGGGTATGTCGCTGGACGCGGGCGGTCACCTGACGCACGGCGCGCGCCCGAACCAGTCGGGCAAGTGGTTCAACGCGGTGCAATACGGTGTGCGCAAGCAAGACAACATGCTGGACTACGATCAGGTCGAGGCACTGGCCAAGGAGCATAACCCCAAGCTGATCATCGCCGGTGGTTCCGCCATCCCGCGTCAGATCGACTTTGCCCGCATGCGCGAGATCGCAGATATGGTCGGCGCGTATCTGCACGTAGATATGGCGCACTTTGCCGGTCTGGTTGCGGCTGGCGAACACCCC
The DNA here is from genome assembly GCF_056540685.1 of Ruegeria sp. AM2. Classification (NCBI taxonomy): domain Bacteria; kingdom Pseudomonadati; phylum Pseudomonadota; class Alphaproteobacteria; order Rhodobacterales; family Roseobacteraceae; genus Ruegeria; species Ruegeria sp. AM2. The sequence continues at coordinate 277,663 of NZ_JBQFXE010000002.1, read as the reverse complement.
TCGCCATTCCCGCACGCCCACGTGGCGACCACCACCACGCACAAGACCCTGCGTGGTCCGCGTGGTGGCATGATCCTGACCAATGATGAAGACATCGCCAAGAAAGTGAACTCGGCGATCTTCCCCGGCATTCAGGGCGGCCCGCTTATGCACGTGATCGCGGGCAAGGCGGTTGCCTTTGGCGAGGCGCTGCAACCCGCGTTCAAGGACTATATTAAGCAGGTCGTAACCAACGCGCAGGCTTTGTCGGATCAACTGATCAAAGGCGGTCTGGACACCGTGACCCATGGCACCGATACCCATGTGGTGCTGGTCGATCTGCGGCCCAAAGGCGTCAAGGGCAATGCAACCGAGAAGGCTTTGGGCCGGGCCCACATCACCTGCAACAAGAACGGTGTGCCGTTTGATCCGGAAAAACCGACCATCACCTCGGGCATCCGTCTGGGCTCACCTGCCGGGACGACCCGCGGCTTTGGTGAGGGCGAGTTCCGCCAGATCGCGGACTGGATCATCGAAGTGGTCGACGGTTTGGCCGCCAATGGCGAAGAAGGCAATGCCGAGGTCGAGGCAAAGGTCAAAGCCGAAGTCGCCGAGCTTTGCGCGCGTTTCCCGATCTATCCGAACCTTTGATTGCAGATTGAAACATCGAAATCGGCGCCCTCTGCGGCGCCGTTTTTATTTACAATCTATAACTTACAACTAGATCTTAATGTGAATCTACAAATAGCCGCGCCACCGAAGTACCACGAGGGCGAGTGCCGCCAAGGCCAAAAGGCCAAGCGCCACTGAACCCAAGAAACTCAGAAACCAACCCAAGCGACGATCTGCAAGATTGATCGCTTTGAGATGGGCCTGAACCTCGTCCGACGCCCGATGCAGTTTTGGACTGTCCATGGTCAGTCGAAGTTTCGGGTGACCCATCAGCTTCTCGGCATCGGCCAAAACCAAAGCTTGCTTGTACACGCTGCGCGGCAATCGCCGCTTGGCGCGTTTTATGGATGCCGCCAAGGTCGCGTCGCGCACGCCCAGCTTTTTGCGCAGCAGCACGACAGTTTGTGCAATTTGACTTTGAATATCGACGTCTTGCGACATGGGCGACCTCCTGACGGGTCAATTTATCCGTTGATGCAATGAACAACAATGGGGCTGGTTGTTCGTGTCTGCGACGCGTATCAAATGCCTATGCTGAACACGATTGTACATGGCGAACCGACCGAGTGTCCTCCGCTGGTGATAGCCCATGGCCTTTATGGGTCGGCCCGCAATTGGGGGGTCATAGCGCGTCGCCTGTCAGACGAACGGCAGGTGATTGCCGTGGACATGCGCAACCACGCGCACAGTTTCTGGGATGACATCCACGATTACCCGCGGCTTGCGCAGGACCTTGCTGACGTAATCGACAGTGTTGGTGGCAAGGCGGATGTCGTCGGGCATTCCATGGGCGGCAAGGCAGCAATGACATTGGCGCTGCAACACGGGTCGTGTGTCAATAAGTTGGTTGTCGCCGATATTGCTCCGGTCACGTATGGGCACAGTCAGATTCAATACATCGAAGCGATGCGCAAAGTAGATATGTCGCGTGTCGAGCGCCGTTCGGATGCCGAGGCACAATTGGCCGGTTTGGGCGTGGAAAAAGCGCTTCAGAGCTTTTTCACCCAGTCGCTGGACGTCGAAGGGAAAACCTGGCGTTTGAATCTGGATGTGTTGGCACGCGAGATGCCAAAGATCATTGGCTTTCCCGAACTTGACGGAGCGTGGCCCGGCCCCACGTTGATTTTGTCGGGCGGAGCGTCCGACTATGTTCTGCCAGAGCACCGGCAACTCATTCGCGCATTCTTCCCTGCCGCCCGGTTCGCCAAGATACCGGGCGCAGGACATTGGTTGCACGCCGAAAAACCGCGCGAGTTCGAAGCCGCAGTCAGAGCGTTCCTGAACGCCTGATCGAGCACGCCCCGATTCCAACGGCAACCAAAGCCACGGAAGCGGAACGGCAAACCTCCGCTTTGCCGCGTCGGATCACATCCCCGAGGCTGCGGGCCCAATAACCTCGCCGCCCCCTTTTGCCCAATCAGTCAACCCACCCAGGTTGTAGACGCGCTCGTACCCCATATCCTTCAGCAATTTTCCGGCCAAGGCGGCCCGCCCGCCCGACGCGCAATGCAGGATGATCACACGATCCTTTCGCATCTCAGCGTCATGTGAGGGCAAGTCCGGATCGGCCCGGAATTCCAGCATTCCACGGGGGATATGACGGGCACCAACGGCAACACCGGCCTTTTCCAACTCGGGTGCGTCGCGGATATCCAAAAGTAAGGCACCCTGCCCGATCAATTCTTTGGCTTGCGCGTAATCGATGCGTTCCACGACGGCGTTCGCCGCCTCCATCATGTCTTTGACCGTCAGTGGCATGAACTGTTCTCCTGCATTGGCTCTCAGGATGCTAACATGCCAGTCAGGGCAGGAGTAGACGTTCCGAACCGCCTCAGTGCTCTCTGAACGCGCGCGACATGCTGTCCACGACCGGTTTGGCGATATAGGCCGCAAAGGTACGTTCCTCGGTCTGAATCATGATTTCAGCGGGCATACCCGGCGTCGGAACAAAACCTCGCACCCGTCCCATTTCGTCCGGCGTCAGCGAGATTCTCGCAAGATATACTTCTTGCGGAATACCGTTTGAATCTTCGAGCAATGCGTCTGCGGACACGTAAAAGACTTCTCCCAACAGCACCGGTGTCGTGCGCTGATTCAGTGCGACGAGCCTGACAGTGGCCTCCTGCCCTGTCACAACGCTGTCAATTTCGGTGCGCGGAATCTGTGCTTCGATGATCAATGGCGCGTCAGCCGGAAGGATTTCGGCGATCTGCTCACCGGTTTCAATCACGCCTCCCGGGGTGTGATGGTGCAGCCTGACGACGGTGCCCGTGACCGGAGCCCGGACAACGGCCCGATCCAGCACACTGCGCGCTTGACGTGCCTTTTCGCGCACACTTTCAAGATCAGCTTCGATCACGCCCAGCTCATCCAGCGCCGCCTCGCGGTAGGCCGACCGAGTGCGCAAGATCTGCTCTTCATATTTCAGGAGCATCTGATTGACCTCGGCGGTTTCCGCCTGAAGGCGGGCCAATTGCCCTTCCGCCTCGGCTTGAACCCTGCGGATGGTGTTCAAATCGCCCTTGCGTACAAGCCCTTTGTCAAAGAGTGACGCCTTGGTGTCATACTCCTCCTGCAGGATATCCGAGCGGCGCTCCATGCTGGCCAACTGCGCCTCAAACCCCGATGCACGAATGCGCAAGGCCTCCATGTTGCGCTCAAGCAGCGCGATGTCATTCATCAGCGTCTTGCGCGAGACGTCAAAGCTCAGCTTCTGACTGTCGAGAATGGTCATCACTTCGACATCGTCCGACGCTTCGATCAGCCCTTGCGAGAACGTCAAACGATCTTTTTCGCTGTGTTCGGCCAAAAGGCGCTCGGTCATGGCCTGCAAACGGGTTTTTCGAATAAACAGCTCACGCTCGTTGGCCTCGGCCGAGGTCTGATCAAGGGTCATCAGCACTTCACCAGCTTGAACGGCTTGGCCCTCGGTGACTAGAATGTCCTCGATAATGCCGCCCTCCAAGTGCTGCACGATCTTGTTGCGCCCGGTGGCCACAAAGCTGCCCTGCGCGATCACGGCGGCGGCAAGCGGCGCGCGAAACGACCAGATACCAAAGCCACCAAAACACGCAACCAGCATAACCAAACCAATCACAATCAGCTTGCTGATGGAACGAGGAACCTCGGAATACCACTGTGCTTGTTGTTCTGCGCGGACCAGATCATTCATCTTTTAGCCCCCCTTTCCCTGCAATTCGGGGTTTTGACGCGGACCGTTGAGCTGCTGCAGCACCTGTTCCCGCTGCCCGAACAGCGCGACGCGCCCGTCTGTCAACAGCATGATCTTGTCGACAACGCTCAGCAGTGTGGGTTTCTGCGTAATCACGACAACGGTGATCTTGTTTTCGCGGGCCTGCTCGATCGCCCGAGCCAGGGCTTTGTCCCCAGCCACGTCGAGGTTCGAATTGGGCTCGTCCAGCACGACCAAACGCGGATTGCCAAAAAAAGCCCGCGCCAGAGCGATGCGCTGTTTCTGACCGCCCGACAGCGGCGTCCCGTCTGCCGCCACCACGGTCTCGTAGCCTTGCGGCAGCGTTGCGATCATGTTGTGAACATCGGCCAAAACGGCCGCATCGTGTATCTGTTCGTCGGTCGCGTCGTCCCGCATGCGACCGATATTGTCCTTGATCGTGCCCGGGAACAATTGAACGTCCTGCGGCAGATACCCAATGCTTTCGCCGAATTGGCGGGGATCCCAGTTGCGGATATCCATCAGGTCGAGACGGACACTACCTGAGGTCGGCAGGATCGACCCGACAAGCGTCTTCCCAAGCGTGGTTTTACCTGCGCCGGAATTACCAATGACCGCCAGTGTTTCACCGGGGTTCAACGCAAAGGATATGCCATTCAACACCACTCGCTTGGTGCCGCCGGGGACGTAAAGCAGCCGTTCGACATCCAACCGACCCTCAGGGCGTGGCAGACGCAACTTTTCAAACTGCAGCGCCGAATTTGACAAAAGGCCCTTGATCCGGCCGAACGAGCCACGAGTCAGAAGGAAAGTGTTCCACCCCTCGATTGACCCTTCGATTGGTGCAAATGCGCGACCTGCGATAATTGAGGCTGCGATCACCATTCCGCCCGTGATCTCGCCTTGCAGTGCAAGAAACGCGCCCCAGCCCAGTATGCCGATTTGGGTCAGCAGGCGCACAGCCCTTGAAATCGCGGCGAAAATCACATTGCGGTCCTGCGCGCGTACCTGCCATGTCAAAGACTGCGCCGTGTCGCGGCCCCAGATGCGAACAGCTTCGGGGATCATCGCCAATGCGTTGATTATCTGGCTGTTGCGCGACATGGAATCCAGGTGCTGATTGGCCAAAGATTGCGCATGGTTTGCCTTGGCAAACGGCTTTGCGGTCAATTTCTGGTTGATCAGCGCGATAATCATCAGCAGCACCGCAGTCACGACCACGATCATGCCAAGCTGGGGATGCACGAGAAAGATCATCAGAATGAACAGCGGTGCGAAAGGCACGTCGAGGAAAGATATCAACGTGCCCGATACCAGAAATCCCCGCACCTGCTGCAGATCACCCAAGGTCTGATATTCGCGCCCATTTCCGTGCAACGAGGCATGGGCCGCCGCGCTTAGGACGGGAGCACCAAGACGGGCTGCGACCTCGACCGCGGTGCGCATCAGCATGAACCGCCGAACAGCATCAAAGGCGGATTGAAAGATCACTGCGCCGGCGACAATAGCCGTCAACATGATCAACGTGTCCAGCGAGCGGCTGGTCAGCACCCGGTCACTGATCTGAAACAGATAGATCGGGATGGCGAGAATAAGGATATTGGTCGCGCAAGTCAGAACCAGAACAAAGGATAGATTGCGCCAGATCGCCCGCATCGAAATGCGAAGCGTCTTCTGAAAATCCTCAGGCGGGGTGCGCTTGTGAAATGGTTGGGGTGGCCCTTTGCCGTCGCCGCCTCCGGAACTTGAACGCAGCAACGGCTCATTTGCCTTGGCCTCGATCGTAGTGCCTATGCGATTCCCGCCGTTGGGCGGCGCAGAGGGGGTCATTCGCGCCGTCGACTGGGCGGCTTCACGATCAGGGGCGTCAGCATCGGCCACCCCACTGTCGCGACCCGATGAATCCTTGTCTTGCACGGGCTGCGACGACGCGCGCCGTCGGGGAGAGCGGGCACGCGGTGGTTTTGTCGGCTCTGTTTGCTCGGTCTCGGCCGCTTGCGGGGCTTGTTCGGCGGGCGAAACCTCGGCTGAGGCCGCAGGGCAATGCTCGGGTTCGGGCACTTGCATCTCCTTGCTCAGCCGCAGCCGGGGGGTCGCCCCGGTCTTGTCTGGTCTTTGTTTCAAGTCCACCCGGTCACTGGTCGAGTGGTTGAGTGGGGCCCCGCCTCCCTGTCGATCCAGAGGACTGGAATACCGGGTACGGCGCGACGAAAATACAATCGACATCAAACAAACCTATCGAGATACTCGTAACTTTCAGGAAGATCAGGCCAGCATGGTTTGCAGGCCATCGTCGGAATTCGCCATTTCACCTGGCGTCAGGTCATGCCCTTTCGGACCAATGCCCTGTTCATTGCCTGGGAAGTTGGCCTCCTGCATCAGCAGGGCAATCGCTTCGTTGGGCATTTCGGGGTTTTCGGGTAAATCCGGCGCGTCAACAAGGCTGGCCTGATGCAGCAGTAGATCGGAATAGGTCCCATCCGCCGCCATCACCGTCGAGTCGATACCCGCCTTGGTGATGCCCGCCGCGTTCAATAATGCATTGCTTCCGGCGATCACCTCGGTTGCCGCGGCGTGCGGACCGGTAAGACGGACATCGTCCTGATCAGCCAGTTTTGTGACCTGCTTGACGATGTTGGCCTGCAGCAGGTCTCCGTCAATCTTCAGGACGCGCATCTGCTCCATCCCGGCAAACATCGGGTCGTTCAGCAGCGCGTCTTCCAGCCCTGCGGTATCTAGCCCGTCCAGTGCAATCGCATCTGTTATCGAGTTGTTGAGCGCCCCTTCCGTGTCCTCGCCTTCGGTCTTGACCACGGCCTGATTCATCAGAAGATTTTCATCGGCCATTCCGACCGGGCTGGACAATCCGCCCGTGACGATATCGTCATCTTGCAGGACAAGGGTTTGGTACAGCATATCGACCGAGATCATGTTCCCTTCGATCAGGATCAGGTCATAAAAACTGCCCAACTGCACGATGTTTGTCACATCTGTCAGTTGGTTGTCGCCCAGCGCATACAGCGTCGTCGATGCCGAAATGTCGGTCTGAATGTGATCGATATCCGTCGCGTCGATCTCTTGGTTTATGAAGTTTGCCACCAGCAGGTCACCGGTGATCCAGTCGACTGTCAAAGCCGTCGGTTGACCATTGCCTCCGCCGCCATCCAGCCATGGGGCCGCATTCTGTTCTACCGAAATCTCGGCGGACTGGATCACGTCGGTCCCCGAACCCGCGCCCGGTGTGCCCTGGTCCCAATCGGACACCAATGCCACCTGACTGATCATCGTCAGACTGATGGCCTGCCCCCCGACTGCAATGTACGGGGCGTCGACCCAAGCAATTGTGGCAGCCATCTCGTTGATGGCAAGGTTACCCCCCGCGATCACCTTGTGACCTTCGCCATACTCGGTTTCGTCTCTCTTCGACCACTCTGCCGGATATGGATCTGGCGAGTCGTCCTCCTCGGTCTCATCTGGCTGGTGATGCGCCGGCAGAAGGTCCGCCCATTCCGGCGCTTCATCGACAACTTCACCGTTCACGATGACGCCCATCGCGTCTTCGCCGTGGAACTGGTGTATGGTGACGCCTTCGATGTTCGCCGTAATTGGCGACAACATCGCTTCAGCCAGCGATTCAACGTATTCGACAGAGAGATAGTCCGTGAGTGATAGTGACGGGACACCAAACGCATGAAGCGTTGAGGCCAGTTGCGCGGCGGCTTCGGAAAGCGCCATCAAATGTTCCGCGTCCCGGAAATCTCCTGTTCCAACCGTATCGTTGTCGCGCAGGAACAGAGATTGGAACGTATATGTAACAGCCGAGCCGATCAGATCGGTTGCAATCTGGGGCTGTAAAACAACGAGGCTGATGGCCGGTGCCAGCGGAAGCTGGTTGTCAGGCAAAAGTGACTCGGCCGGAGGCAGCGGCTCGACGGCGATCACTGTCTTGGCCAGCGGACCGTCCGGTTGTGGTGGCAAATTTGGGTTGGTGGGTGGTGTCTTAAATTTGAACGGAAGCGGATCATAGCGACCGGCATCAAGCTCAAGATCGGCTTTGATCGTGATTGTAAACGGATCTTCGAGCTCTTCTAGCTCTAGCTTTCGGCGCTCGGCCGTAAATTCCTCGTACTGATCCCTCAGTCGGGACTGTTCAATCGTCAGTTCAAAAGTTCCAATAAAGTGTGCAATCTTTTCGGTAACACTGTCGAAAGACATGTCTTGATCCTTTACCCCCTTACCAGCCTAAAATTTCCGGTTCGGGATGTGCTGGGCCGAGGCCACGGAATGCGGCCTCGGCGTTTTCAACTAAAACGGAAGGGGGCGAAAATGCGCCCCCTCCCTTTCACAGGTCTTAGACCTCGGTGTCGTCGCTTGCGTAGGACGAAGTCATCGAACCACCAACCATGGTCGTATCGACCGAGTTACCAAGCACGTTGGCACCCATGACGATCGATTGGTTGAAGGCCGCCGTGTCCACAACTGCCGCTGCCGAGGCGTAGGATTCACCGTTGACGATACCGTCGCCACCGTTGTTTGCACCCCACGAACCGGCGTTGCCGCCTGCGCCGCCGTCACCCGAATATGCGCCCGCCGAGCTTCCGCCCATTGTGTCGCCACCCATGGTATCGCCGGTCATTGCGCTGTTGGTCGACGATCCGCTGGATCCGCCGTTCGCTGCGCCAGCACCGCCGTAACCGCTGTCACCGCTAGTCGACGCACCATCAGCCGCGCCAGACGACGACGAATTGGAGTCGTTGTCAGATGCTGATGCGCCGCCATACCCGGCAATCGCTTCGGCAAGACTGTCAGCTGAGCCGTCCGTGTCGGTTTCCGAGAAGACGTCAGATGCACCGCTGGCACCACCGGCCGAGTCGGATGCGCCCGAACCCGCGCCGCTTGCGGTCGAGTCGGAATCTGCAGTCCCCGTTCCCCCGGCACCTGCGACGCCGTCTGCCGCCGCGCTACCCGTGCCCGTACCGTCACCAGAGCCATTTGCAGCGTTTGAACCGCCTGCTCCGCCAGTCGCATCAGAGTCCGATGCGTTTGCCGACGAGCCATTGGAGTCGCCCGAGGCCTGATCAACGTCCGGTCCGGAAGCGGACTGGTCGCCTACACCCTGGCCGTCAGCGTCAGCTGCCGAGCTGCCAGAGTTTCCTGCGCCGCCAGTGCCGTCACCACCTGTCGAGTTGTTGTCGCCATTGGTTTCGGCATTTGTGCCACCGTCGGATTCACCGGCCCCTTCTTCTTCGCCGCCTTCACCGGCCAGTTCACGCTGCAGGGTCGCAATTGCTTCTTCAACCAGACGCGAGAAACCACCCGTGCCGTCGCCGCCGTCGCCGGATGCGTTGCTGTCGGATGTACCAGTACCTGTACCGTCCGCAGTGTTGTCACCGGCGTCGTTGTTGTTGGCTTCGGTATTGTTGTCGGTGGTGTTGTCCGCCGATCCATCCGCGTTGGAATCACCGTCGCCACCATCGGCACCCGATGCGTCCGCGTCATTGTCGGTCGAACCATTACCCTTTGCTTTCGCAGCAGAGTCATTGTCACCGCCGTCCGCGTAAGCATCCGAGTCGCTTTGCGCGTCGCCGTAACCTTTACCTACACCGTAAGACTCGCTGCTACCGCCATCACCCGAGTAACCATCGGTCGAGTTGTCGCTGTCGGTCGCGTTGTCTGCTGCAGAACTGCTGTCGCTGTCGCCACCATCACCACCGGTGCTCGAGCCGTCGGAATCCGCGTTGGAATCCGAGTGGACGTCGCTGGTGTTGTCGGCATCGCCGGTTTCACCGCCGTCTCCACCGTAGGCGTCCGCGCTGGCGCTACCGGTATCACCACCGGTTCCGTCTGCATTACCGCCATAGGTTTTGCCGCCGTCGGCTTCGCCGCCATAGCTGCTGCCACCCATTCCAGATGTGCCGCCGTTGGCCCCGGCAGAAATACCTTCTGCCGCGCTGGCTGTGCCACCCGTCGCGTTGCCGTTCTGCTGGAAGTCGCCGTAGTTGCCCACAGTCGCCGTATCCAGGCTGTCATTGTCTTCAAGGCTCGCCAGTTGGTTGTTGATCGACGACATGTCGTTGCCGGCACCGTCCAGCGAGATGTCCAGATTCAGGTCATCTCCGGGATCATAGTTAATGTCGTCACCGGCAGTGATCACGTCGCCGACGTCCGAATCCTGGATGTCCACGTCGACTTTGTCGTCATCACGCGGAATCCACTCGCCACCACCGAAGTCAATATTGACTGCGTTGCTGTTCGAGTTGTCGTTGGTGTTGCTGTCGTTACCACCATTGGTGTTCGACTGGCTTTGCGACTGGTCTTGATCCTGGCCCTGGTCTTGTCCCTGATCCTGACCTTGGTCTTGACCTTGATCCTGAGCTTGCGAATCGGAATTGTTCGCTGCGTTTTCGACCGTCTGATCCTGTTGCTGCTGTTGCTGCTGTTCGGTCAGGTCCGCATCAATTTCTGCTTCGGCCACTTCGATATCGGTTTCGAAATTCGCATCCAGATTTTCGACGTTCATTTCATCGACTGTAGTGACATTCGTATTATTCGTATTGCGTCGCATTTTTAATTTCCATCACTCTGGCACCTGGCCGCCATTCATCTACAAAGCGGCATTTGGTGCGGTTAAAATAGAATTCTTCGCGCAATGCGCCATGCACGCAGCATTGCGGCGTATTGTTAACGTGTGACCTTTCCCCCCCCTTTCTCGGCTTAGCCGATCCCGTGACCGTAATTTTACCGAAGCAATACTCGGAGTTTGGTCACGCAGGTTCCCAGAACTTCACCAATTGAAGTCCGACCATCGTTGCAGCGGGTACGGGTTCTGGCTAGCTGTAAGAAAGAAGTAGTCGACTTAACTAACTGTTTTTAAGTATATATTTTTCCATTTGATCGATGCCAGCTAATCACTATACCTAAAAGCATTACTTCCACCTGATACTCCAAAAACACCTATTTTTTCATAAGGTTATCCGGGCGCCAATAACCGGCGTCTAATACAAAAGTTCTACATCAGATAATGGCACGGTACATTCTATTGCCGAACTTCATACTTTCCGTTATAGTCCGGTCACTAATTAAGTTGATCAGTTACTGTTTAACACCGTCAAATCCGCACCATTTTTAGAACCAATTGACGGCAGTGATATTTGGGAGGGGGTAAAGTCAATGAATATTTCATTGAATGGTGATGCCCGTCACGATTCGAATAACACCGAAGAGCTTTCAATTAATTTCATCGGGAAAGAGCTGTTTTTCTCCAATCAAACTCTTAGAAGTGTGCAAACCGAATTCGGAGTGTCGGCCTTTCGTCACGACGTCTTGGAATCTCTTGATCCAGCGCCCGGCTCCGGCGGGCGGGTCGTGGTTGTCGACCAGATTTTGGTTGATGATCTGCTCTCGCGCCCAGCTGAATACCTCAGCGCGGCAAGCGCTGGCTGTCTGGCGTTTGCGTTTCGCAAAGAGAATGCCGCCCGGTATTTGTTCGAGCACTGGGACCGCGCAGAATTCGGAGATATTGGTTATCTGCCGATGAACGTTTCACCCGACGTCTGGCGCGCGATCCTGCGTCTGTTGATGCATGAAGAGTTGTTTCTGCCCTGTTTCCTTGCCGACAGCGTGCCCGCCAACCATGCCAGCCCTGCCCCTCAGGGTTCTGAAAAACCCGTTGCCAAAGTCCGGGCCTCCGAAAAGCTGCCGCTTTATTCCAAACTCACGCGGCGGGAAAAACAGGTTCTGGAACTGGTTTCGAAAGGCAAAAGCAACAAGGTCATTGCGTCCACCTTGGGCATCACCGAGCACACCGTGAAGCTGCACATGCACAATGTTTCGGGAAAGATCGGGGTTAGCAACAGGACGGCAGCGGCGCATTTCTTTTTCGAAGTCGCCCCAAGCGGGTCACACGGGGCAATTCCCGTTGAGTGACCTTTTCGAAGCACGGTTTGACAGGCTGATCCTTCTGGTTGGCCGCCTGAATTACATGTGGACCAATACCGAAAGCCTGCTGATACATCTGATTGCCGGGCTAACTGGTGCCAACAAAGATGTGGCGGTTATCATATTTCTGACACTGAACACGACCAGAGCGAGGATTGATCTGGTCGAACGTCTGGCCAAGATGGAAGGCCGCCCGGCAAACATACGCGATCCGATATTGGAGCATACGCAGCGTCTCTCCCGGCTCTCGGCTGTGCGGAACAAATTCAATCACTGCATTTATTCATTTGATCAGGAAAGCGGTAATCCGAAAACCATCCTGATGCGGATCGCGGATCGAAAAACCGACATAAAGCTGGGCCGCGAAGATACGGTGGACGACAGCGCCATGAAAGAAATCGAGGACGTCGTCGCCAAGCTTTCAGCAGCGAACCGGGACATCTGGCAGTTGATCAAACACCTTGAGTTTCCGGTTTGACACAAAGCCGTTGTTGAATGGATCGAATGGTGCCCCTAAAGGGAGAAACCTCGAACCGCTTATTCCATTCTCTGGCGCAATGGGAGATGGCGCTCAAGGGGGCGTTCTAAGTTCGGCATCTAGGTTTGTAGCATGCCCAACCTAAACGACGGCGTAAGTTGCTGTGCCGCCATTTAGGTTGCCACCACATAAGATGCAGGCAACATGTAAGTTCAATTACTACAACAAAAAATGTCGGTACCGCTTGCTGCCTTGGAACGATTTTGTCATTCTACCTGAAGTGGTAGAAAAGATTTGAGCAGCTAACATGTCCACGGAAAAACCTTCGGCCTTTGTCGCGTACACGTCTCGCGATGGTGATTTGTCAGATACAATTCTGACAGGAGTGAGGAAGGCCAACGCAGCAGACGGCTGCCCCACCCGATTTGAGCCTTGGGAATTCAACGATATCTCAGGTAAGAATTTGATTTCCCCAATAATCGAAGGGATCGACGCATCACCGTTCGTCGTTGCGGACATTACCTACCTCAACCTCAATGTTGTCTATGAGGTGGGTTTTTCGATTGGACGAAAGAAGAAAGTTCTTCTCATAAGAAGCAACCAGATCGAAGGTGATCGGGAGATCGCTAAGGCAGTGGGTATCTTCGACACAATCGGCTATAAATCTTACGGTTCTGATGACGACCTGCGTAACAAGCTTACCAGTTACGTTTCTGAGGACCCTTTGCCCTTTGAGGCCACGGTGAACCACAAGGCACCAGTGTATGTCCTGCCGAACAATGGTGGATCGGAGGCCTCTTCCTACCTGATAAGCAGAGTAAAAAAAGCGAGATATCGCTTTAGATCATTCTCATCGACCGAAGACATTCGACTATCGGCTACAGATGCCATTTCTCAAGTAGCCCAGTCTGCAGGTGTCGTAGCGCTTTTAGACGACCGCAATATCGAACAGATGATTAGAGCCTTGTTCATCGCAGGTTTAGCGGATGGAATGAACAAACCTCTGCTGCTGGTTGCGCCTTACATGACTGAAATCCCTCTGGATATCAGAGATCAAGTAAAAACCTATAGAGACAAAACCGACATCGCAGACATCGTCGCTGAGTTCTGCCCAGAAATAAACGCGAAGCAGCAAGAGTCTTCACCACCCCCAATCACAGCACCCAACTTGCTCGGAAGAGTCTCTGTGGGCGACCCCACTGCAGAGAACGAAATGACTACCCTCGAGAATTATTATCTTCAAACTGACCAGTACCTAAGAGCGTCTCGAGGAGAGGTGAACCTAGTCGTAGGTCGAAAAGGCTCTGGAAAAACGGCTCTATTTATCAGGCTACGGGACACCACGCGGGCCGATAAACGCAATATTGTGGTGGATCTAAAACCAGAAAGTTACCAACTTTTAAAACTAAAAGACGAGATACTCGAGCACCTCGCCGATGGGTCGCGACAACACTTGATCACTGCATTCTGGGAGTATTTGATCCTACTCGAAGTGACCTACAAGCTTCTCGAAAAAGATCAGCATTCGTACAGATTCAATCATCAAATCAGAGATGAATACGAAGAGCTTGAAGAAATCTACAAGGGTAGCAAAGGCGTCTCAGAAGGCGATTTTTCCGAACGCGTAATGCAATTGTCGCAGCACCTTGCTGAGAACTATTCTTCAAAAGTAAGCAACGATAATGGTGGGAAAATCACGGCGGAGATTCTGACCGAAATACTATACAGCCATAATTTGAAAGCGCTGAAAGAATCAGTTTCAGAGTACTTGGACCATAAAGAGAACGTTCTGGTTCTTTTCGACAACCTCGACAAGAGTTGGTCTACCATAGGTGTAGATACGATCGACGCGGTCACACTTCGCTGTCTGATTGACGCTGGTCGTAAAGTCGAGAGAGATATGCAAAAGCGCGGACATGTATTCCGGTGCATAGTCTTCGTTCGGAACGACGTATATCAGCACTTGATGGCCAATTCACCCGACTACGGCAAAGAAATGCGGGCCACATTGGACTGGAATGACCTCGATCTTCTTCGAGAGCTGCTAAGGCTTCGGCTTGTTTCTAACCTAGATGACGATTTTGAAAATGCGAGTTTTGCGGACATTTGGGCCGCGATTTCCATTTCTCACGTCTTCGGAGAAGAGTCGTCCAGTTTCTTGATAGATCGGTCGTTAATGCGACCTCGCAATGTACTGAAGTTGCTCAGTCACGCACGGGCGTTTGCCGTCAACTTTCGTAAAGAAAAGATCGACCAAGAAGACTATTTCAAAGGTCTCAAGGCATACTCGCAGGACTTGCTCGTGGAACTAGATCGTGAACTTAGCGACGTATTTCCTGAGGCCAAAGAGTTGCTGTACTACTTCTTGGATAGCAACTCTAAACTAGACAAAGACCAACTGCTTTCAATTGTACTCGAAGCTGGCATTCCAGAGGACAAGTTCGAAGCCATTCGAGACTTCCTTCTATATCACGGGGTACTGGGCCTCTCTCTGGAAGAGAAGGACCAGTACATTTTTGATGTGGGGTACGATCTGAAACAGATTCTTATCCGACTAAGGCGCCTGGGTGATGATGCTCGTTTCGTGTTGAATCCGGCTTTCGCTCCGGCTCTCGAAATCAAGGATCAAATGTTTGACCAACAAGCCGCCCTTCCAATTTGAGCTTTGACTTCACATAGTACTCTCCGACTAACTGACCTTTGATTTTGTCTAAGCAAAACTTGCTCAGCCCTAATCAGCTATGCTCCAGATAGATGGAAATTGGGTTAACTGCTGAATCGGCGCATCTGGTTTGCGGCAACAGTACCCAAGATGCAATGGAGCCCCTTCTCACTGCAGTCAAAACGTCACGCTCGCCAATTGATTCGTGTCACTTTGCGTGACATTCGGAGACTGACTGCAATCCAAATACAAAGCTGCTGCTTTCGTGGATGTGACAAATTCCACAAGGCTCAGATTTAGCACCAACGAGCCAAGGCCGTTGCCGCAACGAATGTGACAAAAGATTTTGACCATTTGGCCCCGCGCTGCAGCGGCGTGTGTCATTTACTCTTACCTTCCCAAGCGGCGCTCTCCACCTGTAACTTGTTGTTACTTATCCATTTTTTGGAACTGGGTGAAACTGAAAAACAAGGAGAGTTCGAACATGAATCACGAATTGAACCATGACAAAATCATCGATTTTGTCGAAGCAAGAAACCGTCACCACCTGAACCGGGAGCGACTGGAGGTTGACGTTGACCGTTATCAAAGCTTCCTCGACAGCAGCGGTGTTTCCGACGAGCAAAAGGCGGAATTTTTGAAGGCGCTTTGGACTGTGATCGTCGCCTTTGTTGACCTTGGCTACGGTATTCATCCCGTACAGACAGGCGGCGCGGAGATCATCAGCCTACCTACGCATAAGTCTCGCTGCAGCAATGTTTCGTACAGCATCGGAGGGACCGCAAATGTTTGACAAGCAGCAGAAACAGAAGCGGACCAAGTGTGTCATCTATTGCCGCGTCTCATCAATCAAGCAAACGATGGATGGCGCGGGCCTGTCCAGTCAGGAGCGGAGCTGCAGGGATTACGCGCAGCAATGCGGCATGATGGTTGAGGACGTCTTTACCGACGTGATCTCAGGTGCCAGTTCGAACCGGCCCGGTATGAATCTCCTGCTCGATTTTCTCAACCGTGTTGACGCACGTGAATATATGGTAATCGTCGATGACATTTCGCGTTTTGCGCGTGATGTCGGTGCCCATACAGAGTTGCGGAACAAAATCATGACCGCAAGCGCCTCAAGGTGCTGCCTGTATCTAGCTTTGGTTGCGTTCTTTATACCATCGGACTCTGCCAACCATCGATGTGCCGTTTCGCTAATGGTTGTACCTTCTCTCGCAGATCGGGTCTTGTTCGTTGCGCGAACAGTCGGGGCGGTTTTACCCTCGCTCATAGACGACAAGATTGCAGCTATGACTTCTTGTTGAAGCACCAAAGCTTCAGCCAAGTCCTGAGTGCCTAGACCCCTGACAATCTCTTTCTTACCAAGAATCGGTTGGTAATCGATCGGTACAGCGACTCTTACAGCGTCACCTTTGCCGCGCTTAAAGAGGCCTTTGGGTAACCGTACATCCATAACAAAAGGCTCCACTTCCAGTTACAAGAACCGGAAAAACCCTTTGAAAACAATGAGTCTGGTGCCCCCACACGGACTCGAACCGCGGACCTACTGATTACAAATCAGTTGCTCTACCAGCTGAGCTATAGGGGCGCTGGGTGTCGATTAATCGGTGTTATCAGAGACTGCAAGCCCGAACTTGAGTTTGTTCGAGCCAATTTATTAATTTACGCCTCAATCACACTACGCTGGAACGGCCGGCTGGTATTTGACTGAGCTGGACGCAACATGTAACCCAAAGGGCAACACGTTAGAAATCAAGGACGTTCTTCGTATGCGGTTGGCCATTCACGCTGGTGCGATGTTCACTGATGACGGCCGATTCATCAAGTTCATGCGGGCGAACGCAAATATCCTGGCAGGATTTGACCGTTACTTTCTAGGGGCAAGAGCGTACAGACGGGTGTTCCGGGACGTTTTGCAGACTGCCGAACCCATTGCCTCAAACCCGGATGTGCCGGCCGCGCTCCAAAAATTATTTCCGCAAGACGTACCGGTAGAACGTGCGATTTTGACCTGCGCCCAGTTTCTTGGGGAACACGAAACCTGCATTCAGGATGGCCAGTTCTACCCTGATGCGGGTCAAAGGATGCGCCGCATAGCCCAGTGCTTTCCCGACGCTCCGATCGAGTTGTTTGTCGGGCTGTGCAATCCTGCCGGATTCATACCAAAGGCTCTGATCGAAATGACTGATGAACAGCGCCAGAAAACCCTGAAAACAACTGATCTGAGTTGCCTGAGTTGGTTGACGATGATTGAGGATATTCGGGATCTTGCTCCGGATGCGAAAATCACTCTGTGGAGCAATGAGGAGTCTCCTTTGATTTGGGGAGACATCTTATGCGCCGTCGCCGATTTGCCAGAAGATACGCCTTTGAACCGAGAGATGGGCTTCTTGTCGTCTCTGGTTTCGGACGCGGGCAAACGAGAAATACAAGAAGTTCTGCGGCGAAAAGAAGCGCGAAGCAGCCCAGAACGACGAGAAGCCCTGGCTGATGTGCTGAAGGAGCACGCCCAGCCGGACGCGATAGAAGAGGATCTGGACCTGCCCGGCTGGAACGAGGACATCGTGGCTTCGTTTACTGAATTGTATGAACAGGATCTTGCGCGTCTTCAGTCTATGCCGGACATCCGTTTCCTGACCCGTTGATGGTCGAAATTCAGCGCACTCATCCGCCAGGCTTTCCAACCGAAAACCGCAGGTTCTTGTTTATTCTCGAAACCGGGTTCACGGGGTGTGCGAACCGCTATCGGACGGGTCTTGGAACGTCTTTCTCCCACGAATAGGCGATTGAGATTATCCTGCATCTTTTCAATTGTTTTGGTTGGCTGTAAGTGTTTGCACATCGTCGAGACCCTAGCGAGACAAAGGGCCTAGAGCGAAGCGGGCGTGATGGAATGGTAGACATATCGGACTTAAAATCCGAAGGCCTTAGTGCCGTGTGGGTTCGAGTCCCACCGCCCGCACCATTTCCTTGATAATCAAAGATCAAAGCCTCGGTAGTCTTTCGGCTTCAGCCCTGATTGAAACCACGTGACAAGGGAGACGATCGAGAAGACGGGAAGGTTGGTCGCCTTCTGAATGTCCGAAGCATAGGGGCACATGTTCGTGCATTCCAGGACCAGCGCGCCCAACTCGGGGTGGCGATTTTTCAACTCCAGCGCGGCGTGGACGTTATCCGCGCGGGCCTTTTCCACGTCCAAGTCGTTTTCGTTGCCAAGAATAGCTCTGGTGAATTCCGATCCGCCTTCGGTCGACCCGATAGGAGTTCCCTCCGGAACGTTGGCGTGTCTCAGGTGATCCGGAGTGAGCGACGAAGCAGAGATCGTCAGCACACCTGTTCGTTTTTCAGCGGGCAACATGCGGTTCACCATTTCGACCTGCATCAGAGAGGACGTCACAACCGGCACGGGAACGGCCTTGGACAGTTCGGTTTGGAACAGCGACAGGAAACCGCAATTGGTTGTTATTCCGTCCACTCCGTCTTTCACCAGCTCTTGCGCGGCGTCTATGAACGCGTCCAGCATCCCCTCAGCTCGTTGACGCACGACGCGGTCCGGGGATGCGTCGCGCACGATGCGGAAATGAACGGGAAACGGCCATGTGACTGCATTGCCCATATCGCCGGGGATGCGTGGGAATTTGGCGTCCAGCATCAAAATGCCGACAGAAGCACCATAGATGGACTTTCCGCCCTGCGCGATCATGTCCCGGCCTCGTCGAGGATACGGGTCGAAATGACCTCGGATCCTTCCATGTATATGCCCGAAATCCCCCGCCGCACGGCATCCTGCACCTGATCAATTCGCTTGGCGATGTGGGCGCCCAGTACATGCGCCGCCTGATCTGCGTTGCGCTCCAGCAATGCTTGCATGACCTGTTTGTGCTCGTCCTTCGAACGCGGAACACGATCAGGCGTCATGGACACCCAGCGGATGTAGCGGATGCGTTCGTTGATCCGGGACAGTGTTTGCAAAAGTTCGGCGTTGCCGGACAGTTTGGCGATATGCAGATGAAACGCCTCGTCCCTCTTGACAGCTTCGGCGACGGTCAGCCCGGTGATGTCGATCCCGGTCGTATAGAGATCATCCCGCAAGGCGTGCAATTCGTCATCAGATGCTTTGAGACATGTGGCGCGGACGGCCGCAACCTCGATGATCTGGCGCAGCTCAAACAAGTCAAACACGCTCTGCGCGTCCAGCGGGCGGCAAAAGAAGCCCTGACCGGGGCGGAAATCGAACAATCGTTCAGCCACCAACCGGTTCAATGCCTCGCGCAATGGGGTTCGGCTGACACCCAGATCCTTCGACAAGGCCACTTCGTTGAGGCGATCACCGGGGCGCAGGCGGAAAGACACTGCCATCGCCTTGACCTGATCATAGATGTCATCAACGCGCGGACCCGCCATTTGTTTCGTCCCTCCGATTGCCATTCACAGGTGCCACAGGTGGATGTTGAAATCAATATACAAAACTGTATACAGTCTTGTGTGCAATCTCAACCAGAAGGAATCGCAAGCCATGACGGGGACGAATTACCTGACCGGAGCCGAAGCGATGGTGCGCATGCTTCAAGCCCATGGTGTGACGCATATGTTCGGCCTGTGCGGCGATACCACCCTTCCCTTCTATGACGCGATGGCGCGGATGGATCATGGAATTCAGCATATCCTGACACGGGATGAACGGCATGCGGCCTACATGGCGGATGGCTATGCGCGCGTGACCGGCAAACCGGGCGTCTGCGAAGGGCCTTCGGGTGGAGGAGCGACATACATCCTGCCGGGCGTGGTCGAGGCTAACGAAAGCTCGGTTCCGATTTTGGCCATCACCTCGGATGTGGCGACGACCAGCCGGGGAAAATACCCGTTGACCGAGCTGGACCAACCGGCGCTGTTCCGACCATTGGCCAAATGGAACGCCTCGCTTGACGACGCGACACGCTTGCCTGCGATGGTACGTGCAGCATTCCGGGCAATGACCACAGGCACCCCCGGTGCGACGCATCTGGCGCTGCCGTTTGACACGCAGAAGGCGCAGGTGGATGAGGCCGAGATCTGGGCCGACGCCCGCCATCGCGGTTACCCGGCCGAGCGCGCTGGTCCCGATCTGGAAGCCATCGAAGCGGCCGCCGAGATATTGGCCAAAGCAAAATCCGCTGTGGCCGTGTGCGGCGGCGGCCCGGTCTTGTCCGGGGCCGAGGACGCATTGCTCCGCGTCGCCGGCTTGCTGGACATGCCTGTCGCCACCACCGTGTCGGGACAAGGCTCGATTGCCGAGACAGACCCCTTGGCGTTGGGCGTTGTTGGATCGAACGGAGGTGTCCCCGCGACCCGCGCCGTGATCGATCAGGCTGACGTGGTCCTGTTCATCGGTTGTCGTGCCGGATCTGTAACCACCGAGCGCTGGAGGAGCCCCGGCCGCGATGCCACGATCATCCATGTCGACAGCGACCCCATGGTGATCGGGGCGAATTACCAGACGGAGGTGGCCATCTGCGCTGATGCCCGTCTGGCGTTGGACGCGCTGGCCTTGGCGCTTGAAGAGCGACAAGACTTGCCCAGCCTCGGCGGCGCCACGAAGGCACGTGTAGCGTGGGAGGCCAAGCTGGCGGCTTTCGCGCCGCTTGCTGCAAGCCGAGAGACCCCGATCCGGCCCGAAGCCGTGATGGCCTCACTGATGGATATCCTCGACGACGATGCGATTGTGGTTGCTGACCCTGGCACGCCCTGCCCCTATTTCAGCGCGCACTACCGTTGGCGCAAACCGGGGCGGCATTTCATTACAAATCGGGCACATGGGGCGTTGGGATACTCTCTGGGCGCGGCGATGGGTGCGCATGTGGGCCGTCCGTCCGTCAAAACTCTGGCCGTCATGGGCGACGGGTCGTTTGGCTTCACCTGCGGCGAGTTCGAAACCATGGTTCGGCACAAGATGCCGATCACCTCGATCGTGTTCTCGAACTCGGTTTTCGGCTGGATCAAGGCCGGACAGGAGTCCGGGTTCGGTCAGCGGTATTATAATGTCGACTTCAATCGCACTGACCACGCGGCGGTGGCGTCGGCATTCGGTGTCAAGTCATGGACAGTCAAGGACCCTGATGAATTGCCCAAGGTCCTTAAGCAGGCCATCGAACATGATGGTCCGACGTTGGTCGACATTCATTCGCAACAGCTTCACGAAGCCGCCGCGCCTGTTTCGGAATGGGTGGCATAAGACGCAATCGATGGTGTTAGTTGCGCCAGGAACTCCTGTGCCATCGTCGACAGGGGACGGCCCTTGGCGGTGATGATCGCGAGGTCCAGCATCACGGCAGGACGGAACGGGCGGGTCTGGTACCCGCTCTCTCCGTCAAAGGTAACCGTAAAGGGGTCGATCATTGCGACGCCCATGCCCTGTTTGACGAAACTCAGCAGATTTTCTGACAGATGCGTGTGGATTTGCGTACGCCAGGTCCGCCCTGCGGTTTGGAAAATGTCGCGCGTCCGGCGATGGGTCTGATGCTCGGGACCCATCACGATGAAGGGTTCGTTTTCCAGAATCTCCGGCGTTAAGACGTCGTGGTCGGCCAGCGGGCTGTCGTCGGGAAACGTTGCCAGCGTTTCGAACTGAAACACCTCATAGTTTAATGTGTCGTGCAGAATGGGCATCTCGACGACGCCGACCTCAAACAGGCCCGAGATCACCCATTCCTGAATCTTCGACGAATATTGCGATTGAAAACTCACCGAAAGGTTCGGGCGGCTTTTGGCAAAGCGCGCAATCTCCTGCGGCATAAACCCAAATGACAGCAGATGTGGAGCGGCGACCTGCAACTGGCCGGGATGCTTATTCTGCAGGTCCGTCACGGCCTGCGCCACATGGTCAAGTCCACGCACAACCGTGTCGACCTCGCGATACAGCATTTCGGCCTCGGGGGTGGGCAGCAGGCGCCCTTTGTTGCGCTCAAACAGCGGCAATCGTGCCTCGCGTTCCAATTGTGCCAGCAGGTTGCTGATACCAGGTTGCGAGATGCCCAGGACCGAGGCCGCGCCGGTGACGGTTCCGGTCTCCATAATGGCGTGAAAGGCTTGTAGTTGGCGGAACCTTAGGGACATCGACTAGGCATCATTTTTTCTGATGAACTCTCAAAGATATAGTATTTGAAATGATATCCTGGTCAAGGCAGGCTTGCTTTTGTCAATTGGGAACGACATGAGCGATCTGGACCAGAAAATCACAGGGTTTGATCTGTGGCACCTGAAGCTGCCGGTTACGTCTCGACGGGATCATGGGATCGGGTCGGTCGAGGGCGCGTGTGAAATTGTGGTTCTGCGATTGACGACAGAGGACGGGTCCGAAGGGTTTGGCGAGGCGTCTCCCTGGTCCGTTTTCACCGGGACGCCCGAAGCCAGCTATGCCGCCCTGGACCGTTATCTGCGCCCGCTTGTGGTCGGCGCAAAACTGGCGGATCGGGCCGCAATCATGGCCCGCGCCGCTTATGCGGTTGCCCATTGCACCGAGGCCAAGGCTGCACTGGAAACTGCTTTGCTAGACCTAACGGGACGGGTCAGCCAAGTGCCGGTGTGGTCCCTGCTTGGCGGTCGTTATCGGGATTCCATTCCGCTCAGCTGTTCGATTGCAAACCCGGATTTCGCACAGGACATTGATCTTTTGGCGCGGCTACATGACGATGGTGTGCGGATCGTCAAGCTCAAGACCGGGTTCAAGGATCATGCGTTCGACATCATGCGGTTGGAGCACATCACACGGCATTACCCGGACTTTGCGGTGCGCGTGGACTACAATCAGGGGCTTGGTATCAAAGAGGCTCCGGCGCGTGTGCGGGATGTCGCCCAGTTTGAACCGGACTTCATCGAACAGCCGGTACGCGCGCCTCATTTCGGTTTGATGGCTAGGTTGCGGCAAGCAATTGATGTGCCGCTTTTGGCCGATGAGAGCGTCTTTGGCCCCGAGGACATGGAACGCGCCGCGCGTGAGGGGATTTGCGACGGAGTGTCGGTTAAGATCATGAAGTCAGGCGGTTTGACCCGAGGCCAGACAGTCGCTCGGATCGCGGCTGCGCATGGGCTCACGGCATACGGCGGAGATATGTTCGAGGCCGGTCTGGCGCATCTGGCGGGCACGCACATGATCGCCGCAACGCCCGAAATCACGCTGGGTTGCGAGTTCTATCAGGCCACATATTTCCTGTCTGAGGACATCCTGGAAGAGCCATTCCAAATCCACGATGGCCAAGTCGTCGTGCCCTCCGGTCCCGGTTTGGGAGGCAGGCCCGATCCGGCGAAGCTGGATCATTATGCTGTGGCCAAGGCGGTGGCGGCATGAGTGACAAAAAGACAATAGCGATCATCGGTGCCGGTATCGTTGGTGTTTCGGCAGCCGTTTGGCTGCAGCGCGATGGCCATGACGTGATCCTGATCGACAAGGCCGGACCCGGGGAAGGCACCTCGCATGGCAATGGCGGCGTCCTGGCCTCTTGCTCCATCGTGCCCGTGACGGTTCCGGGGCTGCTGGGCAAAGCCCCCAAGATGCTGCTCAGCCCGTCTCAGCCCTTGTTCCTGAAATGGGGATACCTGCCAAAGCTGATCCCGTGGCTGAAGCACTACCTGAGCCATGCCAACGCCGATGACGTCGCCCGGATTGCGGCAGCGCTCACACCCATCGTTGGTGACAGCCTGAACGATCACAAAGCCCTGGCGGCTGGGACGAGTGCCGAGAAATGGATCGTGCCGTCCGACTATCTGTTCCTTTACAACGACCGTGCGCATTTCGAAGGGGATGCCTTCGGCTGGGGCATCCGCCGCAAGCACGGGTTTCAGTGGGAAGAACTGGAAGGCAAGGCGTTCCACGATTACGATCCTGTCTTCAGCGAAGATATCGGCTTTGCCGCCAAGCTTGCGGACCACGGTCATATCACCGACCCGGGTCGTTATGTGAAAGACCTTGCCGCGCATGTTGAGGCAAACGGAGGCCGGATCATCCGCGCCCAGGTCGATGATGTCACGCGAGACAATGGCCGCGTTACGGGCGTTCATACCGGCGGTGAGACCCTCTCCTGCGATACGGCCATCGTGACTGCGGGGGTCTGGTCAGGTCCATTGGCCAAACGGCTTGGCATCACTGTTCCTCTGGAAAGCGAACGTGGCTATCATCTTGAATTGGTGGGTCCTTCTGCCATGCCACGCAGCCCTGTCATGGTGGCGTCGGGCAAGTTTGTTGCCACGCCCATGGACGGGCGGATACGCTTGGCGGGGATTGTGGAGTTCGGTGGACTGGATGCTCCGCCATCGCGCGCGCCATTTGAATTGATGCGCAAGAATGCCCGGGCGGCGTTTCCGGGCGTGACGTGGAAGGAGGAAGTGGAATGGATGGGGCACAGGCCTGCGCCCGCGGATTCGATCCCGATCATCGGAGACGTTCCCGGCATTGACGGCGCGTATATGGGCTTTGGTCACCATCACATCGGTCTGACAGGCGGGCCGAAAACCGGGCGTCTTTTGGCGCAGATGATCGCGGGAAGGACTCCGAACACGGATATGAGCGTCTACGCGCCCGCACGTTTCGCAACATAAAAAACAGGCTGGTGACGAACATCAGCACTTCAAAGTTCAACTGGGAGACTATGATGAAAAAACTAACAAACCTACTGGCCGCAACAGCTTTGACCGCAGCCTCGGCAGCGCCCGCTCTGGCCGAGAAATGGGACATGCCGATGGCGTATTCGGCGTCGAACTTCCATTCGGCCACGGGCGCGGAATTCGCCAAGTGTGTGACCACTGGCACAGGTGGCGAGATTGAAATCGTTACGCACCCGTCGGGATCCCTGTTCAAGGGTGCTGACATCAAGCGTGCGATCCAGACCGGGCAGGCCCCGATTGGCGAGCGCTTGCTATCCGGACACCAGAACGAAAACGCACTCTTCGGCTTCGACTCGATCCCATTCCTTGCGACATCGTTTGACGACAGCGCCAAGCTGTGGGATGCTGCCAAGCCCTCGATCGAGAACCTGCTGGCTGAGCAAAACCTGACGCTGCTTTACGCCGTGCCATGGCCGCCGCAGGGCCTCTACTTCAAGGACGAGGTCAACTCGGTCGCCGATATGAAGGGCATCAAGTTCCGGTCCTACAACAACGCCACCTCGCGTCTGGCCGAGCTGACAGGGATGCTGCCGGTGACCATCGAAGCGGCTGAAATCAGCCAAGCCTTTGCAACGGGTGTTGCGGATTCGATGGTGTCTTCGGGTTCGACCGGATACGACCGCAAGGTTTGGGAAAGCCTGAACTATTTCTATGAGGTCGACGCCTGGCTGCCGCGTAACTACGTGATGGTGAACTCGGATGTTTGGTCCGGCGTGTCGGACGCCAACAAGAACGTCATCAAGGCCTGCGCCGAACTGGCTGAATATGCGGGCAACTGGCGCGCCAAGGAATACACCGGCTTTACGCTGCAGGGCCTGCGGGATGGTGGCATGACCGTTGGTCCGGCCTCGGATCAGATGGTCGGTGAGTTGAAAGAGATCGGCGTCACCATGACCAATGAATGGCTGGAAGCTGCCGGGGATGAGGGCAAAGCCATCGTCGACGCGTTCAACTCGTCTCAGTAACTGCATATTGCGGGCGGCGGGTTTTTCGCCGCCCGCAACCCAACCAATCATAACAAATCGGGGATGGTATGGCGGTTTTGCGAGGGCTTCGGTCCGTACTGGATTTCATTTATTTGGCGGCAGGTGTGCTGGCGGCACTCAGCTTGATTGCGATCTTGTTGCTGATCGTGGTGCAGATGCTGGCCCGCTGGACCGGAGAGGTATTTCCCGGCGCGCCCGACTATGCCGGATATGCAATGGCTGCCGCGTCGTTCCTGGCCTTTGCCAATGCGCTGAACCGCGGCAGCCATATCCGCGTTTCGATCCTGTTGAATGCCGTGCCTGATGGTGTCCGGCGTATCCTCGAAATCTGGTGTTTCGCTATTGGCACCGCCGTTATGTGGTATTTCTGCTGGTACGCCTACCGGTTTGTCTACTGGAGCTGGAAGTTCAACGATGTCAGTCAGGGGCAGGACAAAACCGCCCTGTGGATCCCGCAATCTGCCATGCTGATCGGAGCCGTGATCCTTGCCATCGCCCTGACCGATCACCTCATTCATGTGCTGTTCAAGGGCGATCATCGGATCGTCCGTGATTTGGCCGACCAGAGCCACGGAGAGTAAGCGCATGGAGAATCTGTCCGTCATCATCCTCTTCCTCTTTGTGCTATTCACGCTTCTGGGCACCGGAGTCTGGGTCGGCCTGGCCCTGATGGGTGTCGCCTGGGTCGGAATGGAGCTGTTCACCACACGCCCCGTCGGCGACGTGATGATCACAACCATCTGGTCGGCGTCCTCATCCTGGACCCTGACCGCGCTGCCCATGTTCATCTGGATGGGAGAGATCCTGTATCGAACGCGATTATCTGAGGACATGTTCAAGGGGCTGTCGCCTTGGATGGCTCCGCTGCCCGGCGGGTTGGTACATACGAATATCGTGGGCTGTACTGTGTTTGCTGCTGTCTCTGGTTCGTCTGCCGCCACGCTGACCACGGTCGGCAAAATGTCGATCCCTGAGCTGCGCAAGCGCAATTATCCCGAGCGGATGATCATCGGCACTCTGACGGGTGCAGCGACTCTGGGCTTGATGATCCCACCATCGCTGACGCTGATCGTCTATGGGGTCACGATCAATGAATCCATCACCAAACTGTTCTTTGCAGGCATCCTTCCTGGCTTGGTTCTCGCGGCGATGTTCATGGGCTATGTCGCGATCTATTCCAAGCTGGGCAAAGACTGGAATCCGAACGTCGAGGGCAAGCTAAGCTTTTCCGAGAAGATCAAGAATTCGCGCTTTCTGCTGCCCGTGATCCTGTTGATCATGGTTGTCATTGGATCGATGTATCTGGGCTATGCCACAGCGACCGAAGCGGCGGCCTTTGGTGTCATCGGCGGGCTGCTGCTGGCTGCAGGCCAGGGCTCACTCAACTGGAAAACCTTTACCGAAAGTCTGATGGGCGCGACCCGGACCAGCGCCATGATCGCGTTGATCCTTGCAGGGGCCGCGTTCTTGTCCCTGTCGATGGGCTTCACCGGACTTCCGCGTGGGTTGGCCGACCTGATCGCGGGGTGGGAGTTGACCCGGTTCGAGCTGCTGATGGTTCTGCTGGTCTTCTATGTGATTCTGGGGTGTTTTCTCGATGGGATTTCCTCGGTCGTGCTGACCATGGCTGTGGTCGAGCCGATGATCCGCGACGCGGGCATCGACCTGATCTGGTTCGGCATCTTCATCGTGGTCGTTGTTGAGATGGCGCAAATCACGCCGCCCATCGGCTTTAATCTGTTCGTGATGCAGGGCATGACCAACCACGAGATGAGCTATATCGCCCGTGCCGCGATCCCGATGTTCCTGATCATGGTGCTGATGGTCTTTGTGCTGATCTGGTTCCCGGAGCTTGCGACCTGGCTGCCCGACAACCTGCGGCAGAGCCCTTCAGGTTAGGCGATCTAACCTGGGCAGCACGGCCGTCGGCAACTGCCCAGGAGATTCACAGAAGCTTCAACCCTGACGTGGCAAAAACGTTGAAACCGCCCGCGCCTGCCAGCATCGGTGTCAGTTCATTCCCAAAGCTTCCTTGTACATCTCAAGGACCGCTTCCTCTTCGGCGATGTCATCCTTGTCTCGCTTTCGCAACGCGACGACCTTGCGCATCACCTTTGTGTCGTAGCCGCGCGCCTTTGCCTCGGCCATGACCTCTTTTTGCTGTTCAGCGATGTCTTTCTTTTCAGCCTCAAGACGCTCGAACCGTTCGATGAACTGGCGCAACTCACCCGCGGTTACGCGATAATTCGATGCGGCCTGATCGTCGGTCATGTCTTGCATTTGCGTCTCTCCCAAAGGCTGAAAAATGAATGCCGGGTCACCGGGCACTCAGCCGGATACAGCGCCGATGCGCCGACTGCAAGCTCCCTTTACGCTGGACCCGCTTGTACCATCGCAATCGATCCGGTAAGCGCTGTTCCAGTTCGCCTGAAACGCGTGGGGTAGCATGTTCGACATAATGGTTTGGAGCGGAGCAGCCTTGTCGCTGGCTGGCCTCTGCGGTCTTGTCTGGTGCATCCTGCGAGTGATGAAAGCCCGCAAAGCCGGGCTGTCTGACGAAGACCTCCGCGCAGCCGTTCAGGGCGTCCTGCCCTGGAATCTGGCGTCGCTGTTTCTGTCTGTCATTGGTTTGATGCTGGTCATCCTTGGGATATCCTTTGGATGACCAACGGATCAGACCGGCATGTTGTCGAACCGTGCTTCCAGGGCATCTTCGCACAAGGCCGCGTCCAGTCGCCGCAACCTTGACGGGATCTGCAATCCCTGAGCCCGCATCCTGTCAAGGACCTTGCTGACGCTCGGTTGCAACGCCAACCTTGTATCAAGGCACGCGCCCTGAAGCTTTTGTTCCAGCTGTTCGGCTTCTGAATAGAGATCCTGAGTAGTCATCTGCGTCCTCCCAAACGGTGCCAGTGTGTCTGAAATAGGTAACGACTTTAAGACCAACATGAGACTCGCTCAGCGCTCTGCAGTTTTTCGCCGATCTCGGTCAAAAACGTTCATTTCACCGCGAGTCGATTAACTCATATGCGAAAATGGTCCAAAATGCCTTGATTGACATCAACTCGTGATTTGGAACTTGCATCACATTCCGCTATCACTATATGAAATCCAATCTGCCGGAGGACCAGATGACGCCCGTTGTAAAAGCCTTTTTTGACCAGCAGACATTTACCGTCTCCTATGTCGTTCAAGAGCCGCAGGGGGCGGCCTGCGCCATCATCGATAGCGTTCTGGATTTCGACCACGCCTCAGGGCGCACCGACACTGGGTCGGCCGATCAAATTGTAGACTACGTTACTGCCAACGACCTTAGGGTTGAGTGGATTCTGGAAAGCCATGTACATGCGGATCACCTGTCGGCAGCGCCGTACCTGCAGCAAAAACTGGGTGGCAAGATCGGGATCGGCAAAAACATCGTCATCGTTCAGGACACTTTCGGCAAAGTGTTCAACGAAGGAACCGAATTCCAGCGTGACGGCAGTCAGTTCGATGCGTTGTTCAAGGAAGGCGACAGCTTTCACATCGGTCAGTTGCGCGCAGATGTGCTTCACACGCCCGGGCATACGCCCGCTTGCATGACATATGTGATTGGCGATGCCGCCTTTGTCGGCGACACGTTGTTCATGCCGGATTTCGGCACCGCTCGGTGCGATTTCCCCGGCGGATCGTCGGCTGATCTTTTTGCCTCGATACAAAAGATCCTGTCGCTGCCGGATGAAACGCGCATTTTTGTCGGGCACGATTACAAGGCTCCGGGTCGGGACGAATACGCGTGGGAGACCACGGTGGGCGAGCAAAAGGCGCTGAACGTGCATATCGGTCAGGGTCGCAGCATCGAAGAATTCGTCGAAATGCGCGACGCGCGCGATGCAACACTGGCCATGCCGCGCCTTATCCTTCCGTCACTGCAGGTGAATATGCGCGCCGGACAAATGCCGCCCGCAGATGAACACGGTGATGTGTTCATGAAAATCCCGGTAAACAAACTTTGATCCGAACGAAGGTGTGGGAATGAACATTGAATGGGTAATGGGTCTGGTTGGTGGCTTGCTGATCGGACTGGGTGCTGCGGTTTTTCTGCTTGGAAACGGGCGCATCATGGGGGCCAGCGGCATATTGGGTGAACTGGTTTCACGTGACGGCAGGGATGGCCGTTGGGAACGTGTGGCCTTTGTCACAGGCCTGATCGGCGTGCCATTTCTTTTGCGCCCGATCATCGCACCTCAGGCCGAAACGCATCTTACGGGGAATCTTAGCATCGTCATCATCGCCGGCCTTCTGGTCGGAGTCGGTACGCGCGTCGCCAACGGATGCACCTCCGGTCATGGCGTCTGCGGTATCTCGCGCCTGTCCCTCCGCGGCATCGTCGCCACCGTTTTCTATATTCTGGCGGGTGGCCTGACACTGGTGTTGTTCCGCCAAGCTCTGGGGGTGATCTGATGCGTATAGTTTTAGCCCTGATCGCCGGATCGTTGTTCGGCACCGGCCTGCTGATATCCGGCATGACCGACACCACCAAAGTGCAAGGGTGGCTGGATGTTTTCGGGAACTGGGACCCGACATTGGCCTTTGTCATGGGTGGTGCAATTTTGCCAATGGCCGTAGCATGGCAATTGACGCGCAACCGCGCGCCTCTGGTCGGGGGGCAATTCCCCTCACCCCCTCGTGTCGAGATGGATCGACGACTGATCGTTGGGTCTGTTCTGTTTGGCATGGGCTGGGGACTGGCCGGGCTTTGCCCTGGTCCGGCGATGGCCTCGCTCAGCTATGGCGGCACTGGTGGTTTGCTGTTTTTGGGAGCGATGGTTGCGGGTATGTTCGCCGCGCCGAAACTGGGTGCGCAACTGGACAGGATGGCAACGGCGGCCTAAGCAATTGTCATGGAGATTCGCCAGATAACACCCCGCTATTCCGTCTCGCCGCAGATTTCTGTCGAGGACGTGCCAGCCATTGTCGAAGCCGGTTTCGTCAAGGTCATTTGCAACCGGCCAAATACCGAAGTGCCACCGGATATGCAGTCCGACGCAATCGGTCAGGCGGTGCGCGACGCGGGTTTGGAATATGAAGTTTTGGAACTGACGCACCAAACCATGACCCCCGAAAATGTCGCCTTGCAGAGGGATCTGGCCGAAAAGTGCGGCGGACCGGTTCTGGCCTATTGCGCGTCTGGCACGCGGTGTTCAGTTGTTTGGGCGCTGGGGCAATGCGATCGCATGAGTGCAGACGAAATCCTCGATGCAACCGGCCGCGCTGGATACGCGCTGGACAACCTTCGTCCAGCGTTAGAGCAGATGCAGACGGATCGCGACTAAGGCGCTAAGCTCTGTCTGGATTGTCAAGCCCGGCAAGTTGGGTGATCTCGGCCAGCATCTGGTCGGGTTCGGACAAGGCAAGGCTGTCCACGGTCGTGATGCCCGCAGGCAACTGATCCTTTTCCAAGTCATTGGCGAGCACTGACCCGTCAGCATTCTGGAGTGTGTCGGCTGACCCGTCTGTCTCAGGCGATTTGCTGGCTAGAAAACGATCCTCATCCGTATCCAGCTGTGTTGCCGGAGGTTTCGACTCGTTTATCCGAATGGCGCGCATGCCGCGGCATTGTCCCAGACGCCCAAAAGCCGTTCGTTTGCGCTCAATTGACATAAGCGCGACACCATCCAGCCGCGCATCGGTTAGCGGCAGGATGTCCCCGGCGCTCAGGTCAGTCAGTGTGGTCAACGGCAAAGACACGCGACCGATGACGGCGTTCAGTTCGGCCCGCATGACTCCCGAAGCTTGATCAAGGCGTGGACAATCTTCTAAGGCCCCAGCGTCTTCCTCCGCATCCCCAGTACGCGCGGGCAGCAGGATAAGGGCGCGACCCTGACGCGCGCCACCCGCCAGATCAATCGTCAGCTCGCAGATGCGATATGAATCGTCGGTCATTCCCAACACCAAAGTGCGCCGATCCGGCGCACGCGTCGTGAATTCTAACCCCGCTAAAGCAGCCTTGTCTGCCGGTGAGTCGACCAAAACACTTGCCCGCTTCAGCATATTTTCGACGAGCGGCACCACCATTGCCGCGTCAGTGTCCGTCTGAGCCCGCAGTTCGGGTTCGTCGCCCAACACCAGGCAAATCGTTTGCTGCTGTACAATCGCAGAGACAAAACCCTGGTCCAGACAAACGGCGGTCGCGTGCTCGTCACCGGCGAACATCAACAACAGCCAGTTTTCTTCGATGAAATCCTTCAGCTTGTCCTGCGCACACGTCTTTTGACGAACGCCGATCACCGAAAGCGGCAGCCCGATGTTATCCCCAGCAGCCCGCGCAAGGCTTAGCCGCAACGCCCTGAGAATTGCGCGGGCATCGCCGCCTTCGACATCTTGCGAGGCGGAAATTTTTCGTCCCAAAGCCGCATTATTCCGTTCTGACATCGCCCCGAACCGTCATCTGCTGTTTTTGATGCCTCAGATGTAAACCAAAGACGGTTACGAATGTCTTTATGACTTCACTGAGCTGCTTGCCGATAAGCAAGCGGCAGGCTGACCCGAAACCCTGCCCCGCCTTGGCCGGGCAAATAAGTGATCTCGCCGCCCAGTCGCTGCATGATCTCTCGGCAGATCGCCAGCCCCAATCCCGCGCCGCCAGCCTTGTCCGAACCAACCCGTGCAAATTTTTCGAATATCATCGCCTGTGCATCCGTCGGAATCCCACCACCATTGTCAATGAAGTCAACGACAGCCTGCCCGCCAACGTCATGGGCGGAAATAGTAAGTGTGGGTTCGTCGGCATCACAGTACTTTTGAGCGTTCGAAATCAGGTTAATAAAAACCTGCCCCAACCGGTCCAAATCTGTATGGATCGGAATGCGTTCAGTCGATCGCACACGTTTGACTTTCAAAGCCCG
Organism: Ruegeria sp. AM2; assembly: GCF_056540685.1. Taxonomy (NCBI): domain Bacteria; kingdom Pseudomonadati; phylum Pseudomonadota; class Alphaproteobacteria; order Rhodobacterales; family Roseobacteraceae; genus Ruegeria; species Ruegeria sp. AM2. Next base: position 245,229 of record NZ_JBQFXE010000002.1, on the reverse strand, counting down.
GTCGCTGCCCGCCAGCGCACTTGACGACGCGCGATCCAACACAGCGCTCAGCGTCCCGTCGCCCATGTTCAGACTGACCTGACCGCTTTCCAACACGCTCAGGTCCAGCAGATCATCCAGCAGCCGCGTCAGACGCAGCGCCTCATCATGGATGATCGTGGCATAGCGAGTCTGTTCGGAGGGTTCCAACCCGTCTGCGTCGCGCAAAATCTCGGAAAAGGCCCGGATCGAGGTCATGGGTGTGCGCAGTTCATGGCTGACCTGGCTGAGGAATGCGTCCTTTTGCCTGGAGACCTGAGTCAATTTTGTGTTGGCCTCGCGCAATTGGCGTGCGGTTCGGGTCAACTCCGCCGATTTGACTTCCAACTGGCTGGAATATTCCAGCAACTGAGCGGATTCGTCGGCGACAGCCAGCAAGTCCTCGACGGACACAGACGAGCCTCCTACGATCTGCCCGATCATCGCATGGGCCGCTGCCGCACCGACCGAGCCGCTCAGTTCACGCTCAAGCCGTTCCAGAAAGCCGGGCGTGGGTTCCGGCAAGCGTCCGGGCCTGCCGCCCTGCCTGTTCGCCTCGGCTTGAAAGAATTCCTGCGCGGGGGCCGCCCCCAGGATACGCTGGGTCATGATCATCAGGTCTTCGCTTTGTGCGACGGACCCGGTCCAGCCGCGCGGCGCAGCCGAATGATCAAAAACATTCACGAACTGCGCCCCCTGCAAACGTTCCAGAGGGCTGGGAAAGCTCAGCAACGAGGCAACGCAGAACGCAATCGTGTTCAGGGACAAAGACCACATCACCGTATGCACAATCGGGTCGATACCCTCGATCCCGAACAGGGCCTGAGGCCGCAGCCAGCCCAAACCGAACGGCCCGATTTCGAATACGGCATTCGAGATGACTCCGCCGCCCATTCCGGGCAAAAGCAACGTGTAGATCCAAAGGAAAAACCCCACACTCAACCCGACAAGCGCCCCTGTTCGAGTTGCGCCACGCCAGAAGAGTCCACCGACGAGCGCTGGCAGGATCTGAGATATTCCAGCAAAGGCAATAAGACCGATCGACGCCAAAGCCGCCCCGCCGCCTGACAAGCGGTAGTAGAAATACCCAAAGGCCATGATCACCGCGATCGACACCCGCCGCGCCATGAGAACGATGGTCCGCACATCGCCTGAAACCGATCCGGACCCTTCATGTGTGCTTAGCCAGATCGGCATAACGACATGGTTCGACACCATGGTGGAAAGCGCCATCGCCGTCACGATCACCATCGATGTCGCCGAAGAAAATCCGCCGATGAATGACAGCATGGCCAGCCAGTCATTGCCCTGCGATAGTGGCACCGTCAGGACAAAGAGGTCGGGGTTCGACCCCGGCGGCAGCAAATCCAGCCCGACAACTGCGATGGGCACCACGAATAAGCTCATCAATAGTAGATATAGCGGGAAGGCCCAGGCTGCCGTCCTCAAGTGACCTTCGTCATCGTTTTCAACCACCATGACCTGAAACATCCGGGGCAAACAGACAAAAGCCGCCGCCGACAGAAAAATGAATGTAGTCCAGCGCCCGGCATCGACGTGCCACTGCCCGATTTCCGAAGCATCAATGCGCTCCATCATCGGGCCAAATCCCCCAGCAACACCCCAAACGACGAAAATACCAACCGCCAAAAGCGCGAACAGCTTCACCACAGATTCCAGGGCAATCGCGGTGACAACGCCGTGGTGACGCTCATTCGCGTCCAGATTTCGCGTGCCGAAAAGAATGGCGAACACGGCCAGTCCAGCCGCCACCCAGAACACGCTGGACCCTTCGCGGTACAACCCCGAGGGGTCGGCCTCGGCGAAGATCGAAAAGGACAAAGTGATCGACTGCAGTTGTAGCGCGATATACGGCGTGCCGCCCAAAACAGCCAAAATGGTCACACATATCGCCAGCGTGTTCGACTTGCCGTAGCGCGACGAAATCAGGTCCGCGATGGAGGTCACGCGCTGGCTGCGCCCTACGCGTACAAGTTTGCGCAGACCCCACCACCAGCTGATCATTACCAGCGTTGGTCCAAGGTAGATCGTCACGAACTCCAGACCTGACCGGGCGGCATTTCCGACCGCTCCGTAAAAGGTCCAGGCCGTACAATAGATGGACAAGGAAAGCGTATAGATAAGGGGTGAGCGCAGCCACTTGCCCCGGCCCGCCGCCGCCATGCGGTCCGCAGCGAAGGCCACGCCGAACAACAAAACCACATAGCCCAGGCAGACCAGGATCAGAATGTTCAGGGTTGCCATGGCCCGCTCTCAGTTTCGGAACTGTCGCTGGACGTCATCCGCCGGGCAGCAAATCCAAAGACAAGGCTGATCAAGATCAGGAGGCCCCAGCAGGCAAAAATGTAAAAAATTGCCGAGGATAAAGGCCAGCCGTCAGCGCCGTCTTTGTCCGGCCATAAAAGAGGCAATGCGACAAGACCGGCACCCAGAAATGGCAAAAGGCGCGCCGCATCCGCCAACCTTCGTCGACGATAGCTTTGCCGCTCTAGGAATACCGAAGGCCGGGTTGCGGATGGTTGCAAAGCTTCGTCACGGCTGGTCATGACCGCGACGCCTGTGCATGTAAGTCACGAACGGCTGTCAGGACTTCGGTATTTGAAAACGGTTTGGTCATGAACCGGCTCACACCGGCCTGCTCGGCCATTTCGCGGTCGCGTGATTGGCCCCGCGCCGTCAGCATCAGAACGGGAAGGTCCTGCATGTCGTCATGCTCGCGAAGATCACGCAACACATCCATTCCGCTTTTGCCTGGAAGCATAACGTCCAGAATCACCAAATCTGGCTTAGCAGCCAGAATGACCTGAACGGCATCCATTCCTTCGGCATGTGTTTCAACCAGCCACCCCTCTCGGGTCAGCAAAAAACGGATGGCCTCGGTAATGTTGGGCTCATCTTCAATCAGCAGAACCTTGCGGCTCATGTTAGTTATTCCTCCCCATGACCGGTCGCACATCCGGCAACCTGTCCTGCTCAGATTAATCTTTCTGTCAGGAAACTGTCAAAAACCTTCGCTTAGAATCGAGGGTTCTCGTCGGGATTCACAGTCGCGTTTGGGACAGATCCGACAACTGGCACCCGCATGTGCGGCGGTCTCGGTCATTTGCGCAGTGTCCTCGACCGGCAAAACCAGCATGGCGGACCTATATACTGGCTCAGCGCCGAACTTCGTCACCGTTTGAGGCCAAGCGATGGCGAAACACTCGAATTCAGCGGCTGAGCGCCCCAATTGCACGACACGGCGTCGAATCGGCACCAAAGGTCGGTTGAACGCCATGAAAGCGGGCCAAAGCGGGCAAGCTTCTCCGTGGCGCGGCAGCGTGAATCCCGGAGCGGGTTTGAAGAACAAGATGCTGCCCGAGGCGTCGCAAACCACCAACCCGGCAGGGCGCGTCAATGCGCCTTCCGGCAAACACGCGAGACGGCGCAGCACAGTTGCAAGATCGACAGAAAAGGTCGCCGCCAGCCGCAACGGGTCCAATTCTGTTTCATTGATGGCGGCCGTTAACTGCTCAAGCGGCAAAGCGCGGGCGTCTGCCGTATAGACGGCGAGCAGGCCTTCAGCCAATGTCCGCGCGGCCCCTGCCCCCAAGGCCTCAAGCGGCAGATCATGATGGGTTCCACCGGCTTCGATTTCGGGGAAATGGTATCCGTGTCGGGCAAAGAAAGCCTCGACCTCATCCACTGGAACGCCGCGACGGTCCCCTGCACCTTCGTTATCGTCCAGATAAGCCACCAAGGCTTTCGAACTTTCGGCCAGCCGTTCGGCATCCTGATTCAGGTTACGGTGAAATCGGTCCCGCCATTCGGCCTCGATCTCTTCCGGCTCGGCCAGAATCGCAGCGGTCGATCGGATTGCAGCGGCGGTTGATAGAACTTCGTGCATGGACGCAGCCAGGTGCGGATCATGGGTCAGCCGGTCAGACAGCGTTTCGACTGTGCGTTCCAGTGACACCACACGACGATGCATCTGCGCCAGAACACCGGCCCAACCGGGAAACCGGCCGGCGAACTCTTCCAGCCCATCCACCTCTGCTTTTTGCCCCACTGCATCCGCGGCGGCCTCACGCAGGGCCGCGATCAGTGTCTCTTCAACCCCTTGGGTCAGCACCGAAGGCTCTACGGCCAAGGCGCTGGCGATGTCCACCAGCAGCTTGCCGCCAATGCGCCGGCGGTTATGTTCGATCAGGTTCAGGTATGAAGCGGAAATGCCCACCTGCCGCGCCAGTTCGGCCTGCCGCAGCCCGGAAATCTGCCGCCTTTCGCGAATTCGGCTGCCGGTCAGAGTGTCTCGCATCGCGTCTTTGCTTTTCCACTTAAACACCCCGCCCCTTACAGGTTGCTGGGTATTTTCAAAATATATGCACGATTATTAGCAGTTGCCCAAACATTTTCATACCGGATTTACATCGTTGACATCGTTTCCTGATCCAACCCGACCGGAAACCGCCCTCTGCCCTTCTCATTCCTACAAATACGCGTCACCATGGGCACATGAGCGACCCTGCCTTCGAATACGCCCCCATCGGCCTTGTCGAACTTGAAAACCGCGTCATCCGCCGCTGTAATCTGCAGTTTGCCCGCACCTTTGGCGGCGAGGAAATCGCGTACCGAAATATGCCTTTGCTGCACCTCTACCCTTCGGTCGCGGATTGGGAGAGGATCGGCGCACGCAGTCTGCAAGTGATGCGCGACACGGGCTATTACACCGATGAACGCGTGATGCGGCGGCGCAACGGTGATTTGTTCTGGTGCCGGGCACGGGGCCGATCCCTGACCCCTGACGACCCATTCCGCCATGGGATTTGGAGCTTTTCCGATATCTCCGAAGAACGCCCATTGGTCGAATTGACGACTCGTGAACGCGAGGTCGCCATTTTGTCGTGTCGGGGTTTGTCAGCCAAAGAGATCGGCGTCGAACTGGGCCTGAGCTATCGCACGATCGAGGCCTACCGCGCGCGCCTGCTCGAGAAATTTGGGGCGCGCAAACTGCCGGAATTGGTGGCAAAACTTTCCGGAATGCCGCTTTGACCCCTTTTCCCCCTCGAATTCTTGGCTAAAACCCCCATCTCACAGGCCGAGACGCGCTTTTCATGACCGAGCGCATGGCTTATAACGCTGCGTAATCAGATCAGAGCCCGCGTATAGCAGACGGGCCAAAGGGGAACCGTCGAGGACACTCATGACAGACACCAAACACGAAGCGGATGTGGCATTCATCAAAGCACTGGCCGAATTGCTGCGCGAAAACGACCTGACCGAGTTGCAGGTCAAACGCGAATATGGCGAGGAAGACAGCCTGAATGTGCGCGTCAGCCGCATGTCACAGACGGTCGCCGCACCGGTTCAGGTCGCCATGCCAGCCGCCGCACCCGCGGCGCCTGCTGCCGTTCCGGCCCCTGCCGCCGCCGAGGCACCCGCAACGCAGGAAGATCCCGCCAGCCATCCCGGCGCGGTCACATCACCTATGGTGGGCACCGTTTATATGCAGCCGGAGCCGGGTGCGCCTGCGTTCATTTCGGTCGGGGCATCGGTTTCGGAAGGTGACACTCTGCTGATCGTCGAAGCCATGAAAACCATGAACCACATCCATGCGCCCAAATCCGGCACCATCAAACGCATTCTGGTCGGCGATGGCGACGCCGTGGAATTCGGCACGCCTCTGGTCATCGTTGAGTAAGGCGGGCCCATGTTCGACAAAATCCTGATTGCCAACCGAGGCGAGATCGCTCTGCGCGTCATCCGCGCCGCGCGCGAGATGGGGATTGCGACGGTTGCCGTACATTCCACCGCCGACAGCGACGCGATGCATGTGCGCATGGCGGACGAATCGGTCTGCATCGGCCCTCCGCCCAGCCCGCAAAGCTACCTGTCCATGCCCGCCATCATCTCGGCCTGTGAGATTACCGGCGCGCAGGCGATCCATCCCGGCTATGGTTTCTTATCCGAGAATGCCGAATTTGTGCAGATCGTCGAAGACCACGACCTAACATTCATCGGCCCCACCGCCGAACATATCCGTGTCATGGGCGACAAAATCACAGCCAAGGACACGATGAAGGAATTGGGTGTGCCCTGTGTTCCTGGCTCGGATGGTGGTGTACCCGACCTGGCCGCCGCAAAGGCGATCGGTGAAGAATTTGGCTATCCTGTCATCATCAAGGCCACTGCAGGCGGCGGCGGGCGCGGCATGAAAGTCGCGCAATCCGCTGATGAAATGGAAAGCGCCTTCATGACCGCACGCGCCGAGGGCAAAGCCGCCTTTGGCAATGACGAGGTCTATATTGAGAAATACCTGACCACGCCGCGCCATATCGAGATCCAGGTCTTTGGCGATGGCAAAGGCAACGCCGTCCATCTGGGTGAACGCGACTGTTCACTGCAGCGTCGCCACCAGAAGGTATTCGAAGAAGCCCCAGGCCCCGCTATCACGCCCGAAGAGCGTGCACGGATCGGCAAGATCTGTGCCGACGCGGTTGCCAAGATCAACTATATCGGCGCGGGCACAATCGAGTTTCTCTACGAGAATGGCGAGTTCTATTTCATCGAGATGAACACCCGCCTTCAGGTGGAACACCCTGTTACCGAAGGGATTTTTGGCGTCGACTTGGTGCGTGAACAAATCCGCGTGGCGTCGGGCCTGCCCATGTCGTTCGGACAGGATGACCTGGAAATCAACGGCCACGCCATCGAGGTCCGGATCAACGCAGAAAAGCTGCCCAATTTCTCACCCTGCCCCGGCAAGATCACGGCGTACCATGCGCCAGGTGGTCTTGGGGTGCGGATGGATTCGGCGCTGTACGACGGATACTCAATCCCGCCATACTATGACTCGCTGATCGCCAAGCTGATTGTGCAGGGCCGTGACCGAGACGAGGCGCTGGCTCGTTTGAACCGCGCTTTGGGAGAGCTGATCGTGGATGGTATCGACACAACCGTTCCTCTTTTCCACGCGTTGCTTCAGGAAGCGGACATTCATAGTGGCGACTACAACATCCACTGGCTGGAGCACTGGCTTGCGGAGAACATGGCCGAATAAATCTGCGGGGTCGTCACGTTCAAACGCGGCGACCTCGACACAGCCATCATGAGCCTTTCACCTGAACTGTTGTTGCACGGGTATTCCGTCGGCATTTTTCCGATGGCCGAACACCGTGACGATCCGGAATTGTTCTGGGTCGATCCGAAATTTCGCGGCGTGTTTCCTCTGGATGGCTTTCACGTCTCGCGCAGCCTTGCGCGACGCATTCGGCAAGGTGGGTTCTTGGTTACCATCAATCAGAGCTTTTGCGAGGTCGTTGATGGGTGTGCAGACAGATCAGATACGTGGATCAACGCAGAACTCCGGGACTTATACCAGCAGTTGCACCAATCCGGTCACGCGCATTCATTGGAAATCTGGCACGACAACGTGCTGATCGGTGGTGTCTATGGTGTATCAATAGGGGCCGCTTTCTTTGGCGAAAGCATGTTTTCTCGACGAACAGACGCATCCAAGATTGCTCTGGCCTATCTCGTTGACCGACTGCGCCAAACCGGGTTTCGCCTGTTTGATACGCAGTTCCTAACCGCACACCTGGCGTCGCTGGGCGCCATAGAAATTCCGCGCGCGCGGTACCGTCAGGAGTTGGAAGAGGCAATCACGGCGAGTGCTGATTTCACCGCAGCGTTGGATCAGTCGCCAGAGGGTGTGATACAGCGTATCACCCAAACGTCGTAACGGGCATGATCCAGCGCGTTCAGCGCCGGGGACGTGGCAATCATCCACCCGTCAAACAGTTGTTCGGACTTGTCTTTTTCCCAGATCGTCAAATAGGCGAACGCGTCCCCGGTCGGGTTGTCGATCGGGTACCGGCAATCGCCCAATGCTACATCCAAACCGAAAACAGCCTCGGTCTGACCGTTTTGCAATTCGACATCAACCGTCTGACCACTGACCTTGTCCAAACCACGCAGAGTAGCACCAGGCCCGGACTGCACCCTGTCCTGCGCCATGACCCCGGTCGCAGCCAACAGCGCGGCCATCAAGGCCAAGCGCTTCATTCGCTGCCGTCCCCGGCCACAAATTTAACCAGCAATGAGATCAGGCTGACCGCGCCCTGCGTGTCCTCAACCTGGTCCCCGGCTTCGAAATAAAACGGTGACCCGCCTGGCATGACCTCAACGAAATTGCCACCCAGCAACCCTTCTGAAGAGATCACGATTGCGCTGTCGTCGGGTACCAAAATTCCGTCGGATATCGAGAACGTTGTGTCCGCTCGGTAGGTGTCCGAGTTCAAAGTCACCCCCGTCACCGTCCCGATTTTGACGCCAGCAAGACGCACATCCGTACCTACGCCTACACCTTCGAGCGAGCGGAAAGACGCACCCAATTCGTAGCCCGCGCCATTCTGCGACAGACCCGTTGATTGGCTGGCATAAACGCCAAATGAGACTGCGCAGGCCAGAACAACCCCGCCGACAAGAACTTCGGTTACGTTATAGGTCGACATTGCTCGCCTCGCTCTATTCCGGGCTCCAGGCCTCATAATCCGAACGCTCAACCGGGTCAGGGCGGCGCAAGGAACCAGCTGGGGCATAGGCCAAGGCCGTACCCGTCAGGTTTTCCTGGTGCGGTTTCTCCCAGGACTTGTGCGCTAGAGGCTTGTCTGTCGGCGGCTCATCCCACGTTCGGTGCAGCCAACCGTGCCAATCCGGGTCAATGCGGCTGGCCTCGGCCTCGCCATTGAAAATTACCCAGCGCTTGCTGTCGTCTGCGTTTCTGTAAAACACGTTGCCTTCGTTGTCTTCACCGACTTTGACACCCTTGCGCGCGGTGTAAATCTGCGTGTTCAGCGTGGCCCCGTTCCACCAGGTCACGGCCCGCAGCAAACTGTTCACAATACCCATAGGGTGCCTCCGCAAATCTGTTCCCGCAGATATGGACCAAAGGCTGACCAAGGTCCAGTGCCACTGGGGCCACATGCACTATTCCGGCAGTTTTGCCGTCACTTCGATCTCGATCCGGTATTTGGGATCAATCAATCCACATTCAATCATCGTCGCTGCGGGCGGATTGTCCCCAAACGCTTCGGCCAGTATGGGCCAGCATGGTTCGAATTCACTCCTGTCCGGCAGCATGTAGGTAACGCGAACAACATCGGCGAAGGATGCCCCGGCCTGATTCAAAGCATCCCGGATGATCCCAAGAGCCGAGCGGCACTGTTCCGTCACCGTCGCCCCTTGTCCGACTGTTCCCGCGACGTGGACCCAACCGCCGACGACCACAGCCCGGCAATAGCCCGCCTTGCTCTCAAATTCACCACCGGAAGATATGCGCCTAATGGACATGCGTCCCTCAATATCCGCTCGTTAGAGATTTGTAGAAGAAGTTAATTAGCGAGGCTCTGCCTCGCGCTCCGGGATATTTAGAGCCAGATGAATGGAGGATCCCGCGCTTCATCTGGCCAAAAATATTCCGGGGGAGTCGCCCAACGGGCGGCGGGGGCAGAGCCCCCTTTTTGGATCACAGTTTATTAGGCCGATTCCTGGCTTGCGTCAGCGTAAATGATCAAGGGTTGTGAGTCCGAGCTCACCGCCTCTTCGTTCACGACGACTTCGGTCACATTCTTCATGCCAGGCAATTCGAACATCGTATCAAGCAGGATGTCTTCCAGGATCGACCGCAACCCACGTGCGCCGGTCTTACGCTCGATTGCCTTCTTGGCAATGGCCTTCAGCGCATCGTCTGTAAACGCCAGCTCTGCGTCCTCAAGCTCGAACAAACGCTGATACTGTTTGACAAGGGCATTTTTTGGTTTGGTCAGGATCGTGACCAAAGCGTCTTCGTCCAAATCTTCCAATGTTGCCAATACCGGCAGGCGTCCAACGAATTCCGGGATCAGACCGAATTTCAGCAGATCTTCAGGCTCGAGATCTTTGAATATCTCACCCACGCCGCGCTCATCATTGTCGCGGACATCCGCGCCGAAGCCCATGGCCGAGCCCTTACCACGCTGGGCGATGATCTTATCGAGCCCAGCGAAGGCGCCGCCGCAGATAAACAAGATGTTGGTCGTGTCCACCTGCAGGAATTCCTGCTGAGGATGTTTTCGACCACCTTGCGGCGGAACACTTGCGACAGTGCCTTCCATCAGTTTCAGCAAAGCCTGCTGCACGCCTTCACCCGACACGTCACGCGTGATCGAGGGGTTCTCGGACTTGCGTGTAATTTTGTCGACTTCGTCGATGTAAACGATGCCGCGCTGTGCGCGTTCGACGTTGTATTCACTGGCCTGCAGCAATTTGAGAATGATGTTTTCAACATCCTCACCCACGTATCCAGCCTCGGTCAGCGTGGTTGCATCCGCCATGGTGAACGGCACATCCAGAATACGCGCCAGGGTCTGCGCCAGCAGGGTCTTACCGCAACCGGTCGGACCAATCAGCAGGATATTGGATTTGGCAAGCTCGATATCGCTGCCCGCTTTCTGGGCATGGTTCAGGCGTTTGTAGTGATTGTGCACCGCAACCGACAGAACCCGCTTTGCGGTCGCCTGCCCGATTACGTAGTCGTCCAGAACCTCACAAATGTCTTTCGGCGTCGGTACACCATCGCTGGACTTCAGTCCGCTGGCCTTGGTCTCTTCGCGAATGATGTCCATACACAGTTCGACGCACTCGTCGCAGATAAAAACGGTCGGTCCGGCGATAAGCTTGCGCACCTCATGCTGGCTTTTGCCGCAGAAGCTGCAGTAGAGCGTGTTTTTGCCGTCACCGCCTGAATTCGTCGCCATGTTTTACCTTTCGGGCTTCGTCCCTGCGGCCAATCCGAACCGCGTATGCCGCCTGTTAGTGCAGCTTAGGCCACCACTCAGGCGGCTACAATCTCAAAAATGGCCCTCGCGCCGGTTACGCGGGGGCTTAATCTCAGGCCTCATCGCCATCCAATTTCGCGCGGTTTTCGACGATTTCGTCGATGTGGCCCCAGTCCTTCGCTTCTTCAGGGCTCATGAAATTGTCGCGATCCAGCGCTTTTTCAACGGCTTTCTTGGTCTGACCGGTATGGCGTACATAGATGTCATAAAGCCGATCCTTCAGCTTTTGCGTTTCCGCCGCATGGATCATGATGTCGCTGGCCTGCCCCTGATAGCCGCCACTGGGCTGGTGCACCATGATCCGGCTGTTGGGCAGAGAAAAGCGCATACCGGCCTCACCCCCGGCCAAAAGAACCGATCCCATCGACGCCGCCTGTCCGATCACCAGCGTCGAACATTTCGGTTTGATATACTGCATTGTGTCGTAAATCGACAGGCCGCTGGTCACAACCCCGCCAGGCGAGTTGATGTAGATCGAGATTTCCTTGTTCGGGTTTTCCGCCTCAAGGTGCAGCAACTGCGCGACGACCAGATGGCTCATGCCGTCATGGATCGGACCGTTGATGAAAATGATACGCTCTTTGAGAAGGCGCGAGAAGATGTCGTAAGCGCGCTCACCACGACTGGTCTGTTCGACCACCATGGGAACGAGCGTATTCATATAGGTGTCTACTGGATCGAACATCGGGAACCTACCTGCGTTGCTGTTGATCGGGATATTACCCGCAGAAGTATTACCTGAGTCTTAGTGCCGCCATCCGGGGGCTGCAAGGGGGCGCGGGCGTTGTGCCCAATCCTTGTTGTTTCGGATGCCTTGGCGCCGCCTCTGTGGTGGCGCTGGCAAAGTCAATCTGGCGGATAGGTCCCCAATCTTCCATCACGGTATTTTTATCTGTGCATATGGAATTTGATGAGCATAAAATGTATTAATTGCCTCTCCGCCGCGCGTATTCAGCCTTCCAGATACCGCAGCCAAAGCAAGGAACGAAATTATGGCTCTTCCGCAGCTATCAAAGGACATGTCGCAAGAGGCACTGGACCAAATGGTGCAGAATGCGACGTTGGCATCCAATTTCCTGAAGGCCATCAGCCACGAAGGGCGGCTGATGATCCTTTGTCACCTGGTGTCCGGCGAAAAATCCGTTACCGAACTCGAAGAACTGCTGTCCGCGCGGCAGGCCGCCGTCTCGCAGCAGCTGTCCCGCCTGCGGCTCGAGGGTCTCGTTGTCCCACGCCGCGAGGGCAAGGCCATCTATTATCGGCTGGCAGACGATCGCCCGCGCCGCATGCTTGAGGTGATCTACGATTTATTCTGCGCCGGCAAGTGAGCCGCGCAACTCCTTCACAGACAGACTGCTTCCGTCAAAACGCATGTGAATTATCCTGGCACCTGGGAGCAGAAACCCTGACTCTGGCGACGCTGACGCACCCGAACAAGGTCCGATTTCGAAATGGTCAAAACCTATGGTTTCGCTCGAAGAAAACTGCTAACCAATCCGAAACAGACACTTACGGAGCAAACCATGACACGCGTTATTCTGATTGGCCTGACCCTTTTTGCCCTAACCGCCTGTGAAACCGCGAAAGGCGCCGGTAAAGACATCGAAAACGCCGGTGACGCCATTCAAGGCGCAGCCACTGACGTTCAGGAAAATCTCTAAGCCCAAATACTGGGCCGGGCAGCGGCGCGCGGCAAATCCGATATCTTGCGATCGCCAACGCACAACTTAGCTGGCACCGCAGATTTCCTTCTGCCAACGACGCGTCCACCACCCGGCCCGTCTCCCCCCTGCGGAGACACAGGTCGAGGGTCTGAGAAGCGTTCCGGCCCGGGCGAGCATACCTACTACTCGTGGCCGCGGGCTCAAACCGGCGGCAACAATACCCCCTCACCGCCCGACCGGACCGGAAACGCTTCAGTTCACCTGACGTTCCAGAACGGTGCTGTAGGCCGTTCCCCGACGCAGGCTACGGAAATCCGCGTAAATCTTTCCGTCTTTGTAATAGGCATCCACGATGGCGTTGACGCCCACATCCGGATCGGCCGAGCTTTCGACTAGCCCGATCTTGCCCGAGCCATCCAGACTGATGGTGCCGGTGGCATCAAACACGCGCCAGTCGGCATCGGCATTCGGACGCCACTTGCTGGGCCCCCAGAACAGGTTGTCCTGCTGCTGCCGGATGTCCAGCAGCCACTCGCCCTGATGAAAGCGCGGCGCATCCCCGGTGGCGGTGCGTGAGGGCGAGACCTTGGTATAGGTCCCCGTCCATGCACCGCGCAGGTCCGGCGTGGTGTCGGCCATCGCGGCCGTGGCGAGGGTGAGGCTCGTGGCCAGAGCGGCTGCTCCGGCAGTCATGTATCTGGTCATGGTCTCTCCTCCTGAATGCGACCCTTTGGAGTTCAAATGCGAACATCCGTGCTGTGGGATACAGATTGGGAGGAGGTGCGGGGCTTACAAGATTTCTAAAGGACTATTCATGTGAGGGTAATGTTGCCTCAGGCCCAGGCCAGCGCGGTGCCGAGGATAACCAAACCGATGCCGATCGCTTCGCTATACGAAAAGTTCTCGCCAAACAGAAAGAACGAGGCGATGGCGACCAGAACCACCTCGGCCCCCAGAATGCCGGTATAGATGATGCCCAGCCGTTCCTCGCGCAGCGCGGCGAGTTCAAGCGTCGCTCCAGCCAGTAGAGTCGCGACGATCAGCAGGCCGAGACCGACGCCGGGGAGTTTCCACCAGAACTTCATCGCGATCATGGCCACGGAATAGAGACCCGCCGACCCAAGCGCGATGATGGGGATCATGGATGTGGACATCTGCGCCTCCTGCCGAGGGTTCCGTTGGGTCAAGTGTAGCAGGAGCGTGCGGTTGGGGCTGTGAGGTGGGTCACAGTGTGGGTGAGGGGTAGAAAACCCATCCTACGTAGGGTGGGTTTTCAACCCACCAATTCACCCTTAGGGCGGGCTTTCAAAGCCGTTCGATCAACAGAACTTAGGGCAGCGCCGACCCAAGGGGGTGAGGACCGTCTCGGAAACGGTCCAGCGGACCGTTTCAGGGTCAAACGGGCAGAGCCCCGTGACGCAAACACGCCGCCCGTTTTGCCGGAGGCAAACCTCCGGTTTGACGGGGGCGGGTCGGCGCGGCCCGGCAGTGCCGCCGGGCACACCATTGATGCTCAGAATGGGTCGTCGTTAAGGTCCGATTGGCGGAAACGCAGTCTTAGCCCCAAGCATTCTGAAATGCTCTTTAGGTTCTCAAACTGCCAAGAAGGCATTTCTGGTGAAACGATTACCTCTTCAATTAGGTCTTCTAACCCCGCTTCAACTTTCATGAAAGGCCCAGCATCATCGTGATTGCGGATAAAATACCTAACCTCCTGTTCAGAGGCGAACGCCAACCTCTTATAAACAAAACTGAAATTCACGACTGCTGTTTTCTTGCGGAAGTCTATATACTTTACTTGCGCTACACCCGATGATCTTTCGCGTGTGCGGCCAGTAGAACGCCTCAGACGTCTCATAGTGGATTTTATACTGACACCATTGTGCAAACCACCTGTGTAGACACTCCACATCAAAACAGACTCGTGTGCGGCGCGATGCCAGCAGTTTACGTATATCTCGCTTCGGTTTCTATCGAACATTTCCTTGTGACTTTGAGCGTGTTGGGAGGACAGCCTTGTAAGCTCTTTCTCCGAAAAAGTTGGAACTGTTCCATCGGGACGCGGCATGGTCAGGATTTCTGCATAAACGGCAGACATTTCTTCATCCCATACATTCTCTTGTTCTTTGCTCCCGATCCTACCTTCGAACTTGTCGGCAAAGAAACCAAGCTGCGTAAAATGAAGTTGTTTGCGCAGCAATAGATCAAGAAAGTGATCGACTGACATGTAACGCCAGAGATGCTCGTCAGCATCTGGTTCGGTGTAACTGCCGAGCACCGTTTCTTTTCTCTTAACTTCTACCTGTTCACTACACCTCGTGCAGGCAAAGTAAGTTTGATCACTATCCATGAACTCATACTTGTAGGAGTCAAACCGAAATACCTTACCGCAAAGATTACATCTTGTGTGATAGCAACCATATTTGGCGATGGTGCTTTCGCGAGAATTCGGCATATCTGCTCCTCGTTTCGAATGCAGACAATAGATAGAGCAAATTCAAATAGTGCTTCAATACCGATGCCTTAGTCACAGTCGGAATACCCAAAAACCCCACAGTGTCGGCACGCTAGTTGGCTGCGCCAACCGCTTTCGCCCACCCGCCGTAAAAATGGCCAGCTTTTAGCTGTCCATTTTTAAGGCGCTAATAAACGCCTCCTGCGGGATATCAACTTTCCCGAACTGGCGCATCTTCTTCTTACCCGCCTTCTGCTTGTCCAGCAGTTTACGTTTCCGCGTGGCGTCGCCTCCGTAACATTTGGCGGTCACGTCTTTGCGCAGGGCCGAGAGGGTCTCGCGAGCGATGACCTTGCCTCCGATGGCGGCCTGGATCGGGATTTTGAACATGTGGCGCGGGATCAGGTCCTTGAGCTTTTCGCACATCGCCCGGCCCCGCATCTCGGCCCGGTCGCGGTGAACCATGGTCGACAGCGCATCGACCGGCTCGTCATTCACCAGCACTGACATCTTGACCAGATTATCCTCGGTATAACCGGTCATCTGGTAGTCAAAGCTGGCGTAACCTTTTGTTACCGATTTCAGGCGATCATAGAAATCGAACACAACTTCGTTGAGGGGAAGGTCGTACACGACCATCGCACGGGTGCCCGCATAGGTCAGGTCCAGCTGGATGCCGCGGCGGTCCTGGCAGAGTTTCAGCACGTCGCCCAGATATTCGTCGGGCACCAGAATGGTCGCCTTGATGCGCGGCTCCTCGATATGGTCGACCTTGGACGGGTCGGGCATGTCGGCGGGGTTGTGCAACTCGATCATCTCGCCGTCTTTCATGTAGACGTGATAGATCACCGACGGCGCGGTGGTGATGAGCTCGATATCATATTCGCGTTCGATGCGGTCGCGGATGACCTCAAGGTGCAGCAGGCCCAGGAAGCCGCAGCGGAAGCCAAAGCCCAGCGCGGCGGAGGTTTCCATTTCGAATGAGAACGAGGCGTCGTTCAGCGCCAGTTTGTCGATCGCATCGCGCAGGTCTTCGAATTCGGAACTGTCGACGGGGAAGAGGCCGCAGAACACCACCGGCTGCGCGGGTTTGAAGCCGTCCAGCGCGTCTTCGGTGCCGTTGCGGTCATTGGTGATCGTGTCACCGACGCGGGTGTCGCGGACCTGTTTGATCGAGGCGGTGAGAAAGCCGATCTCACCGGGGCCCAGCGAGTCCACCATCTCCATCTCAGGCCGGAAAACCCCGACGCGGTCCACATGGTGCAGGGTGTTGTTCGACATGAACTTGACCCGCATCCCCTTTTTCAGCGTGCCGTCCATGATGCGGACCAGTACGATGACGCCCAGATAGGCGTCGTACCACGAATCCACCAGCATCGCCTTGAGCGGCGCGTCCAGATTGCCCTGCGGTGCGGGCAGTTGCTGTACGATGGCCTCAAGCGTTTCGTGGATGCCCTGCCCTGTCTTGGCGCTGACCTGAATGGCGTCGGTCGCATCAATGCCGATCACGTCCTCGATCTGTTCGGCCACGCGGTCACAGTCCGACGCGGGCAAGTCGATCTTGTTCAGCACCGGCACGATCTCATGGTCGGCGTCGATGGCCTGATAGACGTTCGCCAACGTCTGCGCCTCGACTCCTTGGGTCGAGTCCACGACCAGCAGCGAGCCTTCGACCGCGCGCATGGACCGGCTGACCTCATAGGCAAAGTCCACGTGGCCGGGGGTGTCGATCAGGTTCAGCACGTATTGCTCACCATTATCGGCGGTATAGTCGATGCGAACCGTGTTGGCCTTGATGGTGATGCCACGCTCGCGCTCGATATCCATGCTGTCGAGCAGCTGTTCCTTCATGTCGCGATCCTTGACCGTTCCGGTCTCTTGGATGAGCCGGTCAGCAAGGGTGGATTTGCCATGGTCGATATGCGCGACTATGGAGAAATTGCGGATATGAGCGAGGTCTGTCATGGGTTGGGATATGTAGAGATTTTGGGGTTTGGTCAATGCAGGAAAGTACACGAAAGCAGCCTCGCCGCGAACCTAGCTTTAGCCAAGACCAACCCACGAAAAAATGCACCGCGCGCTAGCGGGCCAAACCAGCACGGTTTGGTGGAGCCAATCGTACCAATTGACCGAAATCCCTCTTGACGAGAAATTGATGAAATGCACTCTGCCATAAAGCGATTTCGGCCTCTGTTGTTGCCCACGAAGCGGTCTCGACAACAGAACTAATTATTGGATTTCGAAAGTTGAAACTAGGTAAGTCTCGGATTCTCATACGTTTGGTCGCCCTTATTGTTATTATTCTTTCCGTTGGCTGGGCAACGCGCGAAAGACCTGAACGTTCACTAGTTACTATAAACGATCCAGCAACAGAGCCATGCATGAACCGCAAGCAGGACCCGAACTTGATCATTGATATCTGCACGGAACTGATCAATACCGGAGTTTCATCGTCAAAAATGCTCGCCGCCTTTCATGTGCGTCGTGGATACGCCTTGTACCGGTTAGATGAATCCGCTGAAGCATTGGTTGATTTTAATCGAGCTATCGAACTGAACCCAAAAGACTTTCGAGCTTGGCAAGGCAAAAGCTTCGCGCTTGATAGGCTCGACGAAGATCTAGCGGCGTTGGAAGCCGTGGAACAATCCTTGGCGCTAGAACCGACCATGAGATACAGCGCGAACAGAAAATTCCGTCTCCTCACCAAGCTTAAGCGTTTTGAAGAAGCGGACGAGTACTATTCCCAACTCATGGCAGCTTATCCAGCTTCGGAAGACCCCAGAAGATATTGGATGCCGCAGGAACTGGGAAGAATGAGGCTTGATCTTGGTCGAGCAGAAGCTGCCGCCGAAGTCTTGAAAATCGCTGTTTTGAGTAGGCCAAGCGATCAAAAGAGCCGAGCACTGTTTTTCCGATCATGCATCGAACTTGGTCCCGATTGCCCGATGCTTTTGCCTGACTTAGAAGTCGCCGTTGAGGAAAGGGACTGCATAATAACGTCCAACCAAGTCGCAGAGCGATTTCCGAAGTTCTGGGATTCACTTCATCCCGAGACCATTGAAAGCAACACGACGCTTGAGAAACAGGCGAACATGGCGCGAATACAGCTGATTGAGGCCGCGTATGTTACGTATTCGATGGGCCTCCAACTGGGGGAAGACGGAGAGACCTCAGAAGAAGATTTCCTTTTGTTTGAAGAACTGGTTTCTTGTGTTGAAACTGGCGACCTATTCAATCCCATTGAACGTGGCGGCCTGTCCGAAGAAGCAAAGACCTTTTATGGGGGCATCATCCGCAAGAACATGGTCGATCTGGCTCATTACATGCAAAAGAAGACGGAATAGCTAGAAAATTGCGGCAAATCGTGAGCATGCATTCACTTTTTCGAACCACCCGATTGATCCCGAATCCACTTTGATTCATACTCCGCCGCAGACCGAGAGGGGCAGAAGACCCGTCCGGGCAGGCAAAAACGAGGCTCGAGTATGAAACAGTTCCTCTTAATCGCATGTTGTGCGGCATCGCTGACGGCGGTTGCTCCGGTTGCAGAGGCGGCCAAGATCAAGCAGGCGTGTTTGGCGTCGGACCGGTCGGCGGCGACGCGGGCGCGGTGCTCGTGCATCCAGCGCGTGGCGGATCAGGCGTTGACGCGCGGTGATCAGAAGACCGTCGCCAAATGGTTCGAAGACCCCCATCAGGCGCAGGAGTTGAAGATGTCGCAGACCGCGCGCGATGATGCGCTGTGGGATCGGTATCAGAACTTTGGCCAGATGGCGCAGGCGATCTGCAGCTAAGCCTCAGGCAAATCCTTGACCTGATGCCCGCTGCGCCTCAGAAAGGCGCAGCGAAAGGTGTATCTTATGGTGATGAAAGGGCTGACCCTGCGGGGCCTTGAGGTGTTCGAGGCTCTGGCGCGGACGGGATCGGTGGCGCAGGCGGCCGAGATAACGGGGCTCAGCCAGCCGTCGGTGTCTCAGCAATTGCGCAATCTGGAGAATGCTCTGGGCACCGAACTGGTGGACCATGGGCGGCGGCCAATGCGACTGACGCAGGCCGGGCGCAGCTTTCTCGCCCGAGCGCAGGCGGTGTTGGGTGAGCTGCAAATGGCCCAAAGCGAACTGGCGGTGATGGATCTGGGGCATCTGACGACGCTATCTATCGGTCTGATTGACGATTTCGACAACGACCTGACGCCCCGGCTGGCGACTTTGCTGGCCGACAGTCTGACCCGGTCGAAATTCAAACTCACCACCCTGCCCAGCCTTGAGATTTTCGAGGCGCTGGAGTCGCAGCGCCTTCATCTGGCCGTGTCTGCCCATAGCGGCGAAGTGTTGGAGGGCGTGGTCGAGTACCCTTTGGTGCAGGACCCGTTCATTCTGGTGGTGCCGAAGGGGGCCGAGGATGCCACGCAGACCCTGCCCTTTCTGCGATATTCGCGCGAACAGCTGATCAGCCGGCAGATTGAATCTCATCTGGCACGGCAGCAGTTGGAGTTCGAGGAACGGTTCGAGATCGGCTCGCATCTGGCCCTGATGGCGATGGTGGCGCGGGGCTTGGGCTGGGCGATCACCACGCCGCTGGGCTATATGCGCGCGGCGCG
This sequence comes from Ruegeria sp. AM2, assembly GCF_056540685.1. Taxonomy (NCBI): domain Bacteria; kingdom Pseudomonadati; phylum Pseudomonadota; class Alphaproteobacteria; order Rhodobacterales; family Roseobacteraceae; genus Ruegeria; species Ruegeria sp. AM2. The sequence goes on along the minus strand of NZ_JBQFXE010000002.1, from coordinate 225,615 downwards.
GTTCCACGACGGGATCGACGCGCTGCCCTCACCTTTTGGCGAGTTTTCAAGGATGATCTCGCTGTTCACCCGTTCGGACTGGTCCGATCAGGTGCCGCAAGAGGTGGCAGACATGATCCGCCGACTGATGCAGAGCCAGATCATCGATCCGGCGATGGTTCAATTGCCATGGCTGAGTGGGGAATTGAAGGTGATGGGGTAAGTATTGGTCGAGCGCCGTGTTAAAACTGTGAGCGCGGCAAGGCGCCCTTGCTACCTGAAACTCAATTTGAAGACAAAACTCTGCCTCACGAACAGGATGAGCTTTGAACGCGATTGCTGCGGGCGCTGCCTTGTTTGTGCTTCCGCCTGTGTTATTCGAGCGGTATGTTGATGGAATTCTTTAGAAAACTACGAGAGTCGCGGGCGCTGCCATGGGTCGGTATCGCGCCATTCATCATCATCTCGGCTGCCATGATTTTTGACGGCGATTTCCAAAAAGGCATTGGCTCCTTCGCGTTTTTTGTCAGCATTTGGGTTGGGGTCACTCTGGGCGACAAATTGGCCAGTGCTGTCTCCACTTACGTCCTCAGGGCCTCCGAGCATATCATCGCTCGTTTCGCAGTGGCCGGAGGTGCGTTCGGCTTTTTGTTTTTGCCACCGCTTGTTGGCTTTATTACAAACCGCTACCTGAATACAGATATCGAATTGCTCTCTCTTGGCACGCATTTCTTGTGGGCCTGTATCGGGGCGAGTATTTTCTTCTGTATTAGCCACTCAAATTCCGAGACATAGCCGCTCAACCAAAAGCGTTTCACGCGCGCGGTGACATATGTTATCGGCTAACTGGGACTGCCGGGCCATCTCGCTAAAACGATCCGCGCAATACCCTATTGTTTTTCCCCCAAATACACCTCCAACCCGGCAACCGCCTCTTCGATCAGATCCAGCGCGCCATCGAAATCGCGCGTATAATACGGGTCGGGGACGTGATCCGCGCCGGTATGGGGTGCAAAATCAGTCAGAAGACGGACAGGGGTTTTGTTGCCCTCGGGACGCAGGGCCTCGATACCCGCGACATTATCGGCATCCATGCCGACTATCAGGTCGAAGCGGGTGAAATCCACGGCCACGAACTGGCGCGCGCGCAAGTCGTCCAGAGCTATTCCACGCGCCTTTGCCGCCTTTCGCATCGGTCCATATGGTGGATCTCCGATATGCCAGCCCGAGGTTCCGGCGCTGTCAGTTACGTAGTGCGGTGCGCGGGCGCGAAAGGCTCCTTCTGCAGCGGGGGAACGGCAGATATTGCCCAGACAAACAAACAGGATACGGTGGCTCATGGGTCAAGGTGTAACGCGTGAGGCAAAGATGGAAAAGATTGTCATTCTGACTGGGGCCGGAATCTCAGCCGAAAGCGGGCTGAGCACGTTTCGCGACGAGGGGGGCATCTGGTCCAAACACCGTCTTGAAGATGTGGCGACGCCCGAAGGGTTTGCCCGCGATCCGGCGTTGGTACAGGGATTCTACAATGCCCGCCGGGAATTTGCGGCCACCGCAAAGCCCAACGCAGCGCATCAGGCCCTTGCGCAGCTTCAACGGGAATGGTCCGGGCAGGTTGTGATCGTGACACAAAATGTAGACAGCCTGCACGAGGCCGGAGGAGCTAGGGACGTCATCCATATGCATGGCACGCTCGCAGGTGCACTCTGTGCCGCATGCGATCATCGCTGGACAGCCCCGCCCGAGATGTCCGTTGGCGAGCCCTGCCCCGCTTGCTCCGCACCCGCTGGGCGACCCGATGTGGTCTGGTTCGGCGAGATGCCCTACCATATGGACGCGATTTATGACCATCTCGCAAACTCAGACATTTTCGCCGCAATCGGGACGTCCGGGCAGGTCTATCCCGCCGCCGCTTTCGTACACGAGGCGCTCTCTTCGGGGGCCAAGACCTATGAATTGAATCTGGAGCCGTCCGCCGGGTCATCCAGCTTTGATCACACCCTGCTTGGTCCCGCGACTGAGGTTGTGCCGCAATGGGTAAACCGCCTGCTGGGCCAGCATTAAGATTTGCGCGGCAGACATTGGTGGGATTACGTGATTTAGTCGGCGTAGGTTCATTTAGGAAAAGCACATGGCAGACGACAAACCGCAACAGGGCGAAATTCTCGGCGAAGACGGGCTGAGGGATCGGGACGCAATCAGCAACAATCTGGCAAGCTTGTGGTGGACGTTTTTGCTGCGAGGCGTGTTGGCGGGTCTGATTGGTATTGCTGCGCTGTTCTGGCCGACCGGCAGCATATCCCTGCTGTTACGGCTGGTTGGGGTTGTGCTCATACTGGATGGCGGCCTGACATGGATGGGCTTTGGTCGCCGAGGCGTCGCCGGGGGTCTGGGGGTCGGCGCAATGCTGATTGGTCTGGTGCTGCTGATATGGCCGCAAGGGGTGGCATGGCTTGCTTTCACTCTTCTCGGAGCAATGGCGTTGCTCATGGGTATCGGTTCACTGATGACAGTCCCGCAAATGCACGAGGCCGACCCGGACAGACCTGCGGTTCGAAACTCTGGTATCGTCGCGCTGATCGTCGGCCTGATCATGATTTTCTGGCCCGGCAGCGGGATGGTCGCCCTTGGCTGGGCCATCGCATTCTTTGCCCTGACATCGGCGGTTGTGATGTTCTTTCTGGCCGCGCGCTTCAAACAGGCAGGCGACCGGTTGTCCATGCGAGTCGTCAACCGCTAACGCAACAGGCCGGGCATTGCCCGGCCTGACACATGGATGACGGCCGCACAGCGGCCCGAAGACAGGTGTCCCGATCAGTGCGAATGCGCGGCGTCGTCCTGACGCTCAAGATCCACGGGAATTTCGACTGTCACTTCTCCGGCCTGTTCAAAGATCAGAGTGACCGGAACCGTCCCGCCGTGCTCGAACGGTGCAGTGAGGCCCATGAACATTACGTGATCGCCACCGCGTTTCAGCATATGCGCCTCGCCTGCCGGGATCTCGAACCCCTCTTCGACATGCACCATCTTGGCGACGCCGTTCGCATCAATCTCATGTGTGTGCAGTTCAATCCGCGCAGCCGCATCAGATACGACTCCGGTCAGGCGATCAGATGTATCACCCTTGTTTTCAATGACCATGAATGCAGCCCCTGCCTTGGCGCTCTTTCCTGAAGACCGTGCATAGGCATCCGAGACCTGGATTTCGCTGTCTGCAAGCGCGACTGTTGCCATGGTTATCGCCGCCAGTGACGTGGCCAGAGTGGATTTGAAAGACATTTGGCCTCTCCTTGATAAGTGTCTGACTTGGTTTGATATTCAAGCTTGAGGCCAGGTAGGAGGTGCACGCGCGGATGCGTGGGGCACAGGCACGGATTTCAGCCCGATTTCAAACAACGGAAGAGGTTGTTCGTGACGTTTCCGTGAAACCATCTGTTCGGGCGTGCTGGCGTCCACCGCACCCAACAAACAAAGTGCGTAATCTGGACAATAGTGCGGTGCCCGTGTTGGCTGCCCGTTCTTGTCCGAATAAACGACCACGGGACCGTTACCGGTGCACAGGATCATCTGTCCCACGGCCCGCTCCATCCCGCGGGACGCCGCAAGCCCCTGCCCGGTCAATACAACCAGCAGGGACAATGCGATCGCAAGTAAACTTCGAAGTGAACCAGGCATCCTGTTTTGCCTATTGTCAGCCCCACCAGATCAGTTCAAGCGTAAAAACAGGATCGAGACAGTATGGCCCGGTCAAGTCTCTGGTGGCTTGACGACTTCGGCGTTCAAACCGTTGTGCAATTGGTTGACCTTGCTTTGCATCCGGGTGCACCGCGCAACAACGGCGACGATCGTGTTCGGGACAATAAAAATAATATCGCTAAACTTGAAAGGCATGGGAAACCCTCCACCATGAAAATATGTCTGAGCTTATGGGATCTCCGACAGCCTGTATGTGAACAAGATCACGACAATGACTGAATTGTCCCCAAATGGCGAACAATTTGCGCGGCCGACTGTGTTCAGACAAAGAAAAAGCCCCGCACGCTGGGGTGCAGGGCTTTGAAAAACGTATGTGAAAAGATCAGGCCGAGGCTTGGGCCTTGGCGATTTCCTTTTTCACTTTCAACGCGTTATCGGACAGTTCATCGTCCTTAGCTTTGGCCAGGAACGCGTCCAGACCACCGCGGTGATCTACCGAACGCAGAGCAGCCGCCGAGATGCGCAGCTTGACACCACGACCCAGAGTTTCGGACTGCAGGGTAACGTCGTTCAGGTTGGGCAGAAAACGACGACGAGTTCTGTTTTTGGCGTGGCTGACATTGTTGCCAGTCATCGGGCCTTTTCCGGTCAGTTCGCAACGGCGCGACATGGTTTCTTCCTTTGTTTCTGGAGGCCAGGCTTACCGCCCTCGGCCAAATCACAAGGGGCGCAACCCGAAGTCGCGCCCGAAAACTGGTTGGATGCGTGTAGTGGGAATCGTTGGAAGGGTCAAGACGGCGCGTGCGAATTCTTTGCGCCTCCGTCCAAACGCGGAAACTCGGGATTTGCCGACGTCATCAACAGCGGTTTGTTGTTTTTTAAATGCCGCTGAACCAGCTGCTTTTGCTCTCTTCCGAACGGAATAAGCCGCGCGGGTGATCTTGGCAAACCGGGTCCGGCCAATTCGGGGAAGATCTCGAAAATTTCGTTGCGTGCCTCGACGCTTAGCGACTTGATCGCTTCTGCACCGGTGTAAAGGCTTTCGGTGGGCGCATTTTCGGCGAAGATCACCTGATGACCGTCAAAGAGAAGATGCAGGTACTCGACATCAGGCACCGTGTCATCGACAAAAATACCAGGAAGCGCGGTGAGTTTGATTGCAGGGATCAGCACTTCGACCTCTCCGAACATGCGCTTGGCGATACGGGACCTCACCAACATCCTGTGTTGCCTGGACACCAGAAGATCGCGGCTGGGCAGGCCCTCACCTAAGGCACCTGCCAGAATGCGGACCGGTAACAGACGCTCGTTGTCCTGCAACGCTGCGCGTTCAAAACGGCGACGGCCAATCCAGCGGATCGGCTGCAGCCCCTGTTCGATCGTGTGGATCAAATCTCCCGGCGCAAGTTCCTCAATGCGAGCCTCTCCGTTTTGCGCCGCAATACGTGTGCCTTTGGTAAAACATGGCACCCCAGAGCCGTTCTCAAAAGCGGAATATGTAACGGTAATGCCCGATGGCAGTGTAAATGTTCCGCTGGAAACGGAATACCCAACACCATCCTGCACCGTGATGACGCCAAAGTTGTCATCTGTAATCACCGTGCCCACCGGCAGGTTCAGAGTGTCAGTCCCACCGCCGCCACGAATATCCTGTGAAATCGTCGTGCTTCGGAAATTCAGAGTGTCATTTCCGGACCCAAGGCGAATCGTGCCGATCGTTGAACCGCTCACGTTGACAACATCGTCATCCGAGCCGCCGGTTACTCTGTTGCCGATTGTACTATTGGTAACGGTGATATTGTCATTTCCGGCATTCCCGACAACCACGCCAGTGACGGTGCTGTCCTGAATGACAATGGTATCGTCGCCACCGCGTCCGCGCACATTGTCAATCGGCGTCCCCTGCGGCGTGCCGTTCAGCGTGCCGTCGTCATTGTTGACGTCAATATTGTCGTTACCGTTCGTGCCATTGATATTGGGCATGTGTCACGGTTCCTGTGCCCTGGGACTGTCGCCTTGTTCTCAGTTTATCACATATTCACCAAATAGATAGGCTTTCACAATCACAGGTTGCAGGGTGACGGACAGTGCTCGCATAGGCGCTGTCAGGCTGTGCGTCCTTCAGCGCATCAAAGAGGTCAACATCTCATCCGCTGCGGCCGATGGGCTAAGTTGACCGGTGCTCACCTTCGCGCCAAGTCGCTCCATTTCAACGCGGGCAACTGGTGAGGACAAGCGCGCCAAGAGGGCGTTTCTGACTTCTTGCTCAAACCAATACTGGGCCTGAGCCGAGCGGTTGCTGTCCCAGTGGCCCGCATCGCGACGCCAACTGGCCAGTGACCGCATCTCTTGCCAAGCCTCTTGCAATCCACGTTCTTCAACCGCGGAAACCGTCATTGCCTTGGGAAAGCCTTCAGGGTCTTGTGGACGCTTTCGCAGCAAACGCAGCGCGCCCGCGTAATCAGCACAGGTTCTGGTCGCCGTCGCCTTAAGATCTCCGTCCGCCTTGTTGATCAGGATCATGTCAGCCATTTCCATGATGCCGCGTTTGACACCCTGCAATTCATCCCCACCGGCTGGTGCCAGCAGTAGTAGAAACAGATCGGACATCTCTGAAACAACGGTTTCAGACTGCCCTACGCCAACGGTTTCAATAAGAACGACATCAAAACCAGCCGCCTCGCACAGTGCAATTGCCTCACGGGTGCGGCGGGCGACACCGCCGAGATGGCTCTGGCTTGGAGAGGGTCGGATAAAGGCGTTCTTTTGGCGGCTCAGGCGCTCCATCCGGGTTTTATCGCCCAGAATCGAACCACCGGACCGCGCAGAGCTGGGATCAACGGCCAACACGGCCACACGCAACCCCTGCCCCGTCAGCATCATACCGAAGCTTTCGATAAAGGTCGATTTACCGACCCCCGGCGTACCAGACAGACCGATGCGCAAGGATTGCCGCGCTGCCCCGGACAGACTTGCAAGCAAGTCCGTCGCCTGTGCCCTGTGATCCGCACGACCACTTTCGACCAAAGTAATTGCGCGAGCCAGAGCGCGCCTGTCTCCGTTTAGGATCCTCTCACCAAGGTTGTCCGTTTCCATTTCGACCCCGAGAATATTCAGCATGACTACTTGCAGCCGCTAAGGGCGATTTGTCCAGCCCGTCAAAGTTCAGAAATGTGAAACGCGTCTGTCTTACACGCCGGACCAGCAAAATCCGCACAACACGTCTGGGCCAGGTCCGCAAACCACACGCGTCAGATTGTCGATTGCAGAACTGGACCAGACATGCCCATTGACCGATAACACCCTCATGACCTCACAACTGCCCATCGACGCTGCGATTCCTGACCTTCTTGACGCGCTCAAGCAGCATCGGCGTGCCGTTTTGCAGGCCCCACCGGGCGCGGGCAAGACCACACGAGTGCCTTTGGCGATGCTTGAGGCCAACGTAACGGATGGCAAAATCATCATGCTAGAGCCGCGCAGACTGGCAGCCCGCGCTGCGGCTGAACGGATGGCCCAAACCCTTGGGGAACGCGCGGGCGAAACCGTCGGATACCGGGTGCGGGGTGACGCAAAGGTATCCAAGTCGACCCGGATCGAGGTCGTGACCGAAGGCATTCTGACCCGGATGCTGCAATCCGATCCTGACCTGCCCGGCGTGGGCGCTGTGATCTTCGACGAATTTCACGAACGTTCCTTGAACGCAGACCTGGGCCTCGCGCTGTGCCTTGAAGTGGCAGAAGCGTTGCGTGACGACCTGATCCTTTTGGCTATGTCGGCAACTTTGGACGCAGAGCCTGTGGGGAAACTTATGAACGCCCCGTTAGTGACGTCCGAGGGGCGCAGCTATCCGGTGGAGATACAATGGCTCAGCCGACCGATGGGCGCTCAGGCGCGACGTCTGGATGCTTTGGTGGATTTGGTCGCGCAGGCCGAGGCGGAAACTCGCGATATGGGCGGCGGCGTTCTGGTTTTCTTGCCCGGCGAAGGCGAAATTCGCAAAGCTCAGGCGGCGTTGGAAAAACGCCTTCCCCCCAATTGCGCGATCAGACCCTTGTTCGGGGCGATGCCATTCGCGGCCCAACGCGCGGCAATCATGCCGGTTGAAACAGGGCGCAAGGTTGTTTTGGCCACGTCCATTGCCGAAACGTCTCTGACCATCCCGGACATACGCTTCGTAGTGGATATGGGCCAAGCGCGCCGCGCGCGGTTCGATCCGGGTTCGGGAATGTCGCGGCTGGTGACCGAACGCGTAACGCGGGCAGAAGCTACGCAACGGGCCGGACGAGCGGGTCGCGTGTCCGAAGGCCTTTGCTTTCGGCTTTGGTCCAAAGGCGAAGAAGGTGCGCTGGCCGCGTACCCGCCGGCCGAGATCGAAGCTGCAGACCTGACAGGGCTCGCTCTGGAACTCGCGCTTTGGGGTGCGGAACCAGAGGATTTGGCATTCCTGACAAAACCTCCTGACGGTGCGATGACCGAAGCGCGCGCATTGCTGACGATGCTCGGGGCGCTGGATGACAAGGGTCGGATCACCGAGCATGGGCGCGCGTTGGCCGCGTTGCCGCTTCATCCGCGACTGGGCCACATGCTTGTGCGCGGCGGGGCTGATGCCGCACCGCTTGCGGCTTTGTTGGCCGAAAGGGATCCGCTCAAAGGTGCTCCGGCGGACGTTCTTCTGCGGCTTGAGGCGCTTCGAGATACCCGCGCCTTTCAGCGCAAACGGCCCTGGCAGCTGAACCCCGGAGCCATCGACCGGATAAAGGCCGAAGCCAAGCGGCTGCGTTCAAAGGGCGGCAAGACGGAGCTCAGCACCGCCTCAATTGCGGCGCTCGCCTATCCGGATCGCATCGGACAGCGGCGAAATGGCGACGTACCTCGTTATGTTCTGTCCGGCGGCAAAGGTGCCGTGTTGGCCAGCGATGACACGCTCGCCAACGCGCCCTACCTGGTCGTAACCGATACCGACGGCAACCCGCGCGAGGCGCGCATTCGCATGGCAGCGCAGATTTCCGAACGCGAAATTCGCGACCTGTTTGCCGATCAAATTCAATGGGTTGATACATGCACTTGGTCAAAACGCGAACGCAGGGTTGTAACGCGCCAACAAGAGCGGTTCGGGGCGATCACACTTGAGGATCGCATCTGGAAAGGCGCGCCGGACGACCTTGTTGCGCAGGCTATGCTGGAAGGTGTCCGCGATCTTGGCCTGCGACTGACCGGAGCGGCCGCCCGCCTTGCTGCGCGTGTAGAGTTGGTCAGGGCCGAAGGTTCGGACCTGCCCGATTTTTCGATCACTGGTTTGACCGACACGATGGAAGACTGGCTTCTGCCCATGCTTTCCGGTGTTCGCAACGCTGAGGAGTGGAAGAGGTTCGACATTCTGCCCGCTCTGACCGCCCGTCTGGATTGGTCGCAGACTCAGGAACTCAACCGCCGTGCTCCGGGGGCGTTCGTGACCCCACTGGGACGCAAAGTCCCGATTGACTACTCTGGCGCGGTGCCGGAAATTTCGGTTCGTCTGCAAGAACTGTTCGGGGTCACACGACATCCCGTTGTTGGGGGGCAAGCGCTGAAGATCACTTTGTTGTCGCCAGCGCAGCGCCCGATACAGATCACTCGGGACTTGCCGGGGTTTTGGGCGGGCTCCTATGCGGACGTCCGCAAGGACATGCGCGCGCAATACCCCAAACACCCCTGGCCAGAAGACCCGACACAGGCGGACCCGACCCTGCGGGCCAAACGGCGTAGCTCCTGACCGGGCATTCACGACAAGCGAACATTGAGCAATCCAGCCGGAACAATTAGGTTGACGATCTCAAGACTGAAAACGCGGAACACTTATGATGCCGAATTGGCTCAGAAAAATATGGGCAGAGATTGCCAGACCGTTCTTTTTGCGCCCTCAACGGGTGCAGTGTGCGGCCATGTGCACTCGGGTGATCAATGACCAGACCCAAGTCTTGTTGATTACAAGCCGCGATACCAGGCGCTGGATTATTCCCAAAGGCTGGCCCATTGACGGGTTGGATGGGGCAGAAACGGCGCGGCAGGAAGCCTGGGAAGAAGCAGGCGTGCGCGCACTAAGTCTGAGCCCTGACCCAATCGGGCAATACACCTATGACAAAGCCATGAACAACGGATCAGTTTTGCCGGTGGTAACCAGCGTATATTTGGTCGAGGTCACTGAATTGGCCGATGAGTATCCAGAGGTCGGTCAACGCGAGCGTCACTGGTTCTCACCGGAAGAGGCAGCAGAAAAGGTCAATGAGCCCGAGCTTAGCGAACTGCTGCGCCACATGTAAAATTCGAACAAGGACGTGACGGACATATTGCACAACCTTGCGTAAACCGTTAGCTCCGGGCGCTAAACTGAAAACCCCGGAAAAGATGCCGAATAAACGCTCCACAACCCGCTGGAAGGCGCTGGACACGGATTTGCATCGCATTTCGCGTGTCGAAGATGCCAACGCTTTTGTCGCGCGCCCATTGCTGGCGCCCGGCATCGTTTTGGCGTTTCTGGTGCTGGCGGGGTTGACGGCTGCGGTGCTGTTCGGACGGGCTGATGGCAGCGTTGTGGTTGTGGCGGCAGCTGTGTTCGGGGCTTACATGGCCATTAATGTCGGTGCCAACGATGTAGCCAACAACATGGGCCCCGCCGTGGGTGCCAATGCCCTGTCGATGGGCGTTGCAATCACCATCGCTGCAGTTGCCGAGGGCGCAGGCGCGCTGCTTGCAGGCGGTGACGTGGTATCAACCATCTCGACCGAGATCATTGATCCCGCATCCGTTCAGACCGAGCAAGTGTTTATCTGGGCGATGATGGCGGCGCTGATATCATCGGCGCTGTGGGTCAATTTCGCGACCTGGATGCGCGCTCCGATTTCGACCACACACTCGGTTGTTGGCGGCGTTATGGGGGCGGGCATCGCGGCTGCAGGGCTTGAAGCGGTCAATTGGAGCACGATGGGCGCAATCGCCCTGAGTTGGATGACCTCGCCCTTGTTAGGCGGGATCATCGCGGCCGCATTCCTTGCGCTGATCAAGGCGAAAATCCAGTACCAAGACGACAAGATCGCCGCCGCACGCCGGTGGGTGCCCATTCTGGTTGGTCTGATGGCTGGGGCTTTCGCAACATACATGGCGGTCAAAGGCTTGAACCGGGTCGTCCAGATCCGCCCCGGTACCGCGCTGATGATTGGCATCGTCGTCGGGCTGTTTATTTGGGTGGTGACAATACCCTGGGTTCGGCGCCGATCTGTCGGGCTTGAGAACCGATCAAAAGCGATGAAGGCGCTATTTGCCCTGCCCTTGGCTATCGCAGCGACGTTTCTGAGTTTTGCCCACGGTGCCAACGACGTTGCAAACGCGATCGGACCGCTGGCGGGGATCGTACACGCGCGTGAATTTCACGACGTCGCCGAAGTGGTTTCCGTCCCTGGTTGGGTGATGCTGATCGGAGCGTTCGGTATTTCGTTTGGCCTGTTTCTGTTCGGCCCAAGGCTGATCCGGATGGTCGGCATGCAAATCACGAAACTCAACCCAGTTCGCGCTTTCTGCATCGCACTTTCGACCGCAATCACGGTGACGCTGGCCAGTTGGTTCGGCCTTCCTGTCAGTTCGACCCACATTGCCATCGGTGCCGTATTCGGGGTTGGGTTCTACCGGGAATGGGAAAGCGAACACCGCTGGAGAATTTCAAATCACCAGCGTCCGCCGGACCTGCGCCTGGCGCGGGAAGAGCACCAACGACGCAAACTGGTTCGCAGGTCTCATTTCATGACAATCATAGCTGCATGGATCATCACTGTGCCCGCAGTGGCGATTATGTCAGCTTTGATCTTCTCTCTCTTGACGGCGTTTCACTAGCAACCTGTTCTGCAGACATCGCGGCGGTCGGCCGTTGCTCGATCAGCAAGCGAACCTTTTCGCAAATCGGGGTTTGGACGCCGATATGAGCGCCAAGCCGGATGATTTCGCCCTGAAAACTTTCAACTTCAGTCGCACGCCCCGCGACAAGATCATACGCCATCGAGGATCGGGCATTGGGGTCGATGGTCAGCATACGGGCAGCCACCCGCAAGAAGAGCGGCGTTGGCAAGCGCAGAACCCAAGGAACCATCCAGGCGGGCAACGGCGTTGTCATGGTGACCGGGATGCCGACCATCTTCAGAACGGTCATCGCCTCGACCATTTGATCGGCCATCAACCGACGCCATTCGCGGATCAATAGCTGATCCTTTAGTGTCAGACCAGACAACGCATTCAACGCATTATTTAAATTTATCAGCAGCTTGCCCCACTGAATGGCTTCGATTTCGTCGCTTTCAAGCACGGGAAGTCCCGGCGCGCTGATGCGAGCGCCCAACAAATCGGGGCCGGATTCGATCACGATCTCTCCGGATGTGGCGCGATGGAAATGTCCATTGTCGGAAGGCACGACGTTAAAGGGCACCATTCCGGCCCTGACCTCATGATCCGGAAGCGCCTCGCGCAGGGTTTGGGCGTTCTCGATCCCATTTTGCCACGACAGAACGGGGACGGTATTTGGAGTTCTTTGCAGTATCTGCTGTGCAATTTCGGAAGTCGCCGAAGATTTGACCGTGACAATCACGGCATCGGCGTCAGCGAGGCATTCGGGGCTCTCCGTCAGTGTCAGGTCGCTGGCAGGAATATGACAGCGTAGCCCCGAAAAATCGGTCGCCGTCAAACCTTGCGCCCCGATGGGATCAAGAATACGAGCGCGGCCCAACAAGGTGACATCGTGCCCGGTTTTCGCCAGCAAAGCCCCGCAAAAACACCCGATACTGCCGGCACCTGCGAATACGATCTTCATGGTCACCCTCCCCTTGCGGATAGGATCACCGAGAATAGGATCGCGAACAAGCGGCACTTACGTGCGGTCAGCGCGCCCGTCTTGGCCGCGTACGTTCAAGCTCTTGCGATATTGGAATGAAATCCTGATCGTCCCCCGGTGGAAGTTGAAAGGCACCATTTGCCCAATCGGCCGCTTTCCATTCCTGGGTCGCGGTATTGATCTTTTCTTTGGACGACGAGACGAAATTCCACCAGATGTAGCGGTCCCCGTTCAGGGTTGCGCCGCCCAGAAGCATCAGCCGCGCCCCTTGGGGTCCCGCCTTAACCGACAGTTGGTCGCCTGGGCGAAACACCATCATACGCCCGCTTTCGAAGGTGTCTCCTGCGATCTCGACCGCGCCTTCAGTCACATATACGCCCCGATCCTCGTGATTATCCGGCAGAGGAAATGACGCGCCAGGGGCAAGCTGAACGTCAAGGTAGAAAGTCTCGGACAGCATCGTGACCGGGCTGCTCTCACCATAAGCAGACCCGAGGATGAGGCGGGCACTCACACCTGCATCCTGAATATGCGGCAGCGCGCCCTGTTTGTGGTGTTCGAAATCGGGGGCCATGTCTTCATGCGTTTCGGGCAGGGCGATCCAGGTCTGGATACCGAAGAGGCTGTGTTTTTGGCCGCGGGTTTCGGCGCTGGTACGTTCGGAATGGGTGACGCCGCGGCCCGCGACCATCCAGTTGACCTCACCTGGATAAATCATCTGGTGCGTACCCAAACTATCACGATGCTCAAACTCGCCCTGATAGAGATAGGTGACGGTGCCCAGCCCGATATGGGGGTGCGGACGGACGTCGATGCCGCCCTGAGTTATGAACTCGGCCGGGCCCATCTGGTCGAAGAAGATGAAAGGGCCGACAAGCTGGCGTTTAACCGATGGCAGGGCGCGGCGCACTTCGAACCCTCCGAGATCGCGAGCACGCGGAATGATCAACGCGTCGAGGGCGGGATTTTCGGATGCGCAATCGGGGCTGTGGGTGGGGTTCCAACTCATGCCTGCTCTCCCGTGATCCTTGGCATTACGTTCGCCAATGCACGATATAGGGCAAGTTTCCCGAATTCCATCCGCATGGGCGCACAAGGTCAGTGCGGTTCGTAAGGGTGGGCAATCAGCGGCGTTCAGGCGCCTGGTTCAAATTTCGGCACGAGGTCTCGGAAGGTTGCGCAATCATGCTATCTTTGAGAGAAACCGCTCCTGACAGGGGCATCGCTTGTGCAAAAAGGGTGGCATGATGAGGAAATCCTGTTCTCGTAGGACGATGATGATCGCCGGAGGCGCTGCGCTTGCCACCGGTGCAACCGGATTGCTGCGGCCCGCGTGGGCAAATGACTTGGCTCCTACGCCATCGATGCGCGGCGGGGCCAATAACTATCGCCCTGGCGCGCCCATCGTCGAGCGGATCGGCGGCGGCGGGTTTTGGATGACCGGCACCGTGCGGCGGGCGGGCGACGGAGTGCCCCTGCCCGGCCAGCGCATCCAGATCTGGGCGCATACGACCGAAGGCCATGAACGCGACCAGCGCAGCCATGGCGCGACGTTGACCGATGCCAATGGGGAATTCCGGCTGGAGATGCCGCAGATTGTACCCGCCTTTGGGCAGGCGCATGGGCATCTGGCCTATGACAGTGGCGATTTCGAGACTGTGTTTCTGCGGCCCGTGATGGCCAGTTCGAAAGATAAGACCCTGGCCGCGCATTTTGTGTTGCAGCCCGTCTGAGCCTTGGTGCTGCGCAATGCTCTGATCTGGGGGGCGGTGATCGTGGTGCTGGCAGTGCCGGTCATCGCGGCGGCGTTCAGCCCTTTGTTGGCATGGCGGCAGCCGGTATATGTCGTGGCCGGGTTTGCCGGGATCATCAGCCTATGCCTGTTGTTGATGCAGCCCTTGTTGGCGGGGCGCTGGCTGCCCTTGTCCGCGATGGATAGCCGTCGCTGGCACAAGGCGTTCGGTTTGGCGTTGATTGCAGCAATTGTGACTCATGTGGTCGGGCTTTGGCTGACCAGCCCGCCGGATGTTGTGGATGCGTTGCTGTTTGCCTCACCCACACCGTTTTCAGTCTGGGGTGTGACCGCGATGTGGGCGGCTTTGGCAGCGGCTGTGCTGGGTATTTACCGCCAGCGGTTGGGGATGCGGTTCCGCATCTGGCGGCTGGGCCATGCAGGGTTGGCGATGGTTACGATCGTTGGCAGCGTCGTGCATGCGCTGCTGATCGAGGGCACGATGGAGGTCATGACCAAGGTGGTGATATGTGTGCTGGTTGTGTTGGCGAGCGTTTCGACGGTGATCAAGCTTCGCATCTGGGAGACGGGGCGGCGCAGCTGAGTTTGGATGCGCCGCCGGGTGCCGGTTAGTTCCCGACGAGCCGTTTGGCATAGGACGCACGGTTGATCTGAACATCCTGCACAGTGATGCTGCCGACCTGCGGCAGAGCGTCGGCCAGAACCTCCAGAAAAAGGGCGTTGAGTGCGGTACGCGTCGCCTCGTCACGCCCCTGCATCAGCAGAAGCGTGGCGTGGACAAAGCTTTGGGGCTCGGACCCAGTGCGGTAATACGCGACCGGGGTGGCGCGGATTTTGATCGTGTCGGCATCGAATTCCGGATGGTCGGCCAGAACCGAGAACAGCCGGTCGCAGATGGCCTGAACATCGTGGGTTTGTTCGATCTCTTTCGAGAATTCCAGTGTCACATGGGGCATGGTGCGGTCCGTTCAGACGTCCAGACACCAGCGCATCACCGCCTTTTGCGCGTGCAGGCGGTTTTCGGCCTCGTCGAAGATGACCGAGTTGGGGCCGTCCATGACCTCGGACGTAGCTTCTTCCTCGCGGTGGGCAGGCAGGCAGTGCATGAACAGCGTGTCCGGTTTGGCGTGGGACATGAGGTCTGCGTTCACCTGATAGGGACGCAACAGATTGTGGCGGCGTTCCTTGGCGGACTGTGAATCGTGCATCGAAACCCATGTGTCGGCGACCACGAGGTCTGCGCCTTCGACTGCTTTGTAGGCATCGCGCTCGACCACGATTTTTGATCCCTTCTGGCGGGCGAATCCCATGAACTCTTCTTCAGGATCGAATTGGGCGGGGCCGGTGAACGTGAGATCAAATCCGAATTGGCCAGCGGCGTGCAGGAATGAGGCGCACACATTGTTGCCGTCTCCGGTCCAGACCACTTTCTTGCCCGCGATGGGGCCGCGGTGTTCTTCGAAGGTCTGGATATCGGCCATGATCTGGCAGGGATGGGTGCGGTCGGTCAGGCCGTTGATGACGGGCACGTCCGAATACTCGGCCATCTCGGTCAGGATGGTTTCGTCAAAGGTCCGGATCATGATCATGTCGACATAGCGTGACAAAACGCGGGCGGTGTCAGCAATCGTTTCGCCATGGCCCAACTGCATGTCCTTGCCGGACAGCACCATGGTTTCGCCCCCCATCTGGCGCACTCCGACGTCGAAAGAGACGCGGGTGCGGGTTGAGGGTTTTTCGAAGATCAAGGCGACCATACGACCTGCCAGCGGTTGTTCGTCGTCCGGCGCGGCTTTGGGGCGCCCGAGACGGGCCTGCTTCATGGCCGCTGCCTGGTCGATCATGGACCGCAAGGCAGTGGCGTCGGTTTTGTGAATGTCGAGGAAATGGTTCATATCGTGTCACTTTTGGCTGTCGATGGCCCGGGAGGCGCTGCCCCCGGACCCCCGGAGTATTTCTGAAAAGATGAAGGATCAGGCGTTTTCGAACGTGGATTCGACCTGCGTGGCTGCTTTGTCCAACCGGATCAGGGCTTGGGCGATGTCGTCTTCGGTCAGGGTGAGTGGCGGCAGCAGACGGATGACGTTGTCGGCGGCGGGGACCGTTATGACCTCGTTATCGTAGCCCGCATTGACCACGTCGATATTGGAGGGCTTGCATTTCAAGCCGAGCATCAGGCCCGCGCCGCGCACCTCCTCGAAGACGTCGGGGTGATCGGCGATCAGGCCTTCGAGTTTCTGGCGCAGCAGGCCTGCCTTGCGGTTGACGCCTTCGAGGAAGGCGGGCGTGGCGACCTGATCCAGCACCGCGCAGCCGACGGCGCAGCCGAGCGGGTTGCCGCCATAGGTCGAGCCGTGGGTACCTGCGGTCATGCCGCTGGCGGCCTCTTCGGTGGCCAAAACCGCGCCCAGAGGGAAGCCGCCGCCGATGCCTTTGGCGACCATCATGATGTCGGGGGTGATACCGGCCCATTCGTGGGCGAACAGCTTGCCGGTTCGCCCGACGCCGCATTGAACCTCGTCAAGGATCAGCAACAGGCCGTTTTCATCACAAATCTGCCGCAGGGCTTTGAGTTCTGCATCAGGCACGGGGCGGATGCCGCCTTCGCCTTGCACCGGTTCGATCATGATGGCCGCCGTGTTCTCGGTGATCGCGTTGGTGACGCCGTCGAGGTCCCCGAATGTCAGGTGCACGAAACCAGGCAGCAGGGGGCCAAAGCCCTTGGTCATTTTCTCGGACCCGGCGGCAGCGATGCCTGCCGAGGAGCGGCCGTGGAAGGAGCCGTCGAAGGTGATGATCTCGACCCGTTCGGGCTGGCCTTTGTCATAAAAATACTTGCGGGCCATTTTCACGGCCAACTCGCAGGACTCGGTGCCCGAGTTGGTGAAGAACACCGTGTCGGCAAAGGTATGCTCGACCAGCTTGTCGGCCAGCGCCTGTTGCTGAGGGATGTTGTAGAGGTTCGAGACATGCCACAACGCATGGGCCTGTTCCGTCAGCGCCGCAACCAGCGCCGGATGCGCGTGGCCCAGCGCGTTCACCGCGATCCCTGCGCCGAGGTCAAGAAAACGTCGGCCATCCGCCTCGGTCAGCCAGGCGCCTTCGCCCTTCACGAAAGTCAGGGGCGCGCGGTTATAGGTCGGCAGAACGGACGGGATCATCGGATCATCCTTTTCAGATAGTTTAAGCCCTGTGAGTGAAGCACTGGGGCCGTGGTCGTCAACTGATTTGGTGGGGGCTGCGCGGATTTGAACAGCGCAAAAGATCAAACGGGCCGGTTACGCGGTCAGGCGTCGGCGTCGGAGGCGCAGGATATGTGCGTGTTTGATCATGTGGGCCGTATAGCGGGACGCGGGCGATCTGGGAACCCCGTTTTTGCAGCACCCCCAAAAATCACTCTGGGACCAGGATTTGCCGCTTGCCATTTGCATCGCGCTGACGCACGGGTGGGCCATGATCCCTATCCGCCAGAACCCTGCCCTTGCGGCCCTGCTGATCCTTGCCGCCAGCGCTTTGATGGCGGGCACGACGCTGTTGGCCAAGGCGTTGGGGACGGAAGTTCTGGGGCCTGCGCTGCATCCGATGCAGATCAGCCACGGGCGGTTTCTGTTTGCCTTTCTGGTGATCGTGACTGCCGTAGGCATTATGCGCCCGCAATTGCATCGCCCGCATTGGGGCTTGCATATCGGGCGCACGAGTTTTGGCTGGCTGGGGATCACGCTGCTGTTTTCATCGGTCGCGTTCATCCCGATTGCAGATGCCACGGCGATATCCTTCCTGAACCCGGTTTTTGCGATGGTACTGGCGATCCCACTGTTGAAAGAGGGGGTTGGCCCGTGGCGCTGGACGGCGGCGGCGGTGGCCTTGGTCGGGGCGCTGATTTTGCTGCGTCCGACCCCGGAGAGTTTTCAGCCCGCAGCCCTTCTGGCCCTGACAGCAGCGGCAGTGATCGGGATGGAGCTGATTTTCATCAAGAAGCTCTCGGGCCGCGAGATTCCGATCCAGATTCTGTTGGTCAACAATGCGATGGGTCTAACCATCGCCTCGGTCGCAGTGAGCTTTGTATTTCAGTGGCCCACATCGGAACAATGGGCGGCGCTGGTAGGGATCGGAGCGCTGATGGCCTGCGCGCAGGCCTGCTTCGTCAACGGTATGGCGCGGGCGGATGCGTCTTTTGTAGCACCGATCAGCTATGCGACACTGGTGTTTGCAGCCCTTTACGACTTTGCAATATTCGAGGTGATCCCCGATTGGATCAGCATGATCGGATCGGCCATAATCCTGACGGGCGGATTGATTTTGGTCTGGCGCGAAGGGCTGGCGCGGCAAAAGGCAAGGTGAAGGAGTGTTCCACGCTTTCGACCTCGGTCGCTTTGGAGGTCAGCGAATGCGCAATTCTGGGCGGGTATGCAGGCGGGACGGCGTTCACAACATGCTGGCCAAAATCAGCTTTCGAAGAAAACCGCCGAAAATTTGGTAGATCACATGAAATATCCACTACAGCAGGGTTGTCTTGGCGTGTGGGACGCTGACGGAGAAATCGTTACTTTTGCCATGCGCACGCAGCAGGCGCACCGGTTTCTGGGGGTCAACGTTTTGGCAAGATCAGGCTAGAGAAACAGCAACTCTTTGACGGCCAGCATCTTAAGGCTTCGCCCCCTGACAACAACGGCTTGGCATAGGTCGGCTGCACGCCCCCTTGGGCAGATGGGTCAGTTTTCTGGCCGACACCAAGGGCTTGGGATCGCCAAGAACCTGTTCAACGCATTTGAATTGCGGCAGCTAGCCGGTGTTGTGGCGATCCTCGCCTGTCGCAGGACGACAAGCCCGACCCAAAGCGCCCCGACGGATCACAACTGAACCTATGTTCGGCTTGGCCAGAATATCTAAGCGGTTCATCTTCTACCAACCAATCCAAAAGATGGGCTTTGCCAAACCTTCCACGGTCCGGACCAGATCACCAATCGGAAGATTCTCAATTACGCCCTTTGCAACCGGCTGGCACACAAGGGGTTAAAACTTAACCCAAATCCGGCAATCCAGCCGTCAATTCAGGCTTTCAATCTGTACCCTGTACGCAGCGCCAACCAGGCAAGCGCTCCAACCACAAAGGTTGCAACCGAACACACAATCAATCCCAGCAAGGGCGCGCTGTCCGATACGCCTATCATGCCGTATCGCAAGCCGTCGATCAGATAAAACACCGGGTTCACATGGCTAACTGCATTCAGCACCGGCGGCAGAGCCTGCACCGAGTAGAAGGTGCCGGACAGAAAGGCCAGCGGCGTAACGATGAAGTTCGTGATCGCCGCCATCTGATCAAACTTGTTGGCGAGAATTCCGGCCAGCAAACCCAATCCTCCCATGAAAGCGCCCCCCAGTACGACGAAGAACAGCGCGATCAACGGATGTTGCGGCACGAGCCCAAGAACCAGCGCCAATGCAATGGCCACCACAAGCGCGATCAGGACGCCGCGGGCGATCCCTCCGGCCAGATAGCCCAACAGAATTTCCAACGGCGACAGCGGTGGCATCAGCGTGTCAACGATGTTGCCCTGCACCTTGGCGATCACCATCGAAGATGAGGTGTTGGCAAACGCATTCTGGATCACCGTCATCATCATGATACCCGGCGCGAGAAAGGTCAGAAACGGCACGCCCATCACATCCGAGCGGCTTGGCCCGATGGCGATGTTGAAGATCAGCAGGAACAGACCTGCTGTCACTAAGGGGGCCATCAGCGTTTGCGTCCACACCGCCAAAAAGCGAAGGGTTTCGCGCTGCGCAAGCGTATAAAGACCCATCCAGTTGACACTACCAAAGCGGCGCGCGTCGTGATCCATGAGATTCTGCATGATCTGCCCCATAGCTGATTCGAAGCCGCTTGTAACTCGGGCCGCAGTGATTAAAATAGGGTGCTGAGACGAATTCCCAAGGCGGCCCGAATCCGGGGCCGCTTTCCGCTTTTGAAAGGCAAAAGATGTCCTGGACTGACGAGCGTGTAGAGCTGCTGAAAAAGATGTGGGGCGAGGGCCAGTCGGCCAGCCAGATCGCCAAGGAACTGGGCGGCGTGACCCGCAACGCCGTAATTGGCAAAGTCCACCGTCTGGGCCTGTCGAACCGCGCCACCGGCGCAAGCCCGGCCAAAGCCGAACCCAAGGAAAAACCGGCGCCTGCACCCAAGGCCGAGGCCAAGCCGAAACCCGCGCCCAAAACCGAACCGGCGCGCCCCGCCCCTGCGCCAGAGACCAAGCCCGCTGTTCCCGCCCGCCGTCAGATCATCCCTGCTGGTCAGCCTCTGCCGCCGCAGCCCTCGGCCAATGAGATCAGCCCTGAGGCACTGGCTAAGGTCAATGAGGTTGAGAAAAAGGCCAAGAAGCTGACCCTGATGGAACTGACCGAGAAAACCTGCAAATGGCCCGTCGGCGACCCAGCGACCGAGGATTTCTGGTTCTGCGGCCTGCCGGTTGAAGCGGGCAAACCCTATTGCGAGGCGCATGTGGGTGTGGCGTTCCAGCCGATGAGTTCGCGTCGGGATCGGCGGCGGTAAATTCGGTGCGCCAGGTTCCTACAGCGATGGAGGATACCTGGCTGGCTCGGGCAAAACGACTTTTGGCGCTGGCCGAGACCGGTCAGCACTTTACCCAAGATCCGTTTGACCGGGAACGATATGATGAGATCGCCGAAATGGCCCGCGCAATGCTGGCCGATCTGGGCGACGTCCCTCTGGCCCGGATCGACGGGCTGATCACCAAGCACTCGGCTGGCTATGCCACCCCCAGCATCGACATACGAGGAGCCGTGTTCCGCGACGATCGCATCCTGCTGGTGCGTGAACGCAGCGACGGGTGCTGGACAATGCCCGGTGGGTTCGCAGATGTCGGCAGTTCTCCGGCCGAGAATATTGAACGCGAAGTTCTGGAAGAAGCAGGGCTTCGTGTACGGGCCGAGCGCCTGTTTGCGCTTCGACACAAGGCGCGCCACCCATACCCGCCGAATCCCCGAGATTTCTACAAGATCTTCTTCCTTTGCAGCCAGACAGACAATGCCGATCCTGCAATAGGCCTTGAGACTGACGATGTTGGGTTCTTTGCACCTGACGCCCTGCCCGAGCTGTCTTTGACCCGCGTTATCCCAGCCGACATCGCTGAAGCGTTTAAAGCACGCCAACGACACACGCGGCCCGCGATTTTTGACTGAACAGCGCTACTGCGCCGGATGCGATGGCAAATCCGGCATTGGCACCCAACCCGGTAATTCATCAGGCGAGACTGAGACGTGCAGTCTCTCGGATCGGTCGCGCCCCACTTTCCGGTGCTTTCGCAGCAGGAAAATCTTGCCCCAGCCGCGCCATGTGCCAACCGATTGCGCATGCGTGTCGGTCGGGAAACGGTCACGCCAGCCTTCGGGCAAGGGCAAACCGTGAAGCTCGGCCTTGTCTAGCATCCAGATCAGGGAGATGTTGCTGAGAGGTCGAGCCTCTTCAAAGCCGTTCAACTGACCACCGACGTCTCCATGGGTGCCACGGAACCAGACCTGTTCCACATGGCCTTTGAAATCGGGGGTACATTTCCACAGCACCGGCTCGAACACCTCACGGGTCTCATCCAGCGCCATGGCGTGATAACCGTGGCGCGTGGCGGGGCCAAGTTGGTGGCTGTGAAACGCGTGGCGTTCTTCGGCCCAGCGCCAGAGCAGCGGCAAGCGCAGGCCCAGCGCCTTCACCGTATCCCAGACGCCGACCATTTCGATTGCAACATCGTCATGGCAGAACTGCTTGCGAAACGCGGCCGCCGCAGCGCCGCTGGCGTTGCACTCATAGTGCCTATAGGCCTGTTTGATGTTCCGTTCGGTCGCGTGCTCGGCCTTGAGCAAGCCAATCATGTCGATCACGCCGGCAAGACTGCGCACGCCGTAAGCTCCGCGAGAATAACCGATGAAATAGATACGGTCGCCGGGTTTGTAGCGCGACGCCAGATATCCATACGCGCGGCGGATTTGCCGATTGATGCCGCGCCCCATCATGACGTCCATGGATGACTTCCAGCTCTCCCACTGCACGCCGGATTCGTAGAAAACGGAAATCTTGCTGCCCATTTCGCAGCACAGTCGGTAGGTTTGGCCCGCATGCGTTTCGCGCCCGGGTTCCAGCGTGGACATGGTGCCGTCCAGAATGATGACATGGCTGATGGGGTCGCGATGCCGCGTTTCGGCCGAGTGCTCGGACCGCAAAGGCCGTCCGAGCCACCCCAGTACCATTCTACTCAGCCGCGACATGTTCATCGTCAACCAGTTCCCATTTTCCGCAAGGCCTGAACGGCGTATCCGCCTGCCGAGCGTTTTAAACCCAGAGCACAGCCAAAGCAGTCCTTGCCCAGTGCGCCTCATGCTTTCAATCCCGTCGAGCTGGCAGTTGACGGAACCAGTGGTGAGGTAAACTTAATCATGGGTATCCCAAGCACCTCGGGCAAGGTTTTTCGGGTCAACGAAACCGTGAGCCGTTGCCCCTTCGCACCAAGTGCGAAACAGTCAGTCGTGATCAAAACGAGCATTGACCCAAGCGCACACCACCCTTGGATTTCTGACGGCAGCTTGTTGAAAATGTTGCGGAAAATGCCTGCTAGTGTGCGCAGCGCTGTTCGCCCAGTAAGCATGTAAGAATCGATAACGGTATTTCTAACACCGGTGCCAAAAGCAAAGAGGTTCCGGAACTTTTTCCGCCTCATATGTAGCAACGATTGCCTCGAAAGGCTTAGTCGACCAACCAGTGTCACCTTCTTTTCAGCGGTCGGCATGCACAATGGAAACTCATTAAAACAATTGACGTGGAAGGTCACAATACTCTCCTTCCTGCCAATATTAATGGGTACTTAAGGCACGAATGGGGCGACTTGGGCCCGATTGCTTCTCTCTACATATCGGAAGCAGGATGCGCATATGCGCGAAGCGACCTATATGTCGCAAACATTCTAGTCATAAGGGCGAGCTGCTTCGTAACCTGATTAAGCATCTTAGCTTGCGGAGGTATCATGCCCTCATCCATCACGCTGACCAATGGCCGTTTAAGTCCAGAAACCGTTGATGCGTACTGGCGAGATGGCTACGCCTTTCCGATCACCGTGTTCGAGCCCGAGGAAATCGAACAGTTCCGTCAGGAATTGGAGGAGATCGAAGACACCTGGCGTGAAGCAGACCTCCCGTTGCCGATTAACACTTACAAGCGCGTGAATTCGCATGTCGTGCTGCCACTGGCCGCACGCATTGCATTGGACCCGCGTGTTTTGGACGTGGTCGAGGGTGTTTTGGGTCCTGATCTTTTGATCTGGTCTGCCGAGTTCTTCATCAAAGAGCCTCGGACGACCCAGGTTGTCGGGATGCACCAGGACCTGACCTATTGGGGGATGGGCGAAACTCCGGATCAGTTGACGGCGTGGATCGCTTTGTCTCCGGCTACGGTGGAAAGCGGTTGTATGGATTTCGTCAAGGGCAGCCACAAGAACCCGATCCTGCCCCACAACGACACGTTTTCCGAAAACAATCTGCTGTCCCGAGGTCAGGAAATTGCGGTTGACGTGGCCGAAGAAGACAAAACGCATATTAAGTTGCTGCCCGGCCAAATGTCGCTGCATCACGGGTTAACCATCCACGGCTCAGGGCCAAACGTATCAGATGACCGGCGGATCGGCCTTGCCGTCCGCTATCTGAATCCGAATGTGCAGCAGAAAGTTGCGGACCGCGACTACGCAATTCTGGCACGCGGCGAGGACAAGGTTGGAAACTTCATTCACATACCCGCGCCGACCGAGTTGTTTTCAGCCGAAGCGTTGGATCTATACGCCCGCATTCGCGCGGATCAGTCCAAAGCGCTGGCTCAAGGGGCCACCGAGCAACTGCACCTGTATTCCTCGGCGACATCCGCGACCTAAAGACCGCGTATTGTCACCCGTTCCGGCGGCGCGAGGCCTTCCCCTTCCCGCCTCCATTCGCTATTGCAAACGCTGACCCAAGATTGATGACGCAGGACGCACCCCATGGCGATGGAAAAGACATTTAACGCGGCCGAGGCCGAGGCCCGCATTTATGAGGCCTGGGAGCAGGCCGGAGCCTTCAAGGCAGGCGCGAACCGCTCGCGCAACGAAAGCTTTACCATCATGATCCCGCCGCCCAACGTGACGGGTGCGCTGCATGTAGGACACGCGTTCAACAACACGTTGCAGGATATCCTGACCCGCTGGCACCGGATGCGCGGGTTCGACACGCTTTGGCAGCCCGGTCAGGACCACGCCGGTATCGCCACGCAGATGCAGGTGGAAAAAATGCTGGCCGCCACCGGCCAACCCGGACGGAGTGAACTGGGGCGCGAGGCGTTTCTGGACAAGGTCTGGGAATGGAAGGGTGAATATGGCGGCACAATCATTGAACAGCTGAAACGTCTGGGCTCAAGCTGCGATTGGTCGCGCAATGCGTTCACCATGGCGGGCGCACCACGTGATCCGCGCACGGGCCACGAAAATTCTGCGAATTTTCACGACGCGGTCATCAAAGTCTTCGTCGATATGTACGAAAAGGGCCTGATCTATCGCGGTAAGCGTTTGGTCAACTGGGATCCGCATTTCGAAACCGCGATCTCGGATCTTGAGGTCGAGAATATCGAAACGCCGGGCCATATGTGGCACTTCAAATACCCGCTGGCCGGGGGCGAGACCTATACCTATGTCGAAAAGGACGAGGACGGGAATATCGTGCTTGAGGAACAGCGCGACTATATCTCGATTGCCACGACGCGCCCCGAAACCATGCTGGGCGATGGCGCGGTTGCGGTTCATCCATCGGATGAACGTTACGCGCCAATCGTCGGGAAACTCTGCGAAATTCCCGTTGGTCCGAAGGAGCATCGCCGTCAGATTCCGATCATCACCGATGAGTACCCTGATCCGGATTTCGGCTCGGGTGCGGTGAAGATCACCGGCGCGCATGACTTCAACGACAATATGGTCGCCAAGCGCGGCGGCATTCCGATGTACCGCCTGATGGACACAAAAGGCGCGATGCGAGCCGATGGCGCGCCTTATGCCGAAGCGGCGGATTTGGCGCAGAAAATCGCGCGTGGCAAGGACTTTACCGAGAACGAGATCGACGCGATCAACCTGATCCCCGATCACCTGCGCGGCCTCGACCGGTTCGAGGCACGGGCGAAGGTCGTGGAAGAGATCACCGCCGACGGTCTGGCCGTGATGACCCGCGCGGATGATCCACGTCTGGGTGTGAAGCTGGGCGAGGATGATGACACGGCGGCGCTGGTTCCGCTGGTCGAAAGTAAACCAATCATGCAGCCCTTCGGCGACCGCTCGAAAGTGGTCATCGAGCCGATGTTCACCGACCAGTGGTTCGTGGATGCCGAAAAGGTCGTCGGCCCCGCACTGGATGCGGTCAAGGACGGCGCGGTCAAGATCATCCCCGAGTCGGGCGAGAAGACCTATTACCACTGGCTGGAAAACATCGAGCCCTGGTGCATCTCGCGCCAACTGTGGTGGGGGCATCAGATTCCGGTTTGGTATGGCATAAACCCCAAAGCTATCACCATGGCAGAAGAAAAAATCGCCATATTCAAATCCCTTACAGAAATTTCTGGCAGCACGAAACGTAACCCGGAAAATGAAAAACTGTTCCAAAGGCTTGACGAGCTTGAAAGGCTTATGATCGCGCTTCCTGATATTGCGATCTGTGCGCCTAATGAAGCTGAAGCTGAGGCAAAAGCAATGAGCCTATATCCCACTGGGGTAAGTGCGCTCGCCCGAGGTATTGAGGCAGAGGCCCAAGCCCCTACATCCGACCGTGGATATGTCGAACAACCGTCATCTTTCCTTGTGTCCGAAGAAGGTAAGATTACGGCTGTAAAACTAGTTCGCGACCCCGACGTCCTCGACACGTGGTTCTCGTCCGGCCTCTGGCCGATCGGCACGCTGGGCTGGCCCGAGCAGACCGAAGAACTGGAACGCTACTTCCCCACCGACGTTCTGATCACCGGCGCGGATATCCTGTTCTTTTGGGTCGCGCGGATGATGATGATGCAACTGGCCGTGGTCGATCAGATCCCGTTCCACACCGTCTACCTGCACTCGCTCGTCCGGGACGAGAAGGGCAAGAAGATGTCCAAGACCACCGGCAACGTCATCGACCCGTTAGAGATCGTGGACGAATTCGGCGCCGACGCGCTGCGCTTTACTAACGCCTCGATGGCGGCCATCGGTGGCGTGCTGAAACTGTCGCGCGACCGCATCACCGGCTATCGCAACTTTGGCACCAAACTGTGGAACGCCGTCCGCTTTGCCGAGATGAACGAGGTCTTCACCGATGCCGTTCCGCAACTGGACGTGCCTGACCTGAAACCCAAAGCCGCCGTGAACCGCTGGATCATCGGCGAAACCGTTCGCGTGCGGGCCGAGGTCGACGCGGCACTGGAGAGCTATCGTTTCAACGATGCCGCCAACGGGCTCTACGCCTTCGTCTGGGGCAAGGTCTGCGACTGGTACGTGGAACTCTCCAAGCCTCTGCTGCAAGGCGACGACGCCGAAGCTCAGGCCGAGACCCGCGCTACAATGCGCTGGGTTCTGGATCAGTGCATGATCCTGCTGCACCCGATCATGCCGTTCATCACCGAGGAACTCTGGGGTCTGACCGGCGCGCGGCCAAAGATGGTCGTCCACGCCGACTGGCCGACCTATGGCACCGAACTGGTCGATGCGGAAGCGGATCGTGAGATGAACTGGGTGATCTCGGTGATTGAAAACACCCGCTCGGCCCGTGCGCAGATGCGGGTTCCGGCGGGGCTCTATGTTCCGATGCTGGTGACGGAAATCGACGCCCACGGTCAGGCCGCATGGGACCGCAACGAGGCGCTGATCAAGCGTCTGGCCCGCATCGACAGCCTGACCAAGGCGGATGAATTGCCCAAAGGCACCATCTCGATCGCCGCCCCTGGCGCATCGTTCGGCCTGCCGCTGGCTGACATCATCGACATCGGCGCAGAAAAGGAACGGTTGGAAAAAGCTAAGGGCAAACTGGCCAAAGAACTCGGCGGCCTGCGCGGCCGTCTGAACAACCCCAAATTCGTGGCCTCGGCCCCGGAAGAGGTGGTTGAAGAAGCCAAAGCCAACCTTGCCGCCCGCGAGGAAGAAGAGGCGAAACTGAACGAAGCGCTGGCCCGCCTGGCCGAAATCGCTTGATCTTCACCTATTACCAAATACTCAAATCCGGAACCCCGCCAAGCAAACTTCGGCGGGGTTTTTTGCGCTGAAACACCTGTTCCCCCGCGCCAATCCTTGCTAGCAAAGGCCGTCGATTGACCGAGGATCGCATGACCGCCCAGCCTCCGCCACTACAGACCGTTTCCACCGGCTTGGTTGTCGCTATCGTCGGCTTTTTCAGCTCATTCCCGATTGTCCTGCAGGGGCTTGCTGCGATGGGGGCGTCACCGGCTCAGGCTGCCTCTGGCCTGATGATGGCGGCGATTGCGATGGGGCTGGCGGCCATTGGGCTGAGCCTCTGGTACCGGCAACCCATCAGTGTTGCGTGGTCCACGCCCGGGGCCGCCTTGCTCGCTGTGTCTTCCCTGCCGGCCGCCGGGTTTTCCGAGGCCGTTGGCGCATTCGCCTGCGCCGGCGCTC
This sequence comes from Ruegeria sp. AM2, assembly GCF_056540685.1. Lineage (NCBI taxonomy): Bacteria > Pseudomonadati > Pseudomonadota > Alphaproteobacteria > Rhodobacterales > Roseobacteraceae > Ruegeria > Ruegeria sp. AM2. The sequence continues at coordinate 197,666 of NZ_JBQFXE010000002.1, read as the reverse complement.
TGACGGTTCTGGCTGGGCTATGGAGACCGCTTGGCCGTCTGGCTGCGGCAATACCAGTCACGCTGGCGCAGGCGATGCTGGGCGGCGTGTTGCTGCCGCTGTGCATTGTGCCGTTCAAGGCTGCTGTCGATCTGCCATGGCAGGCCATACCGGTTATCCTGACATGGTTTGTCGCGGGCCGGATCAACCGGCTGTTCGCCGTGCCCGCCGCAGTGGTGGCCGCTGCGGTCGTTGTTGTTCTGAATGCGGGCGATGCATCGGTTGTGCCGGCCCGACTGGCCTCGGCCCCGGTTTGGACCATGCCGAAATTTTCGGTTGCCTCGATCATCGGCATCGGTGTTCCGCTGTTCATCGTCACCATGGCCACGCAGAATATCCCCGGCATCGCGGTGATGCGCAGTTTTGGGTATCAGCCAGTGTCCGGGCGTCTGTTCTCGTCCGTCGGAGCAGCAAGCATCCTGTCCGCACCTTTTGGTGCCCCAGCTACCTGTCTGGCCGCGATAACCGCTGCCATGTGCTCGAACCCGGACAGCCACCCGGATCCCGCACAGCGCTATTGGTCCGCCGTGATGGCGGGTGTCTTCTATTGCCTGTTCGGCATCTTCGCCGTGGCGATCACAGGGTTTGCAATTCACGCTGATCCGCTGCTGATGGGAACATTGACCGGCATTGCCCTGATCGGTGTGATGGCCAACGCCACCGCCGCCGCGCTGGAGGTTCCTGCGGAACGCGAGGCGGCCATCCTGACTTTCGCGATCACCGCCTCGGGCGTAACCGCTTTCGGGCTTGGTGCTGCAGTCTGGGGATTGCTCGTCGGAGGGCTGGTGCATCTTATGGCCAGTCGTTCCCGCTAGCGGCTGCCGGGAAATCAGCGTATGATCCAGCCATGTTCGGATCGTTTGGAAAACTCATCGAACGCCAGATCAAAAAGGCGCAGGCCGAAGGGCAGTTGCAGGGCCTTGAAGGCGAGGGCCGTCCCCTGCCTGACCGCTCGTCCGAGGCGCAGACGGACCCAGCCATTGCCGCTGGTCACAGGATCATGGCGCAGGCGGGCGTGCTGCCCGAAGAGTTCACGATCAAGAAAGACCTGGATGCCGCCCGCCGCGACTATGCCACTCTGACCGAGCCAAACGCGCGCAAACAGGCGATGGCACGCATCGCCGATCTTGAGATGCGCTATAACATGGCACGCGACGCCCGGCGCGCCTTTTTGCGCTGATTATTTGAAAACCGGCTTGCGCCCTTGCATCTGGGCCATCACAACCTCCATTTGATCGGGTTTACCGATTAAATCCACCTGCTCGGCGGACTCGGCCATCAGGACCTGGGCCCGAGGTTGTGTTTCGGAGACCTCGATCAAGCGTTTGGCGGCGCGGATAGCCGATGAGCTTTGGCCCGCGATATCCTCTGCCAGTGCAATCGCCTCGGTCAGAGGATCATCCGACAAGCGCGTTACCAAACCCCATTCTGCCGCCTGAGCCGCTCCTATGGGGCGCGCAGTGTAGGTCAGAAGACGCAGCACGTCCGATCTTACTAGCTTTGGCAACAGTACCATCCCGCCCATGTCGGGAATGATGCCCCACTTCATCTCCATCACGGCCAGTTTGGCTTCGGGATGGGCGATCCGTATATCGGCGCCCAGCGCGATTTGCAGGCCGCCGCCATAGGCCACGCCTTGAATGGCGCAGATCACCGGCATCGGCAACCGTCGCCAGATTAAGGCGAGTTCCTGCATCTCGTTGGCGTCTTCGTGGCTGCGGGTCATCAGCCATTCCTTGGGGTCGATCGTCGCCATTTTGGCAAAGTTCGCCATGTCGATACCCGCGCAAAAGCTCTTGCCCTCTCCCGACAAAACCACCGCACGGGCGTCCGAGGCCGCGACCTCCTGACCGGCATTCAGAATGGCCTTGATCATCGCGTCATCCAGCGCGTTCATCTTGTCACCACGCGTTAGCGTGACGTGGGCAATATGATCTTTGTATTCTAAGGAAACGCGTGACATGCGGACCTCCCAACCTTGGCTTGGGCAATCATGCCCGGAAGGCCCGCGGAGTTCCAGATCAACGTTGGGGCAAATCCGCTGCGGGCATCCGACCGAACCAAGGCGAATCCAGCGTCATCACGTAGAACTGGTCACCAATAACCTTGCCGCCGGTAGTGATGCCCAAACGCCCATCGGGGTCCTGCAGGTTTTGCAGAATTGCCCCTTCGCCATCGAACTGGATCATCATGCCGCGATGGACCGGAGCGGGCCTGACCGCGGGGCCCAGTCGCCAGATGACCTTGCGCAAGAATGGATACCCCATCAACGCTTCGGTCGGCGCGCGGGGACTGGCGAATGCCATCCAATAGGTGCCGTCGCCCTGCGCCTCGATGTTGTCAGGGTATCCGGGCAGGTTATCCAGCAAGACCTCCTGTGTTCCGGCTTTTGGCCCCTTCAGCCACAATTTGTGCACCCGGGCACGCCCCGTCTCGGCGATCAGCAAGAAATCCTCGTCCGGGGACAGCGCGACGCCATTGGTATAAACGAAACCTTCGGCCACCTTTTCCGTAGTTCCGTCTGGTCGATGACGCGCGACATAACCCGTGTCCGATTGCTCCCAAATTGTCAGCACTGATGTGGGTTTTGTTCCACCCATGGTTTCGGGATCGAACCGGTCTGACGAATTGGAAAAGTAGACTGTTCCGTCCTCTGCCACGTCCAGCTGATTGGCATAAATAACCGGTGTCCCGTCGATATCAGACACCACTGTTTCAAGCGTTCCGGGCCCGGTCCATCGCATCAACCCACGATAGCTGTCGGCAATGTAAAGCGCACCATCAGGCCCAACCTGAAGACCCAGCGGACGTCCGCCCAGGTCATCGACTTTGACCGGAGATTTTCCGTCAATACGATAAAGAGCGCCGGACAAGGAGGTCGTAAAAATTTTCCCGTCGGGGCCAACCGCAATGTCTTCTGGGCCTTCTTCGCCGTCGGGCAAGTCGATTAGTTCAAGCGTGTCCAGAGCATTGTTTGTGACAAATTCACCGGTAAACCCAGGCGCTTCGGGTAGCTCAGAGGCGACCGGATCAACATCAACGGGCCAAAAAACCAAATAAGCCAGCCCGATCACGATCAGGCCAAGTACAATGCGCATAAATTAAATCTCCAAATTTCTTCCGGCAGATTGCGGCAGCTTGGCGCGCAACGCAAGGTTGCCTGATGCCTGACCTTGCGTTTATCTGCGCACATGACTGAACCACGCTACACCCCGCTTGCCCGTTCCCTGCCCGCAACCGTGCCGTTTGTCGGCCCAGAAGCGCAGGAGCGTCGGCAAGGAGCGCCTTTTGTGGCGCGATTGGGTGCGAATGAAAGTGTGTTCGGGCCATCCCCCCGCGCGATCAAAGCGATGTCTGAAACCGGCATCTGGATGTATGGCGACCCTGAAAACCACGAATTGCGACATGCGCTGGCCGAACATCATGGCGTCCGCGCCGAGAACATTGTTGTGGGCGAAGGGGTTGATGGCTTGTTGGGTTATCTGGTGCGGCTACTTGTCGGCCCAGGCGATGCGGTAGTGACGTCCGACGGAGCTTATCCGACGTTCAATTATCACGTGACTGGCTTCGGAGGCGTGTTGCACAAAGTACCCTATCGCGACGACCATGAGGACCCTGCGGCCTTATTCGCCAAAGCAGCTGAGGTTGGCGCAAAACTGGTTTATCTGGCCAATCCGGACAACCCAATGGGCAGTTGGCATTCAGGCGCGGAAATCTTGACGGCGATGGAAAACATGCCTGACAATTGCCTGTTGGTATTGGACGAGGCTTACGTCGAATGCGCGCCGGAAGGAACGGCCCTGCCTGTTTCGGCGGATAATCCACGCGTCATTCGGATGCGGACGTTTTCCAAAGTCTATGGCATGGCCGGCGCGCGTGTCGGCTATGGGATCGCGGCGCCGGACCTGGTTTCGGCTTTCAACAAGGTGCGAAACCATTTCGGAATGAACCGTGCCGCGCAGGCAGGGGCTTTGGCTGCGTTGCAGGATGTAGAATGGCTTACACAGGTAAAGGCACGCATCGCTGAGGCACGCAGCCGGATTGCTGAAGTTGCCCGGTCGCACGGGCTGGAACCCTTGCCGTCCGCTACCAACTTCGTTGCCATTGATTGCGGTCGAGACGGGGTCTTTGCCAAGGCCGTTTTAGACTCATTGGTGGCACAGGGCATATTTGTTCGGATGCCGTTCGCGGCCCCTCAGAACAGATGTATTCGGGTCAGTTGTGGGGAACCGACGGATCTTGATGCATTTGCTGCGGCATTGCCTCGCGCGCTTGCGGAGGCGCGGGCGCAAACCAGTTGACTTAGGGTTTTGTGGGTACAGTATCACGGGGGCTGTCTGCCCCCCATCGCGCAGGGGCGCGATTCCCCCCGAGGATATTTTTGGCCAGATGAAAAGGCGGATCAGGGATCATACCCGAAAGAGGGGGTCAGGCGGTTAAAGCGGCTGCGGCGGCTTCGAGTGCGCCTTTGCCCCGGGGTATGTCAAGGGCGACCATGGCCGTTTCCATTCCGCCCAGCATCGCCATTACCATCTGCGCGTTGATGTGGCCCATGTGGCCCAGGCGGAAACAACCGTCCCAATCTTCCATCCCTAGTCCGATCCCCAGAGTGAGACCGAGATTGGTTTCGGTGAATTGGCGCAGAGGCGTGCCATGCCCGTCGGTCAGGCGCAGCGCGGTGACCGCGTGGCTGCGCTGTGACCGGTCGGCGACGTTGAGCTGCAAAGCCGGACCTTCGGCCCAAGTTTCGCAGGCGGCCCAGATTGCGGACGCGAGGCGTTCGTGGCGGGCCCAGACATGATCGATCCCTTCGGCGTGAATCATGTCAAGCGCGGTACGCAAACCAAAGAGGTGGTGCGTGGGCGCCGTGCCGTTGAAATACTGGTAGAACAGGTCGGGTTCTGCGCGCGGTGCCCAGTCCCAGTATTGTGAGACACGGGGCATCGCCGCGCGTTTGGCGGTGGCCTTTTTATTGAAGAACACGAACCCAATACCCGCCGGCGTCATCAGCCCTTTCTGGCAAGCAGTGACCATCACGTCGACGCCCCAGTCGTCCATCTCAAACCGATCGCAGCCCAGCGAAGCGATGCAATCGGCCATCAGCAGGGCAGGATGGTTCAAATCGTCCAGCAACCCGCGCAACGCCGGGATGTCGTTGCGGATCGAGGTTGAGGTGTCGACATGGACGGCCAACACGGCCTTGATCTGATGCGAGGTATCGGCGCGCAACGCGTCGGCGATCCGGTCCATGTCCCAGACAGAGGACATGCCAAAGTCGATGATCTGTGCCTTGGCCCCAATCCCCTCGGCCATTTCGGCCCAACCGTGTGTGAATCGACCCGAGGCGGGCGCCAAAACGGTTTCGCCGGGGGCGATCACGTTGGACAAGGCGGCTTCCCATGTACCGTGGCCGTTCGCGATGTAGATAGCCACGTCATGTTCGGTGCGCGCAACGCGACGCAGGTCGCGCGTCAGCGCAGGCATCATCTCGATCAGTTCGCCGTCATAGATGTTGGGCGATGGGCGGTGCATGGCTTGCAATACGGCGTCGGGCATCACCGAAGGGCCGGGAATGGCCAGATACTCGCGCCCATGCGCGAGGGAGATGTGGTTTGTCATGGGATCAACCTGTCTGAATTGACGCCCACCCTAGCGAGTCGCTTGGTGGCGTCAATCCATCAGACGGGATGCCTCACGGGCGAGTGTTTCGATGCCCGCCCAGTCCCCGTCCATAACCATTTGCTTGGGCGCAACCCAGCTGCCACCGGCACAGATCACATTGGAAAGTGACAGGTAATCGCGCGCGTTGGACGGAGATACGCCTCCGGTCGGGCAGAACGTGATCTGCGGCAGCGGTGCGCCAATTGCTTTAAGAGCAGGTGCGCCGCCCGAGGCTTCGGCTGGGAAGAATTTCAGCATGTCATAACCTTTTTCCAGCAAGGCCATTGCCTCGCTGGCGGTGGCCGCGCCGGGCAGCAGAGGCAAGCCTTCGGCCTCACATGCAGCGATCAGAGCATCGGTCGCGCCGGGGGAGACGCCGAATTGCGCACCGGCCTCCTTGGCCGCACGGACGTCTTCGGGCGTAACAAGGGTCCCCGCGCCGACGACGCCGCCGGGCACCTGAGCCATCGCGCGGATCGCGTCCAGTGCAGCGGGTGTGCGCAAGGTGACTTCAAGCGCGGGCAGGCCACCGGCGACCAATGCTTCAGCCAGTGGGCGCGCATGCGCTGCGTCATCAACCACCAGGACCGGAACAATCGGGGCCAGGGCGCAGATTTCGCGGGTTTTTTGGGTTTTGGACATGAGCTTAAACTCCGAAAATGCTGGCACCCGTGTCGGCGGAGCCGACATTCTGGCGGAAAGCGCCAAACAGGTCACGGCCAACGCCGTGTTGGTTGGCTGTGAGATCGGCGGTGGCCGGGGCACGGTCGAGAACGCCCGGCGTCAGGATCTCCAAGTCGCCATTCACCGCATCAACGCGTAACAAGTCACCATCCTGCAAATAGGCGATGGGGCCACCGTCCAGTGCCTCAGGGCAGATGTGGATAGCGGCGGGGACCTTGCCGGACGCGCCAGACATACGCCCATCCGTGACCAGCGCCACTTTTTGCCCCCGCCCCTGCAGAATTGACAGGATCGGTGTCAACGAGTGCAACTCAGGCATTCCATTAGCTTTTGGTCCTTGGAAGCGGACGACAACAATGACGTCGCCGGTGAACTCTCCGGCCTTGAAGGCGTCTTTAACCGCGTTCTGATCGTGGAAGACGCGGACAGGCGCTTCGACCACCTGATGCTCTGGCGCGACGGCCGAGACTTTCATGACCCCGGTGCCCAGATTGCCTGTCAGACGTGATAGGCCACCGGTGGGCTGGAACGGGTCCGTCGCAGGGCGGACGATCTTTTCGTTCAGGCTGTGGCCTGCGCCGTCTTCCCAGACCAACTCACCGTCTTTCAGTTTCGGTTCCTTGGTGTAGTTGTGCAGGCCCTGCCCCGCCACAGTCAGAGTGTCGGGGTGCAGCAAGCCATCGTCCAGCAGCGTGCCGATGGCAAAACCTAAGCCCCCTGCGGCGTGGAAATGGTTCACATCGGCCAGACCGTTGGGGTAGACCCGTGCGACCAGAGGGACGACCGCGGAGATGTCAGAAAAATCCTCCCAATCCAATACGATACCGCCTGCCCGCGCCATCGCGATCAGGTGGATCAGCAGGTTCGTTGACCCCCCGGTCGCCATCAGGCCGACGATACCGTTGACGAAGGCCCGTTCGTCCAGAATCTGGCAGACCGGTGTGTAGTGATTGCCCAGCGCGCTGAGCGAAAGCGCGCGGCGGGCGCCTTCCTCGGTCAGGGCATCGCGCAACGGCGTGTTGGGGTTGATGAAGCTGGAACCGGGCAGGTGCAGCCCCATGAACTCCATCAGCATCTGGTTGGTATTGGCGGTGCCATAGAAGGTGCATGTGCCGGGGCCATGATAGGCGGCCATTTCGGCTTTCATGAGCTCATCGCGGCCCACTTCTCCGGCGGCGAATTTCTGGCGAACCTTGGCTTTTTCGTCGTTCGGCAGACCGCTGGTCATTGGACCCGCGGGCAAAAAGACGGCAGGCAGGTGACCAAAGGCCTGCGCACCGATGACCAGACCCGGCACGATTTTGTCACATACGCCAAGGAACACAGCAGCGTCGTAAGTGTTGTGGCTGAGCGCCACGCCAGTCGCCAACGCAATCACATCGCGTGAGAATAGGGATAGTTCCATCCCCGCCTCGCCTTGCGTGACGCCATCGCACATGGCAGGCACACCGCCTGCGACTTGCGCCGTGCCGCCTGCCGCACGGATCGCGTCACGGATCAGGGCCGGATAGCGCTCGAACGGCTGGTGGGCGGAAAGCATATCGTTATAGGCAGTGACAATACCCAGATTGCCCGCCGTCCCCGTGGCCATGGACTGTTGGTCCGGCCCTGCCCCGGCATAAGCATGCGCCTGACCGCTGCAGGACAGATGCGCGCGAGCGGGGCCTTTGGATTTGGCATGCTCCATCCGGTCCAAGTGCGGGCCGCGCAGGTCGGCGCTGCGATCGATGATCCGCTGCGTGACGTCCGTGATAACGGGATGAACCATGATTACCCTCCGATCTGGCGCCAGCGGCGCCCATCGCGATGCATCAGCATCAGTGCTTCTTCAGGCCCCGAACTGCCTTGATCGTATTTCGAGGGCCGGTCCCCGCGTTCTTCCCAACCATGTATGATGGGGTCGACCCAGGCCCAGGCGGCCTCGGCCTCATCCCCGCGCATGAACAGGGTTTGGTCGCCGCGGATCACGTCCATGATGAGGCGTTCATAGGCATCAGGCGCGCTGGAATCGGTGCCCAATGCATCCGCGAAACTCATGTCCAACGCCACGTCTGATAGGCGGAACCCGCCGGGACCGGGGTCCTTGATCGTTGTGCGCAGCGTGATGCCTTCGTCTGGTTGAAGGCGGATCACCAGTACGTTCCCCCGCAGTGGGCCGACATTCGGAAAGATCGTGTGCGGTGGGTCGCGGAAATATACTGCGATTTCAGATTCACGCGCCCGCAGACGCTTACCAGTGCGCAGGTAAAACGGCACCCCAGCCCAGCGCCAATTGCCCAGATGGACCTTGAGCGCAATGTAGCTTTCGGTGCGGCTGGCCGGATCGCCGACGTGATCCAAATACCCATCGCCACCTTCGTCGGTGCGGTACTGACCGCGCGCGATATCCGAGGGCGCGACGGGCTCTAGCGCCTCGATCACTTTGACCTTTTCGTCCCGCACCGCGTTGGGCGAGAACTTGGAAGGCGGCTCCATCGCCGTCAGACACAGCAATTGAACCAGATGGTTCTGGATCATGTCGCGCATTGCGCCCGATTGGTCATAATATGCACCACGCCCCGAGACCCCCACGGTTTCAGCCACGGTGATCTGCACGTGGTCGATATGGGTGGCGTTCCAAAGCGGCTCGAACAGGGAGTTTGCGAACCGCAGGGCCATCAGGTTTTGCACCGTCTCCTTGCCCAAATAGTGGTCGATCCGATAGATTTGATGTTCTTCGAAACAGGCGCGCAATCCTTCGTTCAACGCCTTGGCCGAGGCCAGATCATGACCAAAGGGTTTTTCCACGACAATCCGGCTGTCCGTGGTCGCAAGACCATGATCATTCAATCGCTGGGCAATGCCGGAAAACAGGCTGGGTCCAACCGACAGATAGAACGCGCGCACCACATCCGGGCGCAGGGCTTTGGCCATGTCGGCCCACCCTCGCTCGCCCAGCGCGTCCATCGAAACATATTCGACCTGCGCCAAGAACCGGTCCAACACGTCCTTCTTGAACTCGGGTGCGAACTCTTTCATCGACGCGCGCAACTGATCGCGAAAGCCTTCGCTGTCCATCTCGGACCGCGCCGTGCCAATGATCCGGGCCCCTTCGGGCATCTGGCCGACCTCGAACCGGTGATAGAGACCTGGCAGTATCTTGCGCTGCGCCAGATCGCCGGTAGCTCCGAACAGCACCAGATCAAACGGGTTTACAGGAATAACGCGTGAAACCATCAGCGGGCTCCTTCAAATCGCACTTGCACCGTTCAGGCTTCTGATCCTGTGATGCCCATCATGTTAACGCTAACATTGATCGCGTGAATATGAAAAACCGGTGCATAAATCAACACCGGATTTGCAATAAACCTCAATTGTCCCGCCGTCAGCCCTGATTTCGCAACCACTCCATCACCGAGGGACGCACGGATTGCTCACCCCGGTGGCGTGCATCAGCGATGATTTTGCGCAACGCTTGCAGGTCGGTCCGCAACAGCACGCTTTTGACCGGCCCGATTGAGGCCGGTCGCATCGAGAGCGAGCGGATGCCCATCGCGGCAAGGCACAAAGCCTCAACAGGACGGCCCGCATCCTCGCCGCAAAAGGACAAGGGCGTGTTCGAGATGTTGCAGCGCTCGACAATCCGTTCGATGAAGCTGAGGAAGCTGACATTCAGCGTGTCGTAACGGCGGCGCACCAGCTCGTTTTCGCGGTCCGCGGCGAAGAAGAATTGCTTCAGGTCGTTACCGCCGATCGAGACGAAATCGACCTCATCAAAGAACTTTTGCGGGGCGAAGGCCAAAGACGGTGTCTCCAGCATGGCACCGACCTCAATGTTCTGGGGCAAGACATGCCCCAGGCGCTTTTCCCGTTCGATAGTCTTGTTGACCTCCCACCGGGCTTCGCGAAATTCATCGGCTTGAGCCACGAAGGGAAACATAATGGTCAGCGGACGCCCATTGGCGGCCCGCATTAGCGCCTGCAATTGCATCCGCATGACGCCGCGCTTGTCCAGACCCACACGGATCGCGCGCCAGCCCAGTGCGGGGTTGGGTTCTTCGACGTGCTTCATATAGGGCAGAACTTTGTCCGACCCGATATCCAGCGTGCGAAAGACAACCCGCTTGTCCCCCGCTGCATCCAGAACCCGTTGATATTGGGTCACAAGTTCGGACCGTTTAGGCATCTGATTGCGGATCAGGAATTGCAACTCGGTGCGAAACAGGCCGACCCCTTCGGCCCCGGAATTGTTCAGCGAAGGCAGATCAGCCATCAGACCGGCATTCATCACCAGATTGATCCGCTCTCCGTCCCGCGTCACTGTCGGGGTTTCCCGGATTGAGGCGTAGCGCTCTTGCGCCTTAGCCTGCATCGCAATTTTGTCACGGAATGCGCTGACCACCTGGTCTTCGGGCCGCAGATGCACCATGCCCTGATCGCCATCCACAAGGATGTGGTCTCCGTTCAGCGCTTCGGTCGTGATCCGCCCCACATGCACCACCAGCGGAATCGCCAGCGCACGCGCAACGATGGTGGCATGACTGCCGACCGAGCCTTCCTCGAGCACGATCCCTTTCAGCGACCGTCCGTATTCCAACAGATCGCCGGGGCCGATGTTGCGCGCAATCAGAATCGGGTCGGGCGGCAGGTCCGCACTGTCGGTCTTGCCCTGCCCTGTCAGAATGCGCAGCAGACGATTGCTGAGGTCATCCAGATCGGCCAACCGTTCGCGCAAATAGGGGTCGGTGACCTGGCCCATGCGCACACGGGCCTGCGATTGTTCCTTCTCAACCGCCGCTTCGGCGCTGAGGCCACGGGCGATGTCTTCCTCCATCCGGCGCATCCAGCCCTTGGAGTTGGCGAACATGCGGTAGGCTTCCAATACTTGCAACTGCTCGGTATCGCCATTTCGGGACATCTCGAGCATCTTGTCGACGCCGACGCGCAACTCATCCACCGCCTCGATCAAACGCTCGCGTTCGCGGTGCGGATCTTCGGCAATCGGGTTGGTGACGACGACGCGGGGCTCGTGCAGCCATACATGACCTTCGGCTGACCCTTCCTGCGCCGGACCGCCCGATAACTGAACCGACTGCTGGTGTCGCGGCGAGAGGGCCGCGCCCTCGCCCACAAACGCGCCCAGTTCGGCCATTTCGGCCAAAACCATTGCGACGACTTCCAGCGCGTAAACCTCATCCGCCGAATATTCCCGCGCCTGGCGGGATTGAACGACAAGAACACCAAGCTTTTCGCCAAGCCGCTGAATAGGTACGCCCAGAAAGGACGAATACCGCTCCTCTCCGGTTTCGGGCATATAGCGGAAGCCTTTGGCCGAGGGCGCGTTGGCGGTATTCACGATCTTGCCCGAATTGGCGACGCGGCCCACCAACCCCTCGCCCATGCGCATGCGCGTCTTGTGGACGGCTTCGGGCGACAGCCCTTCGGTCGCGCACAGTTCCAGCGTGTCTTCGTCGCGGAACAGGTAGATTGAGCACACCTCGGCACGGATGCTGTCGGCAATCAGATGGGTGATCCGGTCAAGTCGTTCCTGACCGGCGGCCTCGCTGGCCATCTCTTCACGCAGCCGCCCCAGCAGCTTGCGGGATTCTGTTTCGGTTCCGTCCGCCATGGCCCACCCAAATTAGTGCGTCAGGCGAGACCCTTGGCAGAAAATGCTCAGGCCGCCTTGTCCAGTTCAAAAGCATCATGCAGTGCCTGAACCGCAAGTTCCATGTATTTCCTGTCTACAAGAACGGAAATTTTAATCTCAGAGGTTGTAATGACCTTAATGTTGATCCCCTCACCCGAGAGTACCTTGAACATTTTGGCCGCGACACCCGATTGCGAGCGCATGCCGATGCCAACAACCGAGACCTTGCAAACGTCATTGTCAGCAACGAGCTCGGCATAATTCAACTCGCCCTTTTCCTTTACGGCCATCAACGCCTGTTCGGCGCGGACCACTTGATCGGTCGGGCAGGAAAAGGTCATGTCCGTGCGACCTTCGTCCGAGATGTTTTGCACGATCATATCGACATTCACACCTTCGTCGCTAAGCGCGGTAAAGATAATCGAGGCGATGCCGGGACGGTCGGCGACGGAAACGACCGTCATTTTGGCTTCGTCGCGGGAATAGGCCACACCGGCCACTACGTTAGATTCCATGATATCCTCCTCGGCGCAGACCAGCGTGCCTGCATTGTCGGATTGCTCTTCAAAACTCGACAGCACCCGCAGGCGCACTTTGTTGCGCATCGCCAATTCAACTGATCGGGTCTGCAGCACTTTGGCCCCAAGCGACGCAAGTTCAAGCATTTCTTCAAACGAGATTTTGTCCAGTTTCCGGGCTTTTTCGCAGATGCGCGGGTCGGTTGTGTAAACGCCGTCCACATCCGTATAGATGTCGCAGCGCTCGGCTCCAAAGGCTGCCGCAAAGGCCACCGCGGTCGTGTCCGATCCTCCGCGGCCCAGAGTGGTTATACGGCCTTCAGGGCTGAGGCCCTGAAAACCCGCGACCACCGCGACCTTCATTCCCTCATCGAATTTCTGAGTGATGTTCTCGGTCGGGATGTCTTCGATCCGCGCCTGGCTATGGGCGCTGGTGGTCAACAGCGGAACCTGCCATCCTTGCCAGCTGCGCGCCGGGATGTCCATTTCCTGAAGGGTCAACGCCATCAGACCGGCAGTGACGTTCTCGCCCGAAGAGACAACAGCATCGTATTCGCGCGCGTCGAACAGCGGCGAGGTTTCATTGACCCAGCCGACCAATTCGTTGGTCTTGCCGGACATGGCCGAGACGATGACGATGACGTCATACCCCTTTGCCACCTCAACGCCCACGCGCTTGGCGGCGCGGCGGATACGGTCGAGATTGGCGACAGACGTGCCGCCGAATTTCATCACGAGTACGGGCATGGGGAAAACGTCTCCGCGCCTTGGATTTCTGGTTCCGTGCGTCTTATGCGAGGGGGGCCGCAAGGGCAAGTGGGCAAAGCCCGTCATGATGCGGGGCTTCTTTACATTCGCGACGCCCAATGCAAGCCTGCCACAACAACTTAATCAAGAGGATTCCATGCGTTACATTGCGCTCACCCTTACCCTGCTTTCCACTCCGGCCCTGGGCCAGGTTGCCAAGCTATCCGGGACCGACGGAAAAAACGCGGTGGGCACCATCCCTTGTGCCGCAACCTCTGGTGAAGCACTGCGCGACTGCCCTGCCGAACTGCGCCGCCATGACGACGGCACAACAACATTGGCCGTCGGCCTGGGCGGCGGCGATGTGCGCAGAATTTACTTTAAAGGTGGGGTGCCGGACTCCAGCAGCTCGACGTCGCGGATCACATATGAGACGCGCGGCGACCTGATGGTCATCTTCATCGATCCGGGGGAGGTCTATGAAATCCCCAAAGCTGCGCTGGCTGCTCAGTAAGGGTGCGATTTCCCGTCGTATGTATCGAAGCAGCCTGAAGTCGCAATCGAAAGCGCTGAAAACCGCTCAACCAACCCGGCAACAGACGCGTCAACAGTGATCGCTGCCGCAGAGCCACCCATATCGGTTTGCACCCAGCCTGGATGGTAGATACCGACAGGGATACCGTCCTTTTCCAAGTCCGCCGCCAGGTTCCTCCCGAGGTTCAGAACAGCCGCCTTGGAGGCACGATAGATATAACTTCCACCTGGAGCACGGGTATGTGACGCCATCTGCGACGACAGCAACGCAATCTTGCCGTTACACGCACGTAGATTGGGCAAAAGGTTCTGAACGGTAAGAAAAACACCGGTCACGTTCGTCGCAAAGCTCTGTGCCCACATGTCGGGCGGGTAACCGTTCAGGTCCTGATTTTTGTCCAGATACACTCCGGCATTGCAGATCAGCAGGTCAATTGGCTTGCCACCCAACCAACTTGCGAAACTTGCGTGATCACCAGGGTCCGTCACATCCAGAGCGAAGTCCGCGTCTCCGGCGCGTGCCGTACCGGTCACGTCATGGCCTTGCGCCCGGTAGTATCGAGACAGGCCCGCGCCGATTCCGCGGTTCGCCCCGGTAATAACGACATGCATCGGTCAGTTGGTCTTGCGGGTCGGAATAAACGGCAATGGTGCTACAGGTACGCCATCTTCGACCAGCGCTCGAGCTTCTTCCGGTTTGGCCTCCCCGTAGATCGACCGTTCTGGCGCATCGCCCAAATGTATCTTTCGCGCCTCGTCGGCAAAATCTCCGCCCACGTAGTCTGCGTTTTTTTCGACCGTTTGGCGAAGCTTGGTCAAAACCTTTTCAACGTCCGGCGAAGGCGTTGCCACGTCGATTTGCGTTGCCGTTTCCGATTGGTCGGTCCGATCCGCAGCCTTCCGCGCCGGGCGCACCCGGGGCGTCATGATCGCCTTTTCAACGGTGCTGCATCCACATATGGCGCAAGTGACCATGCCGGCTGCAGCAAGCTTGTCAAATGCCGCTGCCGACTGAAACCAACTGTCAAAGCAGTGGCCTTCACTGCATTTCAACGCGTATTGAATCATGCAACTTCCATGGTTCGGTTGGCGAATAGATACCGAGCGATACCTCAATATCAAGTCTTGATATCCATGCCTCAATGGCCGTAGCGACCGAATTCGTGTAACGTTGCGGCAAGTTCGCTTGAAAAGACATAGTCCGAGGCTTTTTCGGGCGAAAGCCACATACGATTTCTTTGACCAGCCTCAGGGAAGTCTGCAGCCATTCGATTCACTTGCAGTGGAAAAACCTCGACCTGCACAAATACCGAGCCTTTGTTCGGTCGGTTTTTGACGTAAGAGAAGCGCCCGCAACTGACGTTGCTACACCGCCCGGAAACGCCGGCTTCTTCCCAAGCCTCTCGCTCGGCCGATTGGGCCGGACTGAGCCCATCTACCAGCCAGCCTTTTGGGATAATCCACCTTTGCGACCGGCGTGTTGTGATCAGCAGAACCTCTGGTTGTCCGCCTTTGGTGCGATAACACAGTGCAGCCGACTGCGCCCGGAGCGGCAACTGACCATACCGTCCCTGAAAAGCGGGGGTCGCGTGTTTACCTGCACGGCTGTTCAGCCCTTCAATCACTGCCCGTCTCACTTGCCTGCTCTGCTTATTTTGCGGGTTGTTGTCTAAAGACTACAATATTTTGAAATTCGAACCAAGCGCCACATCCAAAGTTGCCGTCATTTGGACACGCGATGCGACAGACGTTTTACCAAGTCGGAATGCGCGATATCGGCGTCAATCGCCAGCCTTCGCAGTCCGAAATGTACGCGAGCAATCTGCTGATAATACCGCGTGTAGACAAAATTTGTTCCACCGCCTGCCACGGCACCCAAAACGGGAACTGACTGTACGGCCAGTTTTTGCCCCAATACGACGGACAACTTTGGCGCGACCGCCGCAATCAGTCGTTGCATGGCTGGGCCGGTCAGGGTCAGACGTGTTGAAAAGAAGGCTAAGTCCGCGCCGTCGTCCATGGACAAAGGCCCCGCGGCGGACAGAACCCTAATGCTGTCAAATTTCACATTGTCCGAGTCGGGATCAAAACCCTCTTGGGCCGCCGCCCCCTGAATTGACCTTAAAATCATTGCGGTTGTGGCCGGAAGTTCAACCAAAGCCGTAGATACCCCGCCTAACCCTCCTGCGGCACCCATCGCGGTGGTGACCACAGTGTTTACCCAAGGCTTTTGGTCCGGGATCGCTCGGCGCGACCCTTGCGCCGCGTGCATCGCAAGCCAGAGCGCCTGTTCCGTTGCCTGACCGAGGCCAGCTCGCACTGAATTTGGCAATTGATCCAGCAGAGATTCAGCAGAACCGCCCAGACGGTTGAGCAAGGATACCCCCGCGCCACCCGCCGAACGATACATCTGCCCCAGCCGGTCCAACTCGGCCTCGGGGTCAACTTTGCCAATAAGAACGACGTCCTGCATAAAGCCCTCCTGCCGATTAGACATCGGCACTGCGGGCCGTGTTTTCAACTGGTCAGCGATCCCATCGGGTGACTTGGCCTTTCGTTTCGCCCCAGGCGCCCGGCGTCAGATCCAACCCCAAAATGCGATCCGGGTTGGTCGGTGGCGGCATGTCGATCCCATGCAATCTGTTAAAGCCAAAACGCGAATAATAGGGCGCATCCCCGACCAGCATCACCCGATCCCACCCTTTCGCGCGACCGGCGGCCAGCCCTTCATGGATCAGAAAGCCACCCAAACCTTCACCCTGATGGGTCGGGTGGACGGCTATTGGGCCAAGCAACAAGGCATCATGTTCGCCCACATGAACCGGCCAAAACCTGATGGCTCCGGCCAGGATACCCTGCCCGTCGCGGGCCAGCATGGATAAGTCCTGTACAGGCGGCACTCCGTCCCGCAGGCGATACGATGACAGAGCCTCGCGCCCGGGCGCAAAGCACAGGTCATAGAGAAACTCGACCTCCCACCAATCGTCCGGCTCTTCTGGCCTGATCCCGAACTGCTGCACCCTGCCCTCTTTTCCTTGCTGGCAATCGCCCTAGCACTTCGGTACGCCTTGGGCAAACGCTTGGAGATCATATGTTCTATCGCCCCGAAGACGGCCACGGTCTGCCGCACAACCCGTTCAACGCCATTATCACGCCGCGCCCGATCGGATGGATCTCAAGCCGTGATGCGGACGGGATTAACAACCTTGCTCCATATTCGTTCTTCAATGGGGTTGCCTACACGCCCCCGCAGGTGATGTTTGCGACCACCGGAACCAAGCATGATCAGGATGGCGGAAAAGATAGCATCGCCAATATCCAGGCGACCGGCGTTTTCTGCGTGAATGTGGTGGCGCATGCGCATAAGGACGCGATGAATGCAAGCTCTGCTGGGTTACCGAAACACCAGGACGAGTTCGAGCATGCCGGGTTGCAGTCCGTCGAATGCAACACAATCGCATGTTCCCGGGTCAAGGACGCTCCGGCGGCGCTCGAGTGCAAATTGACCCAAATCGTAACTTTACCCGGCGAGGCGAACCGGGTTGTGTTTGGAGAAGTTACCGGCGTCCACCTGCGCGATGATTGCCTGCGTGACGGGAAATTCGACGTCACCACGTTTCAACCACTGGCCCGTCTGGGGTATCGTGACTACGCGGTTGTGTCCGAGCTATTCTCGCTCAACCGGCCCGACGACTGAGGTCGAATGGGGCGCTGCCCCCGCCACCCGTTGGGTGGCTCCCCCGGGATATTTTCAGCCAGATGAAGCGAGGGATCCCTTATTCATCTGGCCCTAAATATCCCGGAGCGCGAGGCAGAGCCTCGCATAGCTGTCAGTGGCCACCCAGAATCCCGGTACGAACAGAATAATCTACGGCCAGTTCGTAGTCGGGGTCATCGTCGCTGTCGACCATCAGATGCCCTGCCTTGTTCAGCAGCTTGTGGCAGTCTCGGCTGAGGTGGCGCAGCATAACGCGCTTGCCCGCAGCTTCGTATTTGGCGGCGATGTTTTCGATCGCTTGCAACGCCGACTGATCGACAACGCGGCTTTCGGCAAAGTCCACGATCACGGTTTCCGGATCGTTCGGCACATCAAACAGTTCGACAAAACCCTCGGAGGACCCGAAGAAGAGAGGGCCTTGGATTTCATAGACTTTCGCACCCTCTTCTGTCGCGCTCTCGCGCGTCACTGCATGAATGCGCTTGGCGTTGTTCCAGGCATAAGCCAGGGCGGAAACGATCACGCCGACAACGACTGCCACAGCAAGGTCTTCCATGACCGTCACGACAGTTACGAGGACAATAACAAATGCGTCCATCAGAGGCACTTTGAGCAGAATTTTGAACGAGTTCCAGGCAAAGGTGCCGATCACCACCATGAACATCACGCCGACCAGAGCAGCCAGCGGGATTCGCTCGATCAGAGGCGACGCAAACAGAATGAATGCCAACAGGAACAATGCTGCCGCGATCCCTGCGATGCGGGTTCTGCCGCCAGACTTCACGTTGATCATCGATTGCCCGATCATCGCACAGCCACCCATGCCGCCGAAGAAACCGGTGGCCACGTTGGCGACGCCCTGAGCGATGCACTCCTGCGAGGCCCCGCCCCGTTTACCGGTGATTTCACCAACAAGGTTGAGGGTCAGCAGGGATTCGATCAAACCGATGGCCGCAAGAATGACGGCGTATGGCAGGATGATCTCGAAGGTTTCCCAGTTCAAAGGCACCATTGGAATGTGAAAGGACGGCAATCCTCCTTCAATCGAGGCCAGATCCCCAACGCGTGGGACATCCAGCCCGATGCCAATGACCAATGCCGCAACCACAACGATGCCCGCCAACGGAGCAGGAACAATCCGGGTGATACGCGGCATGACCCAGATCACTGCCATCGTCAAAGCGACCAGGCCCAGCATAGTATAGAGCTGCATCCCGGACAGCCATTCGCCGCCGCCCACGCCATGACCGGTGTTTTCCATTGTGCCCGGCACTTTGAACTGGCCCAATTGTGCCAGAAAAATCACGATCGCCAGACCATTCACAAAGCCCAGCATTACCGGATGCGGCACCAATCGAATGAACCGGCCCCAATGCATCGCACCGGCAATGACCTGCAAAATGCCCATAAGAACAACCGTCGCAAACAGGTATTCCACGCCGTGTTGCGCCACCAGCGCCACCATAACGACGGCCAGAGCCCCGGTTGCGCCCGAGATCATCCCCGGACGACCGCCGATAAGGGCAGTGATCAGCCCCACCATGAAGGCCGCATAAAGCCCGACCAACGGATGCACACCCGCGACAAAGGCGAAGGCCACGGCTTCAGGCACCAGTGCCAACGCCACGGTCAGGCCCGACAGCAATTCAATCCGCAGACGCGAGACAGTCAGACCTTCGTCCGGAGACCACCGCAAATCGGGAATGACAAGGCGATTGGCAAAGCTTGCCAGCATGGCTCGGGGCATGGGACTGTCCTGTGGCTTGGGTCTGTTAGGCGCGAAAAGCGCCTTGTACCCGCCATTTGCGATGAAAGATACGGCGTTTGACGGGACACTGATATGCAAATTTCGCATATCTAACGGATTGATCGCGTAAACGCATGAGGCCACTTGCCGAATCCGTTCCCGCCCCGCAGAAATTCAGTGAAAGAATAAATGAATGTGGAGACTAGACGTGGCCCAAACAAAAATCGCCGTCATCGGTGGATCAGGCATTTATGACATCGATGGCCTGGAAAACGCAGAATGGGTTACCGTTGAAACGCCTTGGGGCACCCCGTCTGACCAAATTCTGACAGGATCACTGGATGGCGTAGAGATGGCTTTTCTGCCCCGCCATGGGCGGGGACACGTACATTCGCCGACCGAAGTTCCCTACCGCGCCAATATCGACGCGCTCAAGCGATTGGGGGTGACCGACATCATCTCGGTGTCCGCTTGCGGGTCTTTTCGCGAACACATGGCGCCGGGGGATTTCGTGATCGTTGATCAGTTCATCGACCGGACCTTTGCGCGTGAGAAAAGCTTCTTTGGGACCGGCTGCGTGGCCCATGTCAGCGTCGCGCATCCCACGTGTCCCCGCCTTTCGGACGCATGCGAAACTTCCGGAAAGGCTGCTGGTATCAACATTCACCGCGGCGGCACGTACTTGGCTATGGAAGGCCCGCAATTCTCGTCTCTGGCCGAGTCAAAAATGTACCGCGAACACTGGGGCTGCGACGTTATCGGCATGACCAACATGCCCGAGGCCAAGCTCGCCCGTGAGGCCGAGATCTGCTATGCCTCTGTCGCGATGGTCACCGACTATGACAGCTGGCATCCTGACCATGGCGAGGTCGATGTGACATCTATCATCGCCACCTTGACCGGGAACGCCGAAAAGGGCCGCGCGTTGGTCAAGGGGTTGCCCGCGCTGTTGGGGACAGATCGCGCACCCTGCCCGCACGGGTGCGACAGAGCGCTGGAATACGCGATCCTGACCGCGCCAGAGAAACGCGACCCGGCGTTGCTGGCCAAACTGGACGCTGTTGCGGGCCGAATTCTCTGACTTCAGTTTTGCCCTAGGCTGCTCTGAACCTCATCCCAAAGCCCGTGCGACCAGAGATCGTTGTGGGTGCCATCTGGGATCACGTATAGCTGAGCGGCATCGCCTGACATTCCGGCCAGCGACTTTCCGTGGTGCACCGGAACGGTTTCGTCATCCGTCCCGTGGAAGATCAGGGTTGGAACAGTAATCTCTCCGATGATGTCCCGCGTCGCGAACTGGTCCTTCATCAAGGCCGACACTGGCAGCCAGGGGTACCGTTCCGCGGCGACATCGACCGTCGCGGTGAACGGTGCCTCCAACACAAGTAGTTCAACCGCAGGCCGCCGCTGAGCAACCGCCGCGGCAACTGCTGTGCCAAGGCTTTGACCATGCAGGACAATGGGCGTGCCATCGGCAGAGAGACTGTCGAATATCTGGATACCGTCCGAGATCAGAGCGATTTCGGATGGCTCTCCTTCGCTGCCCGGGTAGCCGCGGTAGCTGGGTGCGAACAGTCCAAATCCGCTATTGAGGATTTCACGCATTCTGTCTGCTCGGTCACCCAGGTTCCCGGTTTGGCCGTGGAAGAACAATACAGTTGGTGCGCCTTCGGTTGCGGCGGGTGCAGACCACGCGGTCAAACGTGTACCGTCCGCCATTGTCAGGGATTCGACGTTAACATCGGACAAGCCGACCGAATTCGGCTCTGGCAGTTCGCCTTCTGGCTTGAACAGCAGGGATCGCTGGTTGAAATACATGTACCCGACAGCGCCTGCGTAGAGCGTCACCACGACCAGAGTCATGAAGACCAAAACAGTCCTCAAGCGTCCGAAACTCGGCCGGACCGTGCCGGAAAACACGGATGGTTCCGCACTGTTCGAGCGTTGCATGACCCTTCCTCCTGTCTCGAGTCCTTTCACAGGTTGTAGACACTGGGATGAGTTTCAAGTCACCGGCCCAACGCTTAATCAAAACTTAAGCCAGCAACATGTTTCCACGGCTCTTGACCTTGCTGAAAAGCCGGGGCTTTGTTGAAAAAATCAGATTGGAAACACCATGTCACTTGATCTTTGGCTGACCTTCGTCGCAGCATCGACCGCATTACTTCTGATCCCGGGACCGACTGTGTTACTGGTACTTAGCTACGCCCTGTCCAAGGGACGCAGTGTCGCCGTCGCATCGGCGACCGGGGTCGCTATCGGTGACTTGGTTGCCATGACCGCCTCGCTCTTGGGGCTTGGCGCATTGGTTCTGGCTTCGGCCACATTGTTTTCCGTTCTGAAATGGGTTGGTGCAGCCTATCTGGTGTGGCTGGGGATCAAGTTGCTGCGCAGTGCACCGTCAGGTGGGCTTGAAACCGTAAGCACCGGGCGGGACGTAACGGCCCGCAGCGTTCTGAGCCACGCTGCCGCCGTGACCGCACTGAATCCAAAATCGATTGCGTTTTTTATTGCTTTTGTCCCGCAATTTCTGCGCCCGGCCGAGCTGCTGACCCCACAGTTCGTCATTCTGATCGCAACCTTTGTGGGTCTGGCCTGGCTGAACGCTCTGGCATATGCGCTTCTGGCTGACCGCCTGCGCCGAATGATCGGACGCGCGGGCGTGATAACCGCATTGACCCGGTTTGGAGGTTTAACCCTGGTTGGAATGGGCGTTGCCACCGCCGTGCTTCGACGCCCAGCCTGAGGCGCTAGTCTTCGGCGTTTTCTTTCATGAAGCCGCGGATGAACCGCCGGATTTCCCGTGCGGCGGATGTATCCAGTTCCTTGCACAGCTCGACAAAAGCGTCGCGCTCGTCCTTGTCCAGACGCAAGACCAACTGACTGTTTTTCTTGGTTGAACCCTTACCGTCTTTCTTTGCCACGCGTCCCGGTCCCGTTCCCCACTTGATTCTAAACGAGATGCATTGTATATACATCGCATAGAGATTGTAGTTATCGAGCACCTAACAATAAAAAGGAATTATGGCAATGAACCTTTATGCTGCTCAGGCATTTCTTTTGCGAGACCAACGGAATTGGCGCAAGCCGCACCTGTCATGGCTGCCTTCTGCGCTATATCGCTACTACAGTTTGCCGCACGCTATTTCAGAGCGCCGTAAGTAAAAGACGTCAATCTATCCTTGCATGACTGACCCCAATGGGCCAAACAGCCCAGCGTGTTTTGACGCCAATGAGGTCGGCCATGCCAAGAAACAAGTCGGTCAAGGACTACATCCGGACAATCGTCGATTTCCCGCATGAAGGGATCATGTTTCGGGATGTAACCACTTTGTTCGCCGACCCGCGCGGGTTTCGTATGGCGATCGACCAAATGCTGCATCCCTATGCCGGAGAGCGGATCGACAAGGTTGTGGGCCTGGAAGCACGCGGTTTCATACTTGGTGGCGCGATTGCGCATCAGCTGAGCGTCGGATTTGTTCCTATCCGCAAGAAGGGCAAATTGCCCGGAACCACGATCAGCCAGGACTACAAGCTGGAATATGGTGAGGCCATCGTCGAGATCCACGACGACGCGATACTGCCCGGAGAGAAGATTCTGGTCGTTGACGACCTGCTGGCCACGGGCGGAACTGCTGCGGCGGGCATCAAACTGATCGAGCGTCTGGGTGGCGAAATCGTGTCTTGCGCATTTATCATTGATCTGCCCGAGTTGGGCGGACGCAATGTCCTGGAGGACATGGGAATGGACGTCCATGTGCTTTGCGAATTCGAAGGTCTTTGACAGACTTTTCACAAAAACGTGAGTGGAAAACGCGGGCGACGCGGGCTTAGGGCGCTTAGGCCTGCGGTCAACCTGCGCCGCATCGCTCGTCAGGTGATCTCACATTGCGAATGGTCCGTACCCCTTGACGATGCCGCTTTTGGCATACCAACAAGGGAAATCTACCATGTTTCGCAAATTCGCTTTCGCTGGACTGACAAGTATTGCGCTGGCCTCCTCGGCATTTGCTGACGGACATTCCAAGGACATCGTCGACACAGCAGTCGGCGCAGGCAGCTTTACCACTCTGGTCGCCGCCGTTCAGGCAGCCGATCTTGTCGATACTTTGAAGGGCGAAGGGCCTTTCACGGTTTTCGCGCCAACTGACGACGCCTTCGCGGCCCTACCCGACGGCACAGTGGACACGCTGTTGAAGCCGGAAAACAAAGATCAGCTTGTAGCGATCCTGACCTATCACGTCGTGCCGGGCAAAGTGATGTCTGGTGACCTATCGGACGATATGACCGCCGCTACCGTTCAGGGCGGAGATATCACGATCGATCTTGATAACGGCGTGATGGTCAACGACGCATCCGTCGTGCAGGCGGATATCGAAACGTCAAACGGTGTCATTCATGTCATCGACAAGGTGATCATACCTGAATCCTAAGGCTTTTGGCGCAGCCCCTCGGCTGCGCCTACCGGCGCAGAACAGCGCCGGGGTTCATGATACCTTTGGGATCAAGCGCCGATTTGATCGCGCGCATCGCATGCAGCTTTGCCGGATCGCCATACCGCTCCAAATCATAGGTTTTCAGCCGTCCGACACCGTGTTCGGCGCTCACAGAGCCTCCGAATTCATGAACAAGGTCGTGGACGGCGGTTTTTATGGCCTGTCGGCTGACCTCGAATTCAGACCTAACATGTCCAAACGGCGGGAAGACATTGTAATGCAGGTTCCCGTCGCCCAGGTGTCCGAAGCAGTTGATGCGAAACGGACCCAATGCTGCCACCACTTCCGCCCCACGCCGGATGAAGTCAGGAATGGTCGAGATCGGCACTGAGATATCGTGGCTTGAGACGGACCCGATCAACCGGTTGGCCTCGGGAATGTGTTCGCGAACCGCCCATAGTTCTGATCTCTGAGCTTCTGTCTGCGCAATGATGGCGTCGCTGGTCAGATTGCGTTTCTCAGCCTCTGTAAACAACGTCTCCAACGCTGCAGACGACGATTGCCCACCGGACAGTCCCAACTCAATCAATACGCACCATTCCGGTTGGTCTTGGAAGGGTTGGCGAATATCCGGCAGAACCTCCGACAAGAACCGAAGACCCTGACGATGGATCAATTCGAACGCACTGACCGCCTCACCTATTTGGGTTCTGGCCAACGCCAAAAGCTCGATAGCAGCGTCCGCAGACGGTACTTGGAACACGGCCGTTCCAACCGAAGCTGGTCGTGGAGAAAGTTTGAGCGATGCTGCCGTGATGATGCCCAACGTGCCCTCGGCCCCGATCATAAGATTGCGCAGGTCATACCCCGTGTTGTCTTTGCGCAATCGCCCTAGCCCATGCCAGATTTCGCCGCTGGGCAATACCGCCTCAATCCCAAGACACAGATCGCGCGCATTGCCATAGCGCAGAACGTTGACGCCGCCCGCATTTGTGGCGAGGTTCCCGCCAATCGTGCAGGACCCCTGCGCGGCCAAAGACAAGGGGAACAGTCGGTCCGCACCTTCAGCTGCGGCTTGCACATCTGACAGAACAACGCCCGCCTCAGCAATCAGTATGTTCTCAGTCGGATAAATGGCGCGCACGGCCTTCATCCGTTCCAGCGATATCAACAGGGGCGCAGGTCCATCCGATACGACCTGACCACCCACAAGCCCCGTTCCCCCGCCATAAGGAACGATGGGCACCAACGCATCCGAGGCCAGCCGCACCAAAGTGGACACGTCCTCGACTGTCCTGGGTAGCCCCAGCAACCCCGCCTGCCCTTCGTATCGCCGCCGTGGTTCCTCCAGATAACGCGGCTCCACGGGGCGCAGGATATCCCCGCCCAACCGGGCCCGAATAGTTTGACCAAAGGTTTCATTGGCGGGATTCAGGGTCATGACCTTTCCTTGCCCAAGGCAGAACCGAACGACAACCCCTATTCCAATTCGATCAGGTATTGCGGTTCCAGCACCACGACAGTGGGTCGGTCAGGAAGCGTACGCAGGGACACTGTGATTTCGGAAACCCCGTTCCGTTGAACTGGAAAATCCTCTCGGATGTCGACCAGAAACCGGTCCAATGAAAACCCGGAAAACCAATGCATCGGAATAATGACCGAACTCTTAAGCCGTTTCAGGACCGAAATCATTTCGGGCAAGGGCATCGTGGTTCCGCCATCCACAGCCGCCATCACAACATCCAGCCGACCCAAAGCGGCAAACTGTTCATCTGAGGGCACGTGGTGCAGATGGCCCAGATGCCCGATACATAGCCCCTCAACCTCGAACACAAAGATCGAATTGCCATTCTCCTCAACACCGCCATAGGCCGAGCGAATGTCCGTCGACACATTGCGCACCAGCATCTCGCCAAGATCAAGGTGATGCTCGATCCCCTGCCCAAACTCGCCCCATCCGGGCAGTACATGCGGAATTGCCGGGTCGGGATGCGCCGTCCAATGGGTGCTATGCGCATGATTCATCGTCACAACGTCCGGAATCAAAGCAGCGCTGCCGATGAACCCGGTGAAATCCGTGACAGCATTCAACCCGCCCTGCGTCTGAATCAAAAAGGACGCATGCGCGATATAGCTGATCCGCACGGAAAACTCCGGAACAGAATCCTGCCACGCGGCTTTGTGTAGATACTCGATCCCAGGCGCTGCGTCGGCAATGGCGATACAATGGCTCGGCCGCCGCTCCTGCGCCACGGCCCCACCCGAAATCACCATCAATGCTGCAACCAACCAGCGCATAGTCAGATTGTAGCGCAAGCGGCGGACAAGTCATGCCCCTTGTTCATCTGGCCAAAAATATCCCGGGGTTTGGGGCAGAGCCCCAATGGCCCGCAGGGCCACCTACCCAGCGTCGGTCTTACCGCGCCGATCCGATCTCAGGCTGGCGTACAGAACATGCGTCCGCCACCGTCCGTTGATCTGCAAATAGGATTGGGCCACGCCCTCATATTTAAACCCCGAACTTTCCAACAACCCGCGCGAGGGTTTGTTTTCGGGAAGGCAAGCGGCCTCGACCCGGCTCAAGTCCAGCCGCGTGAAAGCATGGTGGACAACCGCGCCGATGGCTTCACGCATATATCCATTGCGAGCAAAGGCTTCACCCGTCCAATACCCCAGGGTGCCCGCCTGCGCCGGACCACGGCGCACATTGTCCAGGGTGATCGCGCCGACCAACACATCATCAGACCGACGAAATAGAAACAGCGGGATCGCCGTGCCGCTAGCCACGGATCGCTGCGCCCAATACACGCGATTCGTGAAGGACTTACGGGTCAGGTGATCCTTGGCCCAAATCGGCTCCCACGGCGTCAGATATTCCTTAGACGCCCGCCGTAGCGCAGCCCAATCGTTGAAATCGGAATGGATGGGCGGGCGCAGGCTGAGGCGCTCGGTTTCGAGTTTCAGCTTGCGTCGGCCCAGAAGCATCACGCCGCACGCCTCTCCTGCAATTCCGTCAATGTCGGCGCGCCCGAGACCGGGCCATACAGCGCTAATGCTGCCGGGGCCTTTATGGCCATGCTTTCGGCGAAAGCCCGCACTTCCTCGGTACTCACCGCATCGATCTTGGCCACGGTGTCTTCCAGCGAGGGCACCCGGCCCCAGATTTGCACCAGCCGCGCAAGACGTTCAGCGCGGTTCGACGGGCTTTCCAGCCCCATCAGCATCCCTGCCTTCATCTGCGCACGCGCGCGGGCAACCTCTTCGGCGCTCATGTCTTCGGCCGCGCGCTTCATTTCATCGATGGTAATTCGTGCCAAGTCGCCCACCTGATCCGCGGACGTTCCGGCATAGATCGTCGTCGTCCCTGTATCGGCATATGCCCCAGTCTGAGCGAAGATCGTGTAACACAGCCCCCTGCTCTCGCGCACCTCTTGGAACAGGCGTGAGGACATCCCCCCGCCCAGCGCGGTCGAGTAAATCTGCGCGGTGTAAATCGCATCATCGCGATAGCCGGGGCTTTCCAGCGCCAGCGCAAAATGCGCCTGCTCCAGATCTTTCTCTTGCCGCGCCTCACCTCCGGTGAATTGCGCTGCCTCTGGGACCAGACCCTTGCGCGGCTGCATGTGCCCAAACATCTCTTCGGCCATTTTCATCAGGGCGTCGTGATCCACAGCGCCTGCCGCCGACAGGATCATTTGCTCCGGGCCATAATGCTCGGCCACAAAACCCGACAAATCCTCGCGCGAGAAGGCGCGCACCCGTTCGCTAGGGCCCAGGATCGTGCGCCCCAAAGGCTGGTCGTGATAGCTCTGCTCTTGCAACCAGTCGAAGATCACATCGTCAGGCGTGTCGTAAGCTTGGCCAATCTCTTGCAAGATGACGCCCCGCTCGACCTCAATCTCACGTGGATCAAAGATCGGATTCAGAACAATGTCTCCGATGACATCCATGGCAAGGGCCACGTCGTCTTTCAGAACGCGTACATAATAGGCCGTCACCTCGCGCGAGGTATACGCGTTGATGTAACCGCCGACATCTTCGATCGCTTCGGCGATTTGCAGCGCGGTTCGGCGCTCGGTTCCCTTGAACGCCATATGCTCAAGGAAATGCGCAATGCCGTTCTGCTCGATCCGCTCGTTCCGCGCACCTGCGGTCACCCAGATGCCGATGGCCGCTGATTGCAGCCCCGGCATATGTTCACTGACGATCCGAAATCCGTTCTTCAGCTGATCTTGTCTGACAGTCACTCAGCAATATGCCTTCTGATATGATCCTCGAGGGCACCCAGATCGTTGGCAATTCGGGTCACCCGTTCCGGACGTTCATACAGATCAGACATGCGGGATGGAAGAGGCGGATGTTCCCCGCTTGCCTTCTCGACCGCGGCCGGGAATTTCGCCGGATGCGCGGTGGCCAAAGTGATCATCGGAACGTCTGTTGCGCGATGCTCCTCACCAACCTTGATTCCGATTGCTGTGTGCGGACAGACCAGTTCGGCGCTATGGGCCAGCGTGCGCTTGATCGTGGCCAACGTTTCATCCTCGGACACGCGCCCCGAGTCGAAGCTCTCACGCAGAGCCTCCATCGCACCTTGGCTGACGTTGAATCCCCCGGTTTTGAGTTCATCCATCAACTGCGCAACGGCTGAGCCATCCTCGCCATAGGCATAGTAAAGAGCGCGTTCAAAATTCGAGCTGACCTGAATATCCATGGACGGGCTGATCGAAGGGATGGTGTCCCCTTTGAAATACCCCTCGCCCGACAGGCAACGGTGCAGAATGTCGTTCTGGTTGGTCGCCACGACCAGACGGTCGATGGGCAGCCCCATGCGCTTGGCCAAATAGCCGGCGAAGATGTCACCGAAATTTCCGGTCGGCACGGTAAAGCTGACCTTGCGATGCGGCGCACCAAGGCTGACAGCCGACGAAAAGTAATACACGATCTGTGCCAATACCCGCGCGAAATTGATCGAGTTCACACCGGCCAATTTAACGCCATCGCGGAAGTCGAAATCGTTGAACATATCCTTCAGCGCGGCCTGACAATCATCGAAATCGCCATCTACGGCCAACGCATGCACATTGCTGTCCGCAGGCGTCGTCATCTGGCGGCGTTGCACCTCGGACACGCGACCATGCGGAAACAGGATGAATACATCCACCGCGTCCAGCCCCCGGAACGACTCAATCGCGGCTGATCCGGTGTCGCCACTGGTTGCACCCACGATGGTCACCCGATCGTTGCGCTTTTTCAGAGCAACCTGGAACAGCTGACCGATCAACTGCATAGCAAAGTCTTTAAAGGCCAGTGTCGGACCGTGAAACAGCTCCAACAAGAAGTGGTTTTCGTTCAACTGCTTCAGCGGCGCACGGGCATCATGGCCGAAGCCTTCATAGGCGCGGTCGATGATTGCCCGGAACTCTTCTTCGGTGAACGAGCCGCTGACATAGGGCCACATCACGCGGAACGCGATCTCTTCATAGGGCAGCCCGGCCAGTGCGGCGATCTCCTCGTGGCTTATCACTGGGATCTCGGCGGGCAGGTACAATCCACCGTCGCGGGCAAGCCCGGTCAGCATTGCCTCTTCAAACGTCAGTTCGGGCGCTTGCCCACGGGTCGAGATATATTTCATTGCACTTCACTTTCAGAAGGGGCGCGGTTTCGCCACAGGAAATAGACGGTCATCGCGGCCCAGACCAGAGCCAGACCAAACCACGTGATTGCGTATTGCAGGTGATCGTTCGGAATGCCCGCCGTGTCGACCGGCAGAGGCATCACGCCCGGATCAGTTTCGGACCGAGCGATCAGCAGGACGGGTTCAGCACCCAAAGCTGCGGCCAGATTAGGCACATCACGGGCGAACCAGATATTGGCGTCGATGTCAGTTTCAGGTGTATAGCCGTCGATCTCATCCGGCCAATGCAGGTTACCTGTGACTTCCATTGGTCCGGTCAAGCGTTCCGTTTGCTTTGCTGTTGTCGGCACAAAGCCTCGGTCGACCAGAATGGTGCGGTCCTTGGTGCTGAACGGCTGGATGATCCGGTACCCCGCGCCAACCTGTTTGACTGAAACCAGAACGTGGATTTCCCCAGACCTCATCTCGCCGTACAGCGTCACCGGCAGATACTTGTGCTGTTCGGCTGATACGGTGCCAGGCAGGGTCGTAGGTTCCGCCGCAATACGGTCTTCGATCTCAGCAAGAATCCCCTCTTTCTCTGCCAACCGCTGCACCTGCCAGAAACCGAGCGACAGCAGTACGCCCAGCCCGGCAAGGCCAAAGATCATCAGGAACAGAATGCGGCGCATGGCGGGGCCAAACCTTGTCTCAAATTTCGGCGTCTTGTTACGGTTGGCATGGGCAAAAATGCAACCATGCAATTGTATCGGGCGCAATCTTGCGCCCAAATCGAGAAAAAGCCGCCCAAAAGGGCGGCTTTTGCAATTGGATCACCTGTCTGCTGTTACATCAACGGAGCTTGGCCCCAGATGTAAACGGCAAAGAACAGGAACAGCCAGACAACGTCGACAAAGTGCCAATACCAGGCCGCCGCCTCGAACCCGACGTGTTTTTCGGGCGTAAAGTCGCCTTTCAGAGCCCTGATCAGGCAGACGCTCAGGAAGATTGTCCCGATAACGACGTGGAAACCGTGGAAACCGGTCGCCATGAAGAAGTTCGAATAGAACTGATCGCCACCAAACTTCCAGCCTTCATGCGCCAGCAACTCGTAATACTCGAACGCCTGAAGCGCGGTAAACGCGATGCCCAGTACGATGCCAATCGCCAGACCCTGGACCAGCGCCTTGCGGTCGTTGTTGTGCACCAGGGCATGGTGCGCCCAGGTGATCGCGCAGCCCGAAAGCAACAGAACCAGCGTGTTGATCAGAGGCAGGTGGAACGGGTCAACCGCGTGGATATCCGGCTGGATGTACTCGGTCCCGGCATAGTCGTACATCGGATACATACGATGTTTAAAGAACGACCAGAACCAGGCAAAGAAGAACATCACCTCGGACATCACGAACAGAATGAAGCCATAGCGCAGTCCGATCCGCACTACAGGCGTGTGATCTCCGACGCGGCTTTCGACCACAACCTCGGACCACCATGCGAACATGGTATACAGAACTGCAATCAACCCGGCCCAGAACATCCATGGCGTTATTCCGTGCATCCAAAGAACGGCTCCGAACAGCATCACAAACCCGCCGATCGCGCCGATCAGCGGCCAGATCGAGGGGTTCAGAATATGGTAGTCGTGATTTTTAGCGTGTGCCATCAGAGTCCCTCAGCTAAAGGCATTAGTTCGTGTTTGTATCAGCCTGCGTTTCAAGGGCAGCATAGCCCTCGGGCAGGTCAATTTCGTAGAATGTATACGACAGTGTGATCGTATGCACATATTTCGCTTCCAGATCTTCGACCATTTCGGGGTCAACGAAGAAACTGACCGGCATCTGAACGGTTTCACCGGGTTCCAACACCTGTTCTTCAAAGCAGAAACAGGCGATTTTCTGGAAATACCCGCCTGCAGAATACGGCGCTACATTGTAAGACGCCTGTCCCGCAATCGGGCGGTCGGTTGGATTGTGGGCTTCATAAAAGGCCAGTCCGGTTTCGCCGATGCGCACCTCCATCTCGCGCGCGACGGGCTTGAACTCCCACGCCATGCCTTTGGCTTTTGAAGCGTCAAACCGGACCTTCACAGTGCGATCCAATATGTCTTCCGGCGCAGTTTCAGCTACGCCGGTCGTGCCCCCAAAGCCTGTGACACGGCAGAACCAGTCATAGAACGGAACCGCAGCCCAAGCGAGGCTGCCCATGAGCACCACAACGCCGACGGTTTGCATGACCGTTTTCTGAGGACCTGTCAGCGCCATCAGTTCTGCACCTCCTGCGTCGCCAGCCCGAAGTTTGTGCCCGAGACTTTGACGACCGTCAGGCCAAAAATGATCACGATAAGTGCAGCCAGCGTTAGCCCCACACCCAGATTGCGGCTGAATCTGCGTTGATGCAATTCGTGGCTTTTACGCAGACTCATGTCCAACCTCCCAAGCCATAGGGTTTCAGCAACGCCTCGACCAAAATCGCGCCGAAATGCAGGAAAAGGTACAGCAGAGACAGTTTGAAGAAGCCGCGCTCGACCTTGAAATTATCCGCCTCTGAATCGTCTTCCGACCGGCATGAGATCGCCCACGCACCCCGAAGGAACAGCGCGTTCATCACCACAGCGACGGTCAGATAGATCGGCCCGCCGATGCCCGAGAACGCGGTGCCTACGGCCAGTGTCGCCAGCAGAGCAGTGTATACCAGAATATGCCACCGCGTTGCGCGGCGCCCATGTGTGACGGTCAGCATCGGCACGCCCGCATCGTCGTAATCCGAGCGCATGAACAGCGCCAGCGCCCAGAAATGCGGCGGAGTCCACATGAAAGTCAGGGCGAACATCAACCACGGCTCGATCGACATTGATCCAGTGGCCGCGACCCAACCGATCACGGGCGGGAACGCGCCCGCTGCGCCGCCGATGACGATGTTTTGCGGCGTCGAACGCTTGAGCCACATGGTGTAGACGACGACGTAGAAAAAGATCGTGAAGGCCAGAAACGCGCCAGCGAACCAGTTGGTCGCCAGTCCAAGCATGATCACGGAAAGGCCAGACAGTGCCAGCCCCAACGCCAGCGCCTCGCCTTCTTGCACCTTGCCCGCAGGGATTGGACGACCTTTGGTGCGCTTCATCACCCGGTCGATATCCGCGTCCCACCACATGTTCAAAGCGCCGGATGCGCCACCGCCGATGGCGATAAACAGGATCGCGCAGAAGCCTACAACCGGATGCACAGGGACCGGAGCAGCCAGCAACCCAACCAAGGCCGTGAACACGACCAGAGACATCACGCGCGGCTTCAGCAAGGCGAAGAAATCGCCAAAGCTGGCCTCATCCGCGTGCGCCGTGGCGGTCACTTGGCTGGCATTGATGCTTGCGTCGCTCATATCCGGTCCTTTTGGGGCAAAAGCTGCGCGTCACCCGCGCAGCCTGCTTGTTTAAACTAGGCCGATGACGGCTTAGTTCGAGGCGACCTGATAGGTCAAAGGCTGACCGGCATACTCTTCCAGAGCACCCTGCAGCCATGCCTCATAGGCTTCCTCGCTGACCACTTTGACGGTGATCGGCATATAAGCGTGATCCTTCCCGCACAGTTCCGAACACTGTCCGAAATAGACGCCTTCCTTGTCCGCCTGGAACCACAGCTCGGCCAAACGACCCGGTACACCATCCTGCTTCACACCGAAGGAGGGGATGGTCCACGAATGGATCACGTCCGACGCGGTCACCTGCATTACAATGATTTTCCCGACAGGAACGACAACAGCGGTGTCTGTCGCCAGCAGCCATTCATCGTCGCTGTACCCTGCGTCAGCCAATTTGGCGCGCATCGCATCGTCAAGAACAAAAGGTGTTACGTCAGCATCTGCAGGCCGCGCGCCTTCGTCCAGCGTGGCCGGGTGACCCAGCAGATAGCTGTCAAACGCAAAGTCATGATCGACATATTCATAGGTCCAGTACCACTGGTTCCCAACGACTTTGATCACAACATCACCTTCAGGAATTTCCTGCTGTTTGAATAGAACAGGCAAAGAGAAGGCTCCGATGAACACCAGAATCACGATCGGCACGACAGTCCATGCGATTTCCACAGGCGTGTAATGCGAGAACCGCGCGGGTTCCGGGTTCGCCCGTCGATTGTAACGAACGATACAATAGATCAGCAGGCCCGCAACGAACACGCAGATTGCGGTGATGATCACCAGAATCATGTTGTCCAACCGCTGGATACCGTCGGCAAGTTCTGTGACCGCGGGCTGAAACCCGATTCCGCCATCTACCGGCTTGCCAATAATCTCAAGCTCCTGAGCCATGGCGGGAAGGCTGGAGAGGGCTGTCATCAAGCCCGAAAGCATCAAAGCATTCTTCATATTCTGTCCTGATCGTTTGATCTTTGCGTCCCTGGCGAAAAGGCGTGAATCGGCCACACCTCACCCGTTGTCTTTGGCCGCGTTAAAAACCATATTCCTGCGGGTAGATAAAGCAAAATGCTTGCGTCAAACAGACGCTATTTTTGATCTGGATCAAACCGGAAAGGTCCCAAGTGATGCCAAACGACCCGTTTCGCCCTTTTGAAAGCGCTCTTCCGCAGGACGAGGCGCTTGCGGTTTTGCAATCGGCGACTGCCGGGGCCGAGGACGGAGAGCTGTTTGTCGAACGCCGGAAATCCGAATCTCTGGTCTTTGATGACGGGCGGTTGCGGACGGCTTCCTATGACGCATCCGAAGGGTTTGGCCTGCGCGCCGTTCAAGGAGAGGTGGCCGGATATGCGCATTCGACTGACGTTTCCATTCCGGCATTGAAACGCGCGGCCGAGACTGCTCGCTTGGCGGTTGGGGATGGCGGTGGCACCTTAGCCGAGGCGCCTCGGGCAACGAATACAAAGCTTTACACCGACGAAGACCCGATTGAATCGGCCACCTTCCCGGTAAAGATCGAGACCTTACGCGAAATTGACGCCTTTGCCCGTGACCTCGACCCGCGTGTCGTACAAGTCAGCGCCACCATCGCAGCCGCCGTGCAAGAGGTCGAGATCCTGCGGCCCGACGGCGTTCTGGTTCGTGACGTACGCCCGATGACGCGTTTGAACGTCTCGGTCATTGTGGAACAAAATGGCCGTCGCGAAAGCGGCTCAGCCGGAGGCGGTGGTCGTGTTGGGTTGGACGGTTTAATCGATCCTGCCGACTGGCAGGACAAGGCGCGTGAGGCGCTGCGGATTGCGATGGTCAATCTGGATGCCGTCCCCGCCCCTGCTGGCGTGATGGAAGTTGCCCTTGGCCCCGGTTGGCCAGGTATCCTGCTGCATGAAGCCATCGGTCATGGATTGGAAGGTGATTTCAACCGCAAAGGCAGTTCGGCTTTTGCCGGTCTGATGGGCCAAAAGATCGCTTCAAAAGGCGTCACCGTTGTCGATGATGGCACCATTCCTGACCGACGTGGTTCGATTTCAGTTGATGACGAGGGCACTCCAAGTTCGCGCACGGTGCTGATCGAAGACGGCGTTCTGACAGGATACATGCAAGACCGCCAGAACGCGCGACTGATGGACGTGGCACCCACGGGGAACGGACGGCGTCAAAGCTATGCGCATAAGCCGATGCCACGCATGACAAACACGGTCATGCTGGGCGGAGACGCTGATCCGGCTGCGCTGGTGGCCAACATCAAAGACGGGATTTGGGCCGTCGGCTTTGGCGGCGGTCAGGTGGACATCACCAACGGCAAGTTCGTGTTTTCCTGTACCGAGGCCTACCGGGTCCAGAACGGCAAGATCGGCGCGCCCGTGAAAGGCGCAACACTTATCGGCGACGGGCCTTCTGCTTTGAAACGCATCCGAGGTCTTGGCAATGACATGGCGCTTGATCCAGGCATGGGAACCTGCGGCAAAGACGGGCAATGGGTGCCTGTTGGGGTGGGTCAGCCCACGGTGTTGATGGACGGCCTGACGGTTGGGGGATCGGCTGCCTGAGTCGGAAGCAAGGGCATTGCGAGGGCACAAGGTTAATACGTTGCCCCCGCAACACCCGCCGACCACCAAAAACGCCGAGAAAATTCGTACGAATTTTCTCCATCTGTTTCAATGCTCTAGCGCTGTGTTGGACACTAGTCCAGAGCTATTTCGCATCTAATTTTCATCGATTTACACGCTGTTAACCCTCCGTCCCGTAAACCAGTTCTGCAATCAGACGGAGCGACGGATGACTGAAGAGCAGCTTTCTTCCAATCACCCCACACTCCCACCCACCACGGAAGAGGATCGGTTTTCCTGGCTTCGTCTGTTGCGCTCGCGCAAGGTTGGTCCGGCGACGTTTCGTCGGCTGTTGCGCGAACATGGCACGGCGCAGAACGCGCTGGCCGCGCTGCCGGAAATGGCACGCGCTGCCGGAATTGAGGGGTATGAAATCTGCCCTCCCGGCGTGATAGAAGCGGAACTCAAGGCCGCAAAAGCCGCCAACGCGCAGCTTTTGTGCCTTGGGTCCGCTGAATTTCCGGCCGCTCTGAACGATTTGAATGATGCCCCGCCGATGTTGTGGGCGATTGGTGATCCCGCGCTGCTAAGAAAGCCATCTATCGCAATGGTCGGGGCCCGCAATTGCTCGTCGCTCGGGGCCAGAATGGCTCGGGGGCTGGCTGCGGATTTGGGCAAGCAAGGGTATGTGATCGCATCGGGTTTGGCGCGTGGGATCGACACTGCGGCGCATTTTTCCGCACTGGACACCGGAACCATCGCGGTGATGGCAGGCGGCGTCGACGCCATCTATCCCGCCGAAAACACAGATCTGGCGCAAAAGATCAAGGAATCCGGCCTGCGTGTTTCTGAACAACCGATGGGGACCACTCCGCAGGCGCGTCATTTTCCGCGGCGCAACCGAATCATTTCCGGTCTCTCTCAGGCCGTTGTCGTTGTCGAAGCCGCTGCAAAATCCGGCAGTCTGATCACGGCCCGCGACGCTCTGGATCAGGGGCGTGAGGTGTTGGCCGTACCGGGCCATCCGTTTGATGCGCGGGCCGCCGGGTGCAATTTGCTGATCCGAGACGGCGCGACGTTGGTGCGATCTGCCGAGGATGTGATTGAAGCACTGCCGCAAAAAGACGATCTTTTTTCCAACGCGCACGACCCCCAGCCTTCCATAGCGACCCAACCCATCCCTGAGGTAGAGTCTCTGCACCGGGAAATCCTAACGAGGTTGGGGCCGTCACCAGTTGCCGAAGACCAACTGATCCGCGACATCGCCGCCACAGCCGGGGAAATTGGCCCCGCGCTGGTCGATCTTGAATTGGATGGTCGTATTCAACGGCAGCCCGGTGGATTGCTGTCGCTGACTGCGTGACCCCGGGGACGCACGGTCACACACCGTCTATCAAGCTGGAATCACTCATAAATTCTTGTCATCAAAGGAACGCATTGACAATTCGCCCTTGCCCTCCACATTTTGCACGATCATAGAAGGCATCAAAATCGTCGAGCGAGGTTTCCCCCTAAATGCCTGTAGTTGTTGTAGAATCCCCTGCGAAGGCCAAAACAATCAACAAATACCTTGGCCCCGACTACACGGTTTTGGCGTCGTATGGCCATGTCCGCGACCTCCCTCCGAAAGACGGATCGGTCGACCCCGAGCACGAATTCTCGATGAAATGGGAGGTTGGCACTGACAGTCGCAAACACGTCAAGGCCATCGCCGATGCGTTGAAAGAAGACAACGCCCTGATCCTCGCCACCGACCCTGATCGCGAGGGTGAGGCCATCAGTTGGCACCTTCAGGAAGCGCTGACCAAACGCCGTTCGATCAAGAAGGACACGCCGGTCAGCCGCGTTACTTTCAACGCAATCACCAAGGACGCCGTAACCGAGGCAATGCAGAACCCACGTGAGGTCGACATGCCACTGGTCGAGGCCTATCTGGCCCGCCGCGCGCTGGATTATCTGGTGGGCTTCAACCTGTCACCCGTCCTGTGGCGCAAGCTGCCCGGTGCGAAATCCGCCGGTCGCGTGCAATCGGTCTGCCTGCGTTTGATCGTCGAACGCGAGATGGAGATTGAGGCGTTCAAACCCGTCGAATACTGGTCAGTCAAGGCGCTGTTTGAAACTCCACGCGGTCAGACCTATGAGGCGCGTCTGGTCACGTTGGCCGGGAACAAGCTGGACAAACATGACCTGAAGAACGCCACGCAGGCCGAGCTAGCGGTGCAGGCCATCACCAGCCGCGCCCTCAGCGTCACCTCGGTCGAGGCGAAACCAGCCGCGCGCAACCCCTCGGCCCCTTTCATGACGTCGACCCTGCAGCAAGAGGCAAGCCGCAAATTCGGCATGGGCGCACGTCACGCGATGCAGGTGGCGCAGCGGCTGTACGAGGCGGGCTACATTACGTATATGCGGACCGATGGTATCGACATGGCACCCGAGGCCGTGGCGGCGACACGCGACGCGATCACCGATCGTTACGGCGCGGAGTACGTACCGGACAGCCCGCGTATCTATAAGAACAAGGCCAAAAACGCGCAGGAAGCACACGAGTGTATCCGGCCCACGGATATGTCGCGCGATGCCAAGGACCTGAGGGTCACGGACGAGGACCAGCGCAAGCTCTACGACCTGATCTGGAAACGCACCATCGCCTGTCAGATGGCCGCCGCGCGGCTGGAACGTACAACGGTCGAAATCGGCAGCGATGATGGCCAGGTCGGCCTGCGCGCCACCGGCCAGGTCGTGATGTTCGACGGATTCATGCGCGTGTACGAAGAAGGCCGTGACGATGTGGCGGATGACGACGACAAGCGCCTGCCACAAATCATGCAGGGCGATCCGGCGCGTTTTGCCAAAACCTCGCTAAAGGATCAGTTTGTCAAAGCAACAAGCGACGACAAGCAGGCCGTTTTGTCAGAAAACGAGGCTGTTCTGGCCCTGCAGCACCATACCCAACCGCCGCCACGCTATACCGAGGCCACGCTGGTCAAGCGGATGGAAGAGCTGGGGATCGGGCGGCCGTCCACCTATGCCTCGATCGTGACCACGATTCAGGACCGGGAATATGTGCGCAAGGACAAGAATCGACTGATCCCCGAGGAAAAGGGCCGGATCGTCACGATCTTTCTGCTGAACTTCTTCCGTCAATATGTGGGGTATGAGTTCACTGCCAATCTGGAAGAAGAACTGGACGACGTCAGCGCCGGTGACCGCGACTATAAGGACTTGCTTGGTAAATTCTGGCGCGATTTCTCGGCCGCAATTGGCGAAACGTCGGAACTGCGCATCTCGGAAGTTCTAGACAAGCTGGACGAGGCGCTTGCGCCACAGCTTTACCCGCCGCGTGAGGACGGGTCCGATCCGCGCGTTTGCCCGAAATGCGGTGTGGGTCAGTTGCACCTTAAGACCTCCCGCACTGGTGGATTCGTCGGCTGCGGAAACTATCCCGAATGCACCTATACCCGCCCCATTGCGGGCGAAGGGGCTGAGGGCGATGAACGTCTGCTGGGCGAAGATGCGGGCGATGAAATCTGGCTGAAATCCGGCCGGTTTGGCCCCTATGTTCAGCGCGGCGAACCCACGCCCGAGAACAAAAAACCGCCGCGTGCCTCCCTGCCCCGTGGATGGAGCAAGGATGACATGGATCTGGACAAGGCGCTGACGCTTTTGTCCCTCCCTCGGCCGATCGGCGAACACCCAGAGGGCGGTATGATCAGCTCGAACTTCGGGCGGTTCGGGCCTTACCTGATGCATCAGATGCCGGAAGAGGCGAAGCCCGTTTATGCCAACCTCAAGGACCCAAATGACGTATTCGAGATCGGCATGAACCGCGCGGTTGAGATGCTGGCCGAAAAACGCGCCAACCCAGGGCGCGGGCGTCGGGCGGCTGCAAAGCCCTTGAAAGAACTGGGTGAACACCCCGATGGCGGTGCGATGCAGGTTCTGGACGGGCGTTATGGACCTTATGTGAAGTGGGAAAAAGTCAACGCGACCATTCCCAAGGACATCAAGCCAGAAGATGTGACGCAGGAAATGGCCATTGAACTGGTCAATGAGCGCGCCGCGAAAAAAGGTACCAAGAAGAAAGCGGCCCCCAAGAAAAAACCGGCGGCCAAGAAGGCAACGAAAAAGGTTGCGGAATAGGTAGAAATACCACCACACCCTTGCTTTTATTGACTTCCCAATGACGTGGCGGCACAACCTGCCCAGCACCATGTCATTGGGGGAGTTTTTCATGAAGAAAGTCTATGACAATGCCGCTGAGGCGCTCGACGGAGTGATCTCGGATGGCATGTTGATCGCAGCGGGCGGTTTCGGCCTTTGCGGCATTCCCGAGCTTTTGCTGGAAGCGATCCGGGCATCGGGCGCCCGGAATCTGACCTTTGCATCGAATAACGCAGGCGTCGACGATTTCGGCATCGGCATTCTGCTGCAGACCAAGCAGGTCAAGAAAATGATCAGCTCATACGTCGGCGAAAACGCAGAATTCATGCGTCAGTATCTGGCCGGAGAACTGGAACTGGAGTTCAACCCGCAAGGAACGCTGGCCGAGCGGATGCGTGCCGGTGGCGCAGGGATCCCCGGTTTCTACACCAAAACCGGTGTGGGCACAGTGATCGCCGAGGGCAAAGAGCACAAAGATTTCAACGGTGAGACCTACATCATGGAGGAAGGCATCTTTGCCGACCTCGCCATCGTCAAGGCTTGGAAAGCCGACGACACCGGCAATCTGGTGTTCCGTAAAACTGCCCGCAACTTCAACGTCCCCGCCGCGACCTGTGGCAAGATCTGTGTGGCAGAGGTTGAGGAAATCGTCCCGCGCGGCTCGCTCGACCCGGACGCAATCCACCTGCCCGGCATCTACGTGCACCGCATCATTCAGGGCACGCATGAAAAGCGCATCGAACAACGCACCACCCGCAAGAAGGAGGACGCATAATGCCCTGGGACCGCAATCAAATGGCCGCGCGCGCGGCGCAAGAGCTGGAAGACGGCATGTATGTGAACCTCGGCATCGGTATTCCGACGCTGGTGGCAAACTATGTGGGTGACAAGGATATTACGCTTCAGTCCGAGAATGGAATGCTGGGCATGGGCCCCTTCCCGTTTGAAGGCGAAGAAGACCCTGACCTGATCAACGCGGGCAAGCAGACAATCACCGAACTGTCCCGCACCTCGTATTTCGACAGCGCAACGTCGTTTGGCATGATCCGGGGCGGAAAAATCGCCGCTGCGGTGCTGGGTGCGATGGAGGTCGACGAAGAAGGCGATCTGGCGAATTGGATGATTCCCGGCGTGCTGGTCAAAGGCATGGGCGGGGCGATGGACCTTGTTGCAGGCGTAGGCCGCGTGATCGTTGTCATGGATCACACCAACAAACACGGCAAATCCAAACTGCTAAAGAAATGCACGCTGCCGCTGACCGGAAAGAAGGTGGTGAATCGCATCATCACCAATCTCGGCGTGCTGGATGTGGTTGAAGGTGGATTGAAGATCGTCGAAATCGCCGAGGGCGTGACGGAAGACGAGATTCGCGCCGCGACCGAGGCCACTCTCGTCAATTGATGCCCTAAGAATTACGCAAAGGGCCCGCCGTCGTGCGGGCCTTTATGGGTTTAGGGTCTGGAACACGCAAGCGTCCGAGATGAACTGCGGCGGCGCAGTACAAAGCGCGCTGGCCACTTGGAACGCGGCCAGCACCTTGGGTACATAGTCCCGCGTCTCGGCATAAGGCGGCACGCCGCTGTGTTTTCGAACCGCGCCCTCACCCGCGTTGTATCCGGCCAGGACCAAAATCGGATCATTGCCGAACTCTTCCATTAGCCAATTCAGGTACCGAACACCGCCCTCAATGTTTTGGGAGGGTTGCAAGCTGTCCTGAACGCCAAAGCGCTCGGCCGTGGCCGGCATGAGCTGCATCAGCCCCTGCGCGCCTGCCGAACTGACGGCTTTGGGCCGCCCAGCCGATTCGACTGAAATCACCGCAAGCACCAGCGCCGGAGATACGTTTGTGCCAACGGTGGACCGCAGGATATCTGCCCCACGCTGTTGCGCGATGTTTTGCAGGATCTGCAAGCGTGGTGCGGCGATGCCCGTCGAGGACACGGCCCGCATGGCCTCTCTCAGCCGCCCTGCGCTGGCTTCGGAGATTTCTGGGGAAACTCTTGTCCAAAATGCTTTGTAAGAGCCGGTGGGATTTCCAGGTGTTGCAATAGACGGCACAACCGACGCAGGCGGTTCTGCGCGAGCGATGATCTCCGGCTCGACCAACGTAGCACCCGTGCTGGGCGCAGAAGGTGCGGCCGCGTGTTGATCAACGGTGATTTGAACGTCAACGCGTTTATGCTGACCCGGCTTGGGGGCCTTGATACGTTTGTATACGCCGCGCGGCTCTTGCTCGACCGCAACAGCGG
This sequence comes from Ruegeria sp. AM2, assembly GCF_056540685.1. Classification (NCBI taxonomy): domain Bacteria; kingdom Pseudomonadati; phylum Pseudomonadota; class Alphaproteobacteria; order Rhodobacterales; family Roseobacteraceae; genus Ruegeria; species Ruegeria sp. AM2. The sequence continues at coordinate 155,972 of NZ_JBQFXE010000002.1, read as the reverse complement.
TATGTGAACCCGACAACAGCAACGCCGTAACCGCGGCGCATCTAAGTGCGACCTGGAAATACATTTGCCTGCCTCTGTTTTCTTCTTTTGAAGCATTTTGAACCCCAAATCCGCCCGCAACACCAGAAAAACAAAGCGAAATGGGGCAATTTCGCCTCATTTGCCGCTATTTTGCATCGCCCGACCATTCACCCACAAAAAAGATTTATCTTTTTATCGTTCATTTTCATATGGTTACGAAAATCGCTTCGAAAAAGTTAAGCTTTGAGGAAAAAAAACTGCGTTTGGCCCAATTCCTGCCACGCACGAAGGGCAAACATATTCCCATACCGAGACGAACGGGAGCGGACTGAGAGAGAAAGCTCTGTAAGACGGCTAGGTTGAATTACTTTTGATCCTTTAGGAGGGACGTACCATGATCAAGTTCATCAAGAACTTCCGCAAAGACGAAGACGGCGCCGTAACTGTAGACTGGGTTGTTCTGACCGCAGCTGTTGTTGCTCTGGCAGCCATCGCATACGGCCAGGTTAAAGCCGGTGCCAGCGATCTGGCAGGCGACGTTAAATCGGCACTGCTGGGCGCAAACGTAGGCTCGATCGTCCTGCAGTAACCCCGTAGTACCTGAAAAATTATTGGGGCTGTGTCTTAGCAAAAGGCATGGCCCCTTATTTTTAACACCAACATGATGGTCCGATATGTTTAAAAGATACCAGCATTTTTGGAAGGATGAGTCCGGCGCCATCACCGCCGACTGGGTTGTACTGACAGCAGGAATTGTAGGACTTGGAGCGCTGGTCTTTTTCTATATGTCAGAACCGATTCAAAACCTTGATTCGCAGACAGGAGCTGCGCTGAGCAATGCGCAAGTTGGATCTCTTGTGATCCGCTGACATGGGTAACGACCTGAACCGGCGCGGCTGGCTGTTCGGCACCGTGAATCGATTTCAAAGACGCTCAGAGAATTCTTTGGATTGTCCCCCTTTTCGACACAATTCGAATTTACAAGCGGGACTGAGTTAAGTCTGCGCGAGTCAGCGCGGTCTGCCAAAAGAAACTAAGAATAAAGGGGACACGAATGCGTGCAGTATTTGGACTGGTCCTGATCGTTGGCATCGCGTTGGCTGGTGGCGCGGTCTACCTAGCCCGCGAGTTTATTACCGAAAACAAGGCCAAGCTCGAGCGGGAACGGCTGTTGAGGGAACAGGCACAGGCCAATGCCCAGCTTGAAGTGGTGCCGACCGTGGGCGTTTTGGTATCGACGCGGGCATTGCGGTATGGAGAAAAGCTGACCGAGGAAGACGTTCAGGTAATCCAATGGCCAGAAAACGCAATTCCCGAGGGAAGTTTCGTCGATTTGGCGGTCCTTTTTCCCGAAACCGGTGAGAAAGATCGCTTTGTTCTGCGCGCGATGGAAAAAGACGAAGCCATCATGGAAGTCAAGGTCACCAGACCTGGTGAGCCTGCTGGCCTGACCTCGCGGTTGCCCAAGGGCATGCGGGCATTTGCTATTACTGTTGACGTCGCCTCGGGTGTTTCCGGCTTCCTGCGACCGGGTGATGTTGTCGATGTCTACTGGACAGGATCGTTGCGCGGCGCATTCGAGGGTGCCAACGGTGAAATCACCCGCTTGATTCAAACCAGAATAGAATTGATCGCGGTCGATCAGACCGCCGGGTCCGATCTGACTGGCGCGACAATCGCCAGAACGGTGACGGTTGTCGTTACGCCGGAACAAGTGGCGGCGCTTGCCCAGGCTCAGAACACCGGACGTTTGTCGCTTGCACTGGTCAGTGTTCAAGATGAGATCGCTTCGGGTTCGGTCGAGGTTGATCAGCGTAAGCTGCTGGGAATAAAGGAGGCGGCACCGGCTCCGGTCGCCGTCGAAAAAGAAGTCTGCACCATTCGCACCCGACGGGGTGGCGAGACGGTGGTGACCGAGATTCCCTGCACAAACTGACACGTATTCAGTCTGTTAGGTTGCTTGGGCCGCGCAAATTGCGCGGCCCTCATTTTTTCATTGTTGCGCAATATCCACATAAGGAAGTTTCCGGAAACCATTGATTATTGCAATAAATCCGGATTTGACGCAGGGTTCCCGGGTAGTGGGCACAAGACCCGACAAAAATCGAGTGGTGATCGGAGAGGCAGGTCACATGAAAATACGTTCCTGGATTGGCGCGGCCCTAACGGGGTTGGCGCTTACTGTTGGTCCTTTCGGTGATGCCGTTTGGGCTCAAGATCTTCGCGTGGTGAAAAAGGGCACAGTGGAAACGCTTGAAGTGCCCGTGAACCGCGCAATCGTGGTGGAAAGCGAACAGCCGTTCGCCGACATCAGCATTGCCAACGCCGGCATTGCAGACATCTCAACTCTGTCAGATCGAACGATCTATGTGCTTGGCCGCGCGCCGGGCATGACGACGCTGACTCTGTTCGATGGTGCAGGCAACCTTTTGACCAATGTCAGAGTTCGGGTTTCACCCGATGTGACCGAGTTCAAAGAGCGTCTTCGTCAGATCCTGCCGAACGAGCGGATTGAGGTACGGACCGCCAACGACGGCATCGTTTTGTCGGGCACGGTCTCGAGCAGTGCGCGCCTGACACGGGCACTTGAGCTGGCCGAACGCTATGCCCCCGAGCGGGTGTCCAACCTGATGAATGTTGGGGGCGTTCAGCAGGTTATGCTGAAAGTCCGCTTTGCCGAGATGAACCGTTCGGTTGCCAAAAACCTGTCGGCATCCTTGGGCTTTGCCAACGGCGACGTAACGGGCGGCATCAACACCCTGAACACGCAGGGCGCATTGAATAACGCCTTGGGTAACAATATCCCTCTGGCTCAATCCAATACCGGTGCAATCCTGTTTGGCTTCGGCGCGGGATCGACGCAGGTTCGTCTATTGCTGGAAGCGCTTGAATCCAAAGGACTTGCGCGCAGTCTGGCCGAACCGAACTTGTCGGCGCTGTCCGGTCAGGAGGCAACGTTCCTTGCTGGTGGCGAGGTGCCGATCCCGGTTCCACAAGATGACGGGGTTGTCGGGATCGAATATCGCGCTTTCGGTGTTGAGATCGACTTTATTCCACGCGTCGTAGATGGTGACCTGATCAATCTGGAAATGGCCGCATCCGTTTCAAGCATCGATCCGGGCGGGAACTTCTCGATCAACGGCGACGCTGTCCCCAGCTTTATTGTTCGCCAGACAAGCACAACGGTCGAACTGCGTGATGGCGAAAGCTTTGCGATCGCGGGACTGATTCAGGACGACTTTACAGACCTGAGCAGCCAGATTCCCTGGCTTGGTGATGTGCCCGTTCTGGGGGCACTGTTTCGCAGCGCCGAATATCAGCGCGATCAAAGCGAACTGGTTATCATCATCACCGCACATCTCGTGTCTCCGACTCGCGGCGAGGCTCTGGCCCTGCCCACGGATCGGGTGAAACCGCCTAGCGAGTTCGACTTGTTCCTGAACGGGCGCGTCGCGAGAACTGTAAGAGCCGGTAGCGGCGCAGCCTCGGAAGTGGCGAAGCAGGATTTCGGCAGCTCCTACGGCTACGTCCTGGATTGATTGAAAGGATAGGACCAATGCAGAAGTGGATCTTGACACTTAGCCTATCGGTTGCAGTCGCTGCCTGTACGCGTGAAGCCGGGTACGAAATCGATCAAGGCACATTCGGTAATGCGAACTTTAACAATGTGCAGGTCTTAAACGGCCAACTCACATATGGCCAGATTCTCGGCCAAAGGTTTGCCGCCGAAGTGCCGACTCAGATCAATTTCGCCTTTAACAGCGCCGAACTTGATGCGACGGCCCAGAGGATTCTGTCGCAGCAGGCGAGTTGGATCAAACAGTTCCCCGAAGTCCGTTTCCGGGTCTACGGCCATACGGACGCTGTCGGGTCTGTCGCCTATAACAAAAGTCTGGGGCAACGCCGTGCAAACGCCGCTGTTGCGTACCTGACGCGGCAAGGCATTTCGCGCAACAGGTTGGAAGCGGTCGTTTCCTTCGGCAAGAGCCAGCCTTTGATCGATACACCGAACCGGGATCGGCGCAACCGTCGTACGGTAACCGAGGTATCGGGCTTTGTTGACGGGCATCAACAAGTGCTGGACGGCAAATACGCTGCGGTGGTTTACCGCGAATACATCACCAGTGCGACCCCCGAAAGCGGTCTCTCGAAAGAGACATCCACCGAGTCCGGCGGCTAACAATAACGTGTGATTGGGCGACATCGTCGCCCAATTCCCAACAATTGGTTCTTTTGCGCCCAATTCTCGCCCAACTTCCAAGCGACCTTGACAACAATTGGGTGACCTGCGGCCAAGTTTGACCGCACCGGGCGACAGCATACCAGAACTGAACTCCTAGCGATTTTCAGGTTTGCTCAGCCCTCTCGACGAGGATTGTGTTAATGACAAGCGCTACGCCACAAGACGATAATTCAACTATTCTGGCCTGTACCGTCAGCCGGGACGTCCAGAATTTCGATCTGCTGATCGAAGACATGGAATCCGTTTTGGGTGAACGATGGGGCGATCTGGGTTTTGCAGAGGCCTTGGCTTTCTTCAACCAACCCGAAGCCGAATCGCTGCAATTTGTGGCGCTGGCGCTGGACGGTGAGGACGAAGACAACCTGACCCTGATGGGCGAGATCATCACCCAGGCCAAGGACAAGGGCATCAAAGTCGTTTTGATAGCCGAAGATGTATCTCCTGCATCGCTTCACCAGCTTTTACGCAAGGGCGCGGACGAGTTTGTCCCCTACCCCCTGCCTGAAAACGAACTGAGCGAAGCGATCGACCGGATGAATGCGCCGGATCCAGTTGCCGCCCCGCAAGCAGCGGTCGCACTGACGAGCGGTGAATCCAAGGAAGGCGCGCTGTTCGTGGCACATGGTCTTGCCGGCGGCGTCGGCGCGACGACACTTGCGGTCAACTTGGCATGGGAACTTGCAAATGTTTCCGCAAAGGAAAACCCGAAAGTCTGCCTGATTGACCTCGATCTGCAATATGGCACCGTATCGACCTATCTGGACCTACCCCGCCACGAGGCCGTGTTCGAGATGCTGTCGGACACGGATTCGATGGACGAAGAATCCTTTGGCCAGGCCCTTCAGACATTTGAAGACAAGCTGCAGGTTCTGACCGCCCCATCTGACATGGTGCCACTGGACATCATCACACAAGAAGACATCCAGCGTGTCATTGATACGGCGCGCCGGCATTTCGACTATGTCGTCGTGGATATGCCGAAAACGCTGGTGCATTGGTCCGAAACCGTTCTGCAGGCCGCGCATGTCTATTTTGCGTTGCTGGAACTGGACATGCGGTCTGCTCAGAATGCGCTGCGGATGAAACGTGCCTTACAGGCAGAAGAACTGCCGTTCGAAAAGCTGCGCTTTGCCATGAACCGTGCGCCGAAGTTCACGGATCTGAGTGGCAAGGGTCGCGTCAAGCGGATGGGCGAAAGCCTTGGGATCTCAATCGATTTGCTGCTGCCGGATGGTGGAAAACCGGTCATGCAGGCTGGGGATCACGGATTGCCGCTGGCCAATTCTGCGGCCAAGAACCCGTTGCGCCGTGAAATCGCCAAATTAGCCCAATCGCTTCATAGCCTTGGCAGCAGTGACGCCGAAGCAGCGTAATACAAAGGAGAACCGCGGTGTTTTCACGATACAAAAAAGAACCTGCTGCACAGCCGGTCGAAACGAAAGCGCCTCCGGCAGCTCCAACTGAAGCTGCGGCCCCAAGCCCATCGGCTACGGCCGTCGCCCGCAAACCGATCCCCAAAAAACCAGCCGAGGTTGTTGCCAACGACAAGGAACGCAAGCGCAAAGAGCGTTTGGGCGAGATCAAGGTCGAACTTCATCGAGAATTGCTGGAAAACCTGAACCTCGGGGCGCTTGAAAACGCGGCCGAAGCTGAATTGCGTGCGGAAATCAGTGCAATTGCAAGTGAAGTGCTTGAGGCGCGTAGTATTGTTCTCAACCGCGAAGACCGGACGCAGCTGAACAAAGAACTGTATGACGAGGTCACCGGGCTTGGCCCTCTGGAAACGCTTCTGCGGGACGATACGGTCAACGATATTCTGGTTAATGGCCCGCAGCAGATATTCGTTGAACGCCACGGTAAGTTGGAAGTCAGCGACATTACGTTCAAGGATGAAAAGCACCTGATGCGGATCATCGACAAGATCGTATCCGCCGTTGGACGCCGCGTCGATGAATCCAACCCTTATGTGGACGCCCGCCTGGCCGACGGCTCGCGTTTCAACGCGATGGTGCCGCCGATTGCTGTGGATGGATCGCTGGTTTCCATTCGTAAATTCAAAAAAGACAAGCTGGGCATCGACGATCTGGTCAATTTCGGTGCGTTTACCGAGGAAATGGCCGCGTATCTACAAGCAGCCGTTTCGACACGCCTGAACATCATCGTCTCGGGCGGTACAGGTTCCGGTAAAACAACGACCTTGAACGCCTTGTCCAGCTTTATCGATGACGCCGAGCGCATCCTGACCATCGAGGATACGGCTGAACTCCAACTGCAGCAGACCCATGTGGGCCGGATGGAAAGCCGCCCGCCTAACGTGGAAGGCAAAGGTGAGGTCAGTCCGCGTGACTGTCTGAAAAACGCCCTGCGTATGCGTCCTGACCGCATCATCGTGGGCGAGACCCGTGGTGCCGAGGTGATCGACATGTTGCAGGCCATGAACACTGGCCACGACGGCTCGATGACCACGATCCACGCCAACTCGGCCCGCGACGGGATTTCACGTCTGGAAAACATGATCGCGATGGCTGGGATCGAAATGCCGATCAAGGCGGTCCGCAGCCAGATCTCCAGCGCTGTGAACTTGATCGTACAGGCTAGCCGCTTGCAAGACGGTTCGCGCCGTATGACTTCGATCACCGAAATTACCGGGATGGAAGGCGATGTCATCTCGATGCAGGAAATCTTTAAATTTCAACGCGTTGGTCTGACACCAGACAACAAGATCATCGGACACTTTACGGCAACTGGCGTGCGCAGCCACTATTCCGAGCGGTTCCGCCTGTGGGGCTTTGACCTGCCCCCGTCGATCTACGACCCAACCACGATGTAGGAGATACGGTTATGCAATTGCCTTTGGAGGCACTCATCTACATCGTCATCTTCGTCGGGGTTCTGGCCCTTGTCGAAGGGATTTATCTGGTTGCCTTTGGCAAGTCGATCAGCCTGAACAGCCGCGTAAATCGCCGCCTCGATATGATCGACAAGGGCGTCGGACGCGAAGAGGTTCTGGAACAGCTGCGCAAGGAAATGCAGCAGCACATGAAGTCGCAGAGCATCCCGCTCTATTCTCTGTTGGCCGATAAGGCCCAAAAAGCAGCCATCGCCTTTTCGCCCAGACAACTGATCATGATCATGATGCTGGTGTCCGGCGTGGCCTTTCTGGGTCTGAGCATCGGAACCGATACCGATACCCTGCTGCGCGCTGCTCTGTCGGTCGCCATCGGGGTGGGCGCGGTCTATGCCTGGGTCAACAGCAAGGCCAAAAAACGCATGAGCATGATCGAAGAACAGTTGCCCGATGCGGTGGAACTGATGGTTCGGTCATTGCGCGTCGGCAACCCGTTTGTGTCATCGGTGCAAATCGTGGCGTCTGAGGTCGAGGACCCGCTTGCAACGGAATTCGGCATCATCTCGGATGAGGCCGCCTATGGTCGCGAAGTGGGCGAGGCCCTCAAAGACATGGCCGAGCGCCTGGATATGCAGGATCTTCGCTTTTTGGCCGTCGCCGTGACGATTCAGCAGCAATCCGGCGGTAACCTGGCCGAAATTCTAGCCGGTCTGGCTAAGGTGATCCGGGCTCGGTTTCGTCTTTTCCGCCGCGTAAAGGCGATCACCGCCGAGGCGCAATGGTCCGGTAAATTCCTGTCCGGGTTCCCTCTGGCCTGTCTGCTTTTCATTCTGGTCAAAGATCCCAACTACTATGACACGGTTTTGGACCATCCCTACTTCATTCCCGCATGCTTTTTTGTTGGCATCATGCTGACCATTAACCTGATCGTCATGCGTGTTCTAACGAACATTAAGGTCTAAGGACTGAGCCATGGAATTTCTGAATCAAATCAACGATCTGCTGAAACAGCACCTTGGGGATTTCGGCCCGCTCATCGTGGTGGGTGTTCTGGGATTGTTCATGATCCTGATCACCATTCCCCTGCTGCTCAATCAGCCGGAAGATCCGCTGAAGAAGTTGCAGAAGTCGACGGCCCCCCCAAAGACAACGAAAAATAATAAAAAAGAACGCCTGAGACAAGCAGGTCGCAACGAACAGCTTGAGAAGTTTGCGAACTTTCTGGAGCCCAAGGACAAAGAAGAATACACGGCGGTCCAGCTCAAGCTGCGGCAGGCGGGCTATCAGTCAAAGGACGCCGTGCGCTTCTATAATTTCGCCCAGTTTGCGCTTGGCATTCTGGGACTGTTCATCGGCATTTTGTTGGTCACTGTTCTCGCCGGAGATCAGGAGTTTGATTCCACTCAGATTCTTCTACGCGTGGCAGCGCCCGGACTGATCGGATACTTCATTCCGAAATACTGGATCACCAGACGCGTAGAAGAACGTAAGGAAGCCATCACTAATGGTTTCCCGGATACGCTGGACCTGATGCTGGTCTGCGTCGAAGCGGGTCAGTCGTTGGATCAGGCAATCGTGCGCGTGGCGGCCGAGATGAAAGCCTCGTACCCTGACATTTCCTTGGAATTCGAAGTCGTTGCCCATGAGATGAAAGCGGGTAAAGAAAAAGACTCGGTGCTTCGCGATTTCGCAACCCGTTGCGGCGTTCAAGACGTCAGCGCGTTTGTTACCGTCATGATCCAGTCGGCGACTTTTGGTACGTCAATCGCCGAAGCGCTGCGTGTTTACGCCGATGAAATGCGGGACAAACGCGTCATGCGTGCGGAAGAAGCTGCAAACAAGTTGCCAACGAAAATGACACTTGCCACTATGACGCTGACGGTTCCGCCCTTGTTGTTGATCCTTGTCGGTCCTTCGGCAAAAGGCATCATGGATTTCGGAAGCGGAGCCGGACCAGGCGTCGGCGGGTAACAGGATGAAGCGACTTACCAGCGCAACCAAAAATTGGTTCCGCACAGCCATTCAAGCCACCGTGGTTCTGACCATGGTGGCTTCTTGCACTGAAAGTCGGCCTGCCGATGATCCGTTCGCACCGGGAATAGATCCGTCCGGACCTGCAGCAGACGAAGTCACCATCGGCAACCGCCTCATGGCCGCCGGTGAATATGAACTGGCTCTGAAGTCGTTTACCCGAGCCGCGCTGGACCAAGGTCTGACACCACAGATCCTGACCTCTTTGGGCACTGCCAATCTTGGACTTCGGCGTGTTGGGCAGGCCGAACCCTTGTTGCGGCGCGCCGTCGAAGACGATCCGGATTGGCCCGTTGGCTGGAACAATCTGGGCGTTTTCTTGATGGAAACCGAGCAATATGCCGAGGCGTCTCAGGTCTTTCGGCGGGCCTACGCGCTGGACAATGGCGAAAGTGACGCAATCCGCGACAATCTGCGGTTAGCTCTCGCAAAAATGGAAAATCCTGATAATAATACCGCACAAGAACAAGAATTTGAGCTGGAACAACGCGGCGACGGTCAATTCGTTCTGCGTAAAATCCAGTAACCGAGGCAAGAGCAGTAAGGGACGCAAAAAATGCGCCAATCTTTCTGGATTCCGTCCATCCTAACCTGTGGGCTGGTTTTGGCCGCCTGCGCAAAGGAAAGCGAAGAAGAAAAGGTCGAACGCACGTTTCAGGAGGTCAACGTCATAGACGAGACCAACCTGAACGATGTGATGCTGAACGCAGCGGACCCAAATGAGGCCGTCACATATTTTCAGGGCGCGGCCGTCAAAAACCCGCAACGGATTGACCTCCACCGTGGTTTGGCCGTCAGCTTGACCCGCGCAAAACGCAACACCGAAGCGTCAGTCGCCTGGAAGCGCGTCGTGGGCATGAAAGGGGCGACAAACGCCGACAGGGTTGAACTTGCGGATTCCCAAGTGCGCAGCGGCAACTGGGATCAGGCCAAGGCGACGCTGGACAAAATCCCCCCCACGTTTGAGACCTTCAAACGCTACAGGCTAGAGGCCGTCGTTGCGGATTCCAACAAGGATTGGAAGCGTGCGGATCACTTCTACGAAACGGCTGTGGGCCTGACCACCCGCCCGGCCGGCGTGATGAACAACTGGGGGTATTCAAAGTTGACCCGCGGCGAATATGCCGATGCCGAGCGTTTGTTTACTGAGGCGATCCGGCAAGACAATTCACTGTTCACCGCTAAGAACAACCTTGTGCTTGCTCGAAGCGCGCAGGGAAACTACGGCATGCCGGTCATCCCGATGTCGCAGATTGAGCGCGCCAGGCTATTGAACACAATGGGTATTTCGGCTGTGAAGCAAGGCGATATCACGACCGCCAAGAACCTCTTCCGTGAGGCAATAGCGACGCACCCGCAGCACTACGACGAAGCAGTTCGATCGCTTCGCGCCCTCGAGGAAGCCTGACCCATGGCGATACCTGCAGCGGCGGCAGCCTGGTTTTTGCCCTTTGTGCTGCCGATCTGCTTTTACGTTGCCTTCACGGACATGCGTGAGATGCGGATCAAGAACCACGCGGTCATGGCGTTGTTTCTTGTCTTTGTCGTTGTTGGGATTTTTGTCCTGCCCCCATGGTCCGGCGAATGGGTCGCCGGTCGGTTTTTGCTGACACAACTGGCTTTGCCGGTTTTTGTCTGGCAGTTCATCCATGTTTTGGTCGTTTTAGTGATTGGCATTGTTCTGAACGCCGCCGGGTTGATTGGTGCGGGTGACGCCAAATTCTGCGCCGCTGCGGCAGGGTTCATTTGGGTGCCCGACTTGATGCTTGTCTTTGTGATCCTAATGGCAACAACCCTGGGGGCCTTTACCGCGCACAGGCTGGCAAAGCATAGCCCGTTGCGCCGAATGGCACCGCATTGGGAAAGCTGGGACCGTGGCAAGCAATTTCCCATGGGGCTGACACTGGCCGGAAGCCTGGTCATCTATCTGGCTCTTGGGATAATTCACGGTTCGTAAACAATCATCAGCACGCCTTGCCCGCGCCTTGGTGCTGCCACAAAGCGTCGCCAAATTTTCGTCAACGGGCCCGCCTTAGGGCTGTAGACGTGAATAATTGATGGACGAGTCCCTCTCATGAATATGCAGACAACCGCTGTTATGGCCCCCCCTACCCCAAAGGGTTTGGGCGAAATGCAACTCCCGCTGGTCATGATGCGGGATATTCTGCTGAAGACGATCTTTCGCAAGAATGTGGATACTGTTTCCGAAGTGGCCGCAGCTGTCTGCCTTCCCGGCTCTGTGACACAGGAGTTGATCGACATTGCGCGCGAGCAGAAACTGCTTGAGGCCACGGGCACGCTAAACGCCAACTCGGGTAATGAGATGGGTTATCAGTTGACCGACGCCGGAAAGGCGCGTGCTTTGGACGCGCTCAGCCAGTCGGAATATTTTGGCGCAATGCCGGTGCCACTGGATGTCTACCGCGAACAGGTCAAACGCCAGTCGATCCGCAACATTCAGGTTACCCGCGATCAGTTGACCGGCGCCATGGGTCATTTGGTTTTACCGGACAGCTTGCTGGATCATCTCGGCCCGGCGGTCAGTGCGGGACGTTCGATCCTGATGTACGGCCCGCCCGGCAACGGTAAGTCCTCAATCTCGAATGGTATTCGCGATGCCCTGGGGGACAACGTCTATGTTCCCCGCGCGATTGAATACGCGGGGCAGGTGATCACTGTCTACGACCCCATCGTTCACACCGCGATCGAGCAAGAAGCCGACGACCCAAACAGCCTGCGCCGCCGCAAACGCTTTGACACACGCTATGTGCAATGCGAACGCCCGACCGTTGTGACGGGTGGTGAATTGTCACTCAGCATGCTGGATCTGGTCTACAACCCGACCGCGCGGACCTATCAGGCCCCGCTTCAGCTGAAATCAACCGGCGGCATCTTCATCGTGGACGACCTTGGACGTCAGGCCGAACCGCCTCAGGCCCTGATCAACCGTTGGATTGTTCCGCTGGAAGAAAGCAAGGATATCCTTGGCCTGCAATCGGGTGAAAAGTTCGAGGTTCCCTTCGACACGCTGGTCATCTTCTCGACCAACTTCCACCCGAATGAGATCTTCGACCAAGCGGCCCTGCGCCGGATCTTCTTCAAGATCAAAATCGACGGTCCAAATCAGGAGAATTTCCTGAAAATCTTCGCGATGGTCGCGCGCAAGCGCGGTATCCCATTGGACGAATCCGCTCTGGTGCATTTGCTGAAGGTCAAATATCCGACTATCAACAATGTCTATGCGAACTACCAGCCGATCTTCCTGATCGACCAGATGATCTCGATCTGCGAGTTTGAGGGCATCCCCTATCAGATGAGCCCTGATCTGATCGACCGAGCTTGGGCCAACATGTTCGTCAAAGAAGAGAAGATCATTCACTGATCCAAAGTCCGGTTTCATTGGGCGAAAGGCTGCGATAGGTTTGCCGGGATGGCGCAGATACCCCCGGCAATCCAGAACTGGTTTTCCCAAAAGGGCTGGTCCATCCACCCGCATCAGCAAGACATGTTCGACCGGGCACGGGACCCGGCGACGCTACTGATTGCGCCCACCGGTGGCGGCAAAACCATGGCAGGGTTCTTGCCAACGTTGGCAGAGTTGGCGTCCGGAGAGCACGCTGGTCTGCATACAATCTATGTTTCCCCTCTTAAGGCGCTGGCAGCGGACATTCGACGCAATCTACGCGCGCCCGTCGACGAAATCGAACTGTCAATCCGCGTCGAGGATCGCACCGGCGACACCTCGGCAACGCAGAAAAAACGCCAGCGCGTCGACCCGCCGCATATCCTTTTGACCACACCCGAGAGCCTTGCGCTCCTGACCTCGTATGAGGATGCCGCCCGCATGTTCACCGGCGTCGAAAGGGTGATTGTCGATGAAATTCATGCACTTGCCGAGAGCAAGCGCGGCGATCAACTGATGCTGGCCTTGGCGCGGCTGCAGTCGCTGTGCCCGGATTTGCGCCGCGTCGGACTGTCCGCAACCGTCGAAGACCCTGAAGCCATCGCGCAGTTTTTGGCGCGGCAACCGGACCCCTGTCAGATCATTCAGGCCGATCCCGGACCCGACCCCGACATCTCGATGCTGGAAACCGAAGAAAAACCGCCCTGGTCGGGTGGCGGGGCGGCTTATGCGATCCCCGCGGTTTTGGAGCAGATCAAGCAACACAAGACCACGCTGATTTTTCACAACACGCGCGCGCAGGCCGAGATTTTCTTTCACAACCTATGGCTGGCCAATGACGAAGGTCTACCCATTGGCATCCATCACGGCAGTCTGGATCGGCAGCAACGCGAACGGGTTGAGGCCGCGATGGTACGCGGCGATTTGCGCGCCATTGTTTGTACTGGCAGTCTGGATCTGGGCATTGACTGGGGTGACGTCGACCTGGTCGTACAGATCGGTGCACCCAAGAACGTGAAACGGCTGGTGCAAAGGATCGGACGTGCCAATCACCGCTACAACGCGCCGTCCAAGGCGTTGTTGGTGCCCGCAAACCGGTTCGAAGTGGTCGAGTGCGTCGCCGCGCTCGAAGCGGCTCGCGCGCATGAATTGGATGGCGAGCCCCGAGGCAAGGGACCTCGGGACGTGTTGTGCCAGCACATCCTGATCGCGGCGGCCAGCGGTCCGTTCGATGCGGGCGTTCTCTATACCGAGATGACATCAGCCGGGCCTTTCGCCCAGTTGAGCCGCACCGAATTCGATGACTGTCTGGAGTTCTGTGCAACCGGCGGCTATGCCCTACGCGCCTATGACCGCTGGCAGCGTTTGCAACAGCGCGCAGACGGTCTTTGGCACCTGCGCGACCCGCGCGCCGCGCAGCGTATTCGTATGAACTTGGGCACAATTCAGGACACGGATACGCTCAAGGTTCGGCTGCGACGCAATCGTGGCGGCAAACCCTTGGGCGAGGTTGAGGAGGCCTTTGCGGCCTCTCTCACACCCGGTGACACGTTCCTGATCGGAGGACAGATCGTCCGCTATGAGGGCCTGCGTGAGATGGTGGTCGAGGTCAGCCGCCGCGCCGACAGGAAGCCTAAGGTCGCGGTCTTTGCGGGCACCAAGTTCGCTACGTCTACCCAGCTTAGCGACCGCATTCTACGCATGTTCGACCAGACCGATTGGCCGCAGCTTCCACAACATACCGCAGAATGGCTGGCGCTGCAGAGGCAGATGTCGCGCCTGCCGCAGCGTGATCGCTTGTTGATCGAGAGCTTTCCCAATGACGGGCGCGAGAACATATGCGTCTACGGGTTTGCAGGGCGAAACGCACAGCAAACACTGGGTCTGCTGCTGACCAAGCGTATGGAGGAGATGGGTCTTGCCCCGCTTGGCTTTGTCGCCACCGATTATGCCACGTTGATCTGGGGTCTGGACGCCGTCACTGACCCACGACCTCTGTTTCAGCGGGACGCGCTGCGCGATGGTTTGGACACATGGTTGGCCGGAAACGCGGTCATGAAACGCACGTTCCGCGCCTCAGCCACCATCGCGGGGCTGATCGAACGCAACACAGGTGGCCAACGTAAATCCGGGCGTCAGGCCACGTTTTCGTCGGATATCCTGTATGACACTTTGCTGAAGTACGACCCCGATCACCTGCTGATGCAGATCACGCGCGAAGAGGCGATGCGCGGGCTGGTCGATTTCGGCCGGATCGAGGGCATGCTGGATAGGATCAATGATCGGATTGACCTGCTGAGACTGGATCGTGTCTCGCCCCTGGCGGCACCTTTGTTTCTTGAAGTCGGCAAAGTACCGGTCAAAGGCGAGGCCGAGGAGCGCCTGTTGGCAAACGAAAGCGCGCGCCTTTTGCAGGCCGCCGGGTTGGAGACCGGCTGATTCCGCTTGATTGCGCCGGGCAAAAAAGCAAAGAACGTATCATGAACGTGTGCGACTTTGTGTTTGCGGGACAAAACCTGTCCGCGCTGGGTTCGGGAGCCCTTTGGTGGCCCGAGCAAGACCTGCTCTGCGTGTCGGACTTGCATCTAGGCAAGTCACAGCGAATGGTTCGCAACGGTGGCCCTGCCCTACCGCCATACGAAAACCGCGAGACGTTGACTCGATTGGCCTCTGATCTGGCGAGAACCGAGGCGTCAACCGTGATCTGTCTGGGCGACAGCTTTGACGATCTTGAAACTGCGCAAAGCCTGGACCCAGATGACCAGATGCACATCGCAACGCTTCAGGCAGGTAGAAAATGGATATGGATTGAAGGAAACCATGACCCCGGCCCGGTTGAGCTTGGCGGGACGCATTTGGCAGAATGGGAAATTGCGCCCCTGGTCTTTCGCCACATCGCGCAGTCGGACGCATGTGCCGAGATATCGGGCCATTACCATCCGAAAGTGAGTTTGAACGCCAAAGGCAGAACGATCACACGCCCGGCTTTCTTGGTGGATGACGCGCGCCTGATTTTGCCTGCTTACGGAACCTACACCGGAGGGTTGAGAAGCTCGGACAAAGTTCTGGCGGGTATGTTCGGCAAGACCGCCCGTGCAATTCTGACGGGTGACCAGCCCAGAATGCTACCTATGCCGCGATAACCAACCGGCTATAGGACGCCTGCATCCTCCAACACGGGTTTGTACTTTCGGCTCACCGGAATCCGGTCACCGTTAGAGAGGTGAAGCCAATTTTTTCCGCCTTCTTTTTTCGCCCCTACGATGGCGGCGCGCACAACCCAGTGTGACCGATGCGTGCAACAGCCTTCAACCGGCTCCATTTCCGCAATTGCGTCGGAGAGCCTGGAACGAATGGTGAAAATACCGGCGGTCGTGACAACATCAACGCAATGATCGCGTACGCTCAGGCGAACGATCTGGCCGTCGAACGTATCCGGAAGGCGGTTCAGCAGGCGAGGGTCGTGCCTTGCGGGTTCCGGCACGTCTTGGTCACGTTGCCTTACAAGAAGCAATCCGGTTGCGAACATAACGCCATAAGGCACCACAGTGGGCAAGCCAGGCGCATCCTGACCGCTGACGCTGAATATGACCCAAGTTAGAAACCACAGCGAAGGCGCAAACATCGAAAGAATCAACAAAGCGAACAGGGCATCGCGGGCGATCAAACGGAATTCACAAAAATGCCTGCGCACCAGTTTGCTGGCTGTCCTTGTGGCCCCAAGTGCCAGGGCCATGACGCCCGTCCAGAACACAACGCGCAGTGAAAACGAAAGGTTCATGTCGCGAAACGGCGCAAAGGAGTACGCGAGCAGGGGAATGAAAACCAGCCCCGCCAACACTCTTTGAAGGTTGCAAAAGGCCAGAATCGGTTGCAATTCAATCTTCATAGCTGGAAACGCCCCCCTCCTCAGGGCATAACCGATTGCGGCTTCGCGCACATGCGTAAAAACACGCCAACTCATTGGTGTTTAAGCCATATCACCGGGTTGCGTGAAGGCAACCCTATCAGTCTCGAATTAACAAAACTGTAATCTTCGAGATGCAAGTTGCGCTTGCTTCACACCCAGTTGAAATTGTCAGGCCGTCAGGCCTTCGGGCTCGGGCATGCCGTTGGCGCGGCAACAGGCCGTCAAAGTGTTTGCCAGAAGGCAGGCGATGGTCATCGGGCCGACACCACCGGGCACAGGTGTAATCGCCCCCGCGCGCTCGGCTGCGCTGGCGTAGTCCACGTCGCCCACCAGCTTGTTCTTGCCGTCCCGCTCGATCCGATTGATGCCCACGTCGATCACGGTTGCGCCCTCTTTGATCCAGTCGCCTGGCACCATCTCGGGTCGGCCAACAGCGGCGACAACGATATCGGCGCGGCGCACGACATCGGGTAGATCCTTAGTGCGGCTATGTGCAATGGTGACGGTGCAACTGTCGCCCAGCAACAGCTGCGCCATCGGCTTACCTACGATGTTTGAACGCCCGATTACCACCGCGTCCATCCCCGACAACGACCCATGGTGATCACGCAGCATCATCAAGCACCCCAGTGGTGTGCAGGGCACCATCGACTTCTGCCCCGTGCCCAGCAAGCCAACGTTCGAGATGTGGAATCCATCCACATCCTTGGCCGGGTCGATGGAGTTAATCACCAGATCTTCATTCAGGTGTTTTGGTAGTGGCAATTGCACCAAGATACCGTGCACGGCAGGGTCGTTGTTCAGCTTGTCGATCAACGCCAGCAGGTCTTCCTCGGATGTCTCGGCGTCCAGCTTATGCTCGTAGGAGTTCATGCCGACCTCGACGGTCTGCTTGCCCTTCGAGCGCACGTAGACCTGGCTGGCCGGGTCTTCACCGACCAGAACCACGGCCAAGCCTGGGGTGATGCCGCTTTGCTCCTTCAGCTTTGCAACCTGATCAGCCACCTGCGCGCGAACTTTCGCTGCGAACGCCTTGCCATCAATAACCTGGGCTACCATTCTTCGATCCCTTCGTTCAAAACCGGATCAGGATGCCCGGTCAGTCAGAGCCGAGAACACGTTCCTCACGTGCAATCGACCAGTCAATCAAAATGCGCCAAAGCCGTTCAGCAAGGTCCGGGTCCATACCCAGATCGTCCGAGCTGACGCGCACGCGCTGCACCACTTCCTCAACACGGTCCGGGATGCGGGCAGGCAGCCCCTCGGCCGGTTTAAGCTGCGAGGCACGGTCGATGTATCCCGCGCGCGCCGCCAGCATCTCGATCAGATGGCGATCCAGCTTGTCGATCTGAACCCGCAATTCCTGCATCGATTGACAGTCTTGCGGCGGTGTCAGAGTGGGCATCTTCGTCTCCTCATGGCCCGGGGGCTTCCCCGGACCACGAGATGTCTCATTTGGGGGCTTAGAACAAGCCCTCGATCTCACCTGCGTCGTTAAGGCAGATGGTTTCAGCAGCGGGTTTGCGCGGCAGACCGGGCATGGTCATGATCTCGCCGCAGACAACGACGATGAAGCCAGCGCCCGCGGATAAGCGGACCTCACGCACAGGGACCGAGTGGCCGGTCGGCGCGCCGCGCAGGGTCGGGTCGGTCGAGAACGAATACTGCGTTTTCGCCATGCAGACTGGTAGGTTGCCGTAGCCAGCGTCTTCCCACTCGCGCAGTTGGTTGCGGATCTTGTTGTCGGCCAGAACCTCGTCGGCGCGATAGATGCGCTTGGCGATGGTTTCAATCTTTTCGAACAGTGGCATTTCATCAGGGTAGATGGGTGCAAAGTTTGCGGTGCCACCTTCTACGATTTCAACCACCTTCTCGGCCAGAGGGGCCGACCCGTCGGAGCCCAGTTCCCAGTGACGCGACAGAACCGCTTCGACCCCGTGATCCGCGCAGTATTTCTTGACCGCTTCGACTTCATCATCGGTGTCAGTGACAAAGTGGTTGATGGCGACGACAACCGGGACACCAAAGGACTTCACGTTTTCGATGTGACGCCCAAGGTTGGCGCATCCAGATTGAACCGCGTCGACGTTTTCGGCACTCAGATCGGCCTTGGCAACGCCGCCATTCATCTTCATCGCGCGCACGGTAGCAACCAGCACGACTGCCGAAGGTGCGATGCCTGCTTTGCGGCACTTGATGTTCATGAACTTCTCGGCGCCCAAATCGGCACCGAAACCGGCTTCGGTCACTACGTAGTCGGCAACTTTCAGAGCGGTCTTGGTCGCGATGACCGAGTTACAGCCATGCGCGATGTTCGCGAACGGGCCACCGTGGACGAAGGCGGGGTTGTTTTCCAGCGTCTGCACCAGGTTCGGCTGCATCGCATCTTTCAGCAGAACGGTCATCGCACCTTCTGCCTTGATGTCGCGGCAGTAGACCGGTGATTTGTCGCGGCGATAGGCTACGATAATGTCGCCCAAACGCTTTTCCAGATCCTTCAGGTTGTTGGCCAGGCACAGGATCGCCATGACCTCGGACGCCACGGTGATGTCAAAACCGGCTTCACGCGGGAAACCGTTCGACACACCGCCCAGAGACGCCGTGATCTGACGCAATGCGCGGTCGTTCATATCGACCACACGACGCCATGCAACGCGACGGATGTCGATGTCGCATTCGTTGCCCCAGTAGATGTGGTTGTCGATCATGGCCGACAGCAGTGAGTGGGCTGAAGTGATGGCGTGGAAGTCGCCGGTGAAGTGCAGGTTCATTTCCTCCATCGGAACAACCTGTGCATAGCCACCACCCGCAGCGCCGCCCTTCATGCCGAAGTTCGGGCCAAGCGAGGCTTCGCGGATACAGATCATCGCGTTTTTGCCGATGCGGTTCAGACCGTCGCCCAGACCCACGGTGGTTGTGGTCTTGCCCTCACCCGCAGGGGTCGGGTTGATCGCGGTGACAAGGATCAGCTTGCCGTCTTCACGGTCCTGAACCGAGTTGATGAAGTCCTGGCTGACCTTCGCCTTGTCGTGGCCATAGGGCAGCAGATCATCGCTAGAGATGCCAATCTTTGCGCCGATTTCCTGAATCGGCTTCTTGTTCGCTTCGCGGGCGATTTCGATGTCGGATTTGTAGCTCATTGGGCAAGATCCCTGATTGAATGCCGTGCAAACCGGCGCAAATGGCCCGGTGCTGCGCAATCCATACAATTGTGTACCGAAACGATGGATATGGATTCCGACATAATCACGTCGTGAAACGGCGTAGCGTCACTTACAGGGTGGCGTCACGTCACTTTGATCGTTTCCCATCGGAAAACCTGTGCCTTAAGGTGTCCAGGCGCGCTGATCCGGCACAAACAGTTTCATGGAATCACCCCGCTTCAATTCTCCGGTTCGTTCCACCCAGGCGGTTACTCCACGCCGTCCCTGAGCGGCAGGTTTGAATGCGGCACCGTGGCCCGGCTGATCCACCTCAACTTCGCGGCCGGGAATGACGCAGGGGCGGTTTTCCATATCGACGGTAAGGGTCACCCCATCCGGCCCCTGAAGGCGCGAGGACGGGGGGATATGGGTGAAATCCGGAATGCCCCGCAACAAGATGCTGACCCCCAGATAGGACGGGTCCAAATGGTCCAATCCCATCTCGGCTGCCGTTGCCTGCATCTCTTCTTCGGACAAGACGGAAAGCTGGCGCACATTGCGGATTTCGGTGCCTTGCGGATATATGTTGCGCATCCTCACGCAAGACGCGCGGTTGAGACCCTCATGCCGCTCTCCCTGCACCCCTGCAAACCCCAGTGACAGGGCGCTGACGGCTTCGGCCCGGATCGACTTGCCCCCCGGGACGTGCCCCAACCAGACGACTTCGCCCGTGTATTCGGTTTCGCGCAAGACCGGCATTGTTTTGTTCCCTCGCAGTATTCCGGCGGCCACTAGACGGTAAGACGGCACCAAAGAAAAGAAAAACCCGAGCCTTGGCCCGGGTTTTGTTCATTATGCCGAGGGTTCCGGCTCCATCCCACCATCAGGTGGAGACTTCTTGACCTTGGTCTTCGGAATGGCGGTGACGCTGGGCGCGCTGCCCTCATCGGGTTTGTCGCCCTCATCGTCATCCTCGGTCGGCGCGTCGCCGTTCATGACACGCTTGATCTCGTCACCAGTCAGGGTTTCGTATTCCAGAAGACCTTGCGCCAAACGTTCCCATTCTTCGCTTTGCTCGCTGAGGATTTCATGCGCCCGCTCATAGCCTTGCTGGATCAGGCGCTTGACCTCTTCTTCGATCAATTCCTTGGTGTGGGCCGAGACCGAGAAGCCAGCGGTATTTCCCTGATAGCCCTCATGCGCCTCGGCATAGTCGATATTACCAACCTTGTCCGACATACCCCAGCGCATCACCATAGCGCGCGCCAACTGGCTGGCCTGCATGATGTCACCTGCAGGACCGTTGGAAACGTGGTCTTCACCGTATTTTATGACCTCAGCGGCCTTTCCGGCCATCGTCATGGCCAGCTTTTGCTCGCACTCATCGCGGTGATAGTTCAGGCGGTCCATTTCCGGCAACGACACAACCATGCCCAACGCACCACCGCGCGGGATGATTGTCGCCTTATAGACTGGATCGCACAGCGGCAGGGTCAGGCCGACAACGGCGTGACCGGCCTCGTGATAGGCGGTCTTTTCCTTCTGGTCCTGGGTCAGCACCATACTGCGGCGCTCGGCCCCCATCATCACCTTGTCTTTGGCGTTCTCAAAGTCTTCCATAGTGACAAAGCGGCGACCCACACGGGCAGCCATCAGCGCCGCCTCATTCACGAGGTTCGCCAGATCGGCACCCGAGAAGCCCGGAGTACCCCGTGCAATGATGCGAAGATCGACATCGGGGCCCAAAGGCGTTTTGCGCGCATGTACACCCAGAATTTTCTCACGGCCTTTAATGTCAGGGTTGCCAACGGTCACGTTGCGGTCAAACCGGCCCGGACGCAGCAGAGCCGGATCCAGAACGTCCTTGCGGTTGGTGGCCGCCAGAATGATGACGCCTTCGTTGGCCTCAAAACCGTCCATCTCGACCAGCAACTGGTTCAGAGTCTGTTCCCGTTCATCGTTACCGCCGCCATAACCGGCACCACGATGGCGACCCACGGCGTCGATCTCGTCGATAAACACGATACAAGGCGCGTTTTTCTTGGCCTGTTCGAACATGTCACGGACACGGGATGCGCCGACACCCACAAACATCTCAACAAAGTCGGAACCCGAGATGGTGAAGAAGGGCACACCCGCCTCACCCGCAATGGCACGGGCCAGCAGCGTCTTACCGGTACCCGGAGGGCCAACCAGCAGCGCACCCTTGGGGATTTTACCGCCGAGGCGTGAGAACTTCTGCGGGTTGCGTAGGAATTCGACGATCTCTTCCAGCTCTTCTTTTGCCTCGTCGATGCCTGCAACGTCATCGAAGGTCACGCGGCCTTGCTTTTCGGTCAGCATCTTGGCTTTGGACTTGCCAAAGCCCATCGCTCCACCTTTGCCGCCACCCTGCATCCGGTTCATGAAATAGACCCAGACACCGATCAGCAGCAGGAATGGAAGCAGCGTGATCAGGAACGACTGAAACCCGGATTGCTGCTGTTTTTCAGCGCGGACAGGGATGTTCTTGTCGATCAAAAGCTTGGTGACTTCGGCATCTGCAGGCTTGATCGTGACGTAGTCACGGTTGTCACTTGTGCGATACCGGATCTGTTCACCATCCAATGTCACGTTGGTCACGTCACCGGCGTCAACCGCGCTGACAAATTCGGAATAGGTGCGTTCGTTATTCTGGAGCGACCCGCTGGGTCCGCTGAACAGGTTGAACAGTGCGAGGATCAGCAGAAACAGTACGACCCAAAAGGCGATGTTGCGAGCGTTGCCCAAGGAAAATCTCCCAAACGGTTTCGGCAGATGGGGTTCTGCCGTGTTGCCTCTTAAAATAGAGATGATTCAGGCATGTTCAATGCGATAAAATCGAAGAGTAAAAGTCAGGCCATTCCTGCGTAATTTGCGCCGTCCAACCATTGCCGAACCCTGCAAGTGGGGCTGAAATCACCTGATCGCCCGACCAGACGGCGGGTGAAGCCATCAATACAGCGCGGGGCTTTCCTGATGCACGCCAATCTTCAACCTGAAGAATGCCGTCCGCACCCAAGGCTCTGATTTCCGAGTTTGGATCGTCTGGTCCGGTGAGTTTCCACCTGCGATCCCACAGATCCCCCGGCTGCGCCACAAGGTCGCGCACGGCGTTTAGCTCTCTGCAAAGCCATGTTTTTTTGCCCTCGGACAGCAAGATGCAACCGCCAATTGTTGCTGTTTGCCCGGTTTCGATGGCCAACAGCCCCTGCTGGATTGCGCTATTGCGCGGTGGATAGCCGTCACCCGCAATCCAAAGCACACCGGCCACCAAAAGCCTGCGGCGGATTTCGATCGGATATCGGGCAAACGCGTCGCGATCGAAACGCAGTGCCCCGTCGACGCACTGAATGCAACAACGGGCGGCATCCTGCGCATATTGCGCCAATGCTTCACGCGCTTGTGCAAGATTTTCAGCGACGCGCGACAGCGCGTGGGTCGAAATTCCGATCTGGTCCAGTTCCGACAGGGCGTTTCGCATCCGGATCCGATCAAATCTAGTATCCTGATTCGAGGGGTCTTCGAACCAGCTAATGCCCGCTTCGATCAGGTGGTTGCGCAAGGCGGCGCGGGATGTGGCCAGTAACGGGCGCAGTAAGTCGATACCGTTTTCGCGACGCAATCCGGACATTGCGGACAGACCCGAAACACCGGAAGATCGGGCCAACCGCATCAAGACCGTTTCCGCTTGATCATCTTCGGTGTGCCCCAGCGCAATCGCGGTCAGGCTGTTGCTTTTTGCCCAATCCGTCAGCAAACGGTACCGCGCTTGACGAGCCTGATCCTGAAGGTTGCCGGAACCGTCCCAGCCTTGCCATTGCAATGTCTGATGCGGAATTCCCCATGACCGTGCCAGCTCAGCGACCGATTTCGCTTCGTCCGAGGAGTTTGGTCGCAACCCGTGGTCAACGGTCGCCGCATGCAGTTCGATATGCGACTCTCGGGCAATTTGGGACAAAAGATGCAGCAAGGCCGTTGAATCACTGCCGCCTGAAACGGCGACGCCCAGACGGGGCGGCAATGGGTCAGGCAGCCGAGACCTGAGTTCTGTCAGCAAAGTGTCTGCGTTGGTCAAGAACAGCCCAGACTTGCCATTTCCTGTGTCGCTGACGTAGCCGGGGCCGAGGATGGGAACCGCACACCGACCTCTCCCAAAGTGATGCAGGCCTGATCGGTTTGGCCCAGACGTCCCAAAGCCGCGCCCAGTTCGAAAAGCGCTTCAGGGGCCAGAGGGCCTTCCGAGTCGCCGGTAAAACTGGCCAGAAACGCCCGCGCGGCCTCACGCGTGTCGCCCAAACCTTCCAGTGCCTGCCCCTTGCGAAGGTTGGCTTCCGGAGCCAGCGGGCTGCCGGGGTAAGACAGATCAAACTGTGAGAACAAATCAGCCGCACCTTGGTAATCGCCATCGGCCAGAGCCTGCGACGCGGCATCAAAGTCGGCCTGTTCGCCGACGGCGAGTTCACCTTGCTCAACAGCTGCGGGCGCAGTCGCCGCTGGTGCCACAGCAATCTCAGTTTGCTCACCGCCCAAGGTTGAAGTTTCCCCCAAGGTGCTCAGGTCGCCGCCTTCCAGTTCGACCAGACGAAACTCAAGATCACCAATCCGGTTGGTGCCGTCGGTCACAACGTTCTGCACCCTTTGGTTCAATTGCTCGGTCTGTCGTGTCAGCCGTTGCAACTCGGCCTCGATCGCATCCACGCGTTCGAGAACAGAACTGCCGGACAGGTTCGGAGACGGCGTGCCGGTGGTTGAGAACTCGCGCTTAAGTCTCTGAATTTCCACGTGCAAAACCGTCAGCTCTTGCCGGATATCGGCCAGAGTCTGCTGATCCTGCGCTTGCGCCATGCTAACGGTTGCGACAACCGCGGCCAGAACCCATCCTGCAAGTCTCATCGTCTTACCCCAAGGTTGAACCGGTCAGAACCGTCACCGCGCGGCGGTTCTTGGAATAGCATTCCTCGGTGCTGCAAATCTCAATCGGGCGCTCTTTTCCGTAGGTTACGGTCTGCAAACGATTGCCCGCAACGCCCCTGGAAATCAGGTATTCCCGCGCCGCATTCGCGCGTCGTTCGCCCAGAGCGAGGTTGTATTCCCGCGTGCCCTGTTCGTCTGCGTGACCTTCGATTGTCGCCACGAAATCGGGATTGGCCAGCAACCAATCGGCCTGCCCCTGCAATACGGTCTGCGCCTGAGGCGACAATGTCGACTGATCCACCGCAAACAGTACCCGGTCACCCACCGTCTGCTGGAAATAGGCCGGAGACCGCGGATCGCTGGGGGACCCTGGTACAAGCGCGCCGTTGCCGCCCGCGCCACCGCCTAAAGCCGAAGGATCGTTATTTGTACACGCCGCGATCAACGCCAGCGCGCCCACCGCTGCGATTTTGCTCAATAGCTTCATTTCAAGTGCCTCGTCTTTTGTATCTTTATTGCCGCCTGTCTAACACAGTGCAGGTTTTTTGTGAACTTTTCCGATTCGTCACCCCGATCAATTTTGCAACGGCCCCCATGACGGATCGCTGCCACCGTCAGGGGTACGCACCGGTTTCAGATTGCGCCCCGAGATGTCCACCGAATACAGCGTCGAACGCCCGCTTGCGCCCTGTGTTTCGCGCGTGAACATGATGACGCGGCCATTCGGAGACCATGTTGGCCCCTCGTCCAGGAACGACGCGGTTAGCAGGCGTTCCTCGCTGCCATCCACGCGCATCACTCCGATGTGGAACCGGCCCTTGTTCTGTTTGGTGAACGCGATCAGGTCGCCGCGCGGGGACCATACGGGCGTGCCATAGCGCCCTTGGCCAAAGCTGATCCGCGTCGCCTCGCCCCCATTGGCAGGCATGATATAAAGCTGCGGCGACCCTGAACGGTCGCTTTCGAACACGATCTGACTTCCGTCCGGTGAATAGCTGGGCGCAGTCTCAATGGCAGGCGTGTTCGTCAGCCGCGCACTTTGACCCGAGGCCAAATCCATCCGCCACAGGTCAGTATTCCCGCCTTGCGACAGCGAATAGACGATCGACCGGCCATCTGGCGAGAAGCGCGGAGAGAAGCTCATCGTGCCGTCTTGCGTCTTCAATTCCTGCCGACGTACGCGCGCGATATCCAATACATAGATCTGCGGGCGACCGGTCTCATAGCTGGTGTAAAGCAGGCGGTCACCGGTCGGCGAGAAGCGCGGGGCCAACACGATTGCGGCGCTGTCAGTCAGGTACTGCACATTCGCCCCATCATAATCCATGATCGCCAGCCGTTTAAGGCGCTGGTCCTTGGGGCCACTCTCGGACACGAACGCGACGCGGCTGTCGAAATAGGCCCCCTCGCCCGTGATCCGGCTGTAGACTTGATCCGCCACCTTGTGCGCCATGCGCCGCCAGCCCTCGGTTGTACCCGCGAACTGCAAGCCATTGCCCAGTTCAGCGCCCGAAAACACGTCCCACACCCGGAATCGCACCGTCAGTCGGTTGCCCGCGACATTCACCGCCCCGGTCACCAGCGCCTGTGCGTTGATGGCTTTCCAGTCGGCAAACTGGACGGGCGCATCGAAACTGCTGACGCGGCTGATGAACGCATCCGAGGAAATCTCGCGAAACAACCCGGTTCCAGTCAGGTCCGATGAGATGACCCGCGAGATGTCTTGCGCATACTGACCTGCGGCTGCGTTATCGGGCACGAAGCTTGGTACCGCAAAGGGCAAGGGTTCAATGATCCCTTCGTCGATTTCCAATCGCAGAGGTCCGTCCTGAGCATAAACCGGCGCTGAAATCAGGGTCAGGCCAACAAAGAGGCTGGTCAGAAGTTTCATCATTTGATCCGCATCCTCTCGGGATTGAATGTAATCTCAATATCCTGCCATTGCGCGTATTTGTCAGCAGGCAGTTCGTATCCTTTCGCGCCGCAGCGCAAAACCGCGCGGCGGGCGGCTTCGTAGGCTTGTTTTGCCGATGCCGCAGTTCCGCCGGAGCTGTCGAGCATCCTCAGGCTGCCACCGACCACCTTGCCATCGCGTGACAGAGAAAATCCGACGACGACGACGGTCTCCAAGGCGTCCGTCGACAGCGAGCCTACGTTCCAACAGCGCGACACCGCCACTCGCATGGCATCTTTTTCACCGCTGGTCAGCGGCGGCCCCGATGGTTCGCTTCCGTTGCCCAGCGCCTCGGCAAGGGCGTCGTTGATTGCAGCTTCGTTGTTTGACGACGGCTCTTCCGGCTCAGGCTCAGGGGCCTCGGCCACTTCGGGTTCGGGCTGAGGGGCCGGTCGGTTCGGTCGCACTTGCGGGCGCGGAGATGTCTTCGGAGCCGGATCATCCACCTCTTCCGCCTCGGTCACGATCTCGGGCGCGGCTTCTTCAGGCGCAGTCTGATCCTGCTGTTCCTGCTGGGTATCTGCCCCTTCATCCAACGAAACTGGTGGAGTCTCGACGTCATCGGGCTTGGCATCTGGCGGAGGTGGGGCAATCGGCTCTGGCGCGATCTTGTCCGCCGGGCGAGGCGCGGTTTCGGGGCCGGGAGGGACCGGAAGCGCCGCGACTTCTGTGTCAGGCTGATCCAGCGTCGGCGGCTGCTCAATCACCTCCGGTTCCGGCGGCAATTCGACAGTTTCCGGCAAGGGTTCGGGTTCGGGTTCGGGGACCGAGACGGATTCCGGGGTCGGCTGCTCATCCGGTTCAGGTTCGGGCGCGTTCACTTCATTGGGCTGATCAGGTTGCTGCAGTGCGGTCGGTTCAGACACCTCAGGCGCGTTCCGCTGGGCGGTCATGGCCGCGAATTGCTCAGCCGAGATCACGGACACATCCTGTACGGCCATCGGCAGCGGCTCGGACCGGAAGGTCCCGCCTAGCAGCGCCCAGCCAATCAGGCTGACATGCGCAATCGCCGAAATCTTGGTGCCGGTATCCACCGCGCAGCCTCACTCTCCACCATCATCCAGCGTCGGCCCGCCGGTATCGGTCACAAGGCCCACATTGGAAAAACCACCTGCATTCAGAGCGCCCATGATCTGCATCACCTGAGCATAGGGAATAGCCCCATCCGCGCGCAGGAACACTCGGTCGCTGCTGCGTTCTGCCGCAATGGCGCGCAAACGGCCAATCAACTCTTCGCGCTGCACATCCGTTGTCTGGATCTGTACACGCCCGTCCGCCGTCAGGGTTACGGTTAACGGCTCTTCGTTATCGCCGGGCAACGCGCTGGCGGCGGTCTTGGGCAGATCGACGGGCACGCCAACGGTCAGCAATGGCGCGGCGACCATGAAGATGATAAGCAGCACCAGCATGACGTCGACAAAAGGTGTCACATTGATCTCGGCCATTGGCTGCGCGCGCCCACGCCGCCGCCCGCGCCTGCGCCCATTTCCGTCCGAGCTTTGCTGAACCGCCGCTCCCATCTTCAGCCGTCCAACTGGCGCGACAGGATGGTGGCGAACTCATCAGCAAACGCTTCATAACCGCCAACGATCCGGTCACTATCTGCACTGAGTTTGTTGTAGAAAATCACGGCCGGGATCGCGGCCAGCAGGCCCAGTCCGGTGGCCAACAGCGCCTCGGCAATCCCCGGCGCTACTACGGCAAGGTTGGTGTTCTGCTGCTCGGCAATCTCGATGAACGCATTCATGATGCCCCAGACCGTGCCAAAAAGACCAATGAATGGGGCTGTAGAGCCCACGGTCGCCAAAATGGACAAACCTTTCTGCAACCCTTCAGCCTCTTTCGCGATGGCCACATCCATCGACCGGTCGATCCGCGCCGTGGCTCCGGCGATCAAACCACCATCCGTCCGGTGTGATCGCCGCCATTCGATCATCCCTGCGGCAAAAATCTTTTCGGAACTGCCATCCGGCTGCGTTCCGATCTGCTCGAACAACTCATCCAGGGGGTTTCCAGACCAAAAGCTCTCATCGAAAACCTGCGCCTCGCGCCGGGCGGCCCGGTAGTTGATCAGCTTCTGAATGATGATCCCCCAGGACCAGATCGATGCGCCGATGAGCATCAGCATCACCAGTTTGACGATAAAGGTCGCGCGGGCATAAAGCCCCCACATGGAGAAATCGATCTCCTGCGCCAGCGCCAGCGTTTCAGCTTCCATGAACCTGCTCTTTAGTTTTTGCCTGACGGCCTTTTGGCCTTGTTTTGCCAAACGCTAGCGTAGATGGATGTGAAAAGCCAACAGAACCACCCCTGAGGGCGAAATTGTTACATCAATGCGCGAATCTCTGCCGGAAGGCGCACGGGTTTGCCCTGTGCGTTCATGCAAACTGCGGTGACAGTGGCCCGGAAAATCTCATCAGCTCCGCGCTTGACCACCTGCGCCATGGTCAGCCTGACACCTGACAGAGACTCGACCTCGGTTTCCACGACCAATTCATCTTCGAACTTGGCTGCGGCCAGATAGTCAGCCTCGATCCGCCGTACGACCCAGACGATCCCAGCATCCCGCATCGCGTTTTGGTCGTTACCCAGTTGGCGCACATAATCCGACCGGGCGCGTTCGATGAATTTCAGGTAGTTCGCGTGATAGACGACCCCGCCCATATCGGTGTCTTCGTAATAAACGCGAACAGGGTATGTGTGCGTCATTGCGGCTGCTCCAATCTTGCAAACAGGCGCAACGCGTGAGAGGCGTCTTGCGCAGCACCCGGCAAGACCGGATCGTAGGCGGCGCGGATCAGACCGGCAATGTCCGGCCTCAAGATCGTTGCGTCACCTGCAACCGCCAGCGGGGATTGGCTGCGAAATGCAGCATCCGACCACAATAAAATCGTTTGCACCACCTGGCTGAGCGCCAATGTCTCGGCCGGAACCTTGGACAATTCCTGATCCATTCGCAGGAATACAAACGCGGCGCGGATCGCGCCATCATCTTCGAACCGGAAAATTCGATACTGGTTGGCGTCCGCCGCGAGCAATCGTTCAACCAACGGGCCAAGATCCGGGATCAGCCGATCCAAATCCGGCACTTCCAGCAATTCCTTCCAATCGCGAAAGAAAAACATCATACAGTTCACGCCCAGTTCCGGGTCGGTCTCGGCCATCTGATGTCCGGCGAGTGCGACAACGGCCTCAAACGCGCCCTTGACTGTCGCCAGTGTCGCGTCCTCGACACCAAAGACGACAGGCACAATGGGTCGTCCCCAGCGCGCGAATAGAAAGTCACCACTTTCGCGGGTAAACAGCGCTTCAATCTCGTTCGGAGTCACGCGCAGTCCTTCATCTTTTCAAAAATACTCTCGCTGAAGGCTTATGTTCTAAGTCGCGCGGCTTCAACCAAACAGATCGCTCTGCCGCTTTGGCGCTGCCATGCCCAGATGCGTCCACGCCTTTTGCGCCAGCATCCGCCCGCGCGGGGTACGCTGGATCAGGCCTTGCTGCAACAAGTAGGGCTCAATGACTTCTTCCAGCGAGTCCCGACTTTCCGAGAGCGCCGCCGAGAGTGTTTCAATCCCCACGGGTCCACCGGCATAGTTCTCGGCGATCAGCTTAAGGTAACGCCGATCCGCGCCGTCCAGACCCAGCTTGTCTACGCCCAGCCGCGTCAGCGAACTATCCGCAAGCTCGCGCGTAATCCGCCCGTCGCCCTCGACAATGGCAAAATCCACCACCCGCCGCAGCAAACGCCCAGCGATCCGCGGGGTCCCGCGGGACCGTCGTGCAATCTCGCGCGCGCCATCATCATCGGCGGGCGCGCCCAGTTTGCGGGCGTTGCGGGTTACGATCTCGTGCAATTCGTCCACTGTGTAGAATTGCAACCGGGTCGGGATGCCAAAGCGATCGCGCAAAGGCGTTGTCAGCAGCCCCATCCGCGTCGTAGCCCCCACCAGCGTAAAGGGCTGTAATTCGATCCGAACCGTCCGGGCCGCAGGGCCTTCACCGATCACCAAATCCAGTTCGAAGTCTTCCATCGCGGGGTAGAGAACTTCTTCTACAGCAGGGTTCAGGCGATGAATTTCGTCGATGAACAGCACGTCTCGTGATTCCAGGTTAGTCAGAATCGCCGCCAGGTCCCCTGCCTTTGCCAGCACCGGGCCTGATGTCATGCGGAAATTCACCCCCAACTCGCGCGCCATGATCTGAGCCAAAGTGGTTTTCCCCAACCCCGGAGGGCCATGAAACAGCGTATGATCCATTGCCTCGCCCCTCTGACGGGCGGATTGGATGAAAATGCGCAGGTTGGCGCGGGCTTCGGCCTGACCGATAAACTCGTCCAGTCCCTGAGGGCGCAGCGCACGGTCGTTGTCCTCGGGTAAAGGGTCTGGTCGCAGGGCGGGATCAGCGTCTACCATTCAATCACCCTTTCGGAGCCAACAGTTTCAGAGCGGCCCGGATCAAATCGGCCTCGCCCGCATCCGGCGTCGTCGCTGCGGCCTCTGCCACCGCCGAGGCAGCTTCGGATGGGCCATAGCCCAGATTCGACAATGCCGACAACGCCCCGGCAGAGGCTGCCGCGTTGCCCGAGGCCGGTTGAGCCACACGTTTGGGCGCAGGCGCAGGTTCAGACAATTCCACCACGTCCAAACCGGGGCCATCCATCGCCTCGGTGATCGTACCGCCCATAGCCATCACGCCGGGGGCCTTGTCCTTGAGGTCCAGAACGATCCGCTGCGCCGTCTTGGGTCCGACCCCTTTGGCCGCCTTCACCGCCCCCCAATCGCCCAACGCAATCGCGCGGCTGACACCGTCCGGTCCCAAAGCGCTCAGAATTGCCAGCGATACCTTCGCGCCAACCCCTTGAACTGAGCACAACAGGCGATGCCATTCCTTCTCGACCAACGAAAGGAAGCCGTACAGTTGCATCAGGTCCTCGCGCACGACCATATCGGTGTAGATCGCCACCGCTTCGCCCACACCGGGCAAAGCGGCCATCGTCCTGTCCGAGCAATAAACAATGTAACCAACGCCACGCACATCGATCAGAACATGATCCGCCGCGCGATAGTCCAGCCGCCCTGTCAATTTGCCAATCATACGCGCACCTCTTTCATCCGCGATTGCGGCGCGGCACCGTAGTAGGAATGACAGATTGCGATCGCCAACGCATCCGCCGCGTCCGCACCCTTGGGCTGACAACCGGGCAATTGCAGTTTGACCATGTGCAAGACCTGTTCTTTCTCGGCATGACCGACGCCCACGACGGTTTTCTTGACGCGGTTCGGCGCATATTCTCCAACCGGCAATCCAGCCTGCGCCAGCGTCAGCAACGCGACCCCACGCGCCTGACCGAGTTTGAGCGTTCCGGCCCCATCCTTGTTCACAAATGTCTGCTCGATTGCTGCCTGATCGGGGCGATGGTCAGCGATGACCTCGACGATTTGATTGTGCAAAGACAACAGACGCTCGCCCAGATCGTCGCCATCTGACTTACACAAGCCGTTTGCGACGTGGCTCAGACGGCTGCCATGCGATTCGATGACGCCCCATCCCAGGGTCCTGAGCCCCGGATCAATGCCCAGAATTCGCATGTTGTGCCCCAGCCTGCTCGGGTTTTTGTGATCTTTCCATCGGATTAGCACGAAGCATGAACATTTTCCAAGCGATTTGACCCGAAGTCCAATTGCGACACACCTGTTCCACCGCCGACAAAACAGCCTGTTTGCGACAGCAAAATGTCCGAATTCGACACTTAACGTTACGCCCTAATGGCCAATAAATTAAGGGCTTTTCATGCTCCAAAAGCCTTGCAGAAAACGCATAGGACAAATGCAATTTCTGCACTTGCGTTGCCCGTATCTCAGCACTAGATGCCCGTCAGATCGAAAGAACGACACGTTAACTCAAACCAGAAGGAACAGGATATGGCTGCACTGGACACCACCCGCACCACCACTGGCTCGTTCGGCCTCGCTGGCCGTATCGGCGGACTTTTCGCATCGGTTGTAAATGCCGTTGAGGAATGGAGCGACGCCCGCGCAACCCGCAACGCGCTAAATGGTCTGACGGATCGTGAATTGGACGACATCGGTCTGTGCCGGGGCGATATCACCGCTTTGGCAGATAACCGGAATTAAAAGAAATAAAGCTACCACTCACACGCCCCCTCTCCTCCCTCGGTGGGGCGCAAGAAAGCACCGTGTGTCGAATGACATACGGTGTTTTTTTTGCCGGAGCCTTTTGGGTTAGAACGTTAGCTTTTTGACTTGTAGCGCCAAATACTCGGATACAGGGTCAATTTGCATGATCCAGGCACCCGCCTGTTCAACCGGGGTTCCCTGCGCAAGGCTGTCCACACGAATCTGGTAACCGCCGCTGCCGATATTGGCCAACAAGAACGCCTTGAAGCCGAAAAACCCAAGTATACACAGCACAAGAACCTTGGCCGGAACCGCCGATCGGACACGCTGTGGCTTCATCACAACCAACCCGTCCGACCGCATAGTGGCGCGGTAACCACGGCTGAGTTTCTGGTGCTTTTTGGTCAGCTGCGTCACGCGCTGATCGAATTCCAGTTGTTTTACCGTCATGGCAGCCTCCGAAAACCGCCCCCTCATTGCATCCAGAGACGGTAGACACAGAATGCGTCAAAAGAGTGACGCGAATCCAGAAGACTCCCGCAAATTGCCTAATTTGCGCCCTGTTTCGTTAAGATTAGCGTCGTCCATTCGCCAATCTTGGCCTTTTGGGTCAGATTGAAGCCGTTTTGTAGATAAACAGAAATCACGTCGTCTGCCTGTTCATTGAGGATTCCCGACAGGATTGCGTAGCCGCCCACCCGCAGATTCGCGGCGATTTCGGGGGACAAGGCGACCAAAGGACCTTTGAGAATATTAGCAAAAATCAGATCATACGGAGCGAGTGCGTGCAGTTCAGAGTGATCAAAACCTGCGGCTTCGACACATCGGACCTGTCCCGACATGCCATTGGCCTTCAGATTGGCCTCGGCCACATCGACGGCAACCTGATCGATATCACTGGCAATGATATCCCCGTCCCAAACGCGCGCAGCAGCCATCGCCAGAACCGCAGTGCCACAGCCTATGTCGGCCACCTTGGTCGCCGTGAACCCTTGCTCTAACAGGTGATCCAGCGCCTTGAGGCATCCCAAGGTTGTTCCATGATGCCCGGTGCCGAAGGCCATCGCCGCCTCGATCAGTAGAGGGATGCGACCTGCGGGTAGTTTATTCGCATCGTGGCTGCCATAGACAAAGAACCGGCCAGCCTCGACCGGGGCCAGCTCGCGGCGCACATGGGCGACCCAGTCGGTTTCGGGCAGTTCCGAAACAACAAATGGCTTGGCATCGAAGGCTGCAGCCAGCACTGCCAGCGCAGTCTCGTCCGGGGCTTCGGTGAAATAGCCGCCAACCTCCCACAAGCCCGAGCCGTCTTCGACCTCAAAAACCCCGACGCCTGTTGGTTCCGGGTCTAGCCGCTCCATCGCCTCGCCCAAGCCTTCGGCGGTTTTCTTGCCGGTCAGAGTGGTAAATGCGGTGAATGTGGGCATCTGCGCCTCCTGTGTCCGTTGGCACAGCGCCTAGGGCCACAGGCAGCGGACGTCAAGCGCCGGCCTATTCCGCCGGGGCCGGGACGTATTTCGACAGTATGGTCTCATTCCCCGCCTCGGGATGGCGCGGGATCAGCAGCGACAGCGCCAGCGAGATCATTGCCATCGCGGCGGCAAGCGCAAAGACCGCGCCGGGCGAGACGACCCAAAGCAAGCCCAGCAGCGCAGGAAGGAATACGGCCGCGATGTGATTAATGGTAAAGGCCACCGCTGCGGTCGGGGCGATGTCTGCGGGGTCGGCGATCTTCTGGAAATAAGTCTTCAGCGCAAGCGCCAGAGCAAACAGAACGTGGTCGATGACATATAGGATCGCGGCCAAAACCACGCCCCAGCCAAACCAATAGATGCCGCCATAGGCCGCGAAGACAATGGCCAAACCGGCGTATTCGAAGATCAGGGTGCGGCGTTCGCCAAACCTTGCCACCGCTTTGCCCAGCATCGGCGCGGCAGCCATGTTGATCCCCAGATTGATCAGATAGAGGCTGGTTAGCTCATGCACCTCGAACCCGAATTTCTCGACCATCATGAAACCTGCAAAGACAACGAAGATCTGCCGCCGCGCGCCCGCCATGAATTGCAGTGCATAGTACAGCCAATAGCGTTTGCGCAGGATCAGTTTTTTGGTCTGCGGCGTCGGCGAGTCAAATTGCGGATAAGCCAGCAGGCAGAACAGCGCCAACAGGGCAGTCACGCCTCCGGCAGCCATGAAGACGAAGTTATAGGAAAGATCGAACCGGTCCCATGTCAGCACGATCAGACCGTAAACCACTGCGGTGGCGGCCGAGCCCATAGCCACCAGCCAACCCAACACCTGCGGCGCCCGGTCCTTGGGCAGCCATTGCAACTGCAGCGACTGGTTCACCGTCTCGTAATAGTGAAACCCGATTGAGCTGAACAGTGTCACGAACAACAACCCGCCAAGGCTGGGGAACCAGGCCGTTACAGCTGTCGCAACGCCCAACATTATCAGCGAGATCATGGCCAGGACCTGCTCGCGGATGAATATGATCACGGCAATCACGCCCACGGCCAGAAAACCGGGAATTTCGCGGACGGTATGTAGCAGGCCGATATCTGCACCGTCGAAATTCGCTACCTCGATGACGAAATTGTTCAGCAGGGCGCTCCATGCGTTGAACGCGATGGGCATCATCAATGCCATCATGAACAGAAGCGCAATGGGTCGGCGCCAGAACGGAAGGCTCTGCGCCTCAGAGAGCGGTATGGGTTTCAGCATGACACCGCTCTACGCTCATTTTCGCGCTTTGGCGAGGGGGGCAGCGCACAACCGATCTGCGCAGATGCAGAGGTCAGTAAAAGCTCTGTGGGTCAATATCGATGGTCAGGCGGATGTCGCCCTTCAGGCGCAGAGGGGCGATCCAGCGGGCGATGGCATCCTGGATCGGGGCACCCTTGGGGGCCTTGACCAAGAGACGCACGCGGTGCCTTCCCCGGATTCGGGCAATGGGTGCGGGTGCGGGCCCGAAAACCTGCGCATCTATGGCACGCAGAGGGGCATCGTTGCGCGCCATCGCATTGCCGATGTCAAAAACCGGCCCGACCTCGGGGCCGGACAGAACGATCCCTGCCATGCGCCCATAGGGCGGGACGCCCGCGGCCTGACGCCCGGCGGCTTCGGCCTTCCAAAACCCTTCCTCATCACCCGACAGAATGGCCCGGATCACCGGATGTTCCGGTTGGAAGGTCTGCAGCAGTGCCTGTCCCGGCTTGTCCGCCCGACCAGCCCGGCCTGCAACTTGTCGCATCAATTGGAACGTTCGCTCGGCCGCCCGCAAGTCCGCCCCATGCAGCGACAGGTCCGCATCGATCACCCCTACAAGCGTCAGCTTGGGAAAATTGTGCCCCTTGGCGACCAACTGCGTGCCGATAACAATATCCGCATCCCCTTCGGCAATCTCTTCGATCTTGGCCTTCAGCGCACGGGCCGAACCGAAAAGATCAGAACTCAGCATCGCGATCTTGGCCTCGGGGAAGGTCGCCTCGGCTTCTTCCGCCAACCGTTCGATCCCGGGGCCAACCGGGGCCAGCTTGCCCTCGGCCCCGCAGGATGGGCAAGCGTCCGGCATCGGCTTCGTCTCACCGCACTGGTGGCACATGAGGCGCTTGAGGAACCGATGCTCGACCATGCGCGCGTCGCAGTGGTCACAGGCGATCTGCTCGCCACATGCCCGGCACAGAGTCACCGGCGCATAGCCGCGGCGGTTGATGAACAGCAGAGACTGTTCTCTGCGCTCAATCCGCTGTCCTACCGCCTGTCGCAGCGACGGCGAAATCCACGTCCCTGGCTGCATCTGCTCGGCCCGCATGTCGATGGGTTTCATCTCGGGCAGCACCGCGGCCCCAAAGCGCGAGGTCAGGTCCAGCCGCTCATATTTACCGGCTTCGGCATTGGCCCAGCTCTCCAGCGACGGCGTCGCGCTGGCAAGAATTACCCGCGCGCCGCAGATCGATGACCGCAGAACCGCCATGTCCCGCGCGCTGTAATGCACTCCGTCTTCCTGTTTGTAAGAGGTGTCGTGTTCCTCATCGACCACCACCAGCCCCAGATCGCGGAACGGCAAGAACAGCGCAGACCGAGCCCCGACGACCAATTGCGCCTCACCTTGCCCGACCATCCGCCAGACCCGGCGGCGTTCGGTCATGGTCGCGCCCGAATGCCATTCCGCCGGGCGCGCGCCGAACCGGGCCTCGACCCGCGTGAGGAATTCTGCGGTCAGAGCAATCTCGGGCAGCAAAACCAGCGCCTGCCGTCCCATGCGCAGAGCCTCGGCCACGGCCTCAAGATAAACCTCGGTCTTGCCCGAACCCGTCACGCCTTTCAGCAATGTCGTGCCATAGTCCCCTGTGCGCTGCCCTGCCTGCAGCCGCGCCACTGCGGTGGCCTGATCCTCGGTTAGCTGCTTGCCCGTCAAATCGGGGTCCAATCGCGGATATGGCAGATCGCGCGGACTATCTTCTTCGCGCACTGCACCTTGCTTGACCAAGCCCTTCACGACCGAAGACGTCACCCCCGCCTGATCGGCCAATTCCTTCAGCGTGAATGCCAATCCGCCATATTCGCGGAGCACTTCCAGCACATGTGACCGCGCATCGGTCATCCGGTCAGGCAAGGCATCGCCCAAACGGTACACTTTCCGCATGGATGGCGGATCCCCCAGCCCCGGCGCGCGGGTCGCCAGACGCAACATCGCAGGCATCGGGGTCAGCGTGTAATCGGCCACCTTGCCCAGAAACAACCGCATCTCTTCGCGCATCGGCGCGACCTCAAGCACCCGGATCACCGAGCGCGCCTTGCTCAGATCAAAGCCCCCCTGCCCCGGACCCCAAACCACACCCAACACCTTGCGCGGCCCCAACGGGACTTCGACAAACGCACCTAGAAAGCAGCCCCCTTCAGGCGCTTTGTAATCCAACGTCCGGTCCAGCGGCTGCGTGGTTAGCACCGCCACAAGCTCTCCTTCGTCGAAAAATCCGTTAGCGCTCACGGCATATCCTTCGCAGGGGGTTCCAGCATGGGTCTCTTTGAGGTAAAGCCATCCGCGACCAAGGCCAACCCATCAAAGGACTGCCCGCATGAAATTCTTCGTAGACACAGCCGAGATCGACGCCATCGCCGAACTGAACGACCTGGGCATGGTGGACGGCGTAACCACCAACCCCTCGCTGATCCTGAAATCGGGCCGCGACATTCTGGAAGTAACCAAAGAAATCTGCGATCTGGTCGAAGGCCCCGTGTCTGCCGAAGTTGTGGCCACGGAAGCCGACGATATGATCGCCGAGGGGCGCAAGCTGGCCAAAATCGCACCCAACATCGCCGTCAAAGTACCGCTGACATGGGCCGGCCTCAAAACCTGCAAAACGCTCAGCGATGAAGGCCAGATGGTCAACGTGACCCTGTGCTTCTCGGCCAATCAAGCGCTGTTGGCCGCAAAAGCTGGCGCGACCTTCATCTCGCCCTTCATTGG
This sequence comes from Ruegeria sp. AM2, assembly GCF_056540685.1. Lineage (NCBI taxonomy): Bacteria > Pseudomonadati > Pseudomonadota > Alphaproteobacteria > Rhodobacterales > Roseobacteraceae > Ruegeria > Ruegeria sp. AM2. The sequence goes on along the minus strand of NZ_JBQFXE010000002.1, from coordinate 117,874 downwards.
TCGCCTGGATGACATCAACCTCGACGGCATGGACCTGATCGCCGATATCCGCCAGATCTACGACAATTACGGGTTCGAAACCGAAATTCTCGCCGCTTCGATCCGCACTGTGAATCACGTTACCGACAGCGCCCGCATTGGGGCTGATGTTATTACGGCCCCTCCCGCAGTTATCAAAAAACTGGCAGACCACCCGCTGACGGACAAAGGACTTGAGACATTCCTGGCCGACTGGGCCAAGACCGGTCAAAAGATCCTTTGAAGCACAATGCAACCGCGCGGTGCCGAAAGGCACCGCGCCCGGCCCAACTGCCAGACTCTGATCTGTGATCAGGGACTTGCAGGCGGGAGCGCCTCCGCCACAGCAGGAACGAAATCCACTTCTGCGTGCATTTTTTCCGAGGCAAATTCGCCTGCTCATGTTATAAGCCTGCCAAAACAAAAGACGACCGGACAGGACATGAGCAGCAACACAATTCTCAAGGACAATCTGCGCGCGGCGATTTTGGCCGAACCAGACGCCATTCTGGACGACAAGGACCTGATGCAGGCGCTTGTCATGGCCAATGAACAAGCCCGTGGCGACAACGTCATCGACCTGCGGGGCATCGCCATGCAGCGGCTTGAGGCGCGTCTGGACCGACTGGAAGACACGCACCGATCCGTCATCGCTGCGGCCTATGAGAACCTTGCTGGCACCAATCAGGTCCACCGCGCGATCCTGCGCCTGCTCGAACCTGTTGAGTTCGAGGACTTCTTGCGCGCGCTTGGCAATGACGTGGCCGAAATTTTGCGCGTGGACCATATCACGCTGGTTCTTGAAACAACCCTGATGCGCGACGATCCAGCGATCAACAAGCTCGGCGGTGTTCTAACTGTGGCCGAACCGGGGTTTGTTCAGAACTACCTGACATTCGATCGCTCAGGCCCGGCCCGTGATGTCATCCTGCGCGAGGTGCACCGACCCAACCCTCAGGTGTTCGGCAACGACAGCACTCATCTGCAGTCCGAGGCCTGCCTCAAGCTCAACCTCGGGCCTGGCCGCCTTCCCGGTATGATTGTCATGGCCGCGAATGACCCGCACCATTTTTCGCCTCAGTTGGGCACTGATTTGCTGGCCTTCTTCGCCGGTGTTTTTGAACGATCGATGCGCCACTGGTTGTCATGAGCCTGATTTCCCCCGCTTGCCGAGACGCGTTACAGCACTGGCTGGACGGTCTGGGCGCGCTGGGGGGGCGGTCCGAAAACACACAGGCCGCATACCGGGGCGATGTCACCGAATTTCTGTCGTTCATGACAGTACATCATAATGAACAGCAGGGGCTGAAGGCGCTGGAGCGCATCAGCGTTGCCGACATGCGCGCCTGGATGGCCGATCAGCGCAATTCCGGAGTTGGCGCGCGATCCTTGGCTCGTAAGCTGTCAGCGGTCAAAAGCTTCTATCGCTGGTTGGCCGAGCGTGAAGGGTTTGAACCCACAGCGGTCCTGTCCGCTCGTGCGCCAAAATTCACCAAAAAACTGCCTCGTCCGCTGGCTGAAGACGCCGCGCGCGCGATGATCGAAACCGTTGAACTGCAATCGGTGAACGATTGGGTGTCTGCGCGGGACGTCGCGGTCGTGACCCTTCTATACGGCTGCGGTCTGCGTATTTCCGAGGCGCTGTCGCTGACCGGGTCCGACGCGCCTCTGCCTGATACGCTGCGCATCCTCGGCAAAGGCGGGAAAGAGCGTATCGTGCCTGTTCTTCCCGCCGCGCGTGTGGCGGTCGACCGTTACCTTAAGTTGTGCCCGCATTCGCAATCGCCAGCGGCCCCCTTGTTTCGCGGTGTCCGTGGCGGCCCGCTGAACCCTCGGGCCATTCAGGGCGCTATGGCAAAGGCACGAATGCAACTTGGCCTGCCCGCGACCGCGACTCCACACGCTATGCGCCACAGCTTTGCCACCCATCTTTTGTCAGCCGGAGGCGATCTGCGCGCCATTCAGGAACTGCTCGGCCATGCCTCGCTGTCCACGACCCAAGCCTACACCGCCGTCGACACCGCGCGCCTGATGGAGGTTTACAACCGCGCGCACCCCAAAGCCTGACAAACCCCGCAGCGGGTCAACAATGGCCGGGCTTTTGGTTTGCATCTGACGCGCGCATCGTCCATGAGACATGGATGACATTAAGATTCAAAGCCCTAGCCGTTCACCTTTTCACCGCCACAGGTGCCGTTTTTGCGATGCTGGCCATGCTGGCCGCCGTCGAAGAAAAATGGAGTCTCATGTATCTTTGGCTGGTGGTGTCCTTCATCGTGGACGGCATCGACGGGCCTTTGGCGCGGCACTATCACGTCAAGCACAACGCGCCCGAGTTCGATGGCGTCCTGCTGGATTTGATCATCGACTATCTGACCTATGTGTTCATTCCCGCCTTCGCTTTGTTCAAATCGGGCCTGATGGACGGCTGGACCGGCTGGTTCGCAATCATCGTCATCACCTTTGCCAGCGCGATGTATTTTGCCGATACGCGCATGAAGACCAAGGACAACTCATTCTCGGGCTTCCCCGGCTGCTGGAACATGTTCGTGATCGTTATCTTCGCGCTCGAGCCTAATTTCTGGGTCATCCTGCTGCTGGTCACGTTGCTTTCAGTCGCAATGTTCCTGCCGCTAAAGTTCATACATCCTGTCCGCACCGAACGCTGGCGCAGCCTGTCGCTGCCAATAGCTTTTGCATGGACCTTCTTTGCCGGATGGGCGGCATGGGTGGATTTCCACCCCGAAAGCTGGGCGCATTGGGGGTTGGTCGTCACCAGTTTGTATCTGGTCTCGGCCGGGATCGCACAGCAGTTGATCCCGCAGCGCAAAGGTTAAAGGACCTTTTCAACCTCGAATTCGGTTCCGTTGTGAGTGAACACATCACCCTCTTGCAGACCGGTCATGGCCAGATAAATCGGGCTTTGGGTTGAAATACCCATGTAAGTCTTGCCGTCGACCTCGAACCTGCTGGTCGAGACACATACCACAAAGCGGCGGTTGTTGAACTTGACGACGGCGCCAGGCTGCACGGTATCGGTGACGCTGAAGTCGGTGTTCTCGATCACGTCGATCTTGGCATGATGCGCCTGTACCGGCGCGTCAAATGCCGCGGCCAGATCGGCATTCTCGCGTGAGGCCGCAATGTCATCCTTGTCATGGGTTTCGCGGTCGTCCAGTTGCGAGTCCTTCAGAAACGCGTCGTAATGCGCTTGCGCTGTCGCCAACTCCTCAGCCTCAAGAGACATCAATCGGTCGATTATAATCTTCTTCCGAGCGGCGGGGTCCGTTGCAGTGCTCATGCAATTTGGTCCTTCAAATTCGGCTTCTGATATAAGTTGGGCCTCAACCGGCGGGATTGCAACAGATTTCCTATGATCAAATAAGCAGACCAGCGGCGCGCTCATGACGCAGTAGCGCAACCTTAGTTTCGATCCCGCCATCGCCAGAGAACCCACCAAGACCCGTGGCAGACAACACGCGATGGCACGGAATGATCACAGGGATCGGATTTGCGCCGCAAGCCTGACCCACTGGCTGCGCGGGCTGGCCCAATTGCTTCGCGATATCCCCATAAGTCAGCGTGTCGCCAAAGGGGATGGCGTACATGATATCGCAGACCTGTTGCTGAAACACCGACCCCGCAACGCGATATGGCAGATCGAACCGCTGAAGCCGCCCCGCGTCATAAGCGACCAGCTGCGCCGCCGCCTCGCGCAACAATGCTGTCGAGGCCCCCTCATCCCGGCCATTCCAGACCAGGCGGGCAATGGCACCGTCATATTCCTCAACGCCAAGACGTCCGAACTGCGTATCCACCGCGATCATAGGCATAAGAGCACGGTGGCAGATGCATCACATCCCCTGCAACCCAAATCCTGACGATCCATCCTTCATCTGGCCCAAAATATCCCGGAGCGCGAGGCAGAGCCTCGCAAAAGCCTGCCAACGCGCACCCGGCAGAGGCTTACCCCAATGCCTCGTCACAACGTCCGCACACGCCGTCATGCGCATGACGTCCCACATCGGGCAGGATTTTCCAGCACCGTTGACACTTGTCACCGTCGGCCTTCTCGAACAGCACGGCGACACCTTCGATTTCGGGCGCGCGGAAGGCTTCCGCAGGGGCCGGATCACCCGTGACGGTCAGCCCCGACGTGATGCACATGTCATCCACATCGAACGTGGCCAGCAGATCGCGGGTCTCACTATCCTCGACATGGACAATCGGCGCGGCTTCAAGGCTTGAGCCGATGACCTTGTCCTGGCGCTGCACCTCCAACGCGGCAGTCACCGCGCGGCGTACGCGGCGGATTTTGGCCATGCTCGCCTCAAGCCCTGCGTCGCGCCAGTCGGTGGGCGTGTCCGGGAAATCCACCAGATGGACCGAGCTGTCATCGCCGCCAAAACGTTCCAGCCAGACCTCTTCCATGGTGAAGACCAGAACCGGGGCCAGCCATGTGGTTAAACGGTGGAACAGAATGTCCAGCACAGTGCGCGCGGACCGGCGGCGCAGGCTGTCGCCGTCGCAATACAAGGCATCCTTGCGGACGTCGAAATAGAACGACGACAGATCAACCGTGGCGAAGGTGAACACAGCACTGAACACGCCCTGGAAATCGAACGCGGCATAGCCGTTGCGCACCTGTTCATCCAGATCGGCCAGACGGCTCAGCACCCAACGCTCCAGACGCGGCATGTCTTGCGGTTCAACCCGGTCAGCTTCGGTGAAATCGGCCAGCGATCCCAGCATGAACCGCATCGTGTTGCGCAGGCGGCGATAGCTGTCGGCGGTGCCTTTCAGGATCTCAGGCCCGATCCGCTGATCGGCGGTATAGTCGGTCTGAGCCACCCAAAGACGCAGGATATCGGCCCCGTATTGCTTGATGACCTCTTCCGGCACGATCGTGTTGCCCAGCGATTTGGACATCTTGTTGCCCTTGGCATCCAGCGTAAAGCCGTGGGTCACCACGTTGCGGTAGGGCGCGCGCCCCTTGGTGCCACAGGCCTGCAGCATAGACGAATGGAACCACCCGCGGTGCTGGTCGGTGCCTTCCATATAGACGTCGGCGATGCCGTCCTCGGTCCCGTCCTCGCGGTCGCGCAGAACGAAAGCGTGGGTCGAACCCGAGTCGAACCAGACGTCCAACACGTCGAATACCTGATCGTAGTCCTCCGGGTTGGCGATGCCGTCAAGGATCGCCTCCTTGAACCCATCGGTGTACCAGATATCCGCGCCATCTTTTTCGAACGCTGCCTTGATACGCGCGTTCAATTCCTCATTGCGCAGCAGGTAGTCTGCGTCAGTCGGCAGAGCGCCCTTCTTGGTGAAACACGTCAGCGGAACGCCCCAGGCGCGTTGACGCGACAGAACCCAATCCGGGCGCGCTTCGATCATCGAATACAGACGGTTGCGACCGGTCTGCGGCGTCCACTTCACCAGCTCGTCGATCGAGCGCAGGGCGCGTTCGCGGATGGTATCGCCCATCTCGCCCATACCATCGTCCAGCTTGCGGTCCACGGAAGCAAACCACTGCGGCGTATTGCGGTAGATAATCGGCGCTTTCGAGCGCCAAGAATGCGGATAGCTGTGCTTGATCTTGCCCCGCGCCAGCAGCCCGCCTACCTCGGCCAGTTTGTCGATCACGGCCTTGTTCGCATCACCCTCGCCACCCTTGCGGGACAGGATGTATGTGCCGCCAAAGAACGGCAGATCGGCGCGGAACGAGCCATCGTCCATCACGTTATAAGTGATGACCTGCTCCAACATGCCCAGATCACGATAAAGCTCGAATTCCTCCATCCCGTGCGACGGCGCACAATGGACGAAACCTGTACCTTCGGTATCGGTCACGAAGTCAGCGGTACGGAAATCGCGGATGTCGTCCCATTCGCCATTGCCGCCTTCGGCCCCTGCCAGCGGATGGGTCAACTGGATCTTTGCCAGATCCTCCTGCGTGACGTCGCACAGACGGCGGTACATCGAGTCGTCCAGACGCGCGCGCGCAAAGACATCCGCCGCGCGGTCATCGGCCAGTAGATAACGCTCACCGATCCGCGCCCAGCATTCCTCAGGGCGGCCAGTCACTTCGTAGAGGCCGTACGAGATGTCTTCGCCATAAACTACGGCTTTGTTCGACGGCATGGTCCACGGGGTCGTCGTCCAGATCACCACATAGGCGTTGTCCAGAGTCACGTCGCCGGTGTTCACGACCTTGAACTTCACCCAGATGGTGAAGCTTTCCTTGTCGTGATATTCGACCTCGGCCTCGGCCAGAGCAGTCTTTTCAACCGGCGACCACATCACGGGCTTTAAGCCCTGATACAAAGTCCCGTTCATCAGGAACTTCATGAACTCATCCGCGATCACCGCCTCGGCGTGATAGTCCATGGTGATGTAGGGATCGGGCCAGTTGCCGGTGATGCCCAGACGTTTGAATTCTTCGCGCTGGATGTCAATCCAACCCTCGGCGAACTTGCGGCATTCCTGACGGAAGTCGACGATGTTCACCTCGTCCTTGTTTTTGCCCTTCTTGCGGTACTGTTCCTCGATCTTCCATTCGATCGGCAAGCCGTGGCAATCCCAGCCAGGCACATAGCGCGCGTCATGGCCCATCATCTGATGAGACCGCACGATCATGTCCTTGATCGTCTTGTTCAACGCGTGGCCGATATGCAGGTGTCCGTTGGCATAGGGGGGACCGTCGTGCAACGTGAAAGGCTTTCGGCCTTCCTTCTCACGCAGGCGGTCATAGACGCCGATCTTTTCCCAACGCTCCAGCCATGCGGGTTCGCGCTTGGGCAGGCCCGCGCGCATGGGAAAGTCGGTCTTGGGCAGGTTCAGCGTGTCTTTATAGTCAGGTGTGTGGGTCGTGTCGGCGCACATTTGGGGCGTCCTCAGGATGTTCGGGTCGTCTTATGGATCGAAGCGGTCAGTGCGATAACTCAAGCACCTTTGCCCGGCGTCTCGCGATATCAGAGCGCCGGGGATATAATTCGAATAATGATGGCCATCCGGTCAAACATGGCCGCGCTTATAGGACGCCCATGCAGGATGGTCCAGAGGGTCTACCATTTATGGATGAAACAACGACCCAACCAGATACGCGATGGATGCCGCCGCACCACCGATCAGCAAGGTCTCACCACCGGACCGCCACCACGGGGCCAGCGACCAGCGGCTTTTGAGCGCACCGATGGCGAAGAACACGGCCATGGTCATCCAGGCCGACAAGGCAAATGCACGCTCAAACGACAGAAGAAACGGCAATAATGGGATCATCCCGGCGCACAGAAATGCGAGAAAGGTCGCCGTCGCAGCTTTGAGGGGATGCGGATCGACACTGCCAAGGCCGTATTCCCCTTCGATCATCAGGTTGATCCAGTTGTCGCGGTTGGCGGTGATCGCATCGGTGGCCTGATCCAAAATGTTGCCCGACAACCCTTTTCGCGACAGGATTTCCCGCGCTTCACGGCGTTCGCCCTCGGGGTACTGGGTGATATGGCGTTCTTCGATGGCGCGGATACGGCGGATATTGTCCAGTTCGGCCTTGGTGCCCGAATAATTGCCCGCCGCCATGGAAAACCCGTCGGCCAACACATTGGCCAACCCCAGTGCAACGATGACGAATGGGGACAGTCCGGCACCGGCGACGCCTGCGACGATGGCAAATGTGGTAACTGAACCATCGATACCCCCGTACACAACGTCCCGCAGCACCCCTCGGCCCGGAGGCGCGTTGATCCGTTCTGCAATTTCCTGCTGGCTGTGTCCGTGATCGGTCATGGCTGGCTCCGCCTCTGTTATGCAAGAAGCGGAATGTCACGGCCTTGCGTCAGATCAAGTTTTGGAAAACAACCCGGCCAGCGCGCGTTTGATTATGGATCGCGTGGAAGGTTTATGGCGGTCGGAAAACGGCAGAGGACGGCAGACCTCCATCGCGGCGACACCGACGCGAGCGCTGAGCGCGCCGTTCACCAGCCCCTCACCAAACCGGCGGGACAGCTTGCTGAGGACCGATCCGCCCAGGACCGGTTCCAGCAGGTCATCGCCCACTGCGACGGCCCCGGTCGCCACCAGATGTACGAAAACCGCGCGGGTCAGACGCCAACTGCCCAAAAAGCCCGCCCTGCCGCCGTAGATCTCGGCAATCCGCCGGATCATCCGCAGCGAGGCCGCCAGCGCCGTCACCACATCCGCCAGCGCCAGTGGAACCAGCGCCGTCACAGTGGCGACCTGACGCGCAGCAGCTTCGACCTCGCGGCTGGCTGCGACATCGAGCGGGGCCAGCAATTCACCCTCGGTCAGAGCTAGCAAGCCAGAGGCGTCGAACTGTTCCTGCGCGCGCTCAGACAAGCGGTCCCGGCCCCATTTTGTGTCGTCGCGCCCATTGTAGAATCCGACCAAGCGGCGCGTCACCGCGCGGGCCTGCTCCAGATCGTCATCGGCCAACGCCTTGTCCGCCGCGCGGCGGATGCTATCCACCCGGGACAGGCGACCAATCGCCGCCAACTCTCGCAGAGCAATAAGCAGAGCGACCAGGACCAATGCACCCATCAGGCCGGTGAGCGCCCAGCCCAGCACCGGCGCGCGCAGAAGCAGAGAATTGACGAAATCCCAGGCCGCGATGGATACCACTGCGCCGACTGCCGCTGCGGCCAGCCCCCAGAACCAGCGCGACAGAGTGGACGGTTTGCGTGCGGCGAGCCGAGCCGCTGTTTGCATCGCCAGCCCCTGTGGCTCAGCCACGTCGGGCACTGGCGGCGCTTGTGCAACATCCGCGACTGAGCCCTCATCATCAAGGTCAATCAGAACCGGACCTTTAGCCATCAGCCTCCCCTTCCCGTGTCCATTCATACTTTATGTCCGGCAGGTTTTCGTCATTGTCGGCGCCATCGCTTCGGGCGATCTCGGAAAAACCGTTGCGTTCGTAGAAACGACGCGCGCCATGGTTGGCCTGAAAGGCAAACAGCGACAGGCGCGCACGGCGGGTCTTGGCGTGGTCCAGCAAGCGCTGTCCAATCCCTTGCCCGCGCGCGGACGCCGTCAGATAAAGTGAAAGCACCTCATCCCCATTCAGGGCCAGAAACCCGAGCACACCATCATCGGACTCGGCAACCGTGACCCAACCCAGTTCGATCATCCGACCACAATACGAGATGGTTTCGGCACAGCTGTGCAACTCGGGCATCCAATCGTTTTCGCGGGAAAAGCCGTGCAGAATTTCGCCGGTCGCCCCGGCATCCGTACTACGGGCGCTGCGCAGCGTCACGGTCACAGCCGGTCTCCGATCAGAAATTGGGCGGCGCGGTCCAACCGGATATGCGGGGGGCCGTCACCGGGCCGCAAGGTCAGGTGCGCGGGTGCAAATGCCATCGCGCCATAGTCGTCACCCAACCAGCTCTCTGCTCCATTTCGCGCAGGGCCCAGAAGGTGCGCGGGGTCTTCAGGCAATTCTCCGGGGTAGAATGCGGCCTGTTTGCCATCCAGCAACGTGCCCCGAACGCAGGGCAGTTCGGTGCCATTGTGCGTTCGGACCTCTTCGGTCGTTGTGCGCAGCGATGCTAGCGAGAGGGCCGCTGTTTCGGCTCCGGCAAAGCTTGCGCGGTCGCGGGCCTCTCGGGTTAGCGCTTCGATGATATGGGTCAGTCGCCCGTGCTGATGATGGTGCAGATGGTCGGCCTTGGTGGCGGCAAACAGGATACGCTCAACCCGTTTGCCCAACAGCAACTGGCTGAGCCACGCGTTGCGACCCGGTCGGAAGGCAGAAAGGATATCGGCCATGGCGCGCCGCATATCCTCAACCGCCCGAGGCCCCTTGTGGATCGCACCCAGCGCATCAACCAGAACAACCTGACGATCGATCTTTGAGAAATGATCACGGAAAAAGGGTTTCACGACTTGCGATTTATACGCCTCGAACCGCCGCGCCATCTCGCGATGCAGACTGCGGCGGGGCGCGGCCCCATCCACCGGCAATGGTGCGAACGTCAGAACCGGAGAGCCCGCCAGATCCCCCGGCAATAGAAAGCGCCCCGGCGTGCAGTCGTAGAACCCGGCATCGCGGGCCGTGTTCAGATAGGTCGAAAAAGCCTTGGCCAGCGCCTGCGCCTGCGGCTCGTCATGCGGCTCGCCCGGTTGCGCCGCTTTGGCTTGCGCCATGAAATCGGCGGCCTCGGCCCGATCCCCGATACGGGTCAGGGTTTCCGTCGACCAGGCCTCATAGGATTTGTCCAGCAAGGCCAGATCAAGCAACCATTCGCCGGGATAGTCCACGATATCCAGATGCACCCTGCGTGGCCCCTGCAACCCTGCAAGCAGTCCCGCAGGGCGGGCCTTGAAGGACAAGCGGAGTTCCGACACCGCGCGGGTGCTGTCAGGCCAATGGGGCTGTGGTCCGGTCAGAGCGGCCAGATGGTTTTCATAGTCAAAACGCGGCACCGTATCGTCAGGCTGAGGCTGCAGATAAGCCGCGTTGATCCGCCCCTCCTGCTGCGCCGCCAAACCCGGCATCCGCCCGCGATCCAGCAAATTGGCGACCAGAGATGTAATGAACACCGTCTTGCCCGACCGCGCCAAGCCAGTGACTCCCAGTCGGATCACCGGTTCCAACAATGCCTCGGACACGCTGTCACCCACGGTTTCGAACCCGCGCACAAGACTGTCTGCCAGCGATGAAATGACCAAACCGTCGTCCCGCTTTTTTCGTTTCGCTCAAGATAGGTAGCCGCACCGCGACATACCAGCGCTTTCGCGCCCTTGCCCGTCATCGCACAGCACGTTACCAGCAGCCCATGCCAAGATACGCGCTGAAAGTCGAATACCACGGAGCGCCGTTTGCCGGATGGCAGCGGCAAAAGGATCAGCCCTCGGTTCAGGGGACGATCGAGCAAGCTTTGTCGCGCATTCAACCCGGTGCGCATACCATCGCTGCTGCTGGTCGCACGGATGCGGGCGTGCACGCGCTGGGTCAGGTCGCCCATTGCGATCTGGACAAAGAGTGGGACCCGTTCCGTTTGTCAGAAGCGCTGAACTATCACCTCAAACCGCAGCCAGTGGCCATTGTCAAAGCCGCGCGGGTTGAGGACGACTGGCACGCACGGTTTTCGGCGGTTGAGCGGCAGTATCTGTTCCGTATCCTGATGCGTCGCGCCCCTGCGACCCATGACGCGGGGCAGGTCTGGCAGATCAATCACCAGCTGGACGTCGCGGCCATGCAGGCGGGCGCGGATTTGCTGATCGGGAGGCACGATTTCACGACGTTCCGGTCCTCGATTTGTCAGGCGGCCAGCCCGGTCAAAACGCTGGACGAATTGCGGGTTGAGCAGGTTCAGGGCTTTTCCGGCCCCGAGGTGCATTTCCACGTCCGCGCGCGGTCGTTCCTGCACAATCAGGTACGCAGTTTCGTGGGCACGCTGGAACGGGTCGGCGCAGGCGCATGGACGCCAGAGGATGTGCGGGACGCTTTGGAGGCCGCTGACCGCGCCGCCTGTGGTCCGGTTTGCCCACCTCAGGGGCTGTATCTGGCGCGGGTTGGATATCCCGACCCGGTTTTCGACTAGAGCGCGCGCAGCAGCAGCCCGCTGGCGATGACGACGATCACAAGCCCGGCAACCAACTCGATGGTCGGGGCCAACACCTGTGCAAACCGTGTGGCGGATGCTGACGCCAGCAACCCGCCGCGCAGCCCGAACGAGGTCCATCCGACCAGCGTGGTCACGGTCGCCGTGCCCAGTGCCATGGCGAAGGCCCCGGCGATGCCAACCATTGCGATACCCATCTGCCACGTCAGGATCAGCACAAACAGTGCACCTGTGCACGGTCGCGCGGCGATCCCTGCGATCAACACCAGTGCCTCGCGCAGGGTACCGACCTGAGCTACCTCGTCAGGCGTTGGCCCATGTTTGTGGCCGCAATCTGAGCAAACCTCACCGTGATGATGGTGATCGTGGTCATGATGGTGATGATCGTGATGCGCGTTCGCGCGATGCCGCCTTGCAAAACTCCGCGTGGCTCGGAAAACCAGCCACAATCCGATGACCGTGATGGCTCCGTAGCTGACCGGGGCCATGACCTGCTCGGTCGCGCCCACAAGGCTTTCGCGTGACATCTGAAACACCAAAACGCCCGCATAGACCAATACGATGGCCGTTATCGCCTGCCCAAGACTGGAAAGCACGCTGATCGCTGACAACCGCCAAAAGGCGACGCGACGGCCCAAACCATAGCCTCCGATCAGCACCTTGCCGTGGCCGGGACCGATGGCGTGAAAGAACCCATACGCGAAACAGACTGTCAGCAGGGTTGCGACGGCCTCGGGTTGCTCGGCGCGGGCGGCGCGCAGGGATCGGGCGATCTGGTTTTGGAACTCCCGCTGTTCCCCGGCCGCCCATGCCGCCAATTGGTCAAACCCGCCGGTGCCCCAGAACCAAAGCAACAGCCCAATTGCCAGAGCGACAGGGACGATCAGGTATTTGGACATGAAAGGCGGATCTCAGTCGCGAAATTCTCGCCGACCAGCGGAATGTCATTTTCTTCCAGATCGTAATCGGCATCCAGCGACAGCAAGAATGCCTGCATCTGCGCCAATTGGCCGTCAATGTCAGGCTCGATCCGCTCAATCTGGCAAGAGGTCGGCCCGGATACGGTAACCGGGCGCGTCACGTCGTATGCTGTGTAATACGTCTCATCAAATGCCTTCGAGGTCAGCGCGGTGGCCGGAACGCCTCCACCCTCGACCGCGCGCAGATGGGTCGTCACTATGCGGCCATCCTCGGTCGTGGCGCGGGCGTCGATTGGGCCGGACAAAGGCACCATCTCACCATCCGACCAGACGATCAGATCACCATTATACCCTTCGACCCATTGGGCATCGAAGCCGGACAGGAATGCCTCTTCGCTGTTGCTCAGAACGCCATCGCCATCCTGATCCAGACGCATATCTTCGAGCTGCAGCAACGAGAAGAACTCATCATAAGCCCAAGTGACGCGCACATGGGTCAATTGGCCTTTGTCGTCGACGATGAACTCCAACCCCGTGTCGATGAAGACATGCGGGTGAGCCACAACCGGCAACGGCAGGCAACAGGTCAAGGTAACGGCAAGCCAGCGCATGGGCGCAAGATAGGGTTTCAATCCCGCAGCGGCAATGCGCATTCACGCAAACGCGCAGGAAACGGCCAACATGTTATGCAGGCGGGAACAGAACCAATGTCTGCAAAGCGGTGCCCACAGGACCTTCGGTGTCATAGAGCACCGACTGAGACATTCCGATCCCCGAAGGTTGCCAGTGGCAGACAGACTCGGAGGCCAACCAATCCGACACAGGCTCGCGATGCACTTGCACTGTCAGGTCCGTGTTCATGAAGCCCATCTCGGTCGTTGGCGCATTCCAAGAAATGCCATTGCCGCAATCGGCCAGCGGGCACAGGGCCTGGATCGGCGATTGCGTCTCACCCTCCAGCAAAGGTGGCGTGCGCATCCAAATGGTTTTGGGACCTGCGCCCTGATTGCCGCCCTTGGGATAAAGGATTTCGGAATGGTTGGCGAATCCGGGCAGATCGTGGCGCGTTTCTCCGATTGGGAATGGGCCGGTGACGGCGCCATCCAACAATGGTGGTTCAATTGCAACATTTGGAACCGGGCCGAGGTCGCGACGGACCAGATGCATGGTTGTGGCAGTGGCGCATAGCGTGTCGTCCAGATCGTGAACAGTAACGCGCGTCGTCGCCAACGTCTTGGTATGGCGCATCGTTTCTGCAGCAACACGCAACCCGGCCAACGGCAGCGGGCGCAACAGATCCACCGTAAGCCGGGTCAGCATCTTGTCCGCACCAACCTCGGTTTCAGCCGCGCGCGCGATGAGCCCGCTAACCGGTCCGGCATGACAGTGATCCGCTGACCAAGGACCCCGTGCGGGCTCATTGCCGACAAAGGCTCCATCGGGACTGATGTGAAAATAGGGCTGCCTGCCAGGGCCGGGATCGAGAACCATGCCGTCGCTCAGACTTTTTCCTGTGTGTGCTTTTTCAGCTCGGCCCGCGCAACCTGTCGCCGATGCACCGCATCCGGACCATCCGCCAGCCGCAGTGTCCGGACATGGGTCCATGCGGTGGCCAACGGCGTATCCTGACTGATCCCCTGACCGCCATACATCTGCACAGCCTCGTCAATCACTTTCAGCGCCACGCGCGGGGCAACGACCTTGATCTGGCTGATCCACGGGGCCGCGGCCCGTCCATCGCCCTGATCCATGTACCATGCGGCCTTGAGGCACAGCAGGCGGGCCATCTCAATCTCCATCCGGCATTCCGCAATGATGTCGAAGTTTGCACCGAGCTGCGCCAGCTTTTTGCCAAACGCCTCGCGCTGCAGGGATCGCTTGCACATCCGTTCCAGCGCGATTTCCGCCTGCCCGATCGCGCGCATGCAGTGGTGAATACGGCCGGGGCCCAAACGACCCTGTGCAATTTCAAACCCGCGCCCTTCGCCCAGCAGAATGTTTTCAGCCGGAACCCGGACATTCGTGAACCGGATATGCATATGCCCGTGCGGGGCGTCGTCGTGGCCATAAACCTCCATCGGGCGCAGAATCTCGATCCCGGGCGCGCTGGCAGGCACAACAATCATCGACTGGCGTTTGTGTTTGGGTTGATCCTCACCGGCGGTCTTGACCATCACGATGTAGACCTTACAGCGCGGATCCCCCGCGCCCGACGCCCACCATTTCTCTCCGTTCAGTACGTATTCATCCCCGTCCCGCACGCAGGACATGGACACGTTTGTCGCGTCCGAGGATGCAACGTCGGGCTCCGTCATCAGGTAAGCTGAACGAATCTGCCCTTCGAGCAGCGGTTTCAGCCATTCTTCCTTCATCTTCTGGGTGCCGTACCGTTCGAACACTTCCATATTGCCCGTATCCGGCGCCGAGCAGTTGAACACTTCTGCCCCCAAAGGCGTCTTACCCATTTCTTCGGCGAAGTATGCGTATTCGACCGTGGACAGCCCGAAACCCTTGTCACTGTCGGTCAGCCAGAAGTTCCAAAGCCCAGCCGCTTTGGCCTTGGCCTTAAGCCCTTCCAGAATTTCAGCCTGCCGAGGCGTGTACTGCCAGCGGTCACCGGTGTTGACCTCGGCGTGATACTCATCCTCCAGCGGCATGACCTCATCCCGGATCATATCGGTGACACGCTGCAACAAGGCGCGGTTTTCTTCGCGCAGGCCAAAAGACATGTTCATGGGTTTTCCTCCTCGGACCCGACGACCGGGCTTTACCTTCAGCACAAGAATGACTTAGCTGCCGATAGGATGTCCAGTTGCGTGACGGCACGTCAACTCGGTCAAAGTGCGCGAAGGAACGGCAAAATGGCATTGTTGGTCGAAACGGGTCTGAGCGATTGGGTAAGCGACGAAGACGTCGCCCGGGAGATCCGGCAATCCCATCCTGACCTGGACATCCGGACGCCTGTCACCATCGGAGACCCGTCCGAGGTCACGATGGTTGCAGTTGTCGGGCTGCAAAACAACCATCCGGAACGTCTGCCGAATCTGAAGCTGGTACAAAAGCTTGGCGCGGGCGTCGAGACGATCGTCAGCAACCCGCACCTGCCTGACCACGTGCGGGTAACGCGGCTGAAACCGGACGCGCCAGCGCAAGGCATCGCGGAATGGTTTGTCGCCTACATCCTGCGCCACCAACGTCACATGGCGTTTCACGAAGCCGCACAGCAGCGGGCAGAGTGGAAACCGAAAGCGCCGGGATATTCGCCGGACACCGTGGTCGGGGTTCTGGGCCTTGGTCACATTGGAGCGCGTAGCGCGCAGATGTTACGGGCCATCGGGTTTCAGGTCATGGGCTGGAGCAGATCACCCAAAACCATCGACGGCGTAACCTGCCAGCACGGAGATGCAGCCCTGCAGGACTTGCTGGGCCAATGCGACCATGTCTGCGCGATCCTGCCATCAACACCGCAGACCATCGGTCTGTTCGATACTGACGTCTTGGCTGCGATGAAACCTGGCAGCCAGTTGCTGAATGCCGGTCGCGGTGATCTGATTGATGAAAACGCGCTGCTGGCCGCACTTGACCAAGGCACGCCAGCGCATGCAGTTCTGGACGTGACGTCTTCGGAGCCTCTGCCGCCAGAAAGCCCGCTATGGGCGCATCCAGGGGTCACGATCACGCCGCATGTTTCCGGGTGGCATCTTGGCGAGGCACTGGCGGATGTGGGCGAGAATTTCCGGCGCCTGTCGGCCGGCGATGACCTGCTGCACGAGGTTGATCGAACCCGCGGCTATTGATTCGGACCTACGGTGTCAAAAGCCAGTTGCCATCTGCATCCCGACAGCGGCGGGTTCTGACTTCGCGCGTGTTGTCCGACCCTCCAGTCTGAATGAAATGCTGTAGGTGGACACAGTTGTCGCGGATGTCACGAATGCGAATGGTTCCCTTGGACCCGGTTTCATTGCTCACCCAACTGCTTTCCGCACCCACCTGCGGGGTTCCACTTTCCAGCATCGCATCTGCCTTCGCGTTCACAATCTGAAAATCCGCCGGGCTCAGCCCCATCTCCGAGATGATGCGAGAGATTGGTTTGGCAAGCGCCACCGAGCCCGAGCCCAGAATGATTGACACTGCCAGCGCTGTTGTTAACCGGGCTTTCATGATGGCCTCGCCTCTGTGAAATAGATTTGCATTCAAGACTATACCGGCAGTCTGCGGGGGCCAACCTTCAAATTATCCCGAACAAACCTATTGCCAGTCTGCTGCTAGGACCTGTCCGGCATTCCCATCATAGTGCCTATGAATTGAACCAGAGGCATACGATGGCACAACCCTCCTACTACGCCCCAACTGGCGGCCACCCAGGGCAAGAACAACTGCTGACCGACCGCGCCATGTTCACCGACGCTTATGCGGTGATTCCAAAAGGCACGATGCGCGACATCGTCACCAGCTATCTGCCGTTTTGGGAGGGCACGCGGCTGTGGGTTCTGTCCCGCCCGTTAAGCGGCTTTGCCGAGACGTTTTCGCAATACATCATGGAAGTTGAGCCGGGCGGAGGCAGCGACCGGCCAGAAACAGAAGCGCAGGCGCAAGCTGTGTTGTTTGTGGTTGAGGGGACCGTGGCGCTGACGCTGGGCGGTGCAGCGCACGCGTTGGAGACCGGCGGCTACGCCTATATTCCCCCCGGCGCGGAGTGGACGTTGCGCAATCACGGTGACCAAGTGGCCAGATTTCACTGGGTGCGCAAGGCGTATGAGGCTGTCCCGGGTCTTCCCGTACCCGATCCGATCATCACCAATGAACACGACGTTGCGCCCATCGAAATGCCCGGAACTCAGGGTCGCTGGGCCACGACCCGTTTCGCCGATCCGCAGGACCTGCGGCACGACATGCATGTCAACATCGTGACCTTTGAACCGGGCGGAGTGATTCCTTTTGCCGAGACCCATGTGATGGAACACGGCCTCTATGTCTTGGAAGGAAAAGCGGTTTATCGCCTGAACCAGGACTGGGTCGAAGTCGAGGCCGGCGATTATATGTGGCTGCGCGCCTTCTGCCCGCAGGCTTGCTATGCCGGTGGTCCGGGGCGATTCCGTTACCTGCTTTACAAGGATGTGAACCGCCACATGCCCCTCTCGCTGTCCAAACGATAGGCCAATTGACCGCCGGGGGTTCACATGAGCGCGGGAATCTGTTGAAATAACACAGATTTTAGCATCGGAGAGTGTTATGGTACTGCGCGGAGCATTTGTAGCATTGGCAACAGTGATTGGAGTGGCGGCCTTCGACACCTCGCCGGTTGTCGCCAAGGAAGAAAGCAAATCCGTTTTCGTCATGAGCCGCACCTGGGCGGTCACGCAGGTCTCGGACGCTCCGGTCGTGTATCGCGCGACCCGCGACAACAACAATCTGAACCCGTTCGGCCCACCCCCGCGCCTGCGCACCATTCAGGCGATGGCGGCCATTCAGAAAGCGACCGGATGCAAGCCGATCTATTCGAGCATGTATCAGAACATCTCTGGCCAGTTTTTCTCGCAGGTCAGCTGCAACTGAACATGAATTGAAACTGCCATTGAGCTTGGCCAGAGCGGCTGCCATAGCTTGCGCATGAAACTTGCAATCAACGGATTCGGACGGATTGGTCGCACGATCCTGCGGCAGATATTGGCTTTGCCCAAAGGCAGCGATGTCGAATTGGTGCTGATCAACGATATCGCACCGCTTGAGACCTGCGCGTACTTGTTCAAATACGACAGCACGTTCGGCCCCTACCCCGGCACCGTTGAACAAGGCGACGCGGCAATTATCGTTGAGGGGCGCCAATTCCCAGTCACCCACAGCGCGGATCTGAGTCAGATCGACTTGTCCGGCGTCGACGTTTTGATGGATTGTACCGGTATCGCCCGGACATCTGACAAAGCCCGTCAGGGCTTGTCGGCTGGTGCGCGCAAAGTGCTGATTTCGGGGCCGTCGCCAGCCACCGAAATCACGATTGTACTTGGCGCAAACGAAGATCAACTGGGCAACGCTCGGATCGTCTCCAACGCGTCGTGTACGACGAACGGTCTTGCACCGCTCGTCAAAGTCCTGCACGCGATGGCGGGCGTCGCTTCGGCGCATATGACGACGATCCATTGCTACACAAATAGCCAACCCATGGTCGACGCCCCACGCGGCGATCTGGCGCGGTCGCGCGGTGGGGCATTGTCTATGGTTCCGACAACCACCAGTGCCACGCATTTGATTGACGAGGTTCTACCCCACCTTGCGGGCCGCATCTCTGGTGCCGCAGTGCGGGTTCCAACTGCCAGCGTCTCTGCCGTGGATCTGGTTGCCACTTTGGAAACCGGGTTTTCGGCAGCCGATTTTGACACGCAACTGCGCGAGGCTGTCGCCCAGTCCGAGGTTCTGGGCTGGACCGATCACCCGCTCGTGTCCTCGGACTTGCGCGCCAGGCCAGAGTCGCTTGTGATTGCGGGACCCGAGACCCGCATGGTCGGTCAACATCAGGTCCGCGTCTTTGGCTGGTACGACAATGAATGGGGATTTTCCGCCCGCATGCTGGACGTCGCCAATTTGATGGCAAAGACCTGAAGCCGCGCGACCGCAGCGGGCGGGCTTGCCCGAACGCTGCCCGGCCCAACTGATCCCGAGCATCTTTGATGCGACAGGATCAGACGGGAGCCCTCTGGTTCACCCTCGCACGATCTCGTATGGGGTATCGAACCAGAATTCCTCAAGATTGGAACCGTCACCAATTCTGTCCACGACGGCAAACAATCCCGGTCCGTGCAGAGGCGTCAAAACACCGTGCCACGTGCCGCGATGATAATTCACCGCTTGTCCCGGTTCTGAAACAAAGGCGAGCGGGTCACCGGGGCGGCCACCGGCATCCGGCGCGACGACGATCAAGAAAGGTTGATGTGTCATCGGAATGAATGCCTGACTGCCCTCAGGATGGCGTTCGACCATGTCCAATTTGTACGGCAGAGCGCGTGGATTGGCATTGAACAGGCTGATCCCCGCTCGCCCGTCCACAAAGTCCAACACTGCGCGATCATGAAAACGACCGCACTGACCTTGGTTGATGATCTTGTCCGGCTCGCCTGAGATGTCCATCACATCCCCGAAAGCCGCAAAAGCGTCCGGCGTCAGTGGGGCAGTTCTGATCCGTTTCATGACGGCAGGATATCCATTAGCCGAAATTCCGCAATGCGTTCAACCTGACGGCAGGCTTCGGCGAATTCCACCTCACGTTCCTGTTCGATCCGGCGCTCAAAAGCTTGAAGGATCGAGGTCTTATCATGATCTCTCACCGCGATAATGAAAGGGAACCCAAACTTTTGGGTATAGCGCGTGTTCAGGTCCTCAAAGGTAACCCGTTCTTCGTCAGTCAACGCGTCCAACCCGGCGGAGGCTTGTTCGGATGTACTCTCCTGCGTCAATCGTTTGGCCTGCGCCAGTTTACCCGCCAAATCCGGGTGCGCTGTCAGAACAGACAACCGCTCATCATCCGATGCGGATCGGAACACACGTGCCAACGCATTGTGCAAACCGCCAGCGGTGTCGTGGGCGGGACCCAGTTCCAGCCCGTATGCACGTTCCGCGATCCATGCGGAATGTTCGAAGATACCGCCATAAGCTGCAACAAATTCCTCACGGCTCATCCAGGACGGTTTCGGGCGTGATGTTGGTGGATGGAGCGCGGCCCAATGCTCGGCAATTTGCAGGCGGGTGGCGAACCAGACATCCGAAAACCCGCGCGCGTAGTCCAGAAAACGCCTCAGCGCCATGACGCGTCCCGGGCGTCCGATCAGGCGGCAATGCAGGCCAATCGACAACATTTTTGGTTTGCCCTCAGCCCCCTCGGCGTAGAGCGCATCGAAACTGTCCTTGAGGTAAGCAAAAAACTGATCGCCGGAATTGAACCCCTGCGGCGTGGCAAAGCGCATATCATTGCAGTCCAGCGTGTAGGGCACGATCAACTGATCGCGGCCACCTGTATTTAACCAGTAGGGCAGATCATCATCGTAAGTGTCTGCGACATAGGCAAAACCACCCTCTTCAGCCACCAGCCGCACGGTGTTTTCAGAACAACGCCCCGTGTACCAGCCGCGCGGGCGTTCTCCGACAACCTCGGTATGTAGTCGGATGGCTTCCGCGATCTGCGCCCGCTCGTCCTCTTCGGGCATGTCCTTGTGTTCAACCCATTTCAGACCGTGACTGGCGATTTCCCAACCGGCTGACTTCATCGCAGCCACTTGACCGGGCGAGCGCGCAAGAGCAGTCGCAACTCCGTAGACCGTGATCGGCAGATCATGCATCAACCGGTAAAGACGCCAGAAACCGGCCCGCGCGCCGTATTCGTAGATCGATTCCATGTTCCGGTGACGCTGACCCGGCCATGGCGCGGCCCCCACAATCTCGGACAAGAACGCCTCGGATGCTGCATCGCCGTGCAAAACGCAGTTCTCTCCTCCCTCTTCGTAGTTCAGGACAATCTGCACCGCCAGCTTGGCCCCGCCCGGCCATTTGGCGTCTGGCGGGTTGGCACCGTAACCGATCATGTCGCGGGGGTATCTGGGGGGCTGCATAACACTATCCATTTTTCGGCATTCAATTTGCCATAGCTTAGAAACTCTGGGTTGATTATCAAACTTATCCGAACGCTGTTTCCATTTCTTTCGGCATTTCCATCGATTTGAGTTTTGCACCACACTGTGGCTCAGCAACAAATTTGGCAAAGGCGCGCGAAATGGCCGGATATCTGACGACCCACGTACTGGACACGGCCCGGGGATGCCCAGCCAACGGGATGAAAATCGCGCTGTTTCGGGTCACCGGAGACGAGCGCCAGAAACTGGCGGAAATGACGACAAACGCGGACGGACGCACGGACAGCCCGATTTTGCCGCAGGACGCGTTCCAAACCGGAACCTACGAGTTGCTGTTTTTCGCCGGAGCCTATTTGCGCGCAACAGGGCAAGCCGCCGAGGACCCTCTGTTCCTGGATCAGGTGCCCATTCGGTTTGGCATGTCCGATTCAGGTGCGCATTACCACGTACCGCTATTACTGTCGCCATATGGCTATTCGACCTATCGGGGCAGTTGACCCGATCGTTGAGGCTCCCGCCCGTCGATCGACCCTGTCGGGTCTCCTCCCGTTGGGCCGAGCGCCGCACCCTTCGGGCGCGGCGCAGGTTGGGCGGAGCCCATTTGAATAGCCTGTTCCAGGCGGAACCGCGCTGCGGCACCGCCGCAGCGCCGAGCCCAACTCTGTGATGGGCCCGCAGGGCACAAACAGAGGCGGGAGATTTCTTTACCCTTTTTCTTCCGAGGCACGCACGACCTTCCCGATCCGTGCGATCATGAAATCCATGAACAGTCGGGCCTTGGGGTCCTGATGGCGGCGATGCGTATAAAGACAAGCCATCTGTACCGGAACCGGGGGCGTCTGCTGTGCGACCGCAATCAGTCGACCGGTCTTTAGATGGTCCGCCACTTCGAAAACGGGCTTCATTGCGATCCCCTGCCCCGACAGCGCCCAATCCGTCAGGACGTCCCCATCATCGCACTCGAAACGGCCGGTTACCGCAAACCGCTTTGCGCCGCCATCGGTCTGAAGCAGCCATTGGAATTCAGACGCGCCGGGAAAGCGTAGGTTCAGACACTCGTGTTTGTCCACGATCAGATCATCGCCCGATTGCGGCATCCCACGTCGTTCCACGTATTCCGGGGCAGCGCAAAGCACCCGCTGGCAGTCCGCGATCTTGCGAATTCGCAGCGTACTGTCCTCGGGCTGGCCGATAAAGAAGGCCAGATCGAGCCCCTCGGTCGTCAGATCGACTGATCTGTCCGTCAGGCGCAAACGAACATCAATTTCGGGATACTCCGCCAGAAATTCAGGGACATGGGGTGCCAGCAGACGGCGCCCGACGCCAAATGGGGCTGCTACGAACAACGATCCGCGCGGCGCTTCGGTCAGGTGAACCACCTGCGCCTCGGCCTCATCAACTGCGTCCAGAACCGCCACTGCACCGGGATAAAATGCCCGCCCCTGCTCGGTCGGGCTGAGGTTTCGCGTTGTGCGCTGAAACAGGCGAACGCCCAGATGATCCTCTAGCTGAGAAATCCGCGCCGAGGTGACTGCAGGCGATATACGCAAGTCCCTCCCAGCGGCGGACATGCTGCCCAAGTCGTAGACGCGAACAAAGGTGCGGACATTGTCGAGATAGGACATCTTATCGTTTTTTTTGATACAGTTTGACAATTTACGGGAATACCGAAGAAAAGCTGGCTTGCCTAGTGTGGCGGCAACCAATCGGAGAGAGCTTTCATGTACGACTTCGCCGTGTTCTGGGACTGGATGGCTTTTGCTGTTCGCTGGCTGCACGTCATCACCGCCATCGCCTGGATCGGATCCTCGTTTTATTTCATCGCGTTGGACCTTGGTCTGAACCGTGACGTTCCCGGCCCGGCAGATGGCGAAGAGTGGCAGGTCCACGGCGGCGGCTTCTATCACATCCAGAAGTACCTGGTTGCGCCCGAACGGATGCCGGACCATCTGACCTGGTTCAAATGGGAAAGCTATGCCACCTGGCTCAGCGGCGCGGCTTTGTTGATGATCATTTATTGGGTCGGCGGGGAGCTGTATCTGATCGATGCAGAAAAGGCGGACCTGGCCTTGTGGCAGGGCATCCTGATCTCTGCCGCTTCGCTGACCGTCGGCTGGCTGATCTATGACTTCCTGTGCAAATCCGCGTTGGGGCAGCACCCGACCCTGCTGATGGTCTTGCTGTTTGCCCTGCTGGTCGTGATGGGCTGGGGCTATAACCAGATATTCACCGGTCGCGCGATGATGCTGCATCTGGGCGCGTTCACCGCCACGATCATGACCGCAAATGTGTTCTTCATCATCATGCCAAACCAACGCATCGTGGTGGACGATCTCAAGAACGGCCGCACGCCCGATCCGAAATACGGCAAGATTGCCAAGCTACGCTCAACCCACAACAATTACCTGACGCTGCCGGTCGTGTTTCTTATGTTGTCGAACCACTACCCGCTGGCCTTTGCGACGGAATACAACTGGATCATCGCCGCGCTGGTGTTCCTGATGGGCGTCACCATCCGGCACTATTTCAACACACGTCACGCCCGAGCGGGCAATCCAACCTGGACATGGCTGGTCACCGCTCTGCTGTTTATCGCCATCATGTGGTTGTCGACTGCGCCGATGTATCAACCTCTGGAAGACGCCGAGGCGCAACCGCTCACACCCTTTGAACAAAAATTCGCCGCGGCAGAGGGATTTGAAGAAGCCCACGACATTGTTCTTGGCCGCTGTTCGATGTGCCACTCACGCGAGCCTGTTTGGGAAGGCATTCTTTGGGCTCCGAAAGGCGTGTTGTTGGAAACCGAAGGCGATATCGCCCGCAACGCCAAACAAATCTATCTTCAATCCGGTGTCAGCCACGCGATGCCGCCGGCGAATGTGACCTATATGGAGCCGGAAGATCGCGCGGCAATCATTCGTTGGTTCCGAAATGCCGATCTGTAAAAGCAGGTATCTGAACCACATGCGAACCAAAACAAATCGGTCGAGTGCATTAGTTCTTTGCGTTATGTCCGGCTGATGCTCTAACGTTGTCCTAACAAGCCGCAAAACAGGTTTCGCGGCATTACGATTTCGACTTGGGGCAGTTGGAAACAGATGATCGCACGGAGCAGTCCGCGCAGCCTTTTGAAGGGCTGGATTCTTAGCGCACTTGTCGCGCTGACCCCCAATCTGGCGTCCGCTCTTGAAACGAAGCTTTCTGCCCCAGGCGCATCTGAGGCGCTGGTAGAACGGCTCGAAGAAACATCTTCAGTCTTGACGTCCGAGTCGCGCGGATTGGATACGCCACTGGAAATTTTGTCTGCTGCTCTGTCTGATTATCGCACCATCGTCCAGATTATGTATGACGAGGGCTATTTCGGCCCTGTTGTCAGCATCAAATTGGATGGACAGGAAGCCGCCGAGATCGACTCGCTATCCGCCCCGTCCACTTTCAAGCGCGCTGCTATCACCGTTGATACAGGGCCAAGATACCGTTTTGGCAAGGCGGTCGTGCAGCCCTTGGCCCCGGAAACTGTGCTGCCCGAAGGCTTCGCGCCCGGCAAACGAGCGACCACCGGTGCGATCCAGCAGGCCGCATCTGCCGGAGTTCAAGGCTGGCGCGATGCGGGTCATGCCAAAGCGGACGTCGCCAATCAGGAAGTGATCGCACGTCATGCTCAGGCCCGGCTGGATGCTACGATTGATCTGGCTCCGGGACCTCAGCTGACATTTGGCAAGATGATCATTCAGGGCGACACAAATGTTCAGCACAGGTCCATCAGAAAGATCGCAGGATTTCCCTCGGGCGAGGTCTACTCGCCCCAACAGGTCCAGAAAGTAGGAACGCGGCTGCGGCGCACTGGCACTTTCAGCGTCGTTTCGATTACCGAGCGGGAAACACCGAACCCTGATGGCACCCTGGATTTCGACGCCACGTTCGAGGACCTGCCCCCGCGCCGCATTACGTTCGGGGCCGAAATCGCCTCGCGTGATGGCGTCGACCTGACAGCAACCTGGACGCATCGCAACGTGTTCCGTCGGGCCGAGCGGCTGCGGTTCGAGGCCGCCCTGCGCAACATTGGCGGGGCCGAGGACATTGACGGGCGGATTGGCCTGCGTCTGGATCAACCGGACCGGCTTGGGCCGGATGACAGCACGTTCTGGAGCGCTTTGCTGGAACGCCGCAACACTGAAAACTACAACGTATCCGTCGCGTCTCTGGCCTATGGTGCGCGGCGCACCTTCTCTGATCAGCTATATGCCGAAGCCTCGGCCGGGTTTCAGTGGTCAGACGCGGATGATGCCTATGGCGACGGTCGCAAGTTCCGGTATTTCATCATTCCCTTTCGGTCGGAATGGGACCAGCGGGACAGCAAGGTCAGCGCAACAAACGGGTATTATTTGGACGCGCAAATCACGCCGTTCGCCGGGCTGTCCGACACAGACAGCGGCATCCGTTTTTTCTTTGACGGGCGCGGCTACACCAGTTTGGGCAGCGGAGGCAGCATCGTGCTGGCCGGTCGTGTGCAACTGGGCTCGGTATACGGCCCTCCGGCAGACGGCGTGACGCCGGACTTCCTGTTCTTCTCGGGTGGAGCCGGAACAGTGCGCGGGCAACCCTTTGAAAGTCTCGGTATCCCTGTCGGAACCGGCGTCGCAGGCGGACGGTCCTTTCTGGGACTATCCGGCGAAGTGCGCGGTAAGGTCACCAACAGCCTGTCATTGGTGGGTTTTTACGACTACGGTGCGGTGGACCTGACCTCGGTCGTGGGCAGCGGATCACGCGAGCATTCTGGTGCAGGGATTGGCGTGCGCTATGATCTAGGCGGCTTTGGGCCGCTGCGATTTGACCTCGCCGTGCCGGTTCAGGGTGACACCGGCGATGGGTTGCAGTTTTATCTGGGGATCGGACAAGCGTTTTGATGCGTCGCACAGCATACCCCTTGATTTTCGCCACGGCATTTGTCGTGCCACAGGGCGTGGTTGCGCAGGATGACAGCGGCGGTTCGATGATCGAACGGTTTTTGCAGGACACGCTTTCGGGCGATAACCAGAATGTCCGCGTGATTGGCTTACAGGGCGCGCTAAGCTCAAGGGCGACAATCCAGGAAATCACCGTTGCCGATGACCAAGGCATCTGGCTGACCATCAAGAACGCAGAGTTGGACTGGAACCGTCTGGCATTGCTGCGCGGTCGGTTTTCCGTGAACGCCCTTACGGCTGGGGAAATCGATGTCGCACGCGCGCCCGGGACAACCACAACGGATACTCCGACCCCGTCTGCGGAAACGCAGCCGTTCCAGTTGCCTGAACTACCTGTGGCGATCGAAATCGACGAATTGCGTATTGATGACCTGTCGCTGGCAGAACCTCTGATCGGTGTCGCTGCTGATCTCAAGGTGATCGGCAATCTGAATCTGGCGGACGGCACGCTGGACACCAAACTGGACATCGACCGGATCGACCGCGCGGGCGACACGATTGATCTGACAGCCGGGTTTGAGAATTCCAGCAGCCAAATCGACCTAGACCTGACCGTGGCCGAGGCCGAGGGCGGGTTGATCTCGACGGCGCTGGGAATTCCGGGTGCACCGCAGATCGGGCTGACGGCCAAGGGTTCGGGACCTGTCACCGATTTCACCGCCGATATCGGGCTGAGCAGCGACGGAACAGAACGTCTGTCCGGTCAGGTCAGGTTGCGTCAGGCAGAGCCGGGCGCGCGCACGTCCGAAGGGATTGCCTTCACGGCTGATCTAGGTGGCGACCTCACCCCATTTCTGGCGCAGGAGATGGACGTGTTCTTCGGCACAGACACCAAACTTTATGTCGATGGCCAGACCCTTCCGGACGGCGCGCTTGAGATTTCCGACATCGAAGTCACCTCGCAGGCTTTGCATCTTGAAAGCCAACTCAGCCTTGGCACAGGCGGGGCGCTGAACCTAGTAGCGTTGCAAGGCAGGATCACCCCGCCAGATGGCGACAGCGTCGTATTGCCAATCAGCGGCGGTGACACGTCGGTCGGAGCGGTGCAGATTTCGGCGCTGTTCGATGCCAAGAACGGTAATCTGTGGGACCTGAGCCTGACGGTCGACACCGTGAAGACGCCGCAGATTGAGCTTGAGCACGCGCGGGTCACCGGACAAGGCACGCTGGATCAATCCAGCGGCCTGACAATGGACGGAGACCTTCAGGCCGCGCTGGATGGGATGGATTTTGGCGATCCAGCGCTTGATGCCGCAGTCGGTGATCAGGTCACGTTGGACGGTCAGTTCGACTATGGCAGCGATCAGACGTTGAAACTGTCTGGCTTTGAACTGATCGGCAGCGACTATAACCTCAACGCAGACGCTCTGATCAGCGGGCTCGAAAGCGGTTTACAGATCGACGGCTCGGCCCGCCTTGAGGCGACAGACTTGTCGCGATTCTCAGATCTGGCGCAACTTGACCTTGGCGGGGCAGCCTCGGTTGAGGTCGACGGCACAGGTTCCCCGCTGGAACGCAGTTTTGACGGAACAGTGGTCGTGAAAGGCCAAAACCTGTCCACAGGCCGTGACGATATCGACCCGGTGATCAAGGGCGAAACGGACATCACACTGGATGCGAAACGTGGGACCGACGGGGTGACGATCCGGTCGTTCTCCGTGGTCAGTTCAGCCGTGACCGCGCAGGCAAACGGCGTCGTGACGACACCCGACGGCAACCTGACGATCGACGGTCAGGCCAGTGTCAACGCAGGTGACCTGTCGGTCTTTTCCGGTCTTGCTGGTCGTGAACTGGCCGGGAGCTTGCAGGCAGAGGTTGACGGAAGCGGCACCGTTCAGACGCTTGAATTCGATGGCATAGCCAGCGTTTCAGGCAATGACATTCAAACGGGGCTAGAGCAGATCGATCCGCTGCTGCAAGGCGCGGTAACGGCCGAATTTGACGGTGCGCGGGAAGGCGACCAGATCACCATTCGGCAAGCCTCGGTCAATGGAAATGCGCTGACGGCGCAGGCGAGTGCGACCATTGATGACCCAACCGGCAACATTGCCGTTGACGGCCAGGCAAAACTGCGGGTGCCTGATCTGTCTCTGTTTTCTGGCCTTGCCGGGCGAGACCTGACCGGTTCCGTTTCCGCTGATATCGCCGGAAGGGGCGCAAAGGGTGACAAGGATTTCCAAGTCACAGGCAATGTCATCGCCGACGATATCCAAACCGGGATCGAGCCTGTTGACGCGTTGATTGAAGGTCGCACGACGCTGAATGTGGACGCCGAAAATGACGACGAACAAGGCATCACGATCAAAACCTTTGCGCTGAACGGAACCGCATTGACGGCCAGCGCATCCGGACATCTGGACCGCCAATCCGGCGGGTTGGATTTCTCGGCGCGGCTGGATGATCTGCGGCGGCTGTCGCCGGTTGTTTCGGGTCCGATCACACTGACCGGCAATGTGGCACCTACCGGGTCCGGAGGGCTGGAAGGCGACATGCGCCTGGACGGCCCCGAAAGCTCATTCGCGGCACTAAAGGGAACCGTCGACACAAGCGGGAATGCGGATCTGGATTTTGACGCGCGATTCAATCGGATCGAACGTTTCGCGCCCGAATTCCCGGGCACAATATCTTCAAACGGCACGGCCCGCCGAGATGCAGGTGTGTGGACGATTGACGCAAAGGCCGAAGGCCCCGCCCAGATCAACGCCTCGATCGCTGGAACCATTAGCGAATCCGACCAAGTGGCCGACCTCGTGATGCGCGGGGGTGCGAACATCGCACTGGCCAACGCCTTTATCTCACCCAACACTATTGAAGGCACCGCGCAATACGATCTGGCGTTAAAGGGCCAGCCGTCGCTGAGCTCACTTAGCGGCACCATCACCACTTCAGGCACATCTCTGGCCCTACCGGAAATTGGTCAAACGATTACCGGTATCGGAAGTTCCATCAATATTGCGCAAAGCCGGGCGCAAGTCTCGGTTCAAGGCGGCGTGCGCGCAGGTGGTGGGTTTACAATTACCGGCCCTGTGGACCTGACAGCGCCGTTCAACGCCCAGATCACAACGGCGATCAACAACCTGGTTCTAACCGACAAGCTGCTTTACGAAACAACCCTGAACGGGCAAATCGCACTTGCAGGCGCTTTGGCGGGCAACAGTTCATTGTCCGGGCAGATCGATTTCGGGGAGACCAACATCAACCTCGCGGCGGCAACAGGCGCTGTTGGTGCAGCCCCGATCCCAGATATTCAACATGTCGGTGAAAGCCGCGCCAGTTTTGTAACGCGGGAACGCGCAAACCTGGTCGTGTCCGAGGACGCAACCAAAAGTGACTCGCGCATCGCGCTGGATGTCGGTTTGTCTTTCCCGAAAGCGGTCTTTGTCCGAGGACGCGGCGTGAATGCCGAACTTGGTGGCCGCATTCGGATCGGCGGCACAACGGCATCGGTTGTTCCCTCGGGGCAGATTGACTTGATCCGGGGCCATTTCGACATTCTGGGGCGCCGACTGGCATTGACCAAGGGTATCGTGTCCCTGCAGGGCGATCTGACTCCGTATATCGAGTTTGAATCCTCGACCAGCACCTCAGACGGCACCGCAACGATCGAGATTGCCGGGCCATTGGACGCGCCCGAGATCGACGTGTTCTCGGACCCCGAACGCCCAACGGAAGAGGCCCTGGCGATGCTTCTGTTTGGCAATCGGTTCTCGGAACTTTCGCCCTTTGTTATCGCACAGATGGCTGCATCACTGGCTCAGCTCAGTGGTGCTGGGGGTGACGCAACCAAAGGTGTTCGGGACGCAACCGGCGTAGACACAATCGATGTCGGCGCAACCGAAGGCGGCGCTGGTCGTATCGGGGCAGGAGCCTATGTCGCCGACAATCTTTACACCGATTTCACCGTGAATACCGAGGGCAATACCGAGGTAAACCTGAACCTCGACGTCACCGATAGCTTCACCGTCCGGGGCACCGTAGACGGTCAGGGTGAGACCGGGATCGGCATCTTTTTTGGCCGGGATTACTAGTTTCGCACAGCCAAACAAAATGAGCGGCCCATAAAGGCCGCCCTACTACCACTATTCAGCAGCGATGGCGTCTTCGATCTTTTCGACACGAATGGCCGAGAATTTGAACTCGGGAATTTTGCCATAAGGGTCGATGGCCGAGTTGGTCAGAATGTTCGCCGCTGCTTCGACATAGGCAAACGGGATGAACACCATATCCTCGGCAATCGCCCGGTCGGCTCGCACCATGATTTCAATCGAGCCGCGACGGGTGGTCAGACGGATGGTTTCGCCCGGTTCGATCCCCATCAGTTTCAGCGTCCGGGGGTTCATTGAGCAGTTTGCTTCCGGCTCAACCGCATCCAGAACGTTGGACCGGCGGGTCATCGACCCAGTGTGCCAATGCTCTAGCTGACGGCCCGTTGTGGCGATCATCGGATATTCGTCATCAGGGGCTTCATCGGGTGGAATAACGCTGGCCGGCGTGAACTTGGCCTTGCCGTCCGCACGCGGGAAACCGTCGCCGAACACGATGGACTGGCCGGGGTCGGTTTCGCTGAGCGACGGATAGGTGATGGTCTCACTCTCCAGCCGTTCCCATGTAATGTTGTCCAGCGACTCCATGGTCAGCTTCATCTCGGCAAAGACCTGAGACACATCCGTGTGGTCCCAGTTCAATCCGATCCGCTGCGCCAGATCGACGGTGATCGCCCAATCCTCACGCGCTTCACCCGGAGGTGCCACCGCCGGACGCACCCGCTGCACCTGACGGTTCGTGTTCGACACGGTGCCGTTCTTTTCGTAAAGCGCCGAGGCGGGCAGGATGATGTCGGCGTAGTTTGCCGTCTCGGTCAGAAAGATGTCCTGCACGATCATCAGGTCAAGCTTGGCCAGAGCCTCACGCGCGTGGTTCACATCCGGGTCCGACATGGCCGGGTTTTCGCCCAATATGTACATACCCTTGATATTGCGCGCATAAATCTGATCGATGATCTCGGTGACGGTCAGGCCCTTCTCGTTCGAGAAATCGTCCGAACCCCAGACATCTGTAAACTGCGCACGGATGCTGTCATCCGTCACTGTCTTGTAGTCAGGCAAAAACATCGGGATCAGGCCCGCGTCGGACGCGCCCTGCACATTGTTCTGACCACGCAGAGGGTGCAGACCTGCGCCAGGTTTGCCGACGTTCCCGGTCATCAATGCCAGAGAGATCAGGCAGCGCGAGTTGTCGGTGCCGTGGATGTGCTGGCTGACGCCCATCCCCCAGAAGATCAGACCGGCCTTGGC
Source organism: Ruegeria sp. AM2 (assembly GCF_056540685.1). Taxonomy (NCBI): domain Bacteria; kingdom Pseudomonadati; phylum Pseudomonadota; class Alphaproteobacteria; order Rhodobacterales; family Roseobacteraceae; genus Ruegeria; species Ruegeria sp. AM2. The sequence goes on along the minus strand of NZ_JBQFXE010000002.1, from coordinate 86,475 downwards.
CTGCGCAAAGGTGCGCGCGACACGGCGCAGCTGATCCGGTTCGATGCCGCAGATCGGCGACATCGCCTCGGGTGTGAACTGGCGCAGATGCTCTTTCTCGGCTTCCCAGTTCTCGGTCCAGCGGTGAATGTACTGGCTGTCATAAAGCTCTTCCTCGACGATCACGTTCATGATCGCGTTCAGCATCGAGACATCAGCACCCGGGCGGAACTGCAGCATTTCATCCGCAAACTTGCGCATGCCAACGCCGCGCGGATCCATTACGATCAGCTTGCCGCCGCGCTTGGCGAATTGCTTGAAATACGTCGCCGCGACGGGGTGGTTTTCAATCGGGTTCGACCCGATGATGATCGCCACATCCGCGTCTTTGATGTCGTTGAACGCAGCGGTCACCGCACCTGATCCGACGTTTTCAATCAGGGCCGCAACGGACGACGCGTGGCACAGACGGGTGCAATGATCGACGTTGTTGTGGCGGAAGCCCTGACGGATGAACTTCTGGAACAGATACGCCTCTTCGTTGGTACATTTGGCCGAGCCAAAGCCCGCAACGCTGCGCGGGTCTTCTTCGCGCAGGGCCATCAGCTTGGTGGCGGCCAGATCCATCGCCTCTTCCCAGCTCGCCTCGCGGAAATGGGTCGACAGGTTCGCGGGATCGACGTTCAGACCCTTGGCAGGCGCATCCTCACGCCGGATCAGCGGCTTGGTCAGGCGGTGCGGGTGGTGGATGTAGTCAAAGCCGAACCGACCCTTGACACACAGACGGCCTTCGTTCGCCGGGCCGTTGATGCCCTCAACATATTTGACCTTGCCGTCCTTGACCTTCAGCGAGACCTTACAGCCCACACCGCAGAACGGGCAGACGCTTTCGGTCTCAGAGTCGTAATCCTTGCTGTCCCCCCTTTGCTGATCGTCCAGCACGGTGGCAGGCATCAGCGCACCGGTCGGGCAGGCCTGCACGCATTCGCCACAGGCCACACAGGTTGAATCACCCATCGGGTCGTTCTGGTCGAACACAACCTGCGCAGTATGGCCGCGACCGGCCATTCCGATCACGTCATTCACCTGCACGTCGCGGCAGGCCCGGACACAGAGGTTACAGTTGATACAGGCGTCCAGATTGACGCGCATAGCAACGTGGCTGTCGTCCAGCAGCGGGATTTTCTCGACCTCTTTCGCCGGGAAACGGCTGTCCGAGACATCGTTCAGCTTGGCCATGTCCCAAAAATGGCTTGAGGTATCGTGCGCTTCCTCGGGCTGATCGGCGACCAGCAGTTCCATGACCATGGCGCGCGATTTCTCAGCACGCTCGCTGTCGGTCTTAACCACCATACCGTCTGCCGCAGGACGGATGCACGAGGCAACCAGAGTGCGCTCGCCTTCCACCTCAACCATACAGGCGCGGCAGTTGCCGTCGGGCTTATACCCGGGCTGCGGCTTGTGGCACAGGTGCGGAATTGTAAATCCCTGCCCCTTGGCGGCTTCCCAGATGGTCCAGCCTTCTGGCACGGTGACATCTTCGCCGTTCAGGTTGAAGGTGACGGTCTTGGTTGGGCTTGCGTCTAGCATGGCTCTGTCTCCCTTCAGATTTCGTCAGCGAAATGTTTCATGACAAGGCGGATCGGGTTCGGAGCCGCCTGCCCCAGACCGCAGATCGAGGCGTCGCTCATGACCTGACACAGATCTTCCAGCAGGTCCTGATCCCATGTTTCCGCCTGCATCAGCTTGACCGCCTTTTCGCAGCCCGCGCGGCAGGGCGTACACTGACCACAGCTTTCATCCTCGAAGAACCGCAGCATGTTCAGCGCGGCATCGCGGGCAGTATCCTGATCGGACAGAACCACCACGGCGGCCGAGCCGATGAAGGTGCCATGCGGCTGCAACGTGTCGAAATCCAACGGGATGTCGTCCATCGACGCGGGCAACAGACCCGAGGATGGACCGCCCGGCTGATAGGCTTTGAAGGTCTGCCCTTCGGCCATGCCACCAGCCGCTTCTATCACGTCCAGAATGGTCGACCCGGCGGGCAGCAGGTACACACCCGGCTTCGCCACCCGGCCCGAGATAGAGTAGCTGCGCAGGCCTTTACGACCGTTCTTTTCAGTGCTGTTGAGGCATTCCGGCCCTTCGCGGCACACTTTAGTGACCCAATAGAGCGTCTCGACATTGTGCACCAAGGTCGGGCGGTTAAAAACGCCAACCTGCGCCACGAACGGAGGGCGGTGACGCGGCAGGCCCTTCTTGCCTTCGATGGATTCAATCATCGCGGATTCTTCGCCGCATATATAAGCACCAGCACCCCGGCGCAGATCGATATAGCCGGGTTCAACAATCCCGGCCTGTTCCAGCGCGGCAATCTCGGTAGCGAGGATTTCCAGCACCGCGGGGTATTCGTCGCGCATATAGATAAAGCAGGTTTCCGCCTCGACCGCCCATGCGGCGATCAGCATGCCCTCAAGGAACATATGCGGCGTACGCTCCAAATAGTAGCGGTCTTTGAACGTGCCGGGCTCGCCTTCGTCACCATTCACAGCCAGATAGCGCGGGCCTTCGTTCATGCGAACAAAGCCCCATTTCTTGCCGGACGGGAAACCGGCGCCACCCAGACCACGCAGGCCCGAGGACAGGACATCTTCCTGCACCTGTTCCCAATCGCCGCCCTCGCGCAATTCTTTCAGCTTGGCGTAGCCGCCATTGGCTTCATAAGCGGCAAAGGCTTCATAGTCTGGCACGTGAGCATGGGTGTCATCGGCAGCAATCGCGGCCTGCACCTTTTCGGGGGTCGCATGGTCGATATGGTTGTGACCGATCTCGAGCACCGGAGCGGTGTCGCAGCGGCCCATGCAAGGCGCGCGGACAACACGAACTTCGGACGGGTCCAGACCGTCCTCAAGCGCTTTTTGCAGCTGCTGGGCACCGGCCATCTCGCAGGACAGGGAATCACAGACGCGGATCGTTAACGCCGGAGGAGGCGTCTCGCCCTCTTTCACCACATCGAAATGGGCATAAAAAGTCGCGGTTTCATAGATCTCGGCCTGACCGATGCGCATTTCGACCGCCAATGCGGCGATGTGGTCGGCACTGATATGGCCGTGTTCGTCCTGAATCAAATGCAGAAATTCGATCAGCAGATCGCGGCGGCGCGGGCGATCACCCAGCAGGCGCGCTATTTCCGCCTGTGCCTCGTCCGAGAATTGACGGCCCTTGGGTGTGTGCCGCCCCTTGCCTTTACCTGACTTCCAGACGCCCTTGGGTGCGCCTGATGGCTTGGTATCTAATGGTGCCATGATGCCCTCCGATTCAGGACCCGTGTCTCATCAGATCAGCATATCGTCAAATCGCATATATCAATCGCACGATAACGACAGATTATCACCGCAATGAGGCCACTACTGCACGCAGAGCCTCGACCGTCGGCAATTCCGGGTCGCGGGTCAGGGTGGCCAAGCAGATCGGCTTGCTCACCACTGGATCGATCAAAGGCAGCACTTTCGTGCCCATTAGGTCGCCCAGCGCCCGCACCAGCACCCGAGGGACTACTGTGGCCGCCAACCCCTCTCGCGCCATGACCATCGACGCGGTGAAGCCGCTGGTTTCCGCAACCACATGCGGATGCAGGCCTTGTTCGGCGAAAATCCGATCCAAGATCCGGCGGTTCTGCATCTGCGGCTCAAGCAGGCTAAGGGGGAATTCGGCAACTTGCGCCCAAGGGATCGGACCGGTTTCGGTGGTCATATGCGCGGGGATTAGCAGCACATAAGTTTCTTCGTACAAGGGCTGAACCTGACGCAAATCGGTGCCGATGCTGTCGCCATAGGTAATGCCCGCATCCAGACTGCCCTCATCCAGCCGATGTTGAATGGCACTGGCCGACATAGTCTCGATCCGCGACAGAATGCGCGGGTGCGCCTGTTGCAGTCGCTTGATCAGCCGACCGGTAAAGGCGATCGCGGTGGGGATTACGCCAAGGATCAGCGTCCCCGTAATCTCACCCTTCGACGCCTGCACCTGCTGTTCCAGCGCCTTTGTCTCATCCAAAATACGCCGCGACCGCTGAACGATCATCTCGCCCTCTTCGGTCAGGCCCTGAAACCGGTTGGCCCGGCGCACAATCGAAACACCCAGGCGATCTTCAAGATTGCGGATACGCATCGAGAAGGCCGGTTGTGAAATCCCGCACTCCTCGGCCGCCTTTGCAAAATGCCGATGCCGCGCAAGGGCGCTGAGGAGTTGCAGGTCACGGATTTCGATCATTTGTGGTTGTCTCGATAGGCGGGTCGACACCCACATTAAAGGGATTTCGACTTGAGAGGAAATAATGGCTAACTGACCCGTCGGAAACAGCGGTAACGTCAGAAAGAGAACTCGAAAACTCGCAGCCTCGGGACAAAACAGATTGTCGGGTATGCGTGACAAAGCGGAACTTTGCCATCTAACCTAAATCGCCTACACAAGACTGCAAAGCACTGGGTACGGAGGCTGGTTCGTGGCAGAGATTTCGATCAGATCGTTCCTCGCATCGCTCGTAGCTGTTCGAGAAGCGGAATCGCGGTACGAAGTTCTACTGTTGAGAAGAACACAGTCGCTGATAGGCGAGTGGTGCCAGGTGGCAGGAGGTATCGAAGATGGTGAAGCAGCCTGGCAAACGGCGGTGCGTGAGCTGTTCGAAGAGACTGGCTTGAAACCTAACGCTCTGTATTCAGCCGATATATGCGAGCAGTTTTATGAACCAGAACGCAATGCGATTACTATAGCACCTGTATTTGTCGCATTCGTGGATACTTCCGCAACGGTGGTACTCAATCATGAACACAGTGACTACCAATGGGTTAGTTTCCACGAAGCTATTGAGATGGTGGCCTTTGGTGGACAAAGGCGCGTACTTCGCTGGATAGAAGACGAGTTCGTCAAACGAACCCCGAGTAATCACCTTTTGATTACAGGCATCTAAAACAGATTCGACACGGCTTGATGGGCTCGAAGCGGTCACTAACGTCAGTAAAGTACAACCCATCATGCGCTCAGCTGAGCTGCAGCAATCTAATCTTAAGTATTAAACAAAAAATGCATCACATCGCCATCCTTGACGATGTAACCCTTGCCCTCAGCCCGCATCTTGCCCGCCTCTTTCGCGCCCTGCTCGCCATTGGCGGCGATGTAGTCGTCATAGGCGATGGTCTCGGCGCGGATGAAGCCTTTTTCGAAATCCCCGTGGATCACACCAGCGGCCTGTGGTGCGGCGGTGCCGGTGCGAATTGTCCAGGCGCGGGCCTCTTTCGGGCCGACGGTGAAATAGGTTTCCAGCTTGAGCAGGTCGTACCCGGCGCGGATCAGACGGTCGAGGCCGGGCTCTTCCAGACCCATCTCGCTCAGGAACATCTCGGCCTCGTCGTCCTCCAGCAGGCTGATCTCTTCCTCGATCTTGGCGCTGATGATGACGTGGGAATTGCCCTGCGCCGCGGCCATTTCAGCGACCTTGGCGGAATATTCATTGCCCTCGGCGGCTTCTTCCTCGGACACGTTGCAGACATAGAGCACCGGCTTGGTGGTCAGCAATTGCAGCATCTTCCACGCTTTGGCGTCCTCGTCGGACACCTCGACCAGACGCGCGGGCTTGCCGTTTTCCAGCATATCTTGCGCCTCGGCCAGCAGGCGGTCCTGCTGCTGCGCCTCTTTGTCGTTGCCTTTCAGCTTGCGAACCAGATTGGCGCGGCGCTTTTCGATGCTTTCCAGATCGGCCAGCATCAGCTCGGTCTCGATCGTATCGGCATCCGCCACCGGGTCAACGCGGCCATCCACATGGGTGACGTCACCGTCCTCGAAACACCGCAACACGTGGGCAATCGCATCGGTCTCGCGGATATTGGCCAGAAACTGGTTGCCCAGACCTTCACCTTTCGAGGCCCCTTTCACCAGACCTGCAATGTCCACGAATGTCATCCGAGTCGGGATGATCTGTTTCGAGGTCGCAATCGCCGCCAGTTTGTCCAGCCGGTTATCGGGCACGGCCACGTCGCCCACATTGGGTTCAATGGTGCAAAACGGGAAATTGGCGGCCTGCGCGGCGGCGGTCTTGGTCAGCGCATTGAACAAGGTCGATTTGCCCACATTCGGCAGACCCACGATTCCCATTTTAAAGCCCATTGCGGCCTCCTGAAGCGATACGACGGCGTCTTCTAGGCGGGTCAGGCAAAATCCGCAACCCGCAGCAACGCGGGTATGAGGCTTGTGACAATCTCGACCCCAAAACAACATCACGTCACTTTGATATCCAAGTCCCATTGCGGGATGCCCAAAAAATGACCATAGATCAAAGGGTCACCGTAACGAAACAAACCGAAGCACTGTCATGAAATCTCTTTTTGTCCTTGTGTTTACCCTCATTGCTGCAACTACAGCTCAGGCCCAGTCGGTCATTTTTGGCGCGGGCTATGCGGATTTTTCCAACAGCAATGGCGAGGATCAGGCGATCTTTTCGTTGGAGTACCAGCACCGCCCTTTTCACGAGGCGACACGGTTCAGTGCTGGCTGGGGTACGGCCCTGACGGTGGATACCGATGGTGACACCCATATCGGCGCAGGCCTGTTTGGCGTCTATACCTTTGCCGACCGGTGGTTTGCCGAAGTCAGCGTGATGCCCGGTTACTATAATGCCTCGAATGACGACAATGATCTGGGCGGGAACTTCCAGATCCGCAGTCTGTTGGGCGTCGGATACACTCTGAACGGCGGCAACAGCATCTCTCTGGCCATCACGCACAAGTCGAACGCCAGCACCGAAAGCTTCAACCCCGGTGTGAACGCTCTGTTCCTGCGCTATCACTACGGGTTCTAAAGCAATCTGCCGGCGCGGGATTGATTTCCGCGCCAAGTTTCTGCACATCAGGTCCAAACCTGATTGCAAGGACTGAACATGACCCGTATCGACGCCAAATTCGCTGCCCTGAAAGCCGAAGGGAAGAAGGCATTTGTGGCCTACATCATGGCCGGAGATCCGGACTATGAGACCTCGCTTGAAGTCGTGAAAGGTCTGCCCGGTGCTGGTGTGGACGTGATCGAACTGGGGTTGCCCTTCACCGATCCCATGGCGGACGGCCCGACGATTCAGGCCGCCGGGCAAAGGGCACTGGACAAGGGCATGACCCTGCAAAAAACCCTCGATCTGGCGCGTGCTTTTCGTGAAACCGATGACACGACACCGATTGTTCTGATGGGTTACTACAACCCGATCTATAGCCGCGGTGTTGACCGGTTTCTGGCCGACGCCAAGGCAGCCGGGATCGATGGGCTTATCGTTGTTGACCTGCCCCCAGAAGAAGACGAAGAGCTCTGCCTGCCTGCGCAAGTGGCGGGATTGAATTTCATTCGACTAGCGACGCCGACAACCGACGATGCGCGCTTGCCTCGTGTTCTGCAAAACACATCCGGTTTCGTGTACTACGTCTCGATCACCGGCATCACCGGTGCTGCCGAGGCTCAGGCTTCGGATGTCGGACCTGAAGTTTCGCGGATCAAGGCGGAAACGGATCTGCCAGTGATTGTTGGGTTTGGGATCAACACGCCAGAGAAGTCCCGTGCGATCGCCAGCGTAGCGGATGGTGCTGTCGTTGGGTCAGCGATTGTCAGTCAGATCGGCGCGGGCAAACCGGTGGGCGAGATTCTGGACTTCGTCAAATCATTGTCAGACGGAGCACACTCGGCCTGACAATCTGTCCGGTTTTGGTTTCGAACCATACAGTGTGCACGTAGGACGTTTTGCCTCTGCCAGCAGGCGTTGCGATGGTTAGGAAAAATTGGTAAACAAACCTAACCAATCCTGCAGAGGCCAATTGTACATGCCCGTTATCACCAATATCCAGGACCTCAAACGCATCTACGAGCGGCGCGTGCCGCGCATGTTCTACGACTATGCCGAAAGCGGCAGTTGGACAGAGCAGACCTTCCGCGACAACTCCTCGGACTTTGAGGATATCCGGCTTCGGCAGCGGGTGGCCGTTGATATGTCCGGGCGTTCAACAGCGTCGCAGATGATCGGTCAGGACGTCTCAATGCCAGTTGCGTTGGCACCGGTCGGACTGACGGGCATGCAACACGCGGACGGTGAAATGAAGGCCGCAAAAGCGGCAAAAGAATTCGGCGTGCCGTTCACTCTGTCCACCATGTCAATCAACTCCATCGAAGACGTGGCAGAACACACTTCGGCGCCCTTCTGGTTTCAGCTCTATACCATGAAGGACGAAGACTATGTGAGCCGCCTAATCCAGCGCGCCAAGGATGCAAACTGCTCAGCTCTGGTGATAACTTTGGACCTTCAGATTCTGGGGCAGCGCCACAAGGACTTGAAGAATGGCTTGTCGGCCCCTCCTAAGCTGACTGCGAAAACAATTGCCAACCTGATGACCAAATGGGCCTGGGGCCTAGAGATGCTGGGCGCGCAACGGCGCGAGTTTGGAAATATCGTGGGCCATGTCGAAGGGATTTCAGACGCCTCATCCTTGGGCGCATGGACTGCAGAGCAATTTGACCCCAGCCTCGACTGGAAAAAGGTCGAAAAGCTCATGGAGCAATGGGGCGGCAAAGTGATCCTCAAGGGTATTCTGGATGCCGACGACGCTAAAATGGCCGCAAAACTCGGGGCGGATGCGATCGTGGTGTCCAACCACGGAGGCCGGCAACTGGACGGTGCGCTTAGTTCAATCCGTGTTTTGCCGGAAATCATGGATGCGGTTGGCGGCGATATCGAAGTTCATTTGGACAGCGGAATCCGCTCGGGCCAGGACGTGCTCAAGGCTCTGGCGCTCGGGGCGCAGGGCACCTATATCGGCCGCGCCTTCGTCTATGGCCTAGGCGCCATGGGTCAACAAGGCGTGACGACGGCGCTGGATGTCATTCAGAAAGAGCTTGATACGACGATGGCGCTTTGCGGTGAGCGCAATGTCGGCAATTTGGGCCGCCACAACCTTTTAGTCCCCGAGGATTTCGGCGGCCGCTGGCAAAACTGACCATCGGGGTTAGGGGGCTCTGCCCCCGCCGCCCGTTGGGCGTCTCCCCCGGGATATTTCTAGCCAGATGAAGCAGGGATCCTTCATTCATCTGGCCTTAAATATCCCGGAGCGCGAGGCAGAGCCTCGCATAAATCCAATTCCTTCAAAAACCTCTTTCCAATCCCAATGATTCGAGCTAAGGACGCGGCTTCACGCGGGCATACAGCCTTGGAGGATGCCCGCCCTAACATTGGAGATTTATCATGGCTGGTGAGATTCCTGATCTCGTAGCTCTGGAACGGACGGGGACAGGCAAGGGCGCCGCTCGTCAAGCACGCCGCGACGGCATGGTTCCGGGCATTGTATTTGGTGGCGACAAAGAGCCGCTGCCGATTCAGATCCCGTTCAACGTTCTGTTCAAGCGCCTGAAAGCAGGCCGGTTCAAGTCGACCCTGTGGAACCTGAAGGTTGAAGGCCACGAAGACGTCCGCGTCATCTGCCGTGACGTTCAGCGGGACGTGGTCAAAGACCTTCCGACCCATCTGGACCTGATGCGCCTGCGCCGGACCACAAAGATCGCGTTGTTTATTCCCGTTGAGTTCATCAATGAAGAAGAAGCGCCCGGCATCAAGAAGGGCGGTGTTCTAACCGTCGTTCGCCCGGAAGTCGAACTGTTGTGCACCGCGGGTGACATTCCTGAAAAGATCACCGTTGATCTGACCGGAATGGAGATCAACGACGTCGCAACCATTTCGTCCGTCGAATTGCCGGCCGGCACCAAGCCGACCATCGACCGTGACTTCGTGATTGCCAACGTCTCGGCACCGACTGGCCTGTCGTCTAGCGACGAAGAAGAAGGCGAAGAAGGTGAAGTGGCCGCCGATGAAGTGGAAGTCATCGGTCAGGACGCTGAAGAAGAATAAATTCGAACTCCAAGGTTCGGACTTACAACGGGGTTCCATCGGAGCCCCGTTTTTCGTTGAACCTTTCAGGCTGGAAATGCGCGGGCGATCCATGCCATCAACTCTGTGCGCAATCGCACTGAAAACCGGGACGAGACATGAGACTTTTTGCGGGACTGGGAAATCCGGGATCCAAATATGCCCGAAACAGGCACAACATTGGCTTCATGGCTGTGGAAAGGATCGCGGAAGATCATGGATTTAGCCCGTGGAAGTCAAAGTTCCAGGCCGAGGTTTCCGAGGGTCGATTGGGTTCGGAAAAAGTTCTGTTGATCAAGCCGCAGACCTTCATGAACCGCTCGGGGCAATCGATCGGCGAGGCGATGCGGTTCTACAAACTCGACTCAACTGATGTCACCGTGTTTCACGACGAACTGGATCTGGCCCCCGGAAAAGTTCGCGTCAAGGCGGGAGGCGGTCATGCCGGGCACAATGGGCTGCGATCCGTCCACGAGCATATCAGCCCGGCCTATGATCGGGTAAGGCTGGGCATCGGACATCCCGGACGGAAAGAGATGGTCTCGCCCTACGTGCTGAGTGATTTCGCCAAGGCCGACAGCCCGTGGCTGGAGGATGTCTTGCGCGGCGTATCCGATGGCGCAGTTCATCTGGCCGGTAGCGATGGTGGCAAATTCATGAATGCTGTCGCATTGCGCACGGCTCCGCCTCGGTCCTCCAAAACGCCAAGCGAAACCAAACAGCCGCAACCGAAAGAACAGTCCGACCCGGTGGAAGAAAATCGCTCGGCCATGCAAAGACTGCTCGACAAATTCAAGTAATCCTCGCCCCGGGTTCCGCAACGTTGCAATTGCGCCTGTACCTCACTCAGGTTCCAATACCCGCGGGAGAAGGAGGCACCTATGAGAACCCTGTTAAGATGGCTGACGCGCATTCTGGTTACGCTGGTTCTGGCTGCCGTGGTCGTTGGTGTCTGGAAACGGCAGGAGATCAGGAACCTGCTGGCCTTCAACTCTTTGTTCTCAGCTGAGAAGATCGTCCACAATTTCTCACACATGAACCAGATTTCACCAATCGCGGATCTGCCGCGCGGTGATGGCCCTGTCTGGGACTTGCCGTATGGCTCTGGCTTTGACCTGCCCGAAGGGACGGATCAGTGGATCGAAGATCGCAGCGTCACGTCATTGCTGGTGATGCATAAGGGAGAGATCCGGTTCGAGGAATACTATCTTGGCACCACGCCCGATGACCGACGGATTTCCTGGTCCGTCGCCAAAAGCTATCTGTCGTCGTTGTTCGGCATCCTGTTGGACGAAGGCGCAATCGAGTCGCTTGACGATCCGGTCGTCAAATACGCGCCGGAACTGGTCGGAACAGCCTATGAGCCCGCAACGATCCGCAATGTCCTGAACATGGCCAGCGGTGTGGTGTTTGACGAGGACTATTTCGATTTCCACTCTGACATCAATCGCATGGGCCGGGTTCTGGCCATGGGCGGCACACTGGACGGCTTTGCCGCGTCGATCAAGGACACTTTCGCCCCGGCCGGCGAAACCTGGCAGTATGTTTCGATCGACACGCATGTCCTGAGCATGGTGATAAGGGGGGCCACGGGTCGTACGATCCCTGATCTGATGTCGGACAAAATCCTGCAGCATCTGGGGTTGGAGCAGGACGGCTATTACATCACCGATGGACAGGATGTGGCTTTTGTTCTGGGCGGGATGAATTTTACCACACGCGATTTTGCCCGGTTCGGGCAGGTCGTTTTGCAAGACGGCAAACGTGATGGTCAGCAACTGATCCCCGCCGATTGGCTGGCCGAAGCCACACAGCCCAGCGCCCCGACCGAGCCGGGCAAAATCGGCTATGGCTATCAGTGGTGGATTCCGGTTGGTGCGCATGAGGGCGAATTCCTCGCGCGCGGCGTCTATGGCCAATATATGTATTTTGATCAGCCACGCGGCGTTCTGATCATGTCCACCGGGGCAGACCGAAAGTTCCGAGACGCAGGCGTTGCAGATAACGTCGTCGAAATGTTCCGCAAAATTGCACAAAGCCTGTAAGATGGGCCTATGCAAAAGCAAGACAGTATCAATGTGCTGGGCGGTGTGCTTGCCCAATGCTCTCGTGATCCGCTGACCGGTTTCTTTCGTGACGGGGCCTGTAACACCTGCCCCGAAGATCAGGGCAGCCATACGGTCTGCGCCGTCATGACCGCAGAGTTTCTGGCCTATTCAAAATATGTGGGAAATGACCTGAGCACGCCGCGACCCGAGTTTAATTTTCCGGGCCTCAAACCCGGAGACAGCTGGTGCCTCTGCGCGTCACGGTTTCTGCAAGCCCATGATGAGGGCTGCGCGCCTAAGGTGCATCTCGAAGCGACCCACCTACGGGCGCTTGAGATCGTGCCGCTCGACATTTTGGAACAGCACGCATTCAATTCCGACGGTTAGACAGCTGTTGCCCGATACCCGCGGGACGTGCGAGATGGTGGACCAACCGGAAACCCGTGCTGGTCGTCCGGCCTCCAGCCTGATTTTTCCAGCATCAGCTGTACTTCATGCGGACGATAGGTGCGATGACGCCATTGCAGCCAAATGATAGCGTTGCACCAATGCGGCTTACTCACGACCAGCCAGAGCGTCGCCCCCGGCACCGCCAAAGTCCGCATTTTGCGCAGTGCTGATATCGGGTCGGAACAATGCTCCAACACATGCGCAGCTAAAATTCCGTCAAAAAGCGTATCAGAGTTGAAGTCCTCAAGCCGGACCTGGATCGCTTCTGCGTCGACGCCACGCAGGATCAATGCACGCTTTGCCCGATCCAACATGCTGGCCGAAGGTTCCAATAAAGATATCTGCGCGCCGGGCAGAACAACCGCGTGGGCCTCGGCAAATGCACCGGTTCCACTCCCCACATCCAAAACGTTTTTTACAGCCCGCCTGTGCCCAGAAAGAAACCCCATATAGGCATCGAAATACCCAAGCAGCCGCATTTTATCCGCCCAACTCGGGGCAGCTGCGTCATATTTCTGATCCAACCGCCCCGAGGCGGAAGGCGCCGATGATCTGTTCATGCGACGTAGATTTGCACAAAGACCAGAGGCTTTAAACCCCGTGGTCGCGCAGGGTCAGAATTCTGCCCGCCAGATCAAGCTGAGGCTGTAGCTTTCGAAATCGCTCTCACCGAAACCGTCGTAGAACATACCGGCCTCCAGCAGGCTGTTGTTTTCGAACCGATAGTCCAGCCCCAAGTCAGCCCGCCCGCGCGCGGTATCTCCGATCGGAGAGACACCCGGCGCAGTTCCGGTTCCCGAGGTCGAGCTCCAAACGCCGGAAAGACCGCCCGTAAGGGTCAGCTGTCCGCGTGATACTGCCAGCGGCTGGCTGAAATCCAAGCCAAGCCGTGCCGTTGTCAGGCTGAAATCCTGCGCCGAAATCCTGTTGCCAAGACTGTCAGTATAGGCCTCTTGATCATCGGTGACATAGCTGACATCCAGCAAAGGCATCAAAGTCAAGCTGCCGCGCTGCACCTGACCGGTGACACGAGACTGGATCAGCCAACGATCACTGTCGAAACTGTCTTCATAGGTGCCCAGCGGCGAGATATCATTGCTGGCCTTGCCATAAAGCGCTCGTCCCTCGAAAAAGACGGGCTGGTTTGGAAGTTTCGCAACAACATACGGCCCTGCCAGCCACCCGGTCCCATCGATTTCCGCCGCGCCGTCGTCGGTTTCGGCATAATCCAGCTGCAGCATGGCCCCAACCAGAAAGCTCTCACTGAATCGACGATGCGCACCAACAATGGCCAGCGCGTAAGAGCTGTCAAAATCGCCCTGCGAACTACGGTTGCCCGTCAGGTTGAACCAAACTGGCAAGGACGGATCACTGGCGAAGTTCAGGAAACCTGTCCCGCGCGTGACCGACGTGTCAAATGACCCGGATCCGTTCCGCAGCAGGAACTTCGTCAGGTTGGGCTGGTTTGCCACCAAGCTGTTCGCTCGGGCGTTTTGGAAGGCTTGGATCAGTCTTTGCGTCTGTTCGACCGTCGACTGAGGCGAACTTATGGGCGTTCGCGTGTTGATAAATTGGGTTGCAGCCACTCCCGAAAAGGCGATCTCATAGCGGAACAATGGACCGTTCACCACCTCTCGCGCTGTAAACACAACGCCCAGATAACCGTCCGCTGCGAATGTGCTGTCTGCACCGTCCTGGCTGATGATCGTGGCATCAAGATACCCCAGAGTTGCCAGGGTCGCTGTCGTTACCGCCGGCTGCGCAAGGGTTCCACCGTTGAAGTACACTGAGCCGCCGGGAAAATTGGCCGGGGCTCCGATCGAAATAATCGCTGTTGTTATCCCAGGAAGGTAATTGACGAAAATCGTCCCCCCATTTGGGGTGGTGACTGAGGTGGGTATTGAACCTGACGCCGCCCCGAAAGCCCACGTTCTGTTGCTGGTGCAAAAGGCCAGCACTGTCACCATTAATGAAACTGAAAGCAGCTTCCGTAAAAAGGACCAAACCATCCCGACCTCCTAACGCACAACCACGCGCATTTACCTGAGCGAGCTGATCTGTTTCGACCATCGCACACCGCTCGAATTCCCGATATGACCGGGGTTCCCCAAAAGACACCGGCCGTTGAGCGCGACCGGTTAACAAAGGGTTAACTTAAATAGTCGGTTCTGTATAGAAATACGGTGCATTCTGTTGGCCGATGAAACTCTGGCAACACATTGCAACCACGCGATTTATCCGCCTTGAGCCAGGTTTGGCGTCGCTAGGAAGGCCAAATAGCTAAGTTTTTCACCCCAGCTGGATGCTGCTGATCAAACGGCTAGCAGGCCGGGCCGCTATCTTCCGTCAAGCCCTGTTGTTGCCAGCCGCCAAACAATAATACCGAAACCTCTGAACTATTGCAGGCCACGGCACCACCAGAAGGCCCACACCAACAGCGGAGATTGTCCCCGCCGCGGCTTAGTAAAAGCATCCCGATTTGTTACACGGCGCTGTTTAGCCCGCGTCCCGGCCTTCGGTGTCGGTCATGTCGAAGTTCAGGTATTTCGCAACCGTTTGAACGTCCTTGTCACCCCGACCGCACATGTTCATGCAAATGATGTGATCGCTGGGAAGGTCCGGCGCGATCTTCATCACATGGGCCAAGGCGTGGCTGGGCTCTAGCGCGGGGATAATGCCTTCAGTGGCGCAGCACAGCTGAAACGCCTCAAGCGCTTCCTTGTCGGTGATCGCGACATAGTTCGCCCGGCCAATATCGTTCAACCAGGAATGCTCCGGCCCAATGCCGGGATAGTCCAGACCCGCCGAGATCGAATAGCCTTCGAGAATCTGCCCATCATCATCTTGCAGCAGATAAGTCCGGTTACCATGCAGCACGCCGGGGCGGCCACCGGTCAGCGAGGCGCAATGCTCCATTTTCTCGTTCACGCCCTTGCCACCAGCTTCGACGCCAATGATGTTGACGGATTTGTCGTCAAGGAACGGGTAGAACAGACCCATCGCGTTCGAGCCACCGCCGATGGCGGCGATGATCGTATCGGGCAAGCGCCCTTCGGCCTTCATCATCTGTTCTTTGGCTTCCTTGCCGATGATCGATTGGAAATCGCGCACCATTGCCGGATAAGGATGCGGCCCGGCCACGGTTCCGATGCAATAGAACGTATCGCGCACATTGGTCACCCAATCGCGCAGCGCATCGTTCATCGCGTCTTTCAACGTGCTACGACCCGAAGTCACCGGAATCACCTCGGCACCTAACAGGCGCATACGAAACACGTTCGGCGCCTGACGCTGTACGTCATGGGCACCCATATATACGATGCATTTCAGACCAAATTTGGCGCAAACGGTGGCGGTGGCCACGCCGTGCTGCCCTGCCCCGGTTTCCGCGATGATGCGGGTCTTGCCCATCCGCCGCGCCAGAATGATCTGGCCCAGCACGTTGTTGATCTTGTGTGCGCCGGTGTGGTTCAACTCGTCGCGTTTGAGGTAAATCTTTGCACCACCCAGATGCTCGGTCAGACGCTCGGCGTAGTATAGCGGCGAGGGACGTCCTACATAGTTCGCCCACAGATCGTCCATCTCGGCCCAGAAGGTCGGGTCGTCTTTGGCCTTTTCATATTCCTCTTCCAGCGACAGGATCAGCGGCATCAGCGTTTCGCTGACAAACCGTCCGCCGAAGATGCCGAAACGGCCCTGTTCATCCGGGCCGGACATGAAGGAATTGAAAAGATCGTTGGCCATGGGTGTCTCCGTCTTCGTACCGCTTGTTCATAGGAGGTAGCGGCGGGATTTGCCATGGCAAAACGTAACCCGGCGGCACTAGCCTGCGGCGTCGATAAACGCGCGGATCAGGTCCGCGTCCTTGACGCCCGGCGCGCTTTCCACACCAGAGGCCACGTCGACCTGACGTGCGCCGGTCATGCGTACCGCTTCGGCCACGTTGTCTGGGTTAAGACCACCTGCCAGCATCCATGGCTTGCGCCAGTATTTGCGCCCGGCCAGCAGACGCCAGTCAAACGCCAAACCGTTACCGCCAGGAAGCACGGCGTTTTTGGGAGCCTTCGCGTCGATCAGCAGCTGATCGGCAACATCGCTGTAGGGATCGATCGCGGATAGGTCCTCGGCGTCTGCAACGCCAATGACCTTCATGACCGGCAAGCCATAGCGATCCTTGATCTGTTGCACACGCTGAACTGTCTCGTCCCCATGCAATTGCAACATATCGAACGGCGCAGCCTGCAATATGCTGTCGAGCAGTTCGTCCGTGGGGTTCACCACCAACGCGACCTTGGCGACGCCCACAGGCACAGGGGTTGTCAATTCGGCAACCAGTTCCGGTGAGACATAGCGCGGTGACTTGGGGAAGAAGTTAAATCCCAAATACCGCGCGCCCGCATCAACCGCAGCGCGCACGTGCTTGGGCGCGGTCAAACCGCAGATTTTGACTGCTACATTGGGCATTTGCGCGCCTTAGCTGGCTTCGTCCAGCAGAGCAAGAACCTCGTCCTTGCCTTCGTTCTGCTTTTTCTTGAGCTTGTTGACCTCACGCTCAAGCTTGCGCACTTCGCTTTTCTTGACCGTGGCATCCTTGCGATGCTTGTGCTCGCGCAGCCATTCCCACAGGAACCCGATCACCAGACCGGCGATAACCCCGCCCAGAACCACGATGAACAGCGGAAGAGACGTGGAAAGGTTGAACCCCAAAAGCTCGGCCAGGGCATCTGGCATTAGCTTGAGTTCGACAATTTGGCGGTTGGCCAACGAGACTGAGATCAGAATGATCCCGAGAATACCGAGAAAGGCGTAACGAATATAGCGCATCATGAGGTCAGGCTTTACCGTTCAAACGATCCCTTAGCAACTTGCCAGTCTTGAAAAATGGAACACATTTTTCTTCGACCTGCACGGTCTCGCCAGTTCTGGGATTCCGGCCCACACGAGCATCACGCTTTTTGACCGAAAACGCGCCAAAGCCGCGCAATTCCACACGGTCGCCGCGCGACATCGCATCGGTGACCTCCTCAAAAACGGTATTCACGATCCGCTCGACATCGCGTTGATACAAATGCGGGTTCTCGTCTGCAATTTTTTGAATCAATTCAGAACGGATCATGCGCGCTACCCTCCCAGGCGACCGGTTTACCATCTCTATTGTTCTGACCAGTATAGGAAAAAACCTGGTTCGGGGGAACGTTAACTCTTTGCATTGATCGGTCATTTTTGGCCAATCCTGCGTGATTTTTCGCTTGGTGGCCCAAATTACTGCGTTGCTTGCACGCTTGGCGGGATTGAACACGGTCATGTGGAACACATTGATTCGCAACAAAAACGGCCCCGCGCACGTGCACGGGGCCGAAATTCTTGTTCAGACTGTCGCCTGAGATTAGTCGCCGGATTTCAGCGCTGCACCCAGGATATCGCCCAGCGATGCGCCCGAGTCGGAAGAACCGTACTGTTCCACGGCCTCTTTCTCTTCGGCGATTTCGCGCGCTTTGATCGACAGACCCAGACGGCGGGTCTTGCTGTCGACATTGGTGACGCGGACATCGACCTTGTCGCCAGTGTTGAAACGCTCGGGGCGCTGTTCAGCGCGATCACGCGACAGGTCCGAACGACGGATGAAGGATTTCATGCCTTCGTATTCGACCTCGATGCCGCCATCTTCGATCGCGGTGACTTCAACGGTGATGACCGAACCACGCTTCACGCCGCCCACGGCTTCGGCAAACTTGTCACCGCCCAGGGCTTTGATCGACAGCGAGATACGCTCTTTTTCAACGTCAACTTCCGAGACAACGGCCGAAACCATGTCGCCTTTGCGGTAGTTCTGGATCGCATCCTCGCCACGCTCGTCCCAGGACAGATCCGACAGGTGAACCATGCCGTCGATGTCGCCTTCGAGGCCAATGAACAGACCAAATTCGGTGATGTTCTTGACTTCGCCTTCGACTTCGGTGCCCTCGGGGTGTGTTTCTGCAAACACTTCCCATGGGTTGCGCTGAGTCTGCTTCAGGCCCAGAGACACGCGGCGCTTGGCGCCGTCGATTTCCAGAACCATGACGTCGACTTCCTGGCTGGTCGAAACGATCTTGCCGGGGTGGACGTTTTTCTTGGTCCAGGACATCTCGGACACGTGCACCAGACCTTCGACGCCGGCTTCCAGCTCGACGAACGCGCCGTAGTCGGTGATGTTGGTGACGCGACCCTGATGGACCGAGCCCAGCGGGTATTTGGCAGCAACCAGATCCCACGGATCTTCCTGCAGCTGCTTCATGCCCAGGCTGATGCGGTGGGTTTCTTTGTTGATCTTGATGACCTGAACCTTGATGGTTTCGCCGATCGTCAGGATCTCGGACGGGTGGTTCACACGGCGCCATGCCATGTCGGTGACGTGCAGCAGGCCGTCAACGCCGCCCAGGTCAACGAATGCACCGTATTCAGTGATGTTCTTGACAACACCCTCGACGGTCTGACCTTCGGTCAGGTTGCCGATAACTTCGGCACGCTGTTCGGCACGCGATTCTTCCAGGATGGCGCGGCGCGAAACAACGATGTTGCCACGGCGGCGGTCCATTTTCAGAATCTGGAACGGCTGCTTCAGACCCATCAGCGGGCCAGCGTCGCGCACGGGACGAACGTCAACCTGCGAGCCGGGCAGGAATGCAACTGCGCCACCCAGATCGACGGTGAAGCCACCTTTGACGCGACCAAAGATTGCACCTTCGACGCGCTGGTCGTCGGCATATGCTTTTTCCAGACGGTCCCATGCCTCTTCACGGCGGGCCATCTCGCGCGAGATGACAGCTTCGCCACGGGCGTTTTCTGCGGCGCGCAGGTAAACTTCGACCTCGTCACCAACAGCGATTTCAGGGGCTTCGCCGGGATTTGCGAATTCTTTCAGATCAACGCGGCCTTCCATTTTGTAGCCTACGTCGATGATGGCTTGGCCGGCTTCAACCGCCAGAACCTTGCCTTTGACAACAGAACCCTCTTCGGGTGTGTCCATTTCGAAGCTTTCGTTCAGGAGGGCTTCGAATTCCTCCATAGATGTATCAGCCATGTGGCGTCGTTTTCCTTTACATACGTTTTTACTGGCCGAACGGTTGTTTCCGCCGGTCTTGTTTCATGATGCCTTCAGGCGTAATCCGGAACGCGCCTGAGCAAACAAACACAAAGGGCCGAGGTAACCCGGCCCTGCTCAGAAACGTCATCCGGACGTTGACCGCCCGTGTTTAGACAGCGCGCGTATAGGCTGAATTCCTGCAATGTGCAAGGGCTAAGCCTTTTGAAACCGGCGCTTCGGCGGACGCCGCGCAAAGACATCAATCCTTGTGCCGCCAGATTGAAGCGTCGCGCTGCAACATCGAACGTTCGATTGCGTTCAAAGTTGAGATCGCGGCGTCTGGGCTATTGGAACCACCTGCGCGGTTCCAGACTTTCAGTGCCGAAGACGGGCTCCAGGGTAGACAAGCACCAGCCAGCCAAACTCTGAGAGTTCGGGGCAGCGCATCATAGGCTTGCATCGGCGACACGCGCCGCCTGCGTCGCTTGAGGCTCGTGCGAAGGTTTCGTCTTGAGCCGCCGCCTGTACCGTTTGCCGCTTTTGATTTTAGATGCGTGTGCACCGATCTGTTCCCGCCACTGTTAGATATGTTACGATATCACATATCTAACACGGCAGTTCAAGGCCGATCCGGCAGACATATCCCCGCGTTTAGATTTCCTCGCCCTTCTTCAACAGCTCTTCGATCAATGACCGCTGCAACTCATTGCTGTCGCCGCCTCCGAACTGAAGCGCCTCGCTGGAATAGAGCGTTCCATAGGTCTTGGCGATGTTTACCGTCTGCGCGAGACCGGAAATCAGTTGGTTTTTTTCCAGCGACGACAACGGGTGAATAAAGGTCGCCCAAAGCGTTCCGTTGGCAATCGCATACCGCGCATCCAGCGTGCTGTCGAAATTGGCTTGCATCATGCGGCGCATATCCTCGGGTGTCAGGTCCTCGGCGCTGCGTATCGATACCATCGCGCGCATTCGGTCAGAAAAGACATCGGTGATCACCAATACCGGGACGTCCACAAGGGTAAGTTGAAACCCAATTGGCCCACGCGGTTGTGCTTCGGGATCCAAGGCAAAGATGATCTTGCCCAGCCGCTCATACGTCATTGGCGGCTCCGATTCCGGTGCCTCGGGAGCCTCCTGCGCGGTCAGGCTTCCCGCCAGAAAAATCAGGAATAGGGCTAGACGGATCATGGTAACGCTCCTGCAAACTGCAGGTTCACAATAGGCGGACCGTCTCGATCTGACCAAACAAAGCTTGGTGAGGTTTATTCCAGGAAAGACACGTTTTTGAACGAACGGCAAAGTTTTACGTCCCAACTGCAATAGCTCGTTCAAAGCACGGCACCTAGTTTTGTTTCAGCGGCGGGCAACCTGCCCACGTCGAACCAAAACACCGAAAGGACACGCAATGAAATCCCTTGTTCTCACCACCCTGATTGCCACCCTGCCTCTGGTCGCCAGCCCGGCTTTTGCGGCAGATGAAATCAACGTCTCGAACGGCATCTCGGCAGCAGGTGCGCCGTTGGCCGCCCATGGTGTCGATCTGGTCGCATTGATCAATGACGGCAATCCTGTCGAAGGGTTCGCAAGCCACTCCGCGACCTATGACGGGGCGTCCTACTATTTTACCAACGCAGCAAACCGCGAGGCGTTCGAGGCAAACCCGACCGCCTACCTGCCGCAGCATGGCGGGTTTTGCTCCTTCGGCGTGTCGGTCGGGAAAAAGTTTGATGGCGATCCTGATCAGTACATTGTCGCCGACGGCAAGTTGTACCTGTTTTTGAGCGCGGAAACGAGAAGCGCCTTTCTCAAGGACGTAACCGGCACAGCCAAAACGGCTGACGATCAGTGGGCGAACATCAAGAGCATCGCCGTGGGCGAGCTTTGACCCCTGCCATCCCTGCCCGTGGCGTTAGCGCGCTGCGGGCGATCTTTCTTCGATCAACTTGATTGCCTGCGCCAATGCAGCCGGAATACTCAGGTCAGATGTGTCCAACAAGACGGCGTCATCGGCGGGTTTCATTGGTGCCGTACTACGCTCAGCGTCGCGCGCATCACGTTCTCGCACATCCGCCAACACTTGGTCGCGGGTGACATCTGCGCCCTTCGCGCTGAGTTCAAGGTATCGGCGCTCGGCCCGGACCTCGGCACTCGCCGAAACAAACAGCTTGGCATCCGCATTGGGGCAGATCACGGTCCCAATGTCGCGCCCATCCAGCACCGCACCACCAGCCCGACGGGCAAAAGCGCGTTGAAAATCTACCAGGGCTGCGCGCACCTCGGGGATGACCGCAACTTTTGAGGCCGCTTGCGCAATCTCGGCAGTGCGAAGATCACCCTGCTCCAGCTCTTCAGCCATAAGAGCCCGCGCCGCTTCGACCGGATCTGTGCCATTCAGCGTGCGACGCCCAACCGCACGGTAGAGCAACCCTGTATCCAGATGCGCAAACCCGAAATGGGCGGCAACCCCTTTGGCAATCGTGCCCTTACCGGCCGCTGCCGGGCCGTCTATGGCAACGGTAAAGCTCATCCGCGTTCGACCTGCGCGCCTAGGCCAGCCATCAAAGGCTCGAAGATCGGGAACGAGGTCGCGATCGGGCCGCCATCGTCCACAGAAACCGGGTCTTTTGCACCCATCCCCATCACCATGAACGACATGGCGATGCGGTGATCCAGAAAGCTCTCGCAAATGCCGCCCCCAGGGACGTTACCGATGCCCAGCCCATCGACAGACCACCATTCCTCACCCTCTTCCACGGTGACACCATTTGCGCGCAAGCCCTGGGCCATCGCATCGATGCGGTCGCTTTCCTTGACGCGCAGCTCCTTAACGCCGCCCATCATCGTGGTGCCGGTGGCATTTGCCGCAACGACGGACAGCACCGGGTATTCGTCGATCATCGAAGCCGCGCGCTCGGATGGGACGTTGATGCCCTTCATGTCAGGCGAATAACGCGCGCGCAGATCGGCGACAGGTTCACCGCCTTCGATCCGCTCGTTTTCATAGGTCAGATTGGCCCCCATCTCGCGCAGCGTCGTGAACAAGCCCGCCCGCGTCGGGTTGAGGCCGATGCCTGGGACCAACACGTCCGACCCGGGTGTGATTAGCGCGGCACAGACGGGAAACGCCGCGCTGGACGGGTCGCGCGGCACCGCGATGACCTGAGGTTTCAGCTCGGGCCGACCCGTCAGCGTGATAACGCGCCCTTCATCGGTATCCTCAACGCTGATCTCTGCACCGAACCCAGCCAGCATCCTTTCTGAATGATCTCGGGTTGCCTCCTTCTCGATCACGACGGTTTTGCCCGGGGCGTTCAGGCCGGCCAGCAAAACAGCAGATTTGACCTGCGCCGAGGGTACGGGAACCTCGTATCGCACTGGCACCGGGTCCGCCGCGCCCACAATGGTCATGGGCAAGCGCCCGCCTTCGCGCCCAACGGATTGCGCGCCGAACAAAGCCAGCGGGTCGGTCACCCGCGCCATTGGACGCTTGTTCAGACTGGCGTCCCCCGTGAACGTCGCTGTGATGGGTGAGGTCGCCATCGCACCCATGATCAAGCGAACACCTGTGCCCGAGTTGCCGCAGTCGATCACTTGATCGGGCTCGGCAAACCCGCCGACGCCGACGCCGTGAACTGTCCATTCGCCATTGCCGTGATCTGTCACCTCCGCCCCGAATGCGCGCATGGCTTTGGCGGTGTCCAGAACGTCTTCACCCTCCAAGAGGCCCGAGATTTTCGTCTCGCCCACGGCCATGGCACCCAAGATCAGAGACCGATGCGAGATCGATTTGTCGCCCGGAACTTCTGCAATGCCGGTCAACGGGCCGCAGGGATGCGAGGTCATCGGGATGGGCGTGCCGTGTCCGGACATGGGGGCTCCTGTTTTCGCTATCAGTCCAAGGCGGATTAGCGAATTGGGGCCGGTTGGTCCAGCGGCAATCAGCCCGTGCGGCGGAAGGTCAGGTAATGCGGTGTGCGCCCTTCGCGCAGGGCCTTCTGTTCGTAGCGAGTGGAAATCCAGTCATCCCAAGGCGTGCGCCAGTCGGCTGGGCATTCGGCCAACCACTCAAAACCCGCCCGTGGCACTTCTTCCAAGGTCTGGCGGACATAGTCTGGAATATCAGTGGCAACGCGAAAAATGGAACCCGGTTTCAGGGCACGCGCAAGTGGTTCCAGATGCTCGGGCGTCACAAACCTGCGACGGTGGTGCCGCGTCTTGGGCCATGGATCAGGATAGAGCAAAAACGCCCGCGAGATGCTGGCCTCAGGCAGAACATCGAACAGATCGCGTGCGTCACCGGGATGTACGGCAAGGTTTTCGACACCTGATTTGCGGATCATACCCAACAGCATGGCGACACCGTTGATATAAGGCTCGGCCCCGATAATGCCGATATCGGGGTTGCTAGCGGCCTGATGCACCAGATGCTCGCCACCGCCAAAGCCGATCTCCAACCAGACATCACGACCACCGAACAGCTCCGTAAGGTTCAGCGGATGACGTTCTGGATTGCTTTCCCAATCCACATCGCCGGGCGACAGCGCATCAAGGTCTTCGCTCAGATATGTCTTTTGACTCGGTTTCAGGGTTTTTCCCTTGAACCGGCCATAAAAGTTCCTGCGGGGGCGTTGGGGCGTCTGGGTGCTCATGATCGTGCCCATACTGCGCAGGCCCTTCAGAAGCAAGGGGACGGCACGGCCAAACTGGCAGCCCTGCCATCCCCACAAGCTCCAGAATAGAGCGCGCCCGATAGGGCGCACCTTTGAACTAAGATCAGACCGCCGCTTTCAGGGCCGAAGTCAAGTCCGTGCGCTCCCAGCTAAAGCCGCCATCCGCATCGGGCTCGCGGCCAAAATGGCCGTAAGCCGCAGTGCGCTGATAAATCGGCTTGTTCAACTGCAGATGCTCGCGAATACCACGCGGGGTCAGGTCCATCACCTCTCCTACGGCTTTCTCGATGACCGCGTCCGCGATCTGACCCGTTCCATGCGTGTCGGCATAGATCGACAATGGCTTTGAAACGCCAATCGCATAGCTCAGCTGAATGGTGCAGCGTTCCGCCATGCCAGCCGCAACAACGTTTTTGGCCAAATATCGCGCCGCATAGGCCGCCGAACGGTCCACTTTGGTCGGGTCTTTGCCCGAGAATGCACCACCGCCATGCGGCGCAGCACCGCCATATGTGTCCACGATAATCTTGCGCCCGGTCAGGCCCGCGTCCCCGTCTGGGCCTCCGATCACGAATTTACCGGTCGGGTTCACGTGCCACTCGGTCTCGTTTGTCAACCAACCGTCGGGCAGAGTTTCAGTGATATAAGGCTCAACAATTGCACGAATGTCATCCGAGCTCAGCGCCTCGTCCAGATGCTGTGTCGACAGCACGATCGAGCTGACACCAACCGGCTTGCCGTCACGATAAACAACCGACAGCTGCGATTTCGCATCAGGTCCCAACGCAGGCTCTGTCCCGTTCTTTCGCACTTCTGCAAGCCGCCGCAGGATTGCGTGAGAGTACTGGATCGGAGCCGGCATCAACGCGGGCGTTTCCGTGGTGGCGTACCCGAACATGATGCCCTGATCTCCGGCACCTTCGTCCTTGTCGTCAGCTGCGTCCACGCCCTGTGCAATGTGGGCGGACTGCTCGTGCAGCAGGTTGGTCACTTCGACCGTCTGGTGGTGAAACTTATCCTGCTCGTATCCGATATCCTTGATACAGGCGCGCGCGATATCGTCAATGCGATCCATATAATCGTGCAACTTATCCTGATCAGACAGACCTACTTCTCCACCGATGACGACGCGATCGGTCGTAGCAAAGGTTTCGCACGCCACGCGCGCTTCGGGTTCTTCGTTCAGAAATGCGTCAAGGACGGCATCCGAAATCCGGTCGCAAACCTTATCCGGGTGCCCTTCGGAAACCGATTCCGAAGTGAAAGTGTAATTCTGTCGGGACATGAATGTGCTCCATTGAGATTTTCCCGTCACGCCAGGAAGCCGTTGTGACGAGCATCCGAGTGGATAAGACGCCTAGCCGACCCGGTCAATCGCAAATCGTCATGCGCGCTTTCGATCGTTGCGCCAAAGCACAAAAAACAGGACCAACAGAAACACCAGCGCCGGAATGTCTCCGCTTCGCGAATAAACGGTCGGCGCTTGTGGTCGCGGCAAAACTGCATCGACATACCCGGCCTGCTCTAACCCCAGCGAGGCTGTTATCCGACCCAGCGGATCGATCATCGCCGACACTCCGGTATTGGCGGCGCGCATCATGGGAAGACCCTGCTCAATTGCCCGCATCTGGGCCTGCGCAAAGTGCTGATAGGGTCCCGTGCGGGTTCCAAACCAAGCGTCGTTGGTGATCTGCAGCAAAAAATCAGCACGTTCGGGCGCTGCGTGGACATCCTGAGTAAAGACTGCCTCATAGCAGATCAAAGGCAAAGCTCTTCCCAAGGGTCCCAAATCCATGACCTCTGGTCCCGGTCCGGCGCTAAAGCCGCTGCCCGTGGTCGCAGCCAAGCCAGCGATGCCGAACCGGGCCATCAGTTCGCCAAATGGCACATACTCGCCGAAAGGTGCAAGATGGTGCTTGTCATAGAGGCTTTCCACTTGCCCATCAGAGCCCAGCAAGACCATCGAGTTGTAAATACGCAGGCCGTCCGCCCGCTGAATCCCCAATACCACCGGGACATCCTGGGCTGCGTTCGATATCGCCGCCAAATATGGCTGCGCACTGCCCAACCAGGCGGGCACCGCGGTCTCTGGCCAGACGATCAGATCAGGGCGGGGCTGGGCTGCGGTGAATTCCAGTTGTCGCGTAAAGAACAGAGGCGCGAAATTCGGGTCCCACTTTTGATGCTGTGGGGCATTGGGTTGCACCAATCGGACGACATGTTCGGTGTCGATGACCGCGGGCCGGGTTGTCGCATGAAAAAGCGATGCGGCTAGAATCCCGATGGGCATCGCACCGGATATCATGAGCCCCCTAGCGGATCTATCGCCACTCAGCACGGCCCCCAATGGAAGCGTTGCCAGACACGTGAGCCCAGTCAGCCCGTACGGACCGACCAGGGACAGGGTCTGTGCGATCGGTGTATTGACCCAGACCTGCCCAATACCGGCCCACGGAAACCCGGTGAATAGGTATCCCCGTCCGAATTCTGCCAAAGACAGTGCGATGGCCAGCAGCATTCCCTGGCTCAAGGCCGGAGAACCTGCGCGACGCGACACACCAAAGGCCAATGCCCAGAACAGTGCCAGACCACCTGCCATAAAGATCAACGCAAACGGGGCCATCCAGGCGTGCCGCTCGGCATCCACCTGAAACGGTTCGACAATCCAGCTGAGCGCATGGGCAAAATACCCGATCCCAAAAGCCCAGCCCAGCCAGGCGGCACGACCCCGTGTCTCGCTTGTCAGAAATAGCGGCGCAATCAGAAACAACGCGGCAAGTGTCGCCGCCCAGTAGCCAGTTGGCGCCAGTCCGAATGCGCCAATTGCGCCCAACAGGCCCGCTGCAACAAGCCTGAGCCAAAATGGCCAGCGCTGAGTGAAATTCATGCAGCGATATCCGGCAGCATGACCCGCAGTCTTTTGATACGGCGGGGGTCGGCGTCAATCACTTCGAATTCCGGACCTTCGGGATGCAGAACGACCTCGCCGCGTGCCGGGACGCGCCCCGAGAGCATGAAGACCAATCCGCCCAGAGTGTCGATTTCTTCCTCATCAACGTCCTCGTGACTGGTCAGCGACCGTCCGATTTCAGCCTCGAACTCTTCCAGCGGGACCCGCGCCTGAACGACGTAACACCCAGGCTTTTCCTGAACCCAAAGTTGACCTTCGTCAGCGTCATGTTCGTCAGCGATTTCGCCAACCACCTGTTCGATCAGATCCTCGATTGTCAGCAACCCGTCAACGCCACCATACTCGTCGATCACCAGCGCCATGTGGCGGCGTTCGGTCTGCATCTTGGTCAGCAGCACACCAATCGGCATTGAAGGCGGAACGAACAGCAAGGTGCGCAACATGGATTTCAGATCAAATTCCGAGCCCTCGCCATTGAACCCGTGTGTCAATGCGAAGTCTTTGAGGTGAACAAAGCCCAAAGGCGTGTCCAGAGTGCCTTCATATACCGGGATCCGAGACATACCGCTGTCCCTGAACAGTTGGGCAAGTTCTTCCTTGGAACAGGTAGACGCAACCGAAACGATCTCGGCCGAGGGGATGGCAACATCTTCAACCCGCATACGGCGCAGGTTGATCATACCGCGCGGTTGTGTGTCCGTAACGCGATGGCCGTTTATCTGCTCTGCCTCTTCCTCATGAGAAGAAAAGGCATCCATAATACGCGAAAATAATCCGCTTTTCTCAGAATTTGCATTCGTGTCCTGAGGTTGCGCGCCCTGCGCCGCCCTAGAACTACCGTCTGTTTCGCCCATTTTCCTGTTCCAATTGGTCAGGCATAATTGCCCTCATCATACATTATATGGGTCATCTATGCCCAGTTTGCCAAGTATCTCGACTTCGATCCGCTCCATCAACGTGGCGTCCGGGTCGCGGATGTGATCATATCCCAACAAATGCAACGTTGCGTGAACAAGCAAATGTGTGGCGTGGTCATTCAGAGATTTTTCGGCATCAGCAGCCTCGCGCGCGCAGGTATTGTATGAAATCGCGATGTCGCCCAACGCAATCTCGCCGGTAAAATCCGCACTTGGTCGGAACGGTTGGCCACCCGCTTGATCCGACGCCAAATCCTCAGCAGGCCAACTGAGCACATTGGTCGCTTTGGGCTTGTCCCGAAACGCGGCATTCAGGTCAGCAATTCGGGCGTCATCACAACCCAAGACGCTGACCTCACAAATCGCGGGGTCCAAACCACAGTGGTCTAGAGTTGCGTCAATCGCGCGAACAGACAGCGCCTCAAGATCCCGCCAGCGGGTATCCTCAAGAGTAATGTCCAGATTCATTGTGGTCGCCCATCGCTTCGATCATGCAGCGCCGAAACGCGTTACCCCGTCTCTCGGCCTGAATCAGCCTCATAGGCTTCTATGATGGCTGCGACAAGCGGGTGGCGCACGACGTCTTTCGACGTGAAATAGTTGAAGCTGATATTTGGGATGGTTTTCAAAAGCCGTTCGGCATCGGCCAGACCGGATTGCACGCCGCGCGGCAGGTCCACCTGCGAGCGGTCGCCGGTGATCACCATTCGGCTGCCTTCACCCAAACGGGTCAGAAACATCTTCATCTGCATCGTGGTCGCATTTTGCGCTTCGTCCAGGACGACAAACGCATTTGCCAGTGTGCGCCCACGCATGAAGGCCAGCGGCGCGATTTCGATTCGTTTTTCCTCAATCAGCTTGGCGAGCTGTTTGCCGGGCAAAAAGTCGTTCAGCGCGTCATAAAGCGGCTGCATATATGGGTCGACCTTGTCTTTCATATCGCCAGGCAAATAACCCAGTTTCTCACCGGCCTCGACCGCAGGGCGACTGAGTATGATTCGGTCGACATGCCCACCGATAAACATCGAGACGCCGACGGCCACGGCCAGATAGGTTTTACCTGTTCCCGCAGGCCCAATCCCGAAGGCAAGTTCGTTGTTGAACAGCGATTGCACATAAGCCTTCTGTGCATCCGTGCGCGGTTCGACGAGTTTTTTGCGGGTCTTGATCTCGACCGTGCCGCCCTTGAACATCTCAAGCTGATCACCGTCGCGCGCACCTGTGCCCGCTTCTGAATTGCCCATTCGCAATTCGCGATCCACATCGGCCGCTTCGACATCGCGACCGCCCTCAAGCCTTGTGTACAAGGCCTGCAGGACCTCGATCGCCTGCTTCTGAGCTTCTTCCTCGCCCATGACAACAAGTTGGTTGCCACGGCGTAGAATTTGCACCGACAGCTTTTGCTCAATGTCTGCAAGATTGCGATCATATTCACCGCAAAGGTCAATCAAAAGTCGATTATCCGGAAATTCAACAAGCGCCTCGTGCGGGGGCGAGTCATTTTGCGGTGGGTTCAGGGCACCGATGGCCAATCCGCTCTCCTGTCTTGGCGTTACACCCCAAGCGTAGACAAGAATTCTTGGTGGATGCAAGCCGCAGTTGGAAATATTGCGCAGGCCATCACAAAAGTGCTCAACCCGCTGCGTCGCGCGTATTAGTCAGTGCAATCGTGGTGCTCAGAACGTATAATTCAGCCCGAACCGCAACCCGCGGTAATTGGGCGTGGATTTGGTGGACAAACCATTGCTGAGCTGAATCCGTTCCGAATCGAATTGCAGGTATTCGAATTCACCTGTGATCGACCAGTTTTCATTCAAATAGTGCTCCACTCCAGCGCTGGCGGAAAAGCCACTGCGCGAGTCAATTTGTTCCGAGACATCGACTGTGCCGCCACCCGTTAGTGTGTTCCGTGTGGTGATGTCGCCCTCAATATATCCAATGGTCGCAAAGTAAAGAACGCTGCGGCTGCGGTTTGTAATACCGCTGCGCAGCCTGACGGAAAATACGTCCGAGATCGAGGAGTATGCATCGACCTGAGTACCCCCGATCAATGTGGAAACGTCATCTTCGAGTGTGCCGAAATCATAACCGATTTCGATGCCGTACACATAGTTCCGTCCACCATAGAAAGGCAGCGTGCCGCGCCAACCGCCGCGCAGACCGCCATAGGTTCCACTGGGCTCAAGATCGCCAATCGGGAATGTGTTCGCGCCTGTCGAAAGGCCAAACCGGTCCGACCCCCCGTTTGCATACCCGGCGCTGGCCCCAAGGTAGAACGCGCTGACATCGCCCGAGACGGTTTGCGGGTTGATAACATCGGGTTCAGTGATTTCGCCGACAATGTCGCCCGCCTGCAAAGCCGAGGCCATAGCAAGCCACATCCAACTGACCAGCAGAGTATGCGACACATTCAGGAAGCGCATCCGGTTCACAGTATTTACCCTCCGCAACGCTGCATCCGATATCAAGGCCCAGCGCCATTCGTACACATCAGAGGATTTCCCCTGAAAAACCTAGCCTTCCTCGGAACATAGTTCCGAATCATAAATCAAGGGTAAATTTCGGATGAGCAAAGCACCGGCACGCGCCTCGTCCCAGGTCAGAGCAGTTGCCCCGCCAAAGAATTGGCGCCAGACGCCGTAATTCTTACCTTGCGTAAGTCTCCGGCTTCGACATTTGCGTCCGAGACGTGAACCGCGTGAAGATACTCGGATTTTCCAACCATCTGGCCGGGCTGACGACCAGGTTTTTCAAACAATACGCTAACTGACCGTCCGACCATCGCATCCTGAATTTCGCGCTGATGATGCGTGATCAAAGTTTGCAAACGTTGCAGTCTCTCATCGGCCACTTCCGCATCGACCTGTGGCCGTTCTGCCGCAGGTGTCCCTGGCCTAGTCGAATATTTGAAGGAATAGGCATAGCCATATTTGACCTGCTCGACCAGCTCCAAGGTGGCTTGAAAGTCCTCATCCGTCTCTTCGGGGAAGCCGACGATAAAATCGCCAGACATCAGGATGTCAGGCCGCGCATCGCGGATACGCTCGATCAGGCGCAGATAGCTTTCGGCGGTGTGGCTGCGATTCATACGCTTCAGAATTCGGTCGGAGCCCGACTGCACCGGTAGATGCAGATAAGGCATCAGTTTTTCACAAGTGGCATGCGCTTCGATCAGATCATCAGCCATGTCATTGGGGTGCGAGGTCGTAAATCGAATGCGCTCCAACCCATCGACCTTGTTCAACTCCCAGATCAAACCGGCCAGCGTCATGTCTCCGTTTGGTCCGGCCCCGTGATAGGCGTTTACGTTCTGGCCCAGCAATGTGATTTCGCGCACGCCGCGTTCAACAAGATCCTGTGCTTCGCGGATGATCCGATCGGCCGGGCGCGACACCTCGGCCCCGCGCGTATACGGCACCACACAGAAGGCACAGAATTTGTCGCATCCCTCTTGGACCGTCAGAAACGCGGTGGGTCCGCGTTTGGCTTTGGGCCGGTTCTTAAGCTTCTCGAACTTGTCCTCTTCGGGAAAATCGGTGTCCAGCGCCTTGGCGCCTTGCCGCGTTTTCGCCTCCATCTCGGGCAGGCGGTGATAGCTTTGAGGCCCCACAACCAGATCGACCAGAGGCTGCCGGCGCATGATCTCTTCGCCCTCAGCCTGAGCCACACAGCCTGCAACGCCAATCTTCAGATCGGGCTTTTCTGCCTTCAAACCTTTGAACCGGCCAAGTTCGGAATAGACCTTTTCAGCTGCTTTTTCGCGAATGTGACAGGTGTTCAGCAAGATCATGTCCGCGTCGTCAGGGCTTTTAGTCTCGACATACCCCTGCCCGCCCAGCGCTTCGGCCATCCGCTCGCTGTCATAGACATTCATCTGGCAACCATAGGTCTTGATGAAGAGCTTTTTGGGTTCTGACATGAAAACGGCCTTTGCATTCGCGGGATCGGCGTCGTCTATACTTTACGAACGCTGCTTGCAATGCCCGCCCGATTACCTGATTTTGACCTCAATATCCACCAAAGCGGTTCCAGGCAGGCAATGCAATACGACTCAGTTGACCATTTTCTTCAATCCGGAAAAGCTGCCCTTGCTAAAGGCCCCATCGCGCTGATTTTTGTAGAGGATGATGTCGAGATTGATAGTACAATCCGGCATCACCTGAATTTGGGCTTCAAATCCCTTGTCGCGTTCATGCCGCAGGAATTCGCGCTTGAGCCGGCGCTTTCGGATCAAATCCATCGCGTCACGATGACCTGCGCCCCCCGGACAACCGTTTTCGAAACGATCAATCAGATCATAAAGGCCGCACCGGGGCTGTGGATGTATTACGGTTACAACGCCGAGTATCTCTTCTTTCCGTTCTGCGAGACGAGAACGATCGGCGAGATGCTGGCCTTCCATAGCGAGGAACGCCGAAACGCAATGCTGGCCCATGTCGTCGATCTTTACGCCGACGATCTTGAGGCCTTCCCCAATGGCGTCGCGCCGGATCGGGCCATGTTGGACAAAACAGGCTATTACGCCCAGACCCGTCATGACGCCGATGGCCACCCGATTGACCGCCAATTGGAGATGTCGGGCGGGCTTCGATGGCGGTTCGAGGATCATATCCCTTACGAGCGTCGCCGAATTGACCGGATCGCACTGTTCAAATCGCGCAAAGACCTGACGCTTTTACCGGACCACAGGTTCAGCGACGCGGAATACAATACCTATTCTTGCCCGTGGCATCACAATCTGACGGTGGCGGTCTGCTCTTTCCGCGCAGCCAAGGCACTAAAGACCAACGCAGGCTCGACATTCGACATACCAACCTTCTGTTGGCATCACTCGATGTCTTTCGAATGGACATCGACACAATTGCTCGACCTCGGCCTTATCGAATCCGGTCAGTGGTTCTGATCCGCTCTTCTTCTGTTTGATACTATTTCGGAGGAATCGCGGCCTCACTGCGATACGGGCCAAGCCCTCTACCGCTGCAGCAAAACCGGAAACCAGTCCTGGCGAAGGCGCTGACCGGTCTCCATGTCATGACCCGGGTACGGAGGTGACGTCCGCCCCGGTCGCTCTACGTACCGCGCGTCATCCCCAACCAGCCGCAAAGAAAATGCGCGGCGGCGTTTGTCGGATCGGTTTCCCCGTGCGCCATGCAACGTGCGAAAGTTGAACGCCACCGCATCGCCCGGTTCCATTTCGAATTCGACAACCCGCATGCCTTCCGCATCAGGATCGGGCACCGGGATGTATTGCCCTTCGTCCGGGAAGAACCCGTCTTCCGACACCCAACGTGTTGGCAGAACCTCTTTCTCCCATCGATGTGATCCGGCCACACAGCGCAGCGTGGCCTGGGTCACCGGGTCCAGCGGCGACCAGAAGCTGATCGTCTGCTGCCCTTCGACAAAATAATAGGGTCCATCCTGATGCCAGGGGGTCGCCATCGAAGTGCCCGGTTCCTTGACCAAGACGTGATCATGAAACATCTGCACGGACTGCGATTGCATAAGGTCCGCGGCGACCTCGGCCGCCGGAGATGTCTCAATCACATCGCGAAACTGATCAATCCGGGACCAGTTGCAATAGTCGTCAAAGAACAGCCCGGTCTCACCCTGCTTTTTGTTTTCGGACGCATAGGGGCCTGGCTCGGCCATGTTGACCCCGACCCCGGCGCGCAGCGCTTCGACATGATCAGCGAACAGACCCCTGACCAAGACCACACCGTCCTGCTGGTAGGTGTCGATCATCTGCTGAGTAACCAAAGGATGGGGCATTCTTGTCTCCGTGCTGGGGTTGGGTGATTTGCGCATAACAGACCCCTCTGTTCAAATCATATCTTTCAAAGGTAGACTTAAGTTCATGTTATATATTTCACTGCGCCAATATGAATACGTCTGCGCCATCGGGCGGCATGGCAGCCTTTCTGCCGCGGCGCTGGCCCTAAATGTCTCACAACCAGCGTTGTCCAATGCCCTGACCCGAGTCGAAGTGCATTTGGGCCATCCATTGTTTGCCCGCAAACGCGGAGCCGCCATGGCGCTAACGCCACAAGGGCGCAGCTTCATCGATGAGGCTGAAACCTTGTTGATCAAGGCCGCAAGTCTAGAGAATGCGTCAGATGCAAGGGCGGCTCAGGCGCAGTTGCGATTGGGATGTTTCACCGATTTGGCGCCTTTTGTTCTGGCCAAAGCGCTGCGCCATCTGAGGGAAAACCTGCCGGATGTTGCGATAACATATAAGGTGGATGATTTCGAAAATCTGGTGAAGGGAATGACAGACGGCCATATTGATCTGGCAATAACTTATGACCTGACTCTGGACGCGTCGTTTTCAAAAACCGTGCTTTTCATGCGTCACCCATATGCCTTTATGCCTCCGGATCACGCTTATGCAGACCAAAAATCGTTGAAGTTGCAGGACCTGGCGTCTCAGCCCCTGATATTGTCAGACGAAGGACTATCAGCGCAGCACATATTGGGTTTATTCCGGCAGATCGGCCAGCGCCCGTTTGTCGCTCATAGGGCGGCATCACTGGAAATTCAACGCAGCCTAGCAGCGCATGGCGAGGGCGTCGCCATCAGCTACGCAGATACCCCAGCCCGGATCAGTTACGATGGAATGGCGCTGCGCAGCGCGCCCATTATGGACCAATTTGCCGTTGAGCCTGTGGTGCTGGCCCGGCACGGAACAGGTCCGTCGCACCCGCAAATCTCCAAAGCCGAGAACGCGCTGGTATCAATAATGACGTAGGGTTACGTTTTCCGAAGCCGGATCACGACATCCACCGAGGCGATTTCGACCCCGTCCGGCGCTTCGGGCAGACGCTGGATGACCAGTTCCTCGGACGGGGCATCGCTGAGGCGGCCCTCATCCTCCCAGAAGAAATGGGGGTGATCGTGGGTGTTGGTATCAAAGTAGCTTTTTGATCCGTCGACCGTGATCTCCTGCAAGACGCCGGCGTCACAAAACGCGCGCAACGTGTTGTAAACGGTGGCCAAAGACACCGCGTCGCCGTTCTTTTTCGCTGATTCAAACAGGCTTTCGGCAGTGACATGGCGATGCCGCCCATCGCCGACAAGCAATTCGGCCAATGCCACACGTTGGCGCGTTGGACGAAGTCCGGCGTCAACCAACCAATTCGTGGCGATGTTCTGGCTCTGCGGTGTCATGAGTCCGATACCTGATTGTTGCTGAGGTATATATAAGTACTCTGGTCAGGTAATTTCAAATGAAATTCATTCGCAAAGAATGGTCTGAAGACAACGCATGTGGGCGACCGCTCTTGCAGGACCTTGCATACGGGTGTTAGACGAGGCCAGATTGAACGAACAGACCCCTGGCAGGAGAGGCGGCAGAATGGCCCAATTCCCGAGCAGCTTTGACAAGGACGATCTGCTGAAATGCGCTCGTGGCGAGTTATTTGGCCCTGGCAACGCGCAACTGCCTGCCCCGCCGATGCTGATGATGGATCGGATCACCGATATCTCGGGTGATGGCGGCGCGCATGGCAAAGGGCATGTTCTTGCCGAATTCGACATCACGCCGGACCTTTGGTTCTTTGACTGCCATTTTCCCGGCAACCCGATCATGCCTGGCTGTCTGGGTCTCGATGGGCTGTGGCAGCTGACCGGCTTCAACCTGGGCTGGCGCGGCTGGCAGGGGCGCGGTATGGCCGTGGGTGTGGGTGAGGTAAAGCTGACCGGCATGGTGCGCCCGGACCGCAAGATGCTGACCTATAAGATAGACTTCAAAAAAGCGATCCAGACCCGCCGCCTGACAATGGGTGTGGCGGATGGAATCGTCGAAGCGGACGGTGAAATGATTTACGACGTCAAGGACATGAAGGTCGTTCTGTCCGAAGCCTGAGCCTGATCGGCCCTAAACAAGGAGCACGCACATGCGTCGAGTAGTTGTCACCGGTTTGGGGGTCGTGTCCTCCATCGGGAACAATGCGCAAGAGGTTCTGGCCTCACTCAAAACCGGAAAATCCGGCATCGAGGCGAACGAGCAGATGGTCGAGCACGGCTTTCGCAGCCAGATTGCTGGATCGCTCAAGATTGACGTGGCCGAACATGTAGACAAACGGACCCTGCGCTTTATGGGGCCTGGTGCTGCCTATGCCCATATCGCCATGAGCCAGGCGATCGCAGATTCAGGCTTGACCGAAGATCAGGTCGTGAACCCGCGCACCGGTCTGGTGGCAGGGTCAGGTGGCCCCTCGACCAGCGCCATGCTGACCGCTCATCAAACCGTACTGAAGAACGGTGCAACCAAGCGGATCGGGCCATTTGCCGTGCCAAAATGCATGTGCTCGACGATTTCCGCGAACCTCGCGACAGCGTTCAAGATCAAAGGGATCAACTATTCGATCACCTCTGCCTGCTCGACCTCGCTGCACTGCATCGGCAACGCGGCGGAACAGATCATGCTGGGCAAGCAGGACGTGATGTTTGCCGGCGGTGGCGAAGAATTGGACTGGACCCTCTCCTGCCTGTTCGACGCAATGGGCGCGATGTCGTCCAAGTATAACGACACGCCCGACAAAGCCTCGCGTGCGTTTGATCAGAATCGCGACGGATTCGTGATTTCGGGCGGCGGCGGCATCGTCGTGCTCGAGGATTTGGACCACGCCCTGGCGCGCGGTGCCAAGATTTACGCCGAAGTGACCGGTTATGCCGCGACTTCGGATGGGCATGACATGGTGGCCCCCTCGGGCGAAGGCGGTGAGCGCGCGATGCGTCTGGCTCTGTCCACCGTGCCCGAAGGCCGCAAGGTCGGGTACATCAACGCGCACGGCACCTCGACCCCGGTCGGCGATGTCGGCGAGGTTGAGGCCGTGCGCCGCATCTTTGGCGAGGGACACGTACCGCCGATTTCCTCGACCAAATCGATGACCGGCCACGCGCAAGGCGCAGCAGGCGCGCTGGAGGCAATCTTCTGCCTGCTGATGCTGGACAATGATTTCATTACACCGTCGATCAATGTCGACACATTAGCCGAAGGCATCCTGCCCGGTGAAATTGCAACTCAATTGGTTGAAAACGCAGGATTAGACAGTGTCATGACCAACAGCTTTGGCTTTGGTGGCACCAACGGGTCCATGGTTCTGTCCAAGTATAACGGGTGAAAAAGATGTCAGATCTTCTAAAGGGCAAACGCGGCCTGGTCATGGGCGTGGCGAATGACCGCTCGATCGCTTGGGGTATCGCCAAAGCCATGCACGAGGCGGGTGCCGAACTGGCCTTCACCTATCAGGGCGAGGCATTCGGCAAGCGCTTGGAGCCGCTGGCCCAAAGCCTTGGCAGTGATTTCATGGTCGATGCGGATGTCACTGATGACGAATCGCTGGACCGAGCCTTCACGGAACTGGGCAGCCGCTGGCCGACAATCGATTTCGTGGTCCACGCAATCGCCTATTCCGACAAGTCCGAACTGACAGGCCGGTTCCTGAATACGACGCGTGCGAATTTCAAACACTCGCTGGATGTATCCGCCTACTCGTTCATCGAGGTCGCGCGCCGCGCCTATCCGCTGATGAAGGAAAATGGCGGGACCTTGCTGACGCTGACCTATCAGGGCTCGAACAAGGTGGTTCCGAATTACAACGTGATGGGTGTTGCCAAGGCAGCGCTGGAATCTGCGACGCGGTATCTTGCCAATGATCTGGGTCCTGAAGGCATTCGCGTGAATGCAATCTCACCGGGCCCGATGAAGACGCTGGCCGGTGCGGCCATCGGTGGCGCACGCAAGACGTACAAGTTCTGCGATCAGAACGCACCGATGCGTTCGAACGCCACGCTTGAGGCGGTGGGCGGTACAGCTGTTTACCTGGCATCGGACGCGGGCACTTATACATCAGGTGAGATCATCCGGGTGGACGGTGGATACCACATACTTGGCATGCCACAGCCCGAGTCCATGTGACCATATCTTTCCCTTTAGCCGCCCAGATTTGACCATCTTTGGGCGGCAGGGATTGTGCCATGAGCAAGTTTGAACACATCCTCGCAAGCAATGGGCGCCCCATGGGCGTCCGGCACAGTTCCGCGATCAAGCGCGGACCGGCGCGCATTCTGCTGCTGGTCCTAACGATCCTGTTGATCGCTGTTGCGTTCTGGAACCAACCGCAAATCCGGGCGGCGGTTCAGGCAATGTTAGGCCAGATACCCGGGTTCTGAGACTGACCTTCAGTTGATCGACACGATCTCG
Organism: Ruegeria sp. AM2; assembly: GCF_056540685.1. Taxonomy (NCBI): domain Bacteria; kingdom Pseudomonadati; phylum Pseudomonadota; class Alphaproteobacteria; order Rhodobacterales; family Roseobacteraceae; genus Ruegeria; species Ruegeria sp. AM2. The sequence goes on along the minus strand of NZ_JBQFXE010000002.1, from coordinate 48,284 downwards.
ATGTCGAAATTCAGGTCCTTGCCCGCCAAAGGATGGTTGGCGTCAAGCGTCACTGTGGCTTCGTCCACCTCAACCACGGTTACCGGCAAGGTTTGACCATCAGGCGTCTGCATCTGCAACTGCGTCCCAATTTCCAGCGGAATGTCATCGGGGATACCTTCACGCGGGATCGCCTGCCGTGCACCGGGGTTGATTGGTCCATAGGCATCGACGCATGGGATCTCGACCCGCTTCTTCTCGCCCACTTCCATCCCGGGCAGCGCAGAATCCAGACCGGGAATGACCTGACCCGACCCCACGGTAAACTCAAGCGGATCGCGCCCATCCGAGCTGTCAAATACGCTACCGTCCAGCAGAGTGCCCGTGTAATGGATGCGAATTGTGTCGCCTTGTTTGATTGCGGTCATTGTGGCCTCCGGCCTGAAAGGGGTTAAGCGCCGCACCCTAAAGGCGCGCACGGCAAAGTAAACCCTGCCCTCTTTAACCCTGTAAATTGATGTGCAAATCTGCGCCCGATCAGGAGGGGACTAGATGGCTATAACGACCTGTATTTTCGACGCATATGGAACCTTGTTTGACGTCGCCGCCGCCGCGCGGCAAGCAGCGACGGAGCCCGAGTTCCCTGCCTTGCAAGACACGTGGCCCCAAGTCGCCAACCACTGGCGTCTGAAGCAGCTGCAATACACTTGGTTGCGAGCGGTCGCTGATGCCCACGCGGATTTTTGGGATGTCACGCAGGACGGCCTGGACTGGGCGTTGGAGGCGACAGGGCTTCAGGGCGATGCCGCCCTGCGCCAGCGACTGTTGGATTTGTATTGGGAACTTCAAGCCTACCCGGAAGTGCCGGAGATGCTGAAAGCCTTGAAAGCGGGCGGCTTGCAGACGGCGATCCTGTCCAACGGGTCGCCGCCAATGCTGGATGGGGCCGTGCAGTCGGCCGGGATCGGAGCGGTGTTGGATGACGTCCTTTCCGTGGAAAGCGTCGGCATTTTCAAGCCCCACGCCAAAGTCTACGATCTGGTTCAAAACAGGTTCGGCTGCGCCCGTGACGAAGTGCTTTTTGTCAGCTCAAACGGATGGGACGCGGCGGGGGCAAGCGGTTATGGCTTTGTCACCGCATGGGTCAACCGCGCAGGTGAACCGATGGACCGCCTTCCCTGGCACCCGACGCACGTTCTTTCCGATCTCACGACAATTCCCAAACTGGCAGGGCTTTGATGACTTACTTTTCGACGACCGATGGCAAACAGCTCTACTTTGAGGATTCAGGTCAGGGTGCGCCGTTGCTATGTCTGGCCGGACTGACGCGCAACACACAGGATTTCTCGTTCCTCGCGCCACATGTGCGTGAACACCGCATGATTGCGATGGATTACAGGGGTCGCGGACGGTCCGATCACGATCCGGCCTATCAAAACTACAGCATTCTGAGAGAGGCACAGGATGTAATTGAGCTATTGGATCATCTGGGGCTGGATCGCGTCAGCATCCTTGGCACGTCGCGCGGTGGGCTTATCGCGATGGCGCTTGCGGCGGGTCACCCGGATCGGCTGAGCAGCGTCATTTTGAATGATGTGGGCCCGGTCATCGAACCATCCGCGATTGACCGGATCATGAGCTATGTCGGGAAAGAACCGGCGGCGAAGACAATCGAGCAAGCGGCGCAGGCCTTGCAGCATATGATGGGTTCAGAATTTCCAGGCGTTGCGTTCGAACGGTGGCTCAAAATGGCCGCGTTTCAATACGATGAAACGCCCGATGGCCTGACGCTGCGCTATGACACTGCGCTCCGCACAGCGCTGGTAGAACAGAGCGCCGCCGGTGAGGTCGCTGATCTGTGGCCCCTTTTCGATGCGTTGCGCGACATACCCACAGGCGTATTGCGCGGTGCGAATTCGGACTTGCTGAGCGAACAGACCCTGTCTGCAATGCAGGACCGCCATCCCGGTTTGATGACAGCCATTGTTCCCGACCGCGGCCATGTTCCCTTTCTGGACGAACCGGAATCGCTGGCCCTTCTGCAAAGGGTATTGGGAAAGCTATGAGCACATTCGAAATGATCGAAGCCGCCGCCCGGCGGTTGCAGGGGCACGCGCGGGTAACGCCGCTTTTGGCCTCTCCGTTTCTGGACGAAATTGCCGGGCGCCGGGTTTTGGTCAAACCCGAATGCCTGCAGCATACCGGAAGTTTCAAATTTCGCGGCGCGTGGTCTGCCATTTCAGCTTTGGATAATGATGCGCGCCAGCGCGGCGTCATTGCCTATTCGTCAGGCAACCACGCGCAAGGCATCGCGTTGGCCGCGTCGCGCCATGGCGTGTCTTCGGTGATCGTGATGCCCTCGGATGCACCTCAGCTTAAAATTGACAACACGCGTGCCTTGGGTGGCGAAGTAGTTCTGTACGACCGCGCCACAGAAAGCCGCGAAAACATTGGCGAGGCGCTGGCAGCCCAGCGCGGCCTGACCCTAATCCGCCCATATGACGAACCTCAGGTGATCGCCGGACAGGGCACCACCGGCCTTGAGATTGCAGAACAGGCGCGCGAACTGGGCGTGACCAAGGGTGACGTTCTGGTTTGCTGCGGCGGGGGCGGTTTGACCTCGGGCATTGCACTGGCGCTGGAGCGAAACGCGCCAGGCTTGAGGCCGCGACCGTGTGAGCCGCTAGGGTTTGACGATGTAAAACGATCTTTGGCGGCGGGAAGCATACAGTCCAACGATGCGACGTCGGGCAATATCTGCGATGCGATTTTAACTCCACAACCGGGACAAATCACATTCCCAATCCTGAATCGTTTATGCGGCCCAGGTCTTGCAGTGTCTGAGCAAGACGCCCTGCACGCCATGGCCCTGGCATTCCTGCGTTTGAAGATCGTACTGGAGCCCGGCGGCGCGGTTTCGCTTGCCGCGGCATTGTTTCAGAAAGATCAGATTGACGGCGACGCCGTAATTGTGGTCGCGTCAGGTGGTAATGTCGACCCTCAAGTTTTCGCACAAACGTCAGAATACCTGACCTGACAGCGTTTCGAAACTGAGGCAGTTTAACCTTGGATGACCGGGCGTTGATGCGCCCGCTTTTAGGGATGAAGACCGATGCAAATCGCCGACCTCGGGGATGTAAATCTGCATTTTCGAATCGATGGGGACCCGAATGGGGCTCCAATTGTGTTCGCAAATTCGCTGGGCACGGACCTGCGCTTGTGGGACCCGATCTTGCCGCACCTGCCTGATGGGTTGCGCATCATACGATACGACAAACGTGGTCATGGCCTGTCTGAGGTGACACCGGCCCCATACTCGATGGGAACGCTGGTTCGCGATGCCGAACGCTTGTTGGATCATCTAGAGGTTCGCGACTGCATGTTTGTGGGCCTGTCCATCGGCGGCATGATCGCGCAGGGGCTTGCCGTTAAGCGCATGGATCAAATCCGCGCGATGGTTCTGTCGAACACAGCGGCGAAGATCGGCACACCCAATATCTGGCAGGAACGCATGGACGCCGTGCGCTCGGGCGGCATCGAAGCTTTGGCCGACGCGACCATGGAGCGGTGGTTTTCCAAGGCCTTCCGCGCCACGCCGCAGATGGCGCTTTGGCGCAATATGATGGTGCGGCAACCCGCTGACGGGTATCTGGGCTGTTCCGGCGCTATCTCGGGCACCGACTTTTACACGCCGACCAGCGGGCTGCGCCTTCCGACGCTTGGCATCGCAGGCAGCGAAGATGGATCGACCCCGCCTGACCTTGTGCGTGAAACGGTCGATCTGGTCCCCGGATCACGGTTCGAATTGATGCGGAAAGCGGGCCACCTTCCGTGTGTCGAGCGCCCAAAAGAATATGCCGCGCTGCTGTCGGCATTCCTGGCCGAAACCGGCCACATATAAAGGGGGTCAACTTGGCAGATTTCCTTTTAATTCACGGCTCGTGCCACGGAGCCTGGTGCTGGCGAGAGCTAACGCCGCAACTGACCGCGCTGGGCCACCGCGCGCGCGCAATCGATTTGCCCAGCCACGGCTCGGACCCGACACCGATTGCAGATGTCACATTGGAACTGTGCCGCGACAAGGTTTTGGAAGCTTCGACACCCGACACCATCCTTATCGGACATTCCTGGGGCGGCTACCCGGTCAGCGCCGCAGCCGAGGCCGCGCCCGATTCCATGCGCGGACTGGTATATCTGTGCGCCTATGTCCCGGAAGACGGCCTGTCGATGATCGAGATGCGAAAGCGTGCGCCCCGACAACTGATCGGCGATGCGGTCGAGGTTTCCGCAGACGGTCTGTCATACAGTGTCCGGCCAGACCGGGTGACAGGGCTGTTCTACCATGATTGCCCGTCCGAGGTCACCGCATACGCATTTGCTCGACTATGCCCGCAGGCTATAGCCCCTCAGAATACGCCGCTTTCGATTGGTGCAAACTTCGCGCGGGTCCCCAAAGCTTATATTCGCACAACCGACGACCGGACTGTTCCAACAGAATATCAGGAGGAAATGAGTCGCGTCGCGCCACCTGAGTTGCGGTTGGCAATCGACAGCTCTCATTCTCCGTTCTTTTCCCATCCACGCGTTCTGGCTGGCTTGCTGGATCAAATCGCACAAAAGATGTAGCGGTTCGGGACTGCAGATGTCTCTTCCCCCACTCACATCGCGACGCTAGGGTTTCGGCGTAATCAGGTTCCGAGGTTCCATGCGTCTGCCCTTTTTGTTTGTGCTCGGTCTGGTGATGATAGACGCGATGGGCATCGGTCTGGTTTTGCCAATCATGCCGCAGCTGATTGTCGAGGTTCAGGGCGGCACACTCGCGGATGCGGCGCTTTGGGGTGGCGTTCTCAGCACGGCATTTGCGGCGATGCAGTTCCTGTTTGGCCCGGTTCTTGGCAACCTTTCAGATGCCTACGGTCGCCGCACGGTCATCCTGGTGTCGCTTTTCGTCATGGCGCTGGATTATGTGGTGATGGCGATTGCTGGCAGTATCTGGCTGCTGCTGGCTGGTCGAATTGTCGGCGGGATCACGGCGGCCACACATTCGACTGCCTCTGCGTTTATGGCAGATGTGTCAAAGCCCCATGAAAAAGCGGCCAATTTTGGCCTCTTGGGCGCGGCATTCGGATTGGGGTTTGTTTTGGGGCCTCTTCTTGGAGGTCTGTTAGCCGAATTCGGAACCCGCGCGCCGTTTTGGGCTGCGGCAGGCCTGTCCGCCTTCGGATTTGTCGCGGGCCTTTGGATTATGCCCGAGACGGTGACAGATAAGACACGTCGTCCATTCAATTGGCGACGGGCAAACCCCGTCGGATCGCTCAGCGCAATTGCAGCACTTCCCGGTATTCGCCCGCTGCTATGGGTCTATTTTCTGTACTCGGTTTCAATCTACGTCTACCCAGCCATTTGGGCCTATTTCACGCTGGAACGCTTTGGCTGGTCACCCCAGATGATCGGCCTATCGCTGGCCGTCTATGGTATCGGCATGGCAGCGGTTCAGGGCGGGTTGATCCGGCCTGCAACGCGCTATTTAGGTGAACGCACCACCATCATCTGCGGCATGGTGTTCGAGGTTGGCAGCTTCGCTATCCTGGCCTTCCTGAGCAATGGTATCGTCGCCTTGATGTTGATCCCGATTACTGCGGTAGGGGCCGTGATCACCCCGGCGCTGCAGGCGTTAATGTCACGAGCCACACCGGATTCTCAGCAAGGAGAGTTGCAAGGCGTTCTAACGGCATTGCACGCGTTGTCGATGATCATCTCACCACTAATCATGACCGGCGTTTTCGCCTATTTTGTCAGCCAATCCGCGCCGATCTACTTGCCGGGCGCGCCGTTCCTTTTGGCTTTGGTTCTCATGGCGGTCGGGTTCATTCTGTTCCTGCGTCCACGCACAGATTTGGCCTGACAACGACCTTCCGATGACGGATTTCAACTTGCAGCCCAACGCCCAAAGGGTCACCGTAAGCGAAAAGGAACGGGGAAAGTCATGCAATCCATCAAAGCGGCCGTGTGCCGGGAATTCGGCGCGCCTTTGGTCATCGAGGATGTTCTGATTGCGCCGCCCGGAATGGGCGAGGTCGAGGTCACCCTGGACGCGGTGGCGATCTGCCATTCTGATATCTCATTTGCCAGCGGCGCTTGGGGTGGCTTTCTTCCGGCAGTCTACGGGCACGAGGCAGCGGGTGTCATCACGGCCATCGGCGAAGGTGCCGGGGCGTTTGAGGTGGGCCAGTCAGTCGTTGTCACTCTGATCCGGGCTTGTGGGTCCTGCCCTTCCTGCGCCGGAGGCAAGCCCACAATTTGCGAAACCCCCTTTGACACGACCAAGGGCCCATTGCGCTCTGCCGATGGCGGCCCGATGGATCAGGCCATGGCCTGCGGTGCGTTTGCCGAAAAGGTGGTGGTCGATCACCGCCAGATTGTCAAAATTCCAGACACCATGCCAAAAGATGTGGCCAGCCTGCTGTCTTGCGGGGTCATCACCGGGGTCGGCGCAGCGGTAAACGCAGCGGGTTTGCGCGCGGGTCAGGATGTTGTTGTCATCGGTGCGGGCGGGGTCGGACTGAATGCCATTCAGGGTGCCCGCATTGCCGGGGCCAGACGTATCGTGGCGGTCGATATGACCGACGAAAAGCTGGAATTCGCCAAAGAGTTTGGCGCAACCCATGGCGTGCGCGCTGATACCAAGGCTCCTTGGAAAGCAGCTTACAAAGCGCTGGGCGGGCGCGGGGCGGATGCGGTCCTGGTCACCGTCGGCGCGATTCCAGCCTATGATCAAGCGCCGCGCTATTTGGGACGGGGCGGTAAGGCGATAATGATCGGGATGCCGCATTCCGGCGACATGTCGTCTTATGAACCCGTGGTGCTGGCGGCCTTGGGCCAAGGCTTGATCGGGTCGAAAATGGGAGACGTTGTCATTCAACGCGATATTCCATGGATGATCGATCTGTATGACCAAGGACGGTTGAAGCTGGATGAGTTGATTTCCGGCCGCTGGTCGCTGTCGCAAATCAACGAGGCGATCAATGACACCAAGACCGGATCAGCCAAGCGAAACGTAATTCTATTCGACAGGGATTGATCCCGACCGCAGAGGGTTCGGAATGAAACTGCAAGACCTCGACATCATCGTCACCGCGCCCCCTGCCCCCGGCTGGGGTGGGCGATATTGGATTCTGGTCAAAGTCACGACCGATACCGGGATCACAGGATGGGGCGAGTGTTATGCCTCCTCTGTCGGACCCGAGGCGATGCGGCATGTAATCCGCGACGTGTTTGAGCGGCACATGCAGGGCGAAAACCCTGAAAACATCGAATTGATGTTCCGCCGCGCCTACTCCAGCGGGTTCACACAGCGCCCCGACCTGACCGTCATGGGCGCGTTTTCGGGACTGGAAATCGCCTGCTGGGACATCCTTGGCAAAGACCGCGACCGCCCGGTTTATGCATTGCTCGGCGGCCAGATGAACGAACGCATCCGGGCCTATACGTATCTGTACCCGCTTCCGCAGCATAATTTGACAGATTTCTGGACCTCACCGGAACAGGCCGCAGAATGCGCGTCCGAGATGGTCCGGCGCGGCTTTACCGCGGTCAAGTTCGACCCGGCTGGCCCTTATACGATCCGGGGCGGTCATATGCCTGCCATGTCCGACATCTCATTGTCCGTGGCTTTCTGCAAGGCCATCCGCGAGGCGGTTGGAGACAAGGCCGATCTGTTGTTTGGCACCCATGGCCAGTTCAACACCGCCGGGGCTATCCGATTGGGACAGGCCTTAGAGCCCTATTCCCCGCTCTGGTTCGAAGAACCCACGCCGCCCGACATGATCGAAGATATGGCCCGCGTCGCGCGCAACGTTCGTATTCCCGTCGCCACCGGAGAGCGGATGACGACCAAGGCCGAGTTCGGCGCTGTTCTTCGCGCGGGTGCGGCGGAAATTCTGCAACCGGCTTTGGGGCGCGCAGGCGGGATCTGGGAGATGAAGAAAGTCGCCGCTATGGCCGAGGTTTTCAACGCTCAGATGGCACCCCACCTATACGCCGGCCCGATCGAATGGGCAGCCAACATTCATCTTGCTGCGTCGATCCCTAACCTGTTGTTGCTGGAAACCATTGAAACCCCGTTCCACGACCAGTTGATCAAAAGCAGTCTGAAGGTCGATGGCGGGTTTGTGACGGCGCCAACCGCGCCCGGGTTGGGTGTCGATGTGGACGAAGCCTTGGCCCGCGCGCACCCCTATTCCGGCGACGGCTTGCATCTGCAGATGCAGGAGGAGCCTTGTGATTATGTCGAAGGGAATGCTTTTCAGGGCGGAGCGCCTGCAACCGAGGGGTGACAACCCAAAATATCCTGAGGCATAGTGGTCGAACGTCACATTTCAAACAGGCTACCCGTGCCCCTCAACGAACTAGCACCACAAATCGCTCACGGCGACCCTTCCGATATGAAGAACAACGCGGCCAAAGCGGCTGGGTTTCTGAAGACCCTGGCCCATGAAGGGCGGTTGATGGTTCTGTGCCACCTGAGCAACGGCGAGAAATCGGTTGGCGAATTGGAAGAGCTGTTGCAGATGCGCCAAGCCGCTGTCAGTCAAATGCTGGCCCGACTGCGTCTGGAAAACCTGGTATCAACGCGGCGCGAGGGGAAAACGGTTTTCTATTCCCTTCAGGACGGCGATACCGCTCGGGTCATTGCCTTGATGTATGAATTGTTCTGCAGCCCGGATCGCTAGTTCGAGACATAGCCCGCAATCACCTGCATCAACTTGAATGCCGTGGCGGCGTCGTTCTCGACAACAGCCAGGAATTCTTCTTCACCGATGCGCAGGCAGGATAGATCGGATTCGGCAATCATGCTGAGCGCGCGAGGCTCTTTTCTGATGAGGCCCAGTTCTCCGACCAGCGCGCCGGGACCAACTTTGGCGATCAACTGATCTGGCCCGTCCATCTGGGGCAGGTACAGCCCCGCCTCGCCTTCCAAAACGACATAAGCACCATCCGTCGGCTGATCGTCTTTCAGGAATACGACTTCGCCCGGTTTTGCATCAAACCAGCGCGCACCAAAGGCCAGCAGCCGCAATTGACGACGGTCGAGCCCCGAAAACAACGGCGTCTGTTCCAGCGCGCGGAGCTTGCGCGCCAGATCGGCCGAGGCTGCGCTGTCTTCTTCCACGTCTGCGGGTCCTTCGTCTGACACCACCCGACCTTGGCGGATTTCGACATACATGTCGAACACATCCGGATTTTCATATTGGTCATGCAGATAAATGACCGTGGTTTCAGGCAGCAACGCGCGCAGGTTCTTGTAGACGGCCACCTGGGTGTCCATGTCGTAGCTGGCCAAAGCGCTGTCGAGGATCAGAATGTCCGGCTTCTTAATCGTCGCCCGCGTGAAGGACAGAGGTTCAGCAAAGACTGCAGGCAGGTTCTGACCACCCAAGGCGACCGGGACATCGTAAATAAGCTCAACAATCAGCGGACGCGCTCCGCTTTCAGACAGGACGTCTACAATCAGATTGCGGGCCTCGTCAGACCGGACACCGCCGATCTGGCTAACCTTGCCGAACAGCGCGTTTTCCATGACCGTCAGGCCCGGCGCAAACTTTTCGGAATCCAAAGGCACGAACACATCATGCAACGTCTTGAGCAGTTCATGAGAGTGGCTGTGGCGCAGCTCAAGAATGCGGCTTTTGAGTTCGTCGGTGAAAGCCGGGCCAATTTGTTCGGCGGATATCACGACCGGGACGGCCAGCAGGTTTGCGAGTTGGTCGTCATTTAGGCCCGCGACCCCTTCGTTCCGGGTACGCTCAATCAGTTCGACGGCCGCTTCATAAGTTTGTGCCTCAAGTCCCAGTTTTCGGAACAGGGGGTGATCAGTACCGTCCAGACCAAAGATCTGCCGCAACATTTCGATCACGTCGCGGGTCAGACCAACCAGAACTTCATCCAGGCCCAACTCGCGCAACTGGCCTAGAAACACAGTTTGCTGCGCAAGCAATTCTTGGGTGACCGGAACGCGGGGGGTCGCAAACAACAAGTTCTCAGCGACAGGCAAGGCGGGGTTGTAGGCGTCGCGATCAAAGATCAAAGCCTGCTGTTCGAATCCTGCATTCCTGACAGCCTGCTGTATGGCAGGGCGCTGGTCTACAAGCGTTTTGGCAAGCACAGGATGCTGTTCAGGGTCAAAGGTCTGTTCCGCACCACGTTTGAACAACGCTGCACCCGAACCCATCCCGTCGATCAGTTGCAACCACCAGTCCCGTAGTTCTTTGGCATCCTCGAGCCCCGCGCGCGATGGGTCGAGCCATTCCGCGTGATAGGGGTCGGCGCTGTTTCCGGCGCGCAAGGTCTCTGCAAAACCCGGGTCCTCGGTCTCATCTGACAGCGGTCGGAACCGCATGGGCATCATGACGTTATCGCCAAGGGTTCCCTGAAACATTACCGGGCGCGACGACGCATAGCCGATGCATGCAGCGATCACACTCTGATGCACACGCGTTACGTCTTTCCCGCCGATCTTTAGGCTGCCAGCGCTGGGCAGGATTTCTCGGGTCAGCAGTTCGGACAAAGCGCGTCTGTCTTCTTCGCTTGGCGCCTCAATTCCGATGGTCTTGCCAGCCGGGAATGTCAGGTCGAGATCGTCGAGGACCTGATTGCCGTCCATGTCGCGTACAGAAACATGGCTAAGAACCACGTCACCTTTGAGGCTGGGTGCTTCTTCTGGCTCACCCTCGAACAGGGTCTCGTCTTGCATGCCGGACGGATCGAACCGTTCGATCACCACATCCCAACGCAAAGACATGTCCTGTGTCTGGTTGTAATAAGTCAGCAACTCCTTCCACGGGGAGCTCAGGTCCTTATACGCCGCCAAAGCTGCAACCAGTGCACCCAGCGAAACCGATCCCTGCAGAACCAAAAGGCCGCCGATCAGGTAGAACATGAACGGAGTCAGTTGCGAGATGAAGTTGTTGATGAACTTCATAAAGAACTTCTTCTGGTAGATCTCGAACCGGATTCCGAACAGACGACCCAATTGGTGCGAGATCATTGCCCGACGGTAACGCCAGCCGCCATTCGAACGCAGCGTGGCGGCACCTGCAGCGTTTTCTCCGATCTGAGCGGCCAATACGCGCACTTCCTGAATGCGGCGCTTGTTCAACAGGTTGATCTGGCGCTGCAGGCGGGGGATCAGCCAGGCCTGCAACGGGATCAATGCAACAGCAGCCAGACCGAACCAGACGCTTTGCAAAAACAGGAAAGACAGGATGGTGATCATCTGACCGGCTTGCAGCACCGGCTGGCTTATTGCATCGCCCATCAACCCGCCCATCGGCTCGCTTTCGGCGGTGATCATCGACACCAGTTCGCCCTGACTGACCCGCTCAAAATACGGCTGTGGGAACAACAGCGCACGGCTGATCAGCTGGTACCGAAACCGGCGCAACATACGTTCGCTCAGCACGCCTTTCATCGTGTTGATCCGCATCTTCATCAAACCATGGGCCAGCACCGCGAACAGAAAGGCGAAACACAGAATGATCAGAAACGTGGTCTGCGGCAGGCTGAACCCCCAGACATCCACGATCTGGGTCGTGGCGCCGATTGCGTCATTTATGATCCGCTTGGGCAGCTCAAGCGTCAGGTAGAGCAACGGGAACAACGTCGAAGTCACGGCCAGCAAAATCAGCTGATCGCGTTTCGAATATTTCCAGATGAACCGAAAAATCGTGCGTTCTATGGAACCCGTCCCTGCTGTTGGCCTGCCATTAAAATCATTGATTTAAGCCTGAATGCAACGGCCCGAATTTACCGCAATCGTATCGGTTTACGCAAATGAAATTGAAAATCAGGCCGATTTCCTCTTGTGTGAACCAGTTCATTTGCGCAGCATGCGATTACCCCTTAATCTAAACTTCGGGACGATATCGGGAGGATTCATTTGCCTGCCTCTTTTGGCGCTGTGTTGCTGTTGCTCTGCTTGCTGCAGATCAAACACATGTTCGCCGACTATTATTTGCAGACGCCCAAAATGCTGTCGGGGCGCGGCAATTATTTCCATATGGGACGCGCGCAGCATGCAGCGGTGCATGTTGTGGGTTCTGTCGTTATTTTTGCGCTGTACCGCGCACCTGCCGAATTTATCCTGATTATTGCCGCTCTGGAATGGATCGTCCATTTTCATATCGACTTTTTCAAAGCCAGCTATTCCGACAGGAAACAATTGCAGCCCAATCAGGCCGCGTTCTGGCGTGCGGCGGGGCTGGATCAGTGCCTGCACAATCTGACCTACATCGCCATGGTCTGGGCCTGGGTGCAATTTGTCGCCTAAGCGTCAGGGAACAATTGGCTGATTCCGCTTGATCGTGCGAAGCACGACATTTGTCTGCGCACTTCCGACCGCAGGCAGCTTAAACAAGAAGTCTTCCAGAAAAACGTTATAGGCGTTCAGGTCGCCGCACAGCACGCGCAGATGGTAATCTGCCTGACCGGTCGTGGCATAACACTCCTGAACCTCGGGGCTTGTCTCAACCGCTCTGATAAAATCGACGATCTTGTCTGGATCATGTCGCGTTAAGTGAACGTGTACGATGGCTTCGAAAGTCAGCCCCATGCGCAGCGGGTTCACCACTGCGCCGTAGCGCTCGATGATGCCCGCCTCTTCAAGCGCGCGCACCCTGCGCCAAAGGGCCGAGGCGCTCATGCCGACCGCTTCAGCAAGGTCGGCGTTGGACGTCCGGCTATCGCTCTGCAACAGAGTCAGGATTCGGCGGTCTTTTTCGTCAATCAGCATCTTGCTGAAAAAATTAACCCTCATTCAGCATAATTTCGACTGAAATTTTCGAATTTTTCCAAATTCGTAGGAAAAATGGCAAATCTGTCCACTGCGCATCGGCTAATGTTTCCATGCACCAACGCCGACGGACCACCCTATGACAAATCACGACCCCAACCTCCGCACCTACGACTTGAGTGATCGCTACGACCTGACTCGTGGCCGGGTGTTTTTGACTGGCACCCAAGCCCTTGCGCGGATCATGATGGATCAGGCACGACGCGACCGACAGGCCGGGTTGAACACGGCAGGGTTTGTTTCCGGCTATCGCGGCTCACCATTAGGCGGGCTGGACCTAGAGCTTTGGCGCGCCGAAGACCGCTTAAAGTCGGACCGCATCACGTTCATGCCTGCGGTGAACGAAGACCTCGGCGCGACGGCTGTTCTTGGGGCGCAACAGGCAACACTTGACCCTCAATGCGAGGTCGAGGGCATATTTTCGATGTGGTACGGCAAGGGCCCGGGCGTGGATCGGTCGGGTGACGCGCTGAAACATGGCAATGCGTATGGGTCAGCACCCAAAGGCGGGGTTCTGGTGGTGGTGGGCGACGATCATGGCTGCGTCAGTTCTTCGATGCCGCATCAGTCCGACGTGGCTTTCATGACCTGGTTCATGCCCACGCTGAACCCAGCCTCGGTTTCCGAATACCTGGAATTCGGTGAATACGGCTTTGCTCTGTCTCGGTTCTCGGGGACTTGGGTTGGCTTCAAGGCGATCTCAGAGACCGTGGAAAGCGCGCGGTCGGTCGATTTGCGCCCGGATCGCCGTTTCACCCTGCCGGAAATCGAGACACCCCCGAACGGCTTGCACGTGCGAACCGCCGACCTGCCCTCGCCCGAGATCGAGACCCGCATTCAGTACAAGCTTCGCGCCGTGCGCGCCTTTGCCGAGGCCAACCCGATTGACCGGCGCATCTACGACGTGGACAAAGCTCAATTCGGGTTCGTGACGACCGGCAAAGGGCATCTTGATCTGATGGAAGCATTGCGTCTGTTGGGTCTGGACGAAGCCGCTTGCCGCCGTCTGGGGATCGACATCTACAAGGTCGGAATGGTTTGGCCGCTGGCCCGCCGCAATGCGTTGCGTTTTGTGAAGGGCAAGGCCGAGGTGCTGGTCGTCGAGGAGAAACGCGGCATCATTGAAAGCCAGTTCAAGGAATATTTCTATGACTGGCCCGGCGACAAGCCACACAAGATGGTCGGAAAATATGACAGCCACGGCGAGCCTCTGATCCCCTGGACCGGAGAGCTGAGCCCCTTGATGCTCGCACCGATCATCGCGGCCCGCCTCGACAGATTCTTTCCCGAAGAGAACCTGCCCGCCAAGGCGCGCGTGCTGACGCAAACACCTCCTCCGATCATCAATGTCCAAGGCGCGACGCGCACGCCCTATTTCTGCTCGGGCTGTCCGCACAATACCTCGACCAAAGTGCCCGAAGGGTCATCTGCCGCCAGCGGTATCGGCTGTCATGTCATGGCTTCTTGGATGGACCGCGAAACCGTTGGTTACGCGCAGATGGGGGGCGAAGGGGTGCCGCATGTGGTGGCGTCAAAGTTCAACGGCGGCAAGCATATCTTTCAAAATCTTGGTGAAGGGACGTGGTACCATTCGGGCTCACTCGCGATCCGTCAGGCGGTCGCGGCGGGCACGAACATCACCTACAAGATCCTCTACAATGATGCCGTTGCAATGACCGGAGGCCAACCTGTCGATGGTCCGGTCAGCGTCGCGGGTATCGCACAAAGCTGCCGGGCGGAAGGCGTGCAGCGTATCGCGCTGGTTTCGGATGACATAGATAAATTCCATAGATCGGATTTCCCAAACGGGATCAGCTTTCATGACCGCTGTGAACTGGATGCGGTGCAGCGTGAATTGCGCGACGTTCCGGGCGTGACGGTGCTGATCTACGAACAGACCTGTGCGACCGAAAAACGTCGTCGTCGCAAACGGGGTACAGCGGAAGACCCCAACCGGTTTGTCTGGATCAACGATCTGGTGTGCGAAGGGTGCGGCGACTGTTCGGTTGCATCAAACTGCCTGAGCGTCGAGCCGCGCAACACCCCTTTGGGCCGAAAGCGCAAGATCAATCTGAGCACCTGTAACAAGGATTTCTCGTGCCTGAACGGATTCTGCCCGTCCTTTGTAACGATTGAGGGCGGGAAACGGCGACAGCAGCAGGTCGAATTGACGCCTCATATGCTGGAGTCCCACCTGCCGACGCCCGATCTGCCTGCGCTGGACCAGCCGTATGATCTGCTTGTCACCGGTGTCGGTGGCACTGGTATCGTGACTGTAGGGGCGCTGATCACCATGGCGGCGCATATCGAAGGCAAAGGCGCATCGGTTCTGGATTTCACCGGGTTCGCGCAGAAATTCGGCACCGTCCTCAGCTACATCCGGCTGGGGTCGCATCCCGACGCATTAAACCAGGTCCGCATTGATCAGGGTACGGCCGATGCAGTGGTTGGTTGCGACGTTGTCGTCAGTTCGGGACCCAAAGCCTCGGCCCATTATCGCCGGGGAACAAAAATGGTTCTGAACCGGGCTGAGATGCCCACCGGTGATCTGGTGCTGCGGCGGGACTCGCGCCTGGATGTTGCGACCCGCGAACAGGCGATTGCCGACGTTGTTGGCGTTGACAACCTGTGCGCGTTCGATGCCAACGCGGCGGCAGAGGCGCTTTTGGGGGATGCGGTCTTTGCCAACGTGATCATGCTGGGCTATGCGTGGCAAAAGGGTCTTGTTCCGGTGTCGCATAGCACGCTTAAACAGGCCATGATGCTGAATGGCGTCGCGGTCGAAAAGAACCAACTGGCCTTCGCGATTGGGCGCAGCCTGGCCGCAGATCCGGACCGGTTGGGTGCATATCTGGCTCCGGCAACCCCAAAGGAATCTCTGGATCAGATGATTGCGCGCCGGGTAGACTTTTTGACCCAATACCAAAACGCCGCCTATGCTGATCGCTATTCGCGCCGGATCGGGCGTATCAAGGCCGCCGACCCAACTGTTCAAGATCAAGTGCTTCGGTCGATATCCGGCAATCTGTTTCGCTTCATGGCCTACAAAGACGAATATGAAGTGGCGCGATTGCAGACATCGGCGGGTTTTGCAGAAGAGCTTGCGCAACAATTCGAAGGGGATTTCAAAGTCCACCATCATTTTGCACCCCCCCTCCTTGGCGGGCGCACCGATGACCGTGGCCGCCCTGTCAAACGCAGGTTCGGGCCGTGGATACGTCCAGTTCTCAGCGGGTTGGCCAAGGCGCGCGGGCTTAGAGGCTCTCGCCTCAACCCATTCGGTTACCATTCAGAGGCGCGTCTGCACCGTCACATTCTATTGTGGTACGAAGGCCTGCTGGAGCGCTACGAAGCCAATCCCGCGCAACACAGCGCACAAGAGTGGCTGGACCTGCTGGCACAGGCGGATGAAATCCGGGGCTTCGGCGATGTCCGTGCCCAAAGCTTCGACACCGCAAGGCAGGCCACGACCTAACCCAGCACCGAAAAACTGCTTTCCGAATTGATCGGTCGTTTGCGCGAGTAGAACCCGACGTCGATGCTGCGCCCGATATAGGGCAATTCACACTGCATCGGTTGCGCGTCGTGGTCCGCCCCACCCTCGCAATAATCGATCAGCGCTGCCATCATCTTGCCCGCAATGGGGGCATTCTTGTACTGGTTCCCGCTGGTACCACAGGCCATGTAAAACCCCGGCAGGCTGGATTTGTCATAGATCGGGATCCAATCGGTGGACGCGTCATACAGATCGACCACTCCGCGTGTTTTCGACGGTATGCCAAGGCTGGGAACCCGTTGCGCGTACCTCATCGCCTGCGTGGTCCATTGATCGGTGAAGTCGTGGTTATAGTTCTGATCGTCCTCGCACCACTGATGCGGATCGCATTCGGGATCTTCCGAGCCGATCAGGATGTGGTTGCCATGCTCGGGCCTGCAATAAAGTGCGATATCGCTGTCCGAAACGATGGTGCCCTGGTTCTCGAAATCAAACCCTTCCGGGGCGGGCACGTGTACCACCTCTTGCCGAAGGGGGCGCGTTTCGATCGTCATGTCGTCCAGCACACCGGCCAAGCCATTGACAATGGCCGAACCGGGGCCCGCGACATTCACGACAACCTTCGCATGAATTTCTTCGCCCGAGGCCAATTTGACGCCCGAGACGCGCCCTCCTTCGGTCAGGATTTCCGCGACCTCGGCCCCGGTTCGCACCTCGGCGCCATGAAGCTTGGCCGCATCCATGAGGTTTTGCGCCGACAAGGCCGGGTCCGTCACGTAGCCCGCCTTGGGCCAGAACACCGCGCCCTTCATCTGCGCGCCGTTGGGGTGCCCAAACGCAGGGTCGTCCATGCGCTTTGCGGGGGCAAAACTGTCGAGCGAGTAGATCGGCAGATGCTTGGTGATCTCTTCTGGCGACCATTCCTCGAACGGGCAGTCCAATTGGGCACTATAGGTTTTGTGCTTGTCCAGATACCCATTCGCCTCGGTTTTCATCACAAGACAGCCGGTCTGCCGGAACTGCGCCAGATCGGCGTCGGCTGGCAACCCGAGATACGCCGCCCAGTCGCGCCAATAGTGGTAGCCCTCCCACGCGAACGCGGTCCCATCCAAGGTCGAGTAGTGCATTCGGATGATCGCGCAGGATCCCGCGGTGGAACCATGGCCAACCTGCGCATTGCGATCCAGGGACAGGGTTTTCCACCCGTTCTTTGCCATCTCAAACGCGATGGCCGATCCAATCACGCCGGTTCCGATGATGATTGCGTCCGGTTGGCTCATGAGGGGTCTCCTTTCCAATGGTGGCGGGAATATGCGCTGAATTCTTCGACTTCCTCGGGACGCGGTTCGACCCCGGTGAAAACGTAAAGGTAGTGCGGAACCATCGAAATCCGCACCGAGATCGGCTCATTCAATTGCGCCAAATCATAACCGATCTGCATGTAATAAAGGACACGCGCCCGGGTTTCGGCCTCGATCTCAGGATAGCCGTAGCGTGCGAACATTGCGTGCAGTGCTTCCAGCCTCCGCGCATCCGACTGGTCCAGGGCACGGCGCACTTTGCCGGATTTACGTGCCCAATCGCGGATCGCGAAGTCGAGCGCTGTGTCGAACAGATCGGTGTTCACCACGCAGCGATGCACGTTGCAGACGGCTCCGGTTATGGTGTCTGCTGGAGCCTCGGCCATGGCGACAAGGGCCGCAGTATTGGTCGCCTGCCAGCGCGCCAGAAGGGCATCCAGCAACTCCTGCCGGGACTTGAAGTACCAGTAGAAGGATGACCGTGACACGGCCATCCGCTCGGCCAGATTCAGAACCTTGATCTGGTCCACTCCGTCCGAGATCAGGACATCCATCGCCACATTCAACCAGTCGTCGCGCGTGACCTTGATATTGCCGACCAGCGGCTCTGCCTCGGGATCGTCCCGGTGGAGGATCGGTTTACTGCTCATTCAACTCTCCGGTGGCGCGCCGCCCTCAGACGTGCGCTTGGCGATGAAATCCTTCAACGCACCGATCCGGTCACTGTCGGAGGTTGGAGGCTGGAAGTTGGCCAGTATCTCCTTCCACACGCCGGTCGCCCGCGCGTTGGCATCAACTGCGCCGCGCTCGGTCCAGGTGCCGAAATTGGCATAATCATGCACGTGGGGTTCATAGAATTCGGTGTTGTAGCGCTCCATCGTCTGGCTGGTGGCAAAGAAATGGCCGCTGGGGTCAACCTCACTCAGCGCTGTGTCGAAGCCAATCTCGGTTGCTCCGGCTTGCGCCCCGGCACACAGCTCGGCCACCATGTTCAGTACTTCGGCATCACAGATCATCTTTTCGAAAGACACGGTCAAACCACCTTCAAGCCATCCCGCTGAGTGGATGATCACCGTCGCCCCGGCCATCAAACAGCCCCAAAGACCGAACTGATTTTCGTTCGCCGCCTGCACGTCGTTCAGGTTCGATGCCGACCCTGCCGCCGACCGCCATGGCAACTCCAAATGGCGCGCGAACTGACCAGCCGCCAGCGACGCCTGAAAGTGCGACGGCGTGCCAAAAGCCGGAGCGCCGGATTTCATGTCGACGTTGCTTGTAAACGTCCCATAGCAAACAGGCGCGCCCGGGTTCGTGAGTTGCGTCAAGGTCAACGCAGCCAGCGCCTCGGCATGCGACAGCGTGATGGCCCCGGCCACCGTGATCGGCGCCATCGCCCCCATCAGAGTAAACGGCGTGATGATCGACATCTGACCATGGCGGGCAAAGTCGATCAGCCCCTGTGCCATCGGGTTGTCTAACGTGCGCGGGCTGTTGGTGTTTATGATCGTGTAGCAATACGGGTTCGCGCGGAACTCTTCATCCGACAGACCGCGCGCGGTGGACAGCATTTCAAAGCAATCCATCACTTGAGGCGTGCCGCGCGAGAAGAAGAACGGGAACTTGTCGGTCAACTCCATCTGCGCTTGTGTCGTGAAATAGTGCCGCAGGTTGGTCGGCACATCCTGCGGCTCGACCTGAGGCGATATCATCTGGAACACGTCGAAATGATGCGTGAGCTTCAGGAACTCCAGATAGTCCTGCCCGGTTGCCGGGCGACGTCCGCGTTCCAAATCGGTCGCGTTGGGTGCCCCTGCGCCGGGTTGAAACACCAGACTGCCCAGTTCGAGCGTGAAATCCCGCCGCCTTGCGCCCGCACGGCAATCGATGGATTTCGGCGCTGAGGCAACCGCTGCACCGATGATGTCCCGGCCGATAAAAACCATTTCGCTGTCTTCATCTACGCGTGCGCCACCCTGTGCAAAGATCCGACGCGCCTCGGGCAGCAGGACTTTCACGCCCAGTTCTTCCAGCGTGCGGAGGGCCGTTTCGTGCATATCCGCGATCTGATCCGCCGGGAATACCTCCATCTGCGGAAACGGGTTCCTGAGTTGGCGATAGTTCACGTCCCGCTTGGGCGTCGGCACCGCGTCGGTCCCCCGCCCGCGACGTCGGCGACCGCGTTCTGAGGTTTGCGACAGCATCATTAACCCCGCATCGCTTTGCCCTCAGGGTCATATGGCGAAGGTGCGATCACCTTGGCGGGGCGCTCGACACCGACCACATGCACCGACAGTTCAGTTCCCGGTTCGGCCTTGTCGCGGTTGACCAGCGCCATGGCCAGCGACTTGCCGGTGTAATGGCCGTACCCGCCCGAGGTCACAAATCCCACACGCTCATCCCCAGCCCAAATGGGTTCATAGCCGCTGGCATCCGCGTCTAGCGCGTCAACTTCAAGCGTGACTTGAACTTGCGCCGGACCATTGCCGTCACGTTCTGCCAAGGCTGCGTCTTTCCCGACAAATTCCTTATCCCAGTCGATCCAGCGATCCATCCCGGTCATGCCCGGCGTATAAAGCTGGGTGAATTCTGCCGACCAGATGCCAAAGCTCTTCTCCAGCCGCGTCGACAACATCGCATTGAAACCACACTCACGAATACCCTCGTCCGCCCCGGCTTCCAGAAGCATCCGGCGGAGTTTGATATGATCACCATAGCGGCAGTTGATCTCGTATCCTTTTTCGCCGGTCACAGACATGCGGGCGACACGGGCGCGGACCAAGCCGATGTCAAAGTCTCCACATCCCATGAACTTGAGGCCCGAGATATCCTGTTCCGCCAGTTTCTCGATCACCGTCTGCGACTTGGGCCCGACAACGCCAAAGCCACAATATTCCTCGCCCAGATCGCGGACCGTGACGCCTTCGATCATGTGGTCATCGAACCACCGCATATGCCAAGCGCGCAGGTAGTAGCTGCCCATGATCCACCACGTCCCGTCGCCCCAGTTGAGCACGGTCAGGTCGCCCTTAAGCCGCCCGTTCTCTCCCAGCATCGGCGCGAGTTTGGCGCGACCCGGAGCGGGCAGTTTCGAGGCCATGATCTTGTCCAGCCAGATCTCGGCATTCGGGCCGCTGACTTCGTAGCGTGAAAAACCCGAGATATCCATCAGGCCGACGCCCTCGCGGATTACCTTGCATTCCTCGGCGACGATATCATGCGCGTTGGACCGCTTGAGCGTCGGTGTCTCCTCAAACCCTTTCGGCGCGAAATAGAGCGGGACCTCAAGGTCCCAGCTAACTCCCCACTTGCAGCCAGCTTCGGTCATCGCGTCATGGGCCGGGGCCATTTTCAGCGGCCGACCTGCGGGCAGTTGTTCGTTCGGGTAGGTCATTACGAAACGGCGGGAATAGAACTGACCCGTGGTCTCACGGATGTATCGCTTGTTCTGGGCAAAATCACCATAACGCGCCACGTCCATCGGCCACGCATCCGCCTCGGGCTCACCGTGGATCATCCATTCGGCCAGCGTTTTACCGACGCCACCGCCCTGCAGGAACCCGGCCATCACTGCGCAAGCCGACCAATAGCCGCGCTTGCCCGGCACCGGACCGACCAGAGGGTTGCCGTCCGGCGAAAAGGTAAACGCGCCATTCACCCATGTCTTGATGCCGACGTTCTGGATCGAAGGGTAGCGCTCAAAGCCCAGCGTCAGCTCGTTCTCGATCCGATCAAGCTGCTCCTGAAACAGCTCCTCGCCATAAGTCCAAGGTGCACCGTCCATGGCCCAATGCTCGTGATCGACCTCGTAGATGCCGACCAGAACGCCTTTCTGATCCTGCCGCATATAGGTGAACCCTTCGAGGTCAACCGTCATCGGCATCTCGAAATCAGCCTGCGCAACTTCAGGCACGGAATCGGTGATCAGATAGTGGTGCTTGAGCGGCGAGACCGGCAGTTCCACTCCAGCCATGCGCCCGACCTGCTTGGCCCAGAGACCCGCCGCGTTGACCACATGTTCGCAAGTGATCGTGCCCTTGTCGGTCACGACCTCCCAACCATCGGCTGTCTGCGTCAGGCTTTCGACTTTGGTCTCTTCGTAATACTCTGCACCGCGTTTCTTGGCTGCCGTCGCATAGGCCTGCACTGTCCCGGTCGTGTCGATATAGCCTTCGCGATCCGCCCACATCGCGCCCAGCACGCCGTCAGTGGACATGATCGGGCAACGTTTCTGCGCTTCTTCCGGGGTCAGCAATTCGCAATCGTCGATGCCAATGGATTGAAAGATACGATAGTTTGCCTGCAGCCACTCCCAGCGTTCCGGGGTGCCAGCCAGCGTCAAGCCACCGGTCATGTGCAGGCCGATGTTCTGGCCGGATTCCTTTTCGATCTCGCTCAGCAGGTCGATCGTGTACGCCTGCAGAGACGCCATATTCGGATCTGCGTTCAGCGCATGGATACCGCCCGCCGCGTGCCACGAAGACCCGGACGCCAGACGCCGTCGTTCCAGCATGACCACATCGGACCATCCGAATTTGGCCAGATGATACAGGACCGAGGCACCTACGACCCCGCCTCCGATGACCACAACGCGATACTGAGATTTCATCCTGCACTCCCCTGCATGACTCGCAGAGGACGCTAGACGCACTGTTCACTTCTGTCTAGACATTTCTGTCCAGTGCTTGCTGCGCAGCCAAACGTCAGATTTGGGCGCTGGGTCGGGCCTTGATTTTCTCAAACCAAGCGAGCGTCGCCCTGTTCGCTTCGGGTATTCGCGTTTTCACAACACGCGCGAAGTCGATGAAAACAAAGCTTGTGATATCTGCCAGGGAAAACACCTCACCGGCAACAAACGGAGCTTCGTTCAAACGGCGTTCCATCAGGTCAAAAAAGGCCGCCAACCGTTTCGCCCCACGCTCGACCAGTTCCGGAATCTGGGCGTAGTCTTCCGGTCCCGGAATGGCGCGGTTTTCAAATGCGGGATGCGCGTTGCGCAGCATCTCGGCGATAGGAAGACCGCCCTGATGTTCGACAATGGCGTTCCAGGTCAGAACCAGCCCCTTTTCATCTGCCGTTCGCCCCATCAGCGGCGGTTCGGGAAACTGCGCCTCAAGATACGCTGCAATGCCAAGGTTTTCGTTCAGCACCGTGCCGCTATCGGTCACCAAAACAGGAAGCGTCTGCCGGGGATTTACGGCCCGAAACGCCTCGCTCAACTGTTCGCCCTTCGCGATCGAAATGTCGCGGGTTTCGATCTCCAGGCCCTTTTCGGCAATGAACATCCGGGCGCGGCGCGGATTGGGGGCGGTTGAGCAGTCGTAGAATATCATGAGGAAATCCTTTTGAAGCCAATCAGCGGCGATAGATGAAACAGCGTCCTTCTACCGCTCCAGGCGGCAGCGGAAGTTCGGTCAATGCGTCGAAATACATCCGGTCGCTGGACACCATGAGCCCGCCTTCGGCCAGCAATGGTTCGATCAAGGGCGACACAAACCGGGCAAACGCGTCATTTTTTTCGCGGTTATGCCCGCCCAGATCTGCATGGATCAGACTGGCCGTGGCCCCGAACCGTTCAACCGAGGCTGGAAGCGTCTCGCGGACATCGCCCAAAATCACCCGATCTTCGGGTGGCGTCGAATCCGGGTGAGAGGCAACCGCGCGTTCAAAGACATAGATGGGCCGGTTGTGAATATGCTGCGCCATATGGTGATAGGTTCGCCCATTGCCCAAACCCAATTCAAACACCGGACCTGGTTGCCCACGGGTTACCGCGATGGCGTGGTTTAGACACGCCCGCTGCGACACCATGCGGTCGATGAACAAGTCCAAACGACTTTGATTTTCTGACACCGGGAAACTTCTCCTTGAACTGAGCCTCTGCAGGAACTGGGGCGGCGTGCGCCCTTGATGGCAAAAACTCAAGACTTTGTGTACCCAACCACACTCAACTTTCACGTTTCCGCGACAATTCGGCGAATAAGGGGTTTGACTAGAGCGCCCCAAGCGCGCGAAACTGCACCAAAAAACTCAGGGAGTTCAAACAGCCGATGTTTATAAGCGGCCCACCGGGTGGAAAACCCGAATGAGTGCTTTGTTGTCCGTCCGGGATTTGAGCATCGGATTTGGCACCGGCGATGCCGTTGTGCAAAATGTCAGCTTTGACGTCGAACCCGGACAGACTTTGGCATTGGTAGGCGAGTCCGGTTCGGGCAAAACAATTTCGTGTCGCGCGGTGTTACGCATTCTGCCGCGCACCGCCCAGATCCGCAGCGGCCGGATCACACTGACCGATTCCAAGGGAACCGCCGAACTTACTGAAGTCAGCGAACGCGAGATGCGCGGTATACGCGGCAACCGGGTGTCGATGATTTTTCAGGAACCGATGCGGTCGCTGTCCCCGCTTCATAAGATCGGAAATCAGGTCAGCGAGGTTTTGTGGCTGCATCGCGGCGCGTCCGAAAGTCAGGCGCGCAAACAGGTCCTGACGCAGTTCGAACGCGTGGGCTTTCCCGATCCTGACCGGGCTTATGACAGCTACCCGTTCGAATTGTCAGGTGGTATGCGACAGCGCGCGATGATCGCCATGGCGATGGTGGCCAAGCCCGAGTTGCTGATTGCAGACGAACCCACGACGGCCTTGGATGTCACCACGCAGGCGCAGGTGCTGGGCCTGATCAAAGAGTTGCAGCGTGAAACCGGTATGGCGCTTATCCTCGTGACCCACGATCTGGGTGTGGTGGCGAACATGGCCGAAAAAGTCGTGGTCATGCACAAGGGTCGCGTGATGGAGGCCGGGTCAGCCGCGCCGATCCTGACGGCCCCCGCGCATCCTTATACGCAGCAGCTTTTCAATGCAGCTCCGGCCATTCCGGATCAGGACGCCGTGGGTCTGCCGATGCCGCAAGAGGACCTGATCCTGCAACTGAATGGCGTGAACAAGACTTACACAATGCGATCCAGCAAAGGGTGGAAGGGCGAAAAGAAAATCCATGCCTGCCGCGGTGTCGACATGAAGCTGGCACGCGGCAAAACGCTTGCCATCGTCGGCGAAAGCGGGTCTGGCAAGACAACGGCGGCCCGTATTGCGCTGGGTGCCGAACTGCCTGATCCGGGTGGCGAGGTCTTGTTCAAAAGCGCCCCGGACGCGGAACCGATCACCGTTCACCGGATGACAAAACCCGAGCGCACGGCGTTTCAGCGCAAGGCGCAAATGGTGTTTCAGGACCCCTACAGCTCGCTCAGCCCTAGGATGCGTATTCAGGATGCGATGACCGAGCCGCTGGAAATCCATGGCCTTGGCACCGCCGCCGAGCAACGCGAAAAAGCGGCAGAGATGCTGCTCCGTGTCGGTCTTAACGCTGATATGCTCAAGCGCTATCCTCACGCCTTTTCGGGGGGTCAGCGCCAACGGTTGTCGATCGCCCGCGCGATGATGCTGGACCCAGCGATGATCGTCTGTGACGAACCGACCTCGGCGCTGGACGTCTCGGTGCAGGAACAAATCCTCACATTGCTTGAAAAACTGCAGGACAATCTGAACCTGTCTTACCTGTTCATTTCGCATGACCTGGCCGTTGTCGCGCGCATCGCCGATGAGGTGGCG
The DNA here is from genome assembly GCF_056540685.1 of Ruegeria sp. AM2. Classification (NCBI taxonomy): domain Bacteria; kingdom Pseudomonadati; phylum Pseudomonadota; class Alphaproteobacteria; order Rhodobacterales; family Roseobacteraceae; genus Ruegeria; species Ruegeria sp. AM2. The sequence continues at coordinate 23,055 of NZ_JBQFXE010000002.1, read as the reverse complement.
GTCATGCGGCGCGGCCTTGTGGTTGAACAAGCCCCGCCTGAAACCCTGTTCTACAACCCTCGCCATCCCTACACAAAAGCGTTGATTGCAGCTCAGCCCGAGCCTGACATCAATCGCCCGATCAACCTGAAACTTGTTGCTTTAGGCGCCGGTTCGCCTGACAGTTGGGATGACGCCTTTAGATTTTCCGACTCCGTGATACCCTCACTCATAGAGATGGAGCCCGGCCATAAGGTACGTTGCCATGTTTAAGACCCCTCGTAATCTGTTGTTCGCCACGGCGCTGGCCTTTACATCTGTGCAGCTTGCGCTGGCAGAAGCCCCATCCAACTTGCAGGAAAGCGCGTTCTGGAAGACCGAGGTGGACAGCGGAAATCTCCCGCCGGTTGCCGAACGCATTCCCCAGGACCCGTTGATCGTCGACCTTGCGGCCAAGGGACGGGAAAGCGGTACCCCTGGCGGAACGCTGCGCACCATGGTTACCCGTTCAAAAGACATTCGTCAGATGGTGGTCTACGGCTATGCCCGGCTTGTTGGATTTGACGAGAACTATACCATTGTTCCGGACCTGCTGGCCTCGTTCGAAAACGAAGACAACCGCAAGTTCACCCTGAAACTGCGCGAAGGGCACAAGTGGTCCGATGGATCGCCCTTCACGTCTGAGGATTTCCGTTATTGGTGGGAGGACGTCGCCAACAACGAGTTGCTCAGCCCCTCTGGCCCGCCGGATTTCCTGCTTGTTGAAGGAAAGCCACCTCAGGTTTCGTTCCCGGACGAAACCACCATTGTGTTCGAATGGGCAGACCCAAATCCGAACTTCCTGCAATCGCTTGCACAGGCGCGCCCACCCTTCATCTATCGTCCGTCAGAGTTTCTGAAGCAGTATCACGAGAAATACGCTGATGCCGAGGAGCTGGAGTTTCAGGTCGAAGACGCACGGGTCAAAAGCTGGGCTGCGCTGCACAACAAGCTGGACAACCTCTATAAGTTCGACAATCACGAACTGCCCACGCTGCAACCTTGGTTGAACGCAAGCTCGGGCAAGAAAATCCGTCATAACTTTGTACGAAATCCGTACTACCACCGCGTCGACAGCAACGGAGTGCAACTGCCCTATATCGACGTGGTCGAGATGGAGATTGTGGCCCCTGGGCTTGTCGCTGCCAAAACCAATGCGGGTGAAAGCGACCTTCAAGGGCGCGGTCTGGCATTCCGCGACGCGTCGATCCTGAAAAAGGGTGAGGCCGAAGGGGATTACACAACCCTGTTGTGGAAAACCGGCGTCGCCTCACAGATCGCGATTTACCCAAACTTGAATTTCGAAGATGAAATCTGGCGCGATATCTTGCGCGATGTACGCGTGCGCCGCGCCCTATCCTTGGCCATTGATCGTCAGACCATCAATCAGGCGCTGTATTTCAAACTGGCACAGCCTGGGGCGATGTCGGTTCTACCAGCCTCGCCTTTCTACAATGAAGAGAACGCCAAGGCCTGGGCCGACTACGATGTCGCAGCGGCCAATGCGCTGCTGGATGAGGTCGGTTTGACCGAGCGGGACAAGGACGGCATTCGCCTGCTGCCCGATGGCCGCCCGATGGAGCTGATTATCGAAACCGCCGGTGAACGGCAGGAGGTCGAAAACGCGCTGCAGATCGTGACCGATACATGGCGTGAGATCGGGGTTGATCTGGTGATGCGGCCTTTGGACCGAGACATCCTGCGCAACCGTGTGTTCTCGGGCAATTCAATGGCGTCGGTCTGGTTTGGCTGGGATGACGGCATCCCGCAAAGCCACACCTCACCTGCCTACCTTGCGCCGACCGATCAGGTCTTTCTGGCCTGGCCGAAATGGGGGCAGTACTATCAGACCGGTGGCGATGCCGGTGAGCCACCCGACATGCCCGAAGCGGAACGCCTGATGACCCTGGCACATGACTGGGAAATCGCAACCTCGGACGAAGAGCGTGCCGCCGCCTGGAGCGAAATGCTGAACATTCACGCCGACCAGCTATATGCCATTGGCATCCTGAACGGAGCCCCTCAACCCATCGTCGTATCAAACCGTCTTCGCAACGTGCCCGAGCAGGCAATGTGGGCGTGGGAACCCGGCGCGCATTTTGGTATTCACCGCCCGGATGAATTCTTTTTCGCCGACTGACAGGAGCAGCTAAATGGTAATGCTGCGCTACGCGGTGTATCGCTTCTTCACGATGCTGCTGACGCTGCTTGTCGTGTCCGTGATGATTTTTGTGATCATCAACCTTCCACCCGGCGACTATCTGAGCAATCAAATAGCAGAGCTTCAGGCTTCGGGTCAGTCCGCAGGTGTAGCAAAGGCCGAGTTTCTGCGACAGGAATATGCGCTGGATCGCCCCATGTGGGAACAATACCTGATCTGGGTTGGCTTTTGGCCAGGTCCGCACGGGTTCGAGGGGTTGCTGCAAGGCAACTACGGATGGTCTTTCGAATTTGACCGCCCCGTCGCCGAGATTGTCGGCGACACCCTTTGGCTGACCGTTGTGGTAAACCTTGCCGCAATTCTGTTTGTATATGCTGTAGCGTTGCCATTGGGCGTGATCGCCGCCGCGCGGTCTCGCACGTGGATCGACTATACCTCGGCTTTTGTTGGTTATCTGGGGTTGGCGACACCGAATTTCCTTCTGGCGTTGATCCTGTTTTACTACGGTCATCGCTATTTCAACTTGCCTATCGGAGGCCTGATGGACCCGTCCTTCGAAGGCCAGCCGATGAGTTGGGACAAACTGAAATCCATTCTGGTCCACCTGATAGTCCCGACCTTTGTCATCGGCACCTCAGGCGCGTCGGCCATGATGCAGCGTCTGCGGGCGAATATGCTGGACGAATTGGGCAAACCCTATGTGGAAACGGCCATCGCCAAAGGCATGGCCCCGTCGCGGATGCTGACCAAGTATCCCCTGCGCGTGGCTTTCAACCCGTTTGTGGCCGATATCGGCAACCTGTTGCCGTCCATGGTGTCGGGCTCGGTTTTGGTCTCGGTGGTTCTGGGTTTGCAGACAATCGGTCCGACCCTACTGACAGCGCTAAAAACGCAAGACCAGTTCCTGTCCGCTTTCATCCTGATGTTCGTGGCCTTGTTAACGCTGATCGGCACCATGATTTCCGACATCCTGCTGGTCATGCTTGACCCGCGCATTCGATATGAGGGGCGCGAAGCATGACCGACCGCCCTGATGATCGCTATGTCGACGACGCCCCGTTTGACCCGCAGGCATCTCTGCAACAACTCGAACGCGCCGACCTGGATGCTCCGAATTGGGTGCTGGTCTGGCGCAAATTCAGAACACATAAGCTGGGCCTGATTTCAGGCATCTTCCTGTTGTTCTGCTATCTGATGCTGCCCTTTGCCGGTTTCATCGCCCCTTATGGCCCGAATGACCGGAACGGAGAGCACCTGTACGCCCCACCCCAATCCGTCTATTGGTTCCACGAAGGCGAATTCATAGGCCCCTATGTCTATCCCATCGTCGCGGAAGCTGATCTTGAGACCTTTCAGTGGAAATTCGTGCCCGACACCGAAGACCCAAGGCCGATCAAGTTCTTTTGCGAAGGCTCGGTATACAAGCTCGCTGGCCTGATCAAATCCGACACACACCTGTTCTGCGCACCGGACGGAGCGACATTGTTTCTATGGGGCTCAGACCGGTTGGGGCGCGATGTATTCAGCCGCATCCTCTACGGCGCTCAGCTTTCGTTGACCGTCGGCCTGATCGGCATTTCGGTGTCCTTCTTTTTGGGCATCCTGTTTGGCTCAATGGCGGGGTATTTCGGCGGCAAGATCGACTGGGTCATCAACCGCGTGATCGAAATCCTGCGCTCCTTGCCGGAACTGCCCCTATGGCTGGCGTTGTCGGCAGCGGTTCCGTCGAACTGGAGCCCTGTTGCGGTATTCTTCATCATCTCGATCATCTTGGGCATCCTGGACTGGCCCGGACTGGCGCGATCCGTACGCGCCAAATTCCTGTCACTGCGCGAAGAGGAATACGTGCGCGCGGCCGAGATGATGGGTGCAAGCTCTGGTCGTGTGATCCGCAAGCATTTGCTGCCGAATTTCATGTCACACCTGATTGCCTCGGCGACATTGTCGATCCCGGCCATGATCCTCGGAGAAACCGCGCTCAGCTTCCTGGGCCTGGGTCTGCGAGCGCCTGCCGTCAGTTGGGGCGTGATGTTGAATGACGCGCAAAACTTGGCCTCGATCGAGATTTACCCGTGGACGGCCATCCCGATGCTCCCGATCATCGTAGTGGTTCTAGCCTTCAACTTCCTTGGCGACGGGTTGCGCGACAGCCTTGACCCCTATCAGCAATGAGCCTGCTTTCGGCCCTTCCTGCCGAGGGCAGCTACAAGACCACCGGCACCGGTGCCTTGCCCAGCGCCTTTGCAGTGTCCGAATTGGCTACCGCCAGTTTCGCCGCTGTTGGGCAAGAGCTTGCACGGCTCATGGTGGCGACGGGCCTAGTGCCAACTGCCCCAGAGGTGTCGGTGGATCACCGGCTTGCCTCGCTGTGGTATGGCCACTCATTCAAACCCGACGGGTGGGAAATGCCCAACCTCTGGGATGCAGTCGCCGGGGACTACCGTGCGTCGGATGGCTGGATCAGGCTTCACACCAACCTGCCGCACCACCGCGCTGCGGCGCTGCGTGTTTTGGGTGTAGGGGCAGACAGAGAAGCCGTTGCCGAGGCTGTAAAAACGCGGAACATCGCCGAGTTGGAGACCGCAATCGTTGCCGAAGGGGGCGTGGCAGCCGCCATGCGCAGTCGTACTGAATGGCTGGACCATCCGCAAGGCCGCGCGGTGTCACGTGATCCGCTGATCGGTTGGCATCACCCCCGGCAGATTACCCTGCGCGACCGTTCCGAAGCCACTGTGGCGCGACCCTTGGCCGGATTGCGCGTGCTGGACCTGACCCGTGTTCTTGCGGGGCCCGTGTCTACCCGCACCTTGGCTGGCTTCGGGGCTAAGGTTCTTCGCATCGATCCCCCTGGATGGGATGAGCCCGGTGTGATCCCCGAAATCTCCCTTGGCAAACACTGCGCCTATTTGAACCTGAAATCCCCCGACGGGCTCGAACACATCAAGACGCTTCTGTCGCAAGCGGATGTCTTCGTACACGGATACCGTCCGGGTGCATTGGACGCACTCGGGCTGGACCTGGCCACGCGCGACATGCTCGCTCCGAACCGGGTTGAGGTGACGCTGGACGCCTATGGCTGGCAAGGACCCTGGGCCTCGCGACGCGGGTTTGACAGCCTGGTTCAGATGAGCGCGGGTATCGCCGACGCGGGTCGCGCATGGGCAAAGGCGGATAAGCCCACGCCGCTGCCCGTTCAGGCATTGGATCACGCGACCGGGTACTTGCTCGCCGCCAGCGTATTGTCCGCTCTCGCCGCTGCCGCTTCGAAATCTCCTATTATGCTGGCCCGCCTGTCTCTTGCTCGTACTGCAGAATTGTTGGCCGCCTTGGGCAAGACCGAGGACAACACGCAGCCGATCGAACCCGCGTCGAGCGATTATACCAATACGCCCGAACAATCTGGGTGGGGCGCCGGTTACCGCCTGAAACCGGCCCTGACGGTGGGCTTAACCAGGATGAAATGGCAGGTGCCCGCATCAAAATTGGGAACGTCTCAACCCAGTTGGCTGCCAACAAAAACATAGCGCGACCGCCGCGCGGCACGCGCGGCCAGGCCCAACGCTTTGGGCGGCGTCGCGCAGCGACGCAGATCAAAGGGGCGGGAGCACCTTAGCGGTCGTCCCCGCCGGGGCCGATATCGTCCAGATAATCCTCGTCGATTGCCGCCTGAACAGCCCCCGTAACAGCTTCACGCTGCTTGGGGGTCAGATCTTCGGCCTCTTTTTCATCGGCCAGGCGCACAGTCACCTCACGATGGGCAAACTTGATGCCTTCGCGCGCGAACAGTTCGCGGATATCCTGATAGACCTTCTTGCGCACCAGCCACTGGTCCCCGGGTTTTGTCATGAATTTCACGCGAATGATCATCGCTGAATCCTGCATCTCGATCACGCCCTGCGACTTCAGCGGCTGGATAAAGTTCTCGCCGATCACAGGATCGCTCAGCAGTTCCTGACCCAGTTTCTTGATCAGTTTGCGCACCTTCTCGACATCCGTGTCATAGGTCACCCGCAGCGGAAGCTTCATGATCACCCAGTCGCGGGAGTAGTTGGTCAGAACTTTGATTTCGCCGAAGGGAATGGTGTTGAGCGCGCCCAGATGGTGCCGCAGCTGAAAAGACCGGACCGAGATTTTTTCAACCGTCCCTTTTACATCGCCGATGTCGATATACTCGCCTTTCCGGAAGGCATCGTCCATCAGGAAGAACGCGCCCGAAAAAATGTCCCGCACAAGTGTCTGAGATCCGAAACCAACCGCCAGTCCCACAACACCAGCACCCGCGAACAACGGGCTTACATTGATGCCCAGTTCCATCAAGACAATTAAGGCAATCGTAACGACGACGACGGCCAGAATTGCGCCTCGGAACAAGGGCAGTAGCGTAGCCAAACGACTTTGCCCCCCCTCACCGCCTTCATCGCCAAGTTCGGCTTCTCCACCGGTATCGTCTTCTTCCTCGGCAATTTTCGTGTCGATCCACACGCGGAAGAAATGGAACAGGATGTAGCCGATGAACAGAATTACCATCACATCCAGCGCACGTTCGATCGGCAGATCCTCGCTCCAGCTGGCATCGGGGTTCCAAATCACCACAAGAGCATAGAGGCCGACGACAAACGCCAGAATACCAGCCACACGACGCGCCAGATCTTCGTAGGTCACGATCGTATGCTTGCGCCGTTCCGCTTCGGGCGTTTCAAACGGAACCTCATGGTCATCCTGCTCGACCTCAGCCTCTGCGTTTATTTCCTCGATCTTCCGGTTTCGGTCGAAATACCGTTCCAGCAAGTAGTTCATCGCGCCGTATGCAACGACCACCGACATGAAGATCGCATAGCTGCTGGCCACAATCGGCACCGAGTTTTCGTTTTCCAGCACCAGATCAACAGCCAGCTTGAACCAGCTGAACACCATATAAACAATCAGAACCGGCGCCCAGGCGTACGAAATCCAGCGTAATATCCATGACACTTGATCAGGCGCGCGACCACCGCGGATCGCATTCGAGATGGACCGGGCATTGAACAGGATCATCAGAACATTGCCGATCGCCCCGAACATCGTCAGGCCACCGTAAACCAATGCATAGACATTGTAGTTCAATCCAAAATCAGCCACCCAGGTCGAAAACAAGACGACCGAAATGTCATAGGTCGCCAGTGCAGATGCCCAGATGTACAACCGTTTTGCATCGCGGTCAGAAAATGGTGGCAACCGATACTGACTGAGAAATGGGGACAGTACCATCCGCCATAGATCGGACACTGTCCGCGCAAGGAAAAAGGCCGAGAAAATAGCGGTTACCGTGAACTGGATCGAGATATCCTCGGCCTCGCCAAAGAACAGATACCCAACAATCAACGCCATCAACATGGCAAAAATCGTGGCCCCGATTCCCATCAGGAAGCGGAACACAAGGAATGGCATCTTTTCCCGATATCCCTGCGGGTTTTCCTTGGTCCGCGACACGACATATCGGCGTGCAATCCGCTTGCCGTAGATTTCGATCGACAGCCATCGCCCCAATAACAGGAACAAAATGTTCCAGCCTAAAACCTCGACATAGGTTTGTATGCGCCCGTCCGGGCTGGTCTGGCGCAATACGTACTGAACCTCGAAAATCGAATAAGGGAGAGCCTCTAGCCGTGAATTCAGCGACTCGCGAAACTTCGAGAACCTCTCTTGCGCCTTCATCAGTTGTGACCCTTCGGCCATCGGATCTGTGGGGCCAGCCTCAGCGTCTTGCCCGCCCGCTGCTGCGCCGGCCGATACGATCTGACCTGCGCTGTCGATGACGATCACACTGGCACCGGCCTCGGTCGCGGATCGGATCGCCGCGGCGACATCCCCATTGGCCTCGGCATCTGCCGTGTCGCTGTCGGGCCCGGACACCGAAGGGTAACCGGGGATAAGTGACGTCTGCGCCTGCGCAACATGCGCCAAAGAGAAGATCGCAGCCCAGATGATCAGGGTGAGACAGACGATTAGGTTCTTATTCATATAGCGGCACTTCCGGTTCGATCGTGACGTTCAGCCTACAAAACCTCGCAGGCCGGTTCAAATCCCTTGAACGCAAGGTTGCCGCATAGTGTTTGCGTTACGTGCGCAAGGCAAGGACGGGGATAAAGTGTTTTCATTTCAATCGAATTTGAATAAGACGCGGAATAGGAAAGTGAACCACGTCTCCGAGGGTTTCGGGCGGGCGGGAACGGCTCTGGTCCGCCGAGCGGCCAAGAACGGACAAACGCCGAGCGCTGTTGCCAAATCGCAAGTCCCGGCGCATTTGCGCCGAAAGGCAGCGCCTTTGGCATGCGGGGGCGAAATATGTAGGATAACCTATGCAAGCGCGCGGAATTGCATAGAAACCTGAAACGGGCAAAGGCATGAGCCTAGGGATCAACAACGACACACACAACCGCGCCTCGCGCATCCTGTTCTACAGCCATGACACATTCGGACTGGGCCACCTGCGCCGGTCCCGCGCGCTGGCGGCGGCAATTACGCAAGCTGACCCGGGTGCATCGGCGCTGATTCTGACCGGCTCGCCAGTGGCCGGACGGTTTACGTTCCCGCGCCGGGTTGATCATGTGCGCCTGCCCGGTGTGACCAAACGGGCAGACGGGTCATATGCGGCACGCACCTTTGGAGTCGGCATAGAAGAAGTGACCGAATTGCGATCGAGTCTGATCCAGACCTCGGTCGAGCAATTTGATCCCGACATTCTGATCGTTGACAAGGAACCCACGGGTTTCCGGGGTGAATTGCTGCCGACGCTGGAATATCTCGAAAACTCAAACCGCACCAAGCTGGTACTTGGGCTGCGCGACGTTCTGGACGAACCCGACGTTCTGGCCGCCGAGTGGGAGCGTAAGGACGCTATCAACGCGACCGAGCGCTTCTATGACGAGATCTGGGTCTACGGCTTGCGCTCGGTCTACGATCCAACCAAGGGTCTGCCGCTAAGCTCTGCCGCACAGGGGCGCATCCATTGGACTGGTTATCTGCGGCGCGACCTTGGACCCGTGGGTGAGCCGCCGGAACAGCCATACATTCTGATCACACCGGGTGGCGGTGGGGATGGCAAGGCGATGGTAAATTTGGTCCTGTCCGCCTACGAAAAGGATCCTACCCTGAACCCGCGCGCCGTTCTGGTGTATGGCCCGTTCTTGTCGGGTGAATCACGCGACGAGTTTGAAACTCGCGTTGCTGCCCTAAATGGCCGCGTGACCGCCGTCGGGTTCGAATCCCAGATAGAAACCCTGTTCGCCGGTGCCGCTGGCGTGGTTTGCATGGGTGGGTACAATACCTTTTGCGAAGTTTTGTCGTTCGACAAGCGCGCCGTGATTGTCCCGCGAACAACCCCGCGTCTAGAACAATGGATACGTGCGTCGCGGGCCGAAGACCTTGGACTGGTGCGTATGCTGGACGAACGCCGGGACGGGCTGACTGCGGACGCAGTCATCCGCGCCATCCGGGACCTGCCACAACAGCGCCTGCCGTCTCAGGCAATCGAGGCAGGGTTGCTGGACGGGCTGGACTATGTCACCCAGCGTATCGAAGTTCTCTTGGGTGATGAGCCGAAGCGGGCGACTGGATGACGACCCAAAACCCGAAGCTGGCAGTCGTGGTCAAAGGATGGCCGCGCCTGTCCGAGACGTTTATTGCACAAGAGTTGGTGGCCTTGCAGGATGCCGGCCACAGCTTTGACATCTGGTCTCTGCGCCACCCGACCGACAAGAAACGCCACCCGCTGCACGAGCGGTTTATGGGTGGTGTACACTACTTACCCGAATACCTGTATGACGAACCTCAGCGCGTATGGGCGGCGCGCAGTGCGGCCCAGTCCTTGCCCGGATACGCGCTTGCCTATGACATCTGGCGCAAAGACCTGCGCCGTGATCCAACCCACAACCGCATCCGACGGTTTGGGCAGGCATGCGTACTGGCCACCGAACTTCCCGATGAGACACATGCGCTTTACGCACATTTCCTGCACACGCCATCCTCTGTCGCGCGCTATGCGGCCATCATGCGTGATATTCCATGGAGCTTTTCAGCCCATGCCAAAGACATCTGGACCTCTCCGGAATGGGAAAAGCGTGAAAAGCTTCAAGATGAAACCCACGGTGCCGCGTTCGGCGCAACCTGTACGGCCGTTGGTGCAGACCACCTGCGGGGACTGGCCGACCGCCCCTCTCGTGTCGATTTGATCTACCATGGTCTTGACCTGTCACGCTTTCCGCAACCACCTGCAAGACAGGCGCGCAACACCGACAAGCCGTTCCAGATGCTCTCGGTCGGGCGGCTGGTTGAGAAGAAAGGATTCGACAGGCTGCTGCAGTCCTTTGCGAAACTGCCGAAGGGCTTGAACTGGCACTGGACCCATGTCGGTGGCGGAACGCTTGGGGATCGGCTGAAAGCGCGGGCTGTGGAATTACAATTGGCCGATCGCATCACATGGAAAGGCGCCTGCGACCAACCCGAAGTCATAGCCGAAATGCGACATGCAGATTTATTCGTTCTGCCAAGCCGGGTTGCCTCTGATGGAGACCGTGACGGCTTGCCCAATGTTCTGATGGAGGCCGCATCGCAACGCTTGCCCATTTTGTCTACTGCCGTCTCAGCGATCCCCGAATTCATCGAAAACGGTACACATGGCGTGTTGTCCGACGATGATCCGACCTCTCTTGCGGAAGCGATAGATTGGGTTGCGGCCAATCCAAATGCGGCCGCGCAGATGGCAGCCGCCGCTTACGACCGCTTGATAGCCGAGTTTCAGATGAATCCCGGCATCGCCCGTTTGTCACAGCGACTAAGCGCATTGTGCGAGGGTACTCGTTTATGACACGGGTGGCTTTCTATGCTCCGATGAAGTCGCCGGAAAGCCTTACCCCTTCAGGCGATCGTGAAATGGCGCGAAACCTTATGGCGGCAATTGGCGCGCGTGGAGATACGGTTGATCTGGTTTCCACACTGCGCATCTATGACAAGGCCGGAGATCCCACGGTTCAAGACGGCCTGCGCGCCCGGGCCAAAGCTGAAGTTGAACGTCTGACCAACGAACTGCCCGAAGATACAGCCGTCTGGGTGACGTATCACAACTACTACAAAGCGCCCGATCTATTGGGACCACAGATTTGCCGCGCCCGACAGATTCCATATGTGCAGTTGGAAAGCACGCGTGCGATGTCTCGTCTGTCCGGCCCATGGGCTGGTTTCGCGCAGGCGGCCCATCAGGCCTGTGACGCGGCATGTGTCATTTTTTATCATACGGCCAATGATCTGATCACTTTGGAACGCGAGCGTTTTGAACACCAGTCTCTGATCGAATTGCCGCCTTTTCTACCGATCTCGGACCTGCCGCACGCCTCTGACTGCGATGGCCCGATCTTGACGGTTGGAATGATGCGTTATGGGGACAAGCTCGGCTCTTATCGGATTCTGGCGGACATGCTGAGACATCTCAATGGTGATTGGGCGTTGCATATAGCGGGCGATGGTCCTGCCCGACCCGAGGTCGAGGACCTTATGGCCCCCTTTGGCGCGCGCGTCCGCTTTTTGGGACTGCTTGATGGCACCGATGTGGAGGAGGCCTATCAGAAAGCTTCGATGTTAGTCTGGCCCGGTGTGAACGAGGCTTATGGGATGGTTTACCTAGAGGCGCAGGCCCGGGGCTTGCCTGTCGTGGCGCAGGATCGACCCGGCGTCCGCGATGTCCTGTTGCCGTCGAACTACCCGTCTGTTGAGGCCGGACCCAAACGCCTCGCCCAAAGCGTCCAGCACTATCTGGACCACCCTGCCGTGCGGCGTGACATTGGCTTGCAGGCCCGTACTTACGTGGCCAACCGGCACATGATGCCTGCCGCCACCGACCGGTTTTGGGATGCCGTCACGCCGCTTATTGGGGACCAGCCATGACCAGACTGGCGCTTTTGCGGCACGGCCACACAGCGTGGAACCGGGCAGGACGCATTCAAGGCCGCAGCGACATCCCACTGGACGAGGCGGCGCAAGCCGAGTTGTCCGGCCAATGCCTGCCTGCACCTTGGGATAGCGCGCGTCTTTGGTCCAGCCCGCTCAGCCGAGCCTCAGAAACCGCTCGCTTGGTTTCGAGGCAGGAGCCGGAGACCTCAACAGCCTTGACCGAAATGAATTGGGGAGAATGGGAAGGCCAACGCGGCTCAGAGCTCATTCAGGACGAAGACAGCGGTTACAAGCATATAGAAGATTGGGGATGGGACTACCGCCCTCCTTTGGGTGAAAGCCCGGCTGAGGTTTGGGCAAGGTTGGCCCCTTGGCTGTCCGGGCTGCAAGGGGATAACCTCGCTGTCTGCCATATCGGGATCATGCGCGTCATACTGGCCAAAGCCACGGGTTGGGCGTTTTCAGGGCCGGCTCCGTTCAAAATCAAGCGAAACCGCTTGTACGTGGTTGATCTGGATGCCATGCGGGCCGAAACCGACCCGATACGTTTGCTTGTCCGGGGACGCTCCGAATGAAAGTCATGATTGTCGTCACGCACCTTTTGGGCACCGGGCATCTAAGCCGGGCGCTGACGCTGGGGCGCGCTTTCGGTGAACAAGGTCACGAGGTTTTGGTGGTCTCGGGTGGGATGCCAGCACCCCAATTGAACTCTGAGGGTATGACTCTGCTGGGGTTGCCACCTTTGCGTTCAGATGGCACCGATTTTGCGCGCCTGCTGAATCAGAGCGGAACGGTTGCCGACCAAGACTATCTGATGGCCAGGATAACTGCACTTGTAGAAGCGATTGCCAGCTTTGAACCGCATGTTTTGATTACCGAGCTTTTCCCCTTTGGGCGACGCTCATTGTCGGGTGAATTCCTTGCCCTTTTGGATGCCGCGAAAGCTATGGCCCAGCGACCAATCGTGCTGAGCTCTATTCGCGACATTCTTGCGCCGCCATCCAAACCCTCCAAGGCGGACCGCACAGACGAGATCATCGCTGATTGTTACGACGGGGTTCTGGTGCATTCAGATCCGGACGTCGTACCACTGGAAATCAGTTGGCCGGTATCGGACAGAATAGCTGGGCGGCTGCATTACACCGGTTTTGTTGCCCCGACTGCGCCTAAGCCGCATGAGGACAGTGTTGGGCAGGATGAGATCATCGTAAGCGCAGGCGGCGGATCGGTGGGGCAACCGATCTTTCGCGCGGCCATCGAGGCCGCCCGAAAGATGCCCAACAGGCGCTGGCGCCTGTTGGTGGGCGGACAGGATGCGGATGCGCGCATTCACGACTTTATGACACAGGCTGGCGATCTACGGATTGTCATCGAACCCGTCAGACCGGACTATCGCCAGATGCTGCCACTGGCGGCAGCTTCGGTCAGCATGTGCGGATACAATACAGCGATGGACCTGTTGCAGAGCGGAACGCCGGCCGTGCTGGTCCCTTTTGACGACGGCAAAGAGGTCGAGCAAGGGTTGCGCGCGCAAAGCCTGGCGCGAATGCCCGGCATCGAAATTTTAAAGAGTTCTGAGCTTGGCGGTCAGGCCTTGGCGGATGCCTTGAACATCGTGATTGCGGACGGCGGACGGGAACCATTGGCTAAGGGTTTCGATGGGGCGCAGAAGGCGGTTCAAATTACGGAACACTTGTTGAAGGCCCGACGATGACCGTGGATTGGAGCGCACTGAATGCCGAACTATCGGTTTGGAACGCTGCAGGTCTGACCCTGCCAATTTGGTGGCGTGATGATGACGCCGTCTCGGTCACGCCTGCGCTGCACCACCTGACTTCTTTGTCCGAAACCCTTGGGTTACCTGTGCATCTGGCCGTGATATCGCGGGATTTTACGCCCGACCTGACAGAGTTTGTACTCAACCACCCAAGTTTGACCCCCGTCGTCCACGGCTGGGGACACCAGAACCACGCCCCTGCAGATGAGAAAAAATCCGAGTTCCGTTTGCACAGACCGATGGGCGACATCCTGCGCGACGCGACTGCCGGGTTAACGCGGCTGACCACCGCGTTTAGCGATGAATTGAGACCGATGTTCGTGCCCCCTTGGAATCGTATCGCACCCGAGGTCGTTACGCAGCTGCCAACCATCGGATACCGCGTTCTGTCTACGGCTACGCCGCGCAAAGCCCGTCTTGCCGCGCCCGGCTTGCTTCAGGTAAACACACACCTCGATCCCATCGATTGGCGCGGGACACGGGGGTTGGCTGCGCTGGATAAACTGATCGGCCAAGTCACACAAATGCTGCGGGACCGCCGCGAAGGGCGTGCGGACAATGACGAACCCTTTGGCATTTTGACGCATCATCTGGTTCACACCGAGGACGTCTGGACCTTCACCCAAGACTTGATCCGCAGACTGCTGGACGGACCGGGACAGCCTTGGACTGCCCCCAGATCGAACGAAATAGGAGAGCCCGAATGAGCCGACTGGATTCCATGCTGCGCAGACTAACCGCGCAACGCGACGGTTTGAACTGGGCCGCGGCACAGATCGAAGGGCAAGAAGGCGACGTGTTGGATATGGGGCTAGGGAACGGCCGCACCTACGACCATCTGCGAGAAATTCTGTCGGACCGACGTATCTGGGTGATGGACCGGGTTCTGCAATGTCACCCGAACAGCACCCCTCCGGCCGAGAATTTTCTGCAAGGTGAGGCCGAACCGATGCTGGAAAAACTTGCTGCTTTCGGCCCAACAATTGCTATGGCGCATTATGACTTCGGACGCGGGATCAAAGAAGAAGACGTCGCTGAAGCCGCCCGTCTGAGCCCGTTGATCGCAAAAGTGATGCGCCCCAATGGGTTGCTAATCTCTGGCCAGCCGCTGGTGGGGTTTGAGCAAATTACCGGCCCCGAAACCATCGCTCCGGACCGGTACCTGTTCTATCGCGCCTGATCAGGCAACCCGCCGCCCGCGTGACCAGACCGCGTTCAGCGCCGGAACACCGGCCCCCATGCCAAAGCGAATCAGATCGGCACGCGTGCCGGTTCTGATTTCTCCACGGTCCTCCAACCCTGCGGCCAGCGCCGGTGCGAGCGTCACGGTTTCGATGCCGCGCGCCATGTTGCCCCACATCTCGCCCAGCATTGCAGCCGACAATAGCAGCGCCGAGGGCACATAGTCCGAGGACATGATGTCGAGATGGTCGATCTCGGCCAACTCGCTTGCGGCGACGTTTCCAGAATGCGACCCGCCCCGGATCAGGTTCGGCGCCCCCATCATCACCTTGATGTCATGGGTGCGGCAGGCTTGCGCCGCCTCGACCGTTGTCGGGAATTCTGCCAAGCGGATGCCGTGCCCAGCGGACACTTTAACCTGCGCTTCGGTCGTATCGTCGTGGCTGGCCAAAACGGCTCCGAACCGACGCGCGGCCTTGACCGTTTCGATCTCATGCTTTTCGCCGTTCCGGTCGCGCAGTCCCTTTAGTTGAGCGACATGCTGGAGGAACGTATCGTCGTCCATCGCATGTTTGCCCTTCATGTAGGCTTCGAGCTTTTCCATGTCGCGGAACTGCCGTTGGCCGGGGGTGTGGTCCATGATCGACACCAGTCCGACGCGGTCTTCGGGGCCGAATTCGTCCAGTTCCTCGACCAAAGTTTCGGAACACACCTCAGCCCGCAAATGCAGAAAGTGGCTTATCTTGAGCGCATCCTGTTCGCGCAATTGCCAAAGCTCCTGCGACAGGCCGCGGGCATATTTCAGATAGCGTCCTGCGCCCGACGGAATTGATCCCACACGCATTGCATCAAACACGGTTGTGATTCCAGTGCTCGCCAATTCCGCATCATGGGCGATGATCGCAGCCGTATGCGGCCAGTCGACCTTGGGGCGCGGCTGGATGTGCCGTTCCAGATTATCCGTGTGTAGTTCAACCAATCCCGGACTGACGTAATCGCCGTTGCAATTAATCGCTCCGGTCGGGACAGACGCACCTGTGTCGATATCCGCGATGGTCTCGCCGACAATTCGGACGCTGCCGGTAACGGTCTCGTCCCGCAGGACCACGGTGGCATTGGCAAGGATCAATTCTTCTGTCATCTGAACTTCACACGGTTTGAGCTATTGGAAGGCCACGCAATAGGAGGCCAATGTGACATTCACGCGATACGCGATCTATTATGCGCCACCCGCATCCGCCGAGTGGAGCAAATTCGCAACCCATTGGTTGGGCTGGGATATGGAGGCTGGGCAATCTGTACCGCACCCTGAGGTTGGCGGCGCAGACGTATCGTCTGTGACAGATGTTCCGCGCAAATACGGGTTGCATGCCACGATGAAGCCGCCGTTTCGTCTGCACCACGCACAGTCCTTTCCGGCATTGCAATCGGCCTGTGAGGCGCTTGGAAAAACGATGCCACCCGTTGAAATGGACGGTTTGGAGGTCGCTAAGCTTGGCCGATTTCTGGCCCTGCGCCCAGTTGGCGACATCGAAGTATTGAACGCTTTGGCTTCGGCTTGCGTGCGGGAGTTGGATGCGTTTCGCGCTCCCGCGACCGATGCCGAAATGGCCAAGCGCCGTGGCGCGGGGTTGTCGCCGGAACAGGACGCCAATCTGGTCCAATGGGGCTATCCCTATGTGCTGGGCTCGTTCCGCTTTCATATCACGCTCAGTGGTCGGCTGGACAAACCAACTCTTGGCGCTGTGCAGGACGTACTGCGCACCCGGCTTGACCCTCTGCTGCCCGCGCCGTTCACGATCGACGATCTGGCGCTGGTCGGAGAGGCTGAGGATGGGCGATTTCACTTGATCCAACGCTACGCCCTTTCCGGCTGA
The DNA here is from genome assembly GCF_056540685.1 of Ruegeria sp. AM2. Classification (NCBI taxonomy): domain Bacteria; kingdom Pseudomonadati; phylum Pseudomonadota; class Alphaproteobacteria; order Rhodobacterales; family Roseobacteraceae; genus Ruegeria; species Ruegeria sp. AM2. Next base: position 6,116 of record NZ_JBQFXE010000002.1, on the reverse strand, counting down.
AGCTGCATAAGAATGGTGTCAACGGTGGTGCCCAGCGGCCCCGAGTTATCAACCTCAATTACCCGCTTCAACCCTTCCGGCAGTTGGGCTTTAGCCCGTCCAAGACGCCGCCTCTGCTCGGCCGCAGTTTCGCGTCCGCGCGTAGAGAGGCGTTGGGCCAGGACATCTGCGTCTGCGGTCAGAGAGACAACAATCAGGTCGCCAAATGCCTCTTGGGCGTGCAAAAGGATCGAACGGGACAAGTTCACCAGAACACCATCGGCAGATTGCCTGTAACTTTCGATCTCGCGTGGAATGCCATATAGCAGCCCATGGGCTGGCCAGTGCAAAGCAAATGCTCCTTGGTCCACCATGTTCTGAAACGTCTCACCCGAAACCCGGTCGAAATCCTCGCCCTCTTCGCCCTTGGGCCGCGTGATCACGCGCCGCATCTTGTGAATGCCCGTTGAGCGCGCGGCCAACGCCTCGATAACGCTGTCTTTGCCGACGCCCGAGGGGCCGACCACCGCTATGACCGGCGCAAGCGTCATGCGGCTAGGCCGGGGGTGAAATCGGACACGTTGACCTCGCGGTCACAGACGCGTTCGCGCGCACCAACGTCATGGAAAATACCGACAATCGCTGCACCGCGCGCCTTGGCTTCTTCGATCAGAGACAAAACCGTCTCACGATTCTGAACATCCAGCGATGCTGTGGGTTCGTCCAACAACATCGCTGGATAATCATGTGCAAAGCCACGCGCGATGTTCACACGTTGCTGCTCACCCCCGGAAAATGTCGTCGGACTCAGCGTCCAAAGGCGTTCCGGTATGTTCAACCGAGCCAGCAGCGCGGCCGCCTTGTCCAATGCCTTTTGTTTGTCCGTTCCGATGGCCAATAGAGGTTCCGCAACGACCTCCAGCGTCGGAACGCGAGGCACCACCCGCAGGAACTGACTGACGTAACCCAATGTCTGGCGCCGCAAGGCCAGAATTTCGCGCGGCTCTGCCCGGGCCACATCAAGACCACCGACAAGAACCTGACCAGAGGCCGCAAGATAGTTGCCGTAGATCACCCGCATCAGGGTGGACTTGCCCGCCCCGGACGCACCGGTCAGCGCAACACACTCGCCAGCCGCAATCTTGAGCGTTGCGCCTTCCATCACCGGGATCACCGCACTGCCCTGATTGTGCAGGGTGAAGCTTTTGCTGACATTTTTTAATTCAATCATCTTTCACACCTGCAAAACGCTCGAGACCAGCAACTGCGTATACGCGTGCTGCGGGTCGTCCAACACCTGATCGGTCAGGCCAGCCTCGACCACATTGCCGTCTTTCATCACCATCAACCGGTCCGCCAACAGGCGAACCACAGCCAGATCGTGGGTGACGATAATGGCGCTCAGTCCCATCTCACGCACCAACCCGCGCAGCAGATCCAATAGGCGCGCCTGAACCGAGACATCCAGGCCACCAGTAGGTTCGTCCATGAACACCAACCGCGGACCAGTCACCAGATTTCGTGCAATCTGCAGGCGTTGCTGCATTCCGCCGGAAAAGGCCGTGGGGCGGTCATCGACGCGGCTTTCGTCGATTTCGACCCGCCCAAGCCAGTCGATGGCCCGGTCGCGGATTTGGCCATAGTGGCGATCACCCACGGCCATCAACCGTTCGCCGATATTGCCACCTGCACTGACCGACATCCGCAATCCGTCGCGGGCGTGCTGATGGACAAAAGCCCAATCGGTGCGGCTGAGCATTCGGCGTGCAGGCTCGGACATGGTGACTGTGTCAACGGGACCCTCAGCACGCGTGTCAAATATCACCTGACCCGCATCTGGTTCCAAGTGGCCAGCCAGGCAATTCAACAGTGTCGACTTGCCCGAACCACTTTCGCCAACAATCCCCATCACTTCGCCGGGATAGAGATCAAAGCTTACGTCCGCGCATCCGATCCGCGCGCCATAGCGCTTTTCGATGCCTTTGACCTGCAACAACGGGGTCATGCCGCGTCCTCCTCGGCCAGACGGCCCTTGTGACCCGCCGCGCGGCGCGACCGGCAGTAATCGGTGTCCGAGCACACAAACATCCGGTTGCCCGCGTCATCCATGATGACTTCGTCCAGATAGCTGTCCTCGGCCCCGCACAGATCACAGGGGTGGTCTGCTTTGGTGGCTTCGAACGGGTAGTCTTTGAAATCCAGGCTGACGACTTGCGTGTATGGCGGCACCGCATAGATGCGTTGCTCGCGCCCGGCGCCGAACAATTGTATCGCGTCCATTTCAAGCTTTGGATTGTCAAACTTCGGGATCGGAGACGGGTCCATCACATATCGCCCCGAAACCTTCACCGGATAGGCATAAGAGGTCGAAATCGCCCCGTGCTGGCTGATATCTTCGTACAGCTTCACATGCATCAGCCCGTATTCTTCAAGGCTGTGCATCTTGCGCGTCTCAGTCTCGCGGGGCTCAAGAAAGCGTAAAGGTTCGGGGATCGGCACTTGATAAACCAAAATCTGGTCTTCGCGCAGCTTGGCCTCTGGAATACGGTGGCGTGTCTGGATGACGGTTGCCTTTTCGGTTTCCTCGGTCGTTTCAACCCCGGCGGTGTTTTCGAAAAACTTGCGGATCGACACTGCGTTGGTGGTGTCATCCGCCCCCTGATCGATGACCTTGAGCGTATCATCCGGTGTCAGCGACGCAGCCGAGACCTGTACCCCGCCCGTGCCCCAACCATAGGGCATCGGCATCTCACGACTGGCAAATGGCACCTGATATCCGGGAATCGCCAACCCCTTGAGAATAGCACGACGGATCATCCGCTTGGTCTGTTCGTCCAGATATGCGAAATTGTACTCATTCATTTCAGAGTACCTCTTTAAGTCTGGTGTTTTTATGGATTTTCTTGTGCTTGGAACGGTGTTGTTCGTTCTTTTGACCTATTATGTCTGGCGTAAATCCCATTCTATATGGCGCCGAAAGGCCATGCGCCGCGATGCGAACAGTCGATGGAATGCGGTTGAACCCTCCGAAATCGCAAGCGATGCGCGAAAAAGCGCCGACATCGCAGCAGATCACGGGCCCAGATCTTTGGATTGTTCGTTCGGTTCCAAAAATCATTCTGCGGCCTCCTTTGGTGTGATCCGTTCCTCAGCTTCGCGGCGCAGTTTGCGGACCAGTTCAAGCTCGGACTGAAAATCCACGTAATGAGGCAGCTTGATATGCTCCAGGAACCCCGTCGCCTGGATGTTGTCTGAATGGCTGAGGACGAATTCCTCGTCCTGAGCGGGCGCGCCCAGATTGTCCTCGCCCAGTTCCTCCCACCGCAAGGCTCGGTCGACCAAAGCCATCGCGATGGATTTCCGTTCGGATTGACCAAAGACCAGACCGTAGCCGCGCGTGAACTGCGGTGGTTCGGTTTTGGACCCTTTGAACTGGTTGACCGTTTCGCATTCGGTCAGTTCAACCTCGCCGATCTCGATGGCAAAGCCCAGTTCGGGAATGTCCATCTCGACCGCGACTTTTCCGATCCGCAACTCGCCGACAAATGCGTGGTTGCGCGCATAACCGCGCTGGGTGGAATAGGCCATGCCCAACACAAAACCCTCATCCCCTCGCGCCAGCGATTGCAAGCGCAGCGGACGGGTAGCCGGGAATTCCATAGGCTCACGCGTTAGATCTCCGGGGATCTGGTCGCTGGCGGGTTCGTCCTGAATGATGTCCTCACCTTTCAGAAACGCGGTGATATGCGGCATCGGTTCCTCACGCGGTTCGTTGGTCGCGGTGGGTGGAACTTCTCCCTCAGCCGCCAGTTTGAAATCCAACAAACGGTGCGTGTAGTCAAAAGTCGGACCCAGCACCTGCCCGCCCGGCGCATCCTTAAAGGTGGCCGAGATACGACGATCACAGATCATTTCGCCTGTTTCCACCGGGTTTGAATAGCCAAAGCGCGGCAGCGTCGTGCGATAGGCACGGATCAGAAAGATCGCCTCGATCAGATCGCCTCGCGCCTGTTTGATCGCCAGAGCGGCCAGATCGGGATCAAACAAGGACCCCTCGGCCATAACCCGATTGACGGCAAGGCTGAGTTGCTCGCGGATCTGCGCGATGCTCAGTTCGGCGACATCCGCGCACCCTCGACGTTCTTCAGCCAGCCAGGCATGGGCGTTTTCGATGGCTTTTTCGCCCCCTTTGACGGCAACATACATCGTCTAACCCTCTGCGCTGATCTGCGTGCTGCGCGGCAGGGCCGCAACTTTTTCACCGCAGGTAAAGAAGAAATCGCATCCCAACGGATACAGCGCCGCATTGGCCTGAAATGCTGAGATGTCGGGCAAAGGCAGATGCGCCACAGTTTTGATGCCTGGACCGCTAAGCGCGACACCTGCCTGACCCAGATCGTCACATTCGACGATCAAAGTGGCGGACCGGTCCGGATACTCCGGCGTGCCGATGCGATATGCTGACAAAGGCTGCAATGCGCCCCACGTTCCAACAGCGAAATCCGCATCAGCCGCGCCAGAGATCGGCGCGCTGGTGTGAAAGGTCAGCCATTGGCGGACTGCATCGGTGTCCGCCTCTCCGGCCAAATATACCTTCGTGTCCGGGTCGCACAGGGTCAGCAACAATGTGCCTGCTGCTATCGAGAGCGGCCTGGGCGGCTGAGCGCCGGACAATTCGCGGACTTCCCCCGGACGTGCCATCACCGTCATGGCGGCGCGAAAAGCGTGTGCCGCATCGATTGGAGCATCCAGAAACCCACCTGAAAATTGCGTCTGGGCATTCATCAGTCTTCCCCCCGGACCATTGTGAAGAACTCAACCTTCGTCGCGGCAGCCTTGGCGGCGCGCGCAGTTTGCGCGGCTTGAAGTTTGGATTTCAGAGGAGCAATCACCTGCGCTTTGACCGCGGTTGCTTTTGCAGTTTGCATCAAAGCGTCGATCAGCGCCGCAGCTTCGACTTTGGCCTTGGAACGCCCCTGAACGTAACCGTGACCGACAGTCCCGTCATTAAGCACCAAGGAACAGCGCGTGACGGTCATTTCGCCCAGGTTGAAGGGTGCGCCGGTCGCGCCGGTACGTCCTCGCACCATCACGCCGCCGATCTCTGGTTTGCGCAGCCATTCAAATTCCGGTGTCTCACCAAGTTTCTGCCATTGCGCCAACAACAATTCTTCCGGAGCGCGGGCCAAAACGCCCATCCACTCCTGCCGCGCTGCGCTGTCGATGTTTGTCTGTTCTTCCATCAAAGCCTCTTGGCCAGGTTGTCTACATGAACTATACAACTAGACAAATATTACACATATCAAGAGCGACCCGCAATCCGCGACTCTGTGAAAGTTTGGTGACATGAGCAAAACACCCGTCTGGAAAAGCATTGCCCTCAGCCTGACCTCGGACATTGCCGAGGGGCGATATGACACTGGTGATCGACTACCAACCGAGGCGCAGCTGGCCGCCTCATTTGGCGTCAACAGACACACTGTACGCCGAGCTCTGTCTCAAATGGCCGAAGAAGGGTTGGTGCGCGCCCGGCGGGGTGCAGGCGTGTTTGTCGCTTCACGACCCACTGATTATGCAATTGGGAAAAGAGTCAGGTATCACAAAAGCATATCGGCGAATGGGAAAATTCCGGGCAAGAAAATACTCGCATTGACCACGCGGACAGCAGACGATGCCGAGGCGGAGGCCTTGGACCTGAATGTGGGCGACGTCGTGCATGTCTACGACGGCTTGTCATTGGCGGACGGTCAACCAATTGGCGTGTTTCAGAGCGTGTTTCCCGGCGATCGCCTTCCGGGCATCCTGAACGCGTTGAACGAAACGCGATCGGTTACCAATGCACTGCGGCGATGCGGCATTGAGGACTACACACGCGTTTGGACGCGTCTAACGGCGCGGGCGGCGACAGCAACACAGGCGCTGCATCTGCAACTGATCGAAGGCGCGCCAGTCCTCCAGTCGATCGGCATAAACGCGGACCCCAACGGTATTCCGGTCGAATACGGCCGCACCGTTTTTGCCGGTGAACGTGTGACACTGACGCTGAACGAGGGCAATTGACCCGGTATGCTCCCGCCCGTCTTCGACCTCCTGGCGGAGGCCTCATCCCGTTGGGCATAGCGCCGCGCACAGCGCGG